>JBKDKX010000024.1:0-31931 GCA_046344715.1 Alphaproteobacteria bacterium | reverse complement strand
CTAAATCCCACTCAGGGCCAATCACCCAAAATATGCTCGACAACATCGCCAACATACTGAATAATAAACCAAGAAAAATCCTCGGCTGGAAAACCCCAGCCCAAATCTTTAACCGTTGCACTTCAAATTAGAATTTGCCATGTTACAAAAATATGAAGGTTTATTAATAAAATAATTTTTTATTAATAAACCGCCCTTCTATATGAATAATGCTGGATATCCGGATAATTCGGTGGTGAAGCAGGTTCAGCATATTCTGGCAAAATAAAAGCCGGAGGGTTGCTCCGGCTTTTATAACATTAATTAGTAAAGTTGTACGTTATTTATTGTGGTTTCTGAGGTCTTGCTCTTGCATCGGCTACACATTTTTCAGCTAGATAAAGCAATTCTCCATATTCCTTTTTCTTGGCTTTCATGGATTCAAGCGGTGTCTGAAGTTTTGCTAGCTCTTCCATTTTCAGGGCAATCTCAAATCTCTTTCGTTGGACAGATGGTTCAGTATTAGGATCCCTGGGAGGTTTCATCCCCTGAGATAAAGCTATCGCGCTATCTAACGCGGCCTGTAGATTTTTAAGTTGTAACTCCAGCCTGTTTTTATCTTCGGCTATTCTATCCGTTTCCCTTTTTATATCTGTCACTAGAGTCTCTATTTGCTTCCTTATTTCCCTTATAATTTTCTCTATGTCGTCTGTGCAAGCCCCCTGCGTTAACATGTCTAGATTTTGTATGAATTCTGGGTTTGTATCAAGGCTGAGTCCTTCTAGACTGCCGGCTGTCATGGTAGCCAGAAAATCCTGGGCATGTGATGCCGATGAAATGCTACTGGTGATAAGAGCAACCACCACAAAAGTACTTTTTATGAAAGATGAGGTATTCAAAGAATTAGTCATAAAGACTCCAGAATTTTTGTGTTTATAGGTTGTATTTAGCGTTGCTGTGTCGTTTTTTTAGGCTTTTCCAAGCATTCCTTGGCTTTTTTAAGAATGTATTCCTTCGGATTTAGTTCGTTCTCAATGGCCTGAACTTTTTCGTTAGCCTCTAACAGCTGTAGCAGTAGGGGTGTTAGTTGATTGTTCAATGCAGTCAATTCAGCTTCAAGTTTTTGTATAAGTTCTCTATTACCTGTATCCCGTGCATTCTGGAGTTCATCTCGCTTTGCACTTGCCTTTTTTCTTAAATCATCAACTTGTTTTTGAAGCTTAGCTGCTTCTGCCTTTGCTGGCTTCAGCTCATTTTTGAGTTTTTTAATCGCTTCCTCTAACGCTTCAATGAGTAGTTTTGTGGCTGGATCCTGGCAATTACCTAGTTCTAATTGCCGCAGAGCTTCGACAAGCTGTGGATTTGTTTCAAGGCTTAGCTGGCTTTCTAGCCCCTGGGTTGCTGCGGTTGTCAGAAGATATTCGGCGTGTGATGCGGAGGATATGCTGGTCGAAGCCAGAATAATGGCAACAAAAGCAGTTTTCATAAAAGGTGAGGTTGCGGACTGTTTGGTCATGGCTGGTTCCATAATGTTGTTCAAATTAGCTGCTAGAGACGATTATAGCAGCCTAATGTTACAGCTTGATGACATTTGCTAAGATTTTTTAGCATTATTTGTGTTCATATATGTGTGTTTATTGCAGTTTCCCGGCGCGTAAAATCACGTAAAATCAGATGGGAAAAATAAAAAAACCGGGGAAGTAATCCTTCCCCGGTTTTATCTGTTTTAGCCTCAATATTACTGTTTATCTCCTATCAGCGCAGGCGATGAGTTTTCTTGCGTCGTAGACTCTAAGTTTTTCCACAGCAGCTATTAATTCATGCCTTAAAGTCTCCAGTTCATTTTGATAAAGTAAGATATTTGATTCTACCAGTTCAATTTGCCTCTTTCTTTTGGATATATCATTCTCAGTGATTTCTATCTCTTTATTTAATTTATCGAATGTAGCTTGTATTTGCTCTCTGCTCATATGCGAAACTTCCGACCCTGGTGCCATTCGAAACGCATGAAGTTCGGCCTCTTGCCTTTGAAGTATACCTTCTAGGTTCGCGATCTCGTCTTTAAGACCTTTAATAGTATCTCTTGAGTATGGTATCCTAGGTTCTAATTCGGCTATTCTGGCCTTTATTCTCTCAATGTCATCTACGAGAGCTTTTCTTTGTGGATCCTGATCATTCTCTTTGCAGACAATACGTACTTCAGAATCAAGCACTCTGGTATCGAGGCTTAGACTTTCAAGGCCACTCGTTGCCATGGTTGCCAGAAAGTCACCGGCATGTGATGCGGAGGATATGCCGGTCGAAGCCAGAATAATGGCAACAAAAGCAGTTTTTATAAAAGGTGAGGTTGCGGACTGTTTGGTCATGGCTGGTTCCATAATGTTGTTAAAATTAGCTGCTAGAGACGATTATAACAGCCTAATGTTACAGTATTATGAAGGTTTGTTAATTTATTAAATTGAAAACAACCGGCTGTTTTATATGATATTTTGTGCGCTAAAATGCGGGATGACCAATTACTGAATCAGCCAATCAGCACTCGTCTGGCCATCTTTACGGCCTTCAAATTTTGGCAGGATACTGGGTTGTTTTTTTGACGTCTCCGGCATATCGGGCGTGCCAACGCTGCCAACGCTGCCAATGCCGCCGGTGCTATGGGAGCCGATGCTTACATCTACACCACCGATGTTGATACTGCCAATATCAATAGTACCGAGGTTCAGGCTGCCAAAATTAACGGCGATGCCTTTTTCTTCCAACGCGCAGGTTTCTGGATTGCCGGTTTTAATGCGGCACCAGCCATCCTTCCCCTGACGTTTGCAGGCAATGCCTTCCTGCGTGCCGGAATATCCGCCGATGGTGAAGTTTTCAGAGAACTGGCGGCAATTTGCTTTGGATTTGCTGGCGTAAAGCTGGCGAGGGGCGATGGTGCCTTTGCCATTATAGCTTTCCCATGTGTGCGGTTGCCCGTCTGGCATCATCCCCATCGCGTAATCAAAACTTTGCAGGTAATAGATCTTTTCAGCATCGGAGAGTGTGTGCCCGCCATCACCGCGATAAATGGTATCATCAGCGGGTTTGAACCAATAATAAAGCCCTGCTGCGACAATGAGTATGGCAAAGAAATATTTCATGCTGTAAGACTAGCAGAAGAATTCCTTCGCCTCAACATTCTGTTATGACTCACGAAAAAAATGCCACTGCCATCATCGTTACCTATAACAGCGCAGATGTAATTACGCGTTGCATTGAACGTGTGCTGGCCGCACCGGAGATTGCAGAAGTTATCGTGGTGGATAATTGCGGGGTGGATGATACGTGTGATATCATCCGCAAGCATTTTCCAACGGTAAAAGTCATCGAGAACCCTAAAAATGAGGGGTTTGGCCGCGCTAATAATGTGGGGCTTGGTAAGGTGAAGACTGATTATGCACTGCTCATAAACCCTGATGCTGTTCTGGAAAAAGACACGCTCACATTACTGGTCGAGGTTGCAACAAAATATACGGATGCGGCCATACTTGCGCCCGCGCTGTATGACGAGCAGGGCGTGCTGCATAAAAGTTTTAAGCAGAATGTATTTGATCGTGAGAAAGACAAGGCGGATTTTATTCTGCCGGAAGCAGATATTTGTGCCGACTTTCTCTCCGGTGCAGTGTGGCTATGCAATATGAAGCATCTGCGTACCATTGGTTTTTTTGATAAAAATATTTTCCTGTATTATGAAGATGATGATTTATGTCTGCGCGTTCGCAAGGCTGGACTTGGCCTTGTGTATGTGCCGCAGGCGAGGGCGGTGCATATGATGGGCGCATCCAGCGGCGCGAGTAATGCCAAGGCTGAATATTTCAAGCAGCAGCATTTGATTTTTTCGCGCCTCTACATAGAAGAAAAATATCATGGCGTGGCAGCTGCCAAAAAACTGGCAAAGAAATTAAACCTTGAATACGCCGCAAAGGCTTCGTTTTACACGTTGTTTTTTAACAAAGCGAAGATCAATCGCTACCGTGGGCGCATTGCCGGTGTGTTTGAGTTTGGTGAGCGGAAATAACCGTCATTGCGAGGAGCTTTAGCGACGAAGCAATCCAGTTGGTTTTTAAGGTGGATTGCTTTGCTACGCTCGCAATGACGAATCTTAATGTAGCAATACAATCAGTATAGCTGCAATCACTCCCACCCATCCCAGAACCAGCCATGGCCGCTGCTGAGTGCGGCGGTTATGGTTCATGTTTGCAAGCGTGGCAGGGTGCAGTTTTACACCGGCCGGATCTGCCAGATTATTCACCGCACGCTCAACTGCTCGCAGCATATGCGGGAATTTGTAGAGTATATCTTTGCTTTCGCGTGCGGCTTCTTTGAGTTTTCCTGCTGCGCCGAATTGTTCCATTGCCCAGCGTTCGATAATCGGTCGCGAAAGCTCCCACATATTGAGCTTCGGGTTCAACATACGACCAACGCCCTCGGTCACCATCAGTGTTTTTTGCATGAGTAATAATTGTGGCTGTGTTTCCATTTCAAACTCAGTGGCGATTTTGAACATCTGGCCGAGCAGATTGGCGACCGAGATTTCATTCAGCGGTTTTCCTGTAATCGGCTTGGCCACAGCCATACATGCCTGGGTAAATGCGTCGATAGATTTTCCGGCTGGCACATAACCAGCCTTGAAATGCACTTCCGCCACATGGCGATAATCTTCATTCAAAAAACCACGCATGATTTCTGCGATATAAATGCGTGATTCCATATCCAGCCGCCCCATAATGCCGAAATCCACCAGTACTAAATCACCATTTTTATTCAGGAAAAGATTGCCAGGGTGTGGGTCGGCATGAAAAAAACCATCCTTAAACACCTGTAAAAATAAGCTTGTGGCGGCTTTGGTGAGTATCAAATTAATATCGTGTCCGCTGGCGCGGATGGCTTCTACATCACTCAAAGAAATTCCATCGACCCATTCCATAGTGAGTACGCGCCGTGAAGTTCTGCTCCAGTCAATTGCTGGCACATGCAGGCCGCACTCATGCTTGGAAATATTTTCTGCAAGCTCACTGGCGGCGGCTGCTTCAAAGCGTAAATCAAGCTCAAAAAATACCGATTCTTTTAGAGTGCGCACAACTTCCAGTGGCTTCATGCGCCGCGCACGTTCTGGGTTTGCGCTTAGTATTTCTGCCAGCCAGAAGAATAAATTGAGGTCACGTGCAAAGGCTTTTTCAATATCCGGACGCAGGATTTTTACCGCTACTTCCTTACCATCAACAGTCGTTGCTTTATGCACTTGTGCGATGGAGGCAGCGGCAACCGGAATGTCACTAAACTCTTTATACAATTCTGCAAGCGTTCCATTAAATTCTGACTCAATAATTTTTTTTGCATCGAGTGTGGAAAAGGCGGGAAGGGCGTCACGTAGGCGGGATAAATCCTGAGCAAGTTCATCGCCAATTAAATCGGATCGAGTGGACAGCGCCTGCCCTAATTTAATAAATGCTGGGCCTAGTTTTTCCAGGGCAGATGCCAGTTTCTGGCCTTTGGTTTTGTTGGGCTGGTGGCGGGCAAAGAGCAGTTCGATGATGCGTGTGAGTATTGGCAGAAAACCCAAATCACGAAAGATAAACACTGCATCTTCGCGTGCCAGCGTATAGGCAATAGTAATAAGGCGGCGGCTATTGCGGAGGCTGCGCAGCATCAAAATTTCCTGCCTGAATGAATGGCAACAACACCCTGTGTCAGGCTGCGATATTGCACATTTCCGAAGCCTGCCACTTTCATCATGGCCGCAAAATTTTCCTGATTGGGAAAGCGGCGGATACTTTCTACTAAGTATTGATATGACTCGGCATCACCGGTCACCATTTTGCCTACCTGTGGGATAACGCGGAAGGAATATTCATCGTATATTTTTTTGAGCAAATCCTGTTTTACTTCGCTGAACTCAAGGCACATAAAACGCCCGCCGGGTTTAAGCACACGAAAGGCCTCAGCGAGCGCTTTATCAATATGCGTAACATTACGTATACCAAAAGCGATCGTATAGGCATCTATGCTGGAATCAGGGATGGGCAAGGCTTCTGCATTGCCGCATGTCCATTCAATGCCAACGGACGCACCGGTATCAATCAACCGGTCACGTCCGGCGAGTAACATCTGCTCGTTAATGTCTATAATTGTTACGCGGCAATCTGCTTTTTTGCGGATGCGTGCGGCAATGTCACCCGTGCCGCCCGCTACATCAATAATATGCATGTTTGCCTGCGGGTTTAGCCATGCCACCATGTTATTTTTCCACAGGCGATGCAGGCCTGCGCACATCAGGTCATTCATGATGTCGTATTTTGAGGCGACACTGTCGAACACGCCACGCACCAGCGATTCTTTTTCCTCGCTGGCGACGGTCTTGAACCCAAAAGAAGTGTTGCTCATGATATAAATCCTGTGGAAACGTGCGCAAGATAAGGCTATTTACACGGTATAACAAGAGGTTTCATATGCCTGAATTGCCTGAAGTTGAAACCGTCTGCAGTGGCCTGAATAGTGCCCTGAGCGGGGTTATCGTAAGTCATCTCACACTTAGGCGAGCAGATTTACGCATCCCATTTCCCAAAAATTTTGCAAAACGTCTCGAAGGTGTGCGTATAGAGCGCATCACACGACGCGCGAAATATCTGCTTTGGCATCTTGATTCAGGTGAAGTGCTGATTGCTCATTTAGGTATGAGCGGGTGTTTTATTGTGGATGACGGGAAAGAAAAACCACAAAAACATGATCATGTTATTATGACGCTGAAAGATGGTAGGCGCGTGATATATCGCGATCCCCGCCGTTTTGGGCTGATGACGCTGGTGGATAAAAAAATACTCAATAAGCATAAACTGCTTGCCCATTTAGGGCCAGAACCGCTGGAAAAAGAATTTACAGCGGAATACCTGAAATCTGCTCTGGTCAAGCGCACTGGTAGTATCAAAGTAGCGCTGATGGATCAGGAAGTGGTGGTGGGTGTGGGTAATATTTATGCCAGTGAAGCACTCTTCATGACCGGTATTCATCCACTCACCAAAGCACGAGATGCATTACCCATGGCGGATAAGCTGGTGCCTGCCATCCGCAAGGTGTTGAGTGCGGCGATTGCCTCTGGTGGCTCGTCACTTAAGGATTTTGTGCATATTTCCGGTGATTCAGGCTATTTCCAGCATCATTTTTCTGTATATGACCGCGAAGGGGAATTGTGTCAGAAATGCAAAAAAGCTATAAAAAACATAAGGATATCAGGGCGCTCATCGTTCTTCTGCCCGAAATGCCAGCCTGAGATTGTGTCAAAAAGAGTAAAATGCACAGCCTAAAAAGGATTTCTGTCAGTGCAAAATATTTTAACGTGGGATATGCCGTGGCAGGGTATATAATTATTACAAAAAACCTAGATAAACTGCGGCTTACAAGTCTATGTCAAAAAATGGATTATTATGCAGAATACTGCTTGACGAGTGGGTAAAAGAATCATAGTGTCAGCTCCCCACTAACGATACTTGAAAAACGAAACGGGAAAACATACATGGCTAACCATAAGTCATCAGAAAAAAGAATCCGCCAGACGGCGCGCCGCACAGAAGTTAACCGTGTGCGTATAAGCCGTATCCGCACCTTTGTAAAAAACGTTGAAACTGCAGTTGCTTCCAGTGATAAGAAAGCAGCTCAGGATGCACTGAAAGCGGCTCAGCAGGAGCTGATGCGCGGCGTAAGCAAGGGTGTTCTGAAACTTGCAACAGCGTCACGCAAGGTGAGCCGTTTGTCTGCAAAAGTGAAGAAGATAGCTACCTAAATTACCTAATAGTTTGATGTATTGCTCAACCGTTCCGTAAGAGAACGGGCGTCATAACTTTATCTAAAATCAAAAAAATACTGCTATACAGGGACAATCTATGCAATTACAGGCGGCCGATGGCTATTCTGCTCTTGATGATTCACTTAGTCATGCATGGGAACAAGTTAGTAAAAAACTCAAAGATCACTATGGTGAGGCAGTGTTCAAGAGTTGGCTGCGCGCATTGAATTTCGCTGGATCAGAGCAAAATAAAGTAAAACTTAGTGTGCCTACCCGCTTCATGCGCGAATGGATTTCCTCGCATTATTTACAGGATATTCAGGCTTTTTGGCAGCAGGAGCCCGTCGCAGATGGTTTTTCCATTGAAATTATTGTGCAGCAAAATGTGGCTGCACAGCCTGTTGCCAGCGCACCCGCAGCCAATGTCATCACTCACGCAAGCTGGCAACAGCCAGAAGCCTCAGATGCCAATGCTTACCTTGGTGCTCCGCTTGATCCCCGTTATACGTTTGAAAATTTTGTGGTGGGTAAACCGAATGAATTGGCACATGCGGCAGCGCGTCGTGTGGCTGAATCCGCGCAGGTTGTACCCGGCTGTAACCCGCTCTTTTTATATGGCGGTGTTGGTCTTGGTAAAACACACTTGATGCACGCGATTGCGTGGCATATCCGCAAAACTAATCCGGAACGCCGCGTGATGTATCTGTCTGCCGAAAAATTCATGTATCAGTTCATCCGTGCACTGCGCTTCAAGGAAGCGCTGGCGTTTAAGGAGCAGTTCCGTTCTGTTGATGTATTGATGATTGATGATGTGCAGTTCATCAGCGGTAAGGATTCTACACAGGAAGAATTTTTCCATACGTTCAATGCGCTGGTGGATCAGAACAAGCAGCTTATTATCTCCGGGGATCGTTCGCCCTCTGACCTTGAGGGCATGGAAGAGCGCGTGCGCTCTCGCCTTGGCTGGGGTCTGGTTGCAGATATTCACGCGACCACTTATGAGCTTCGCCTTGGTATCCTTCAATCTAAAATGGAGCATATGCAAGGTGTGCAGATACCGCAAAAAGTGGTTGAGTTCCTTGCCCATAAAATCACTTCGAACGTACGCGAGCTGGAAGGTGCGCTTAACCGCATCGTTGCCCATGCCACGTTGATTGGCAGGCCGATTGAACTGGAAACCGCTCAGGATGTGCTTAAGGATTTGCTCCGTTCCTGTGACAAGCGCATCACGATTGACGACATCCAGAAACAGGTGGCAGCGCATTTTAGCATCAAAGTGTCTGATATGCACTCTGCACGCCGTTCGCGTACGGTTGCACGCCCTCGCCAGATTGCCATGTATCTTTCAAAGAAGCTGACATCAAAAAGCCTGCCAGAGATTGGCCGCAAGTTTGGTGGCAAGGATCACACCACGGTAATGCACGCGGTAAAACGTGTGGAGGAATTGATGGCAGGCGATAACGAATTTAATCAGGATATTGAGTTGCTCTCACGGATGTTGCAGAGTTGATGTTCTAATAAATTTTTTCTGTTGTAAAAACACTTTGCTTTTTTAATTAAAGCGTTAAACTGTTAAACAATTAAAGAAAAAATTTTTAAGGGAGATGTATCGTGTCCACCGCTGTAGCTGCTGAAAAAACAAAAGCAAGTTCCGCCAACCCCATACAGTTCGTGATTGAGCGTGCTAATCTTATTAAAGGGTTGGGGCATGTGCAGTCTGTTGTTGAAAAGCGCGGTACCATTGCAGTGCTTTCCAACGTTCGCATTGATGCGAAGGGTGACAGTGTGTCGCTCACCGCAACGGATATGGATCTTGCCATGGTAGAAAAAGTACCGGCAACCGTAGGAAAGCCTGGTTCTACCACGGTTCCTGCTCATATGCTTTATGACATTATCCGTAAATTGCCGGAAGGTGCGCAGGTGGAATGTTCCGTAAGTGGCGATGGCGGCAAAATGACCATTAAATCTGGCCAGTCACGTTTTTCGCTTGGCTGCCTGCCGGTCGATGAATTTCCGGTAATGGCGGAAGGCGATATGCCATTTAATTTTATTCTGACTTCGGCGGAATGCCTTGCGTTGGTACAGAAACCAAGTTTTGCGATTTCCACTGAAGAAACGCGCTATTACCTCAATGGTATTTATGTGCACGCTGCAGGTTCCGCTAAAGATAAAGTGTTACGCGCTGTAGCCACGGATGGTCACCGTCTGGCACGCGTAGAGGTGGTGTTGCCTGCTGGGGCAGATGGTATGCCAGGTGTGATTATTCCACGCAAAGCAATTTATGAGTTACGCAAATTGATTGAAGAAGGCGAGGGCAATGTAGAAATTTCATTGTCTGAAAATAAAATTCGTTTTGTGTATGGCAGTGCGGTGATCGTCTCTAAGCTGATAGACGGTAATTTCCCTGATTATGAGCGTGTGATTCCTGCCGGAAACGATAAAATCATGGAAGTGGACTGCAAGGCTTTCAAGGAAGCGGTAGATCGCGTGTCTGTTATTTCTTCAGAAAAAACGCGTGCGGTTAAATTGCAGCTTGAAAATGGTAGGCTAACGCTTTCTGCCGGCAGTGCCGAGCATGGCACGGCATCAGAAGAAATAGATGTTACCTTCTCTGCGCCAAAGCTGGAGATTGGCTTTAACTCTCGCTATATGCTGGATATGATGGCGAATATCGAGGGTGATACAGTGCAATTCCTGCTTAATGACTCGGCATCTCCTGCGCTGGTGCGTGACACGGCGGATGTTGGCGCGCTTTATGTTATCATGCCGATGCGTGTTTGAGGGGTATGTACAAAGGGTTTCCTTGCCCCTGTTGTAAATATTTAACTAGAAGCTGGCTTGAGCATGGAACGTTTGAGATTTGCCCAATATGTTTATGGGAAGATGATTACGCCCAATCTAAACAACCTGATTTATCCGGAGGCGCAAACGTGGTCAGTCTCAATCAGGCACGTCTGAATTTTGAACAATTCGGTGTATCAGAGGAAAAGTACATAGGACAAAACCGAATGCCCAATAAAGATGAACACCCGATATGACCGCTACTGCCGTATCTCCAGTAGCAACATGTAATCAGATTGTCATACTTCAGTTACAGTACTTATCTCTTCATAATTTTAGGAACTATACTTCCGCACGATTTGAAGTGTGTGCCGGACCGGTAGTGCTTTCTGGTCGTAACGGTGCAGGCAAAACCAATATACTGGAAGCTATTTCATTATTGACGCCTGGCAGAGGTATGCGCAAGTCACGCCTTGGTGAAATGGATGCACAGGGGCAAGACCAGCCTTGGGTGATAACAGCCACAGTACACGGCCTGCAAGGTGAAGTAAAAATAGGCACAGGGCGTGATCCTGAGAATATGGAGCAATCCGACAAACGGCTGATTCGGATAGATGGAAAACAAGCAAAATCCCATGCTGAATTAGCACGTCACCTTGCCATCATCTGGCTTACGCCGCAGATGGAACAATTATTTAACCAGGGCACATCCGAAGGCCGGAAATTCCTCGACCGGCTAGTCTATAGTTTTGATTCTGAACATGCCTCACGTATTAATGAATATGAATATGCCATGCGTGAGCGAAACCGCTTGTTGGCCGATGGTCGGGCGGACGCCATATGGTTGGATGCGCTGGAGCAAACCATGGCGGAAACCGGAGCGGCCGTTGCGCAGGCAAGGCTTTCAGCGATTGAGAGCTTAAATCATGCCATTAGCCTTTCAAAAAATAGTTTCCCGAAGGCGCATATTTCCACTTCCGGTGTGGTCGAAGAAATGTTGTATAATGGTCTTGCGGCGGTGGACGCTGAAGACGGGTTCAGAAAACTCCTGTATCAGTCCAGAAGGCAGGATGCAGCGGCGGGGCGTACGCTTTCCGGCACGCACCGCAGTGAAATGAGGGTTTTACATACGGAAAAACAAATGCCGGCAGAGGCTTGTTCCACAGGGGAACAAAAGGCTATGTTGCTTTCCATGGTGCTGGCGCAGGCGCGGGCCGCCATGCTGTGGAAAGGGGTGGTTCCGGTGCTGCTTTTAGACGAGGTTGCAGCCCATCTGGATACCATAAGAAGGCTTGAGTTATTTGAGGAAATCTGCCAGATTGGGGCACAAGTCTGGATGACAGGTACAGACCCAAAATTTTTTGAAGAATTAGCGGGTAAAGCGCAATTTTTTGAAGTAGAAAATGGACAGGTATTTTAACATCGTCACTGCGAGTGATAGCGAAGCAATCCATATTTAAAAACTAGATTGCTTCGTCGGCTTAAGCCTCCTCGCGATGACGAAAAAGTAAGAGCAACATTATGTCACAAACCACAACAATGAAGAAACCGATGCAAGAACAACAAGATGAATATGGCGCTGGCTCGATTAAAGTCCTGAAGGGGCTTGAAGCCGTTCGCAAACGCCCAGGTATGTATATCGGTGATACGGATGATGGCTCTGGCCTGCATCACATGATTTACGAGGTGGTGGACAATGCGATAGACGAATCACTCGCCGGTCATTGTGATATAGTGCAGGTGAGTCTCAATGCAGATGGTTCCTGCACGGTTACCGATAACGGCCGTGGTATCCCTGTAGATATTCACAAAGAAGAGGGCGTGTCTGCCGCTGAAGTGATTATGACGCAGCTGCACGCGGGCGGTAAATTTGACCAGAATACTTACAAGGTTTCCGGTGGGTTGCACGGCGTGGGTGTATCGGTAGTAAATGCTCTTTCACGTTGGCTGGATTTAACGGTGTGGCGTAATGACAAAGAGCATTATGCGCGTTTTGAAGATGGTATAACCAAAGAGCATTTGAAAGTGATGCGTGATGCGCCAGGTTTTCGCGGTACTCGCGTAACCTTTATGCCATCGAACGAAATTTTTACCATGACGGAATTTGATTTCTCCGTGGTGGAGCACCGCCTTCGCGAGCTGGCATTCCTGAATTCTGGGGTACGTATTAATTTGGTAGATTTACGGCAAGATCCTGTGGCCGAAGTTGAATTTTATTATGAAGGTGGCACGCAGGCTTACGTGCAATATCTTGATAAGAGCAAAACGGCACTGCACAACACCGTAATGATAAATGGTGAAAAAGATGGAATTTCTGTAGAAGTTGCCATGCAGTGGAACGATTCATATCATGAAAATGTGCTGTGCTTCACCAACAACATCCGCCAACGCGATGGTGGCACACATTTAATCGGTTTCCGCGCCGCGCTCACCCGCGCCATCAATAAATATTACGAAGGCAGCGCAGCAGGTAAAAAAGATAAACTCGATATTACGGGTGATGATGCACGTGAAGGCTTAACCGCTATCGTTTCCGTGAAAGTTCCCGACCCAAAATTTTCTTCGCAAACGAAAGATAAACTGGTGTCTTCCGAAGTGCGTCCGGTAGTGGAAACGCTGGCGTATGATAAGCTTTCACAGTGGATGGAGGAACATCCGCAGGATGCAAAAAATATTATCGTAAAGATTTCTGAAGCTGCCGCTGCGCGTGAAGCCGCACGTAAAGCCCGTGAACTCACACGCCGTAAAGGTGCGCTGGATATTTCATCGTTACCCGGAAAACTGGCGGATTGCCAGGAGCGTGACCCAGCAAAATCAGAGCTCTTCATCGTAGAGGGTGATTCGGCGGGTGGTTCTGCAAAGCAGGGTCGTAGCCGTAATTTTCAGGCCATTTTACCTCTGCGCGGTAAAATCCTGAACGTAGAGCGCGCGCGTTTTGATAAAATGCTTTCTTCTAACGAAATAGGTACGCTGATTACAGCAATCGGCACCGGTATTGGCCGTGAAGAATTCAACGTGGAAAAAACGCGTTACCACAAAATCATCATCATGACCGACGCTGATGTCGACGGTTCACACATTCGTACACTATTGCTCACCTTCTTCTTCCGCCAGATGCGCGAGCTTATCGAGAAGGGCTATCTCTACATCGCTCAGCCGCCGTTGTATAAAATGAAACGTGGCAACTCGGATGTGTATTTGAAAGATGATGAAGCGCTGGAAGCGCATTTGCTCAAAAGCAGCCTTGAAGATGCGGTGGTGACACTGAAAAAAGGCGCACAAATTTCCGGCGAAAAACTTGGCGAGGTAATCGAACTTGCTGGGAAACTCGCTGAAAATGCCCGCCACATCGCCAAGCGCACACCGCTTAAACTTATCGAGGCCGCAGCACTCGCCCATGTATTTGATGGCAAGGCAGGTTCCGCAGATAAAGCAAAAGCATGGGAAAAGAAAGCTCTCGCGCTTTACGGCGAGCAAGCAAGTTGGACATGCGCATTCAGCGATGGCGCATTCAAAATCAGCCGCACGGTGCGCGGTGTAGAAGAAATCTACCTGCTTGATGAGCGCCAACTTACCTCTAAGGATGGGCATGATATTGCAGCACAACTCGCATTTATTGATGAAGTGTTTGGTGGTGAGATCACCATCAACCGCAAGCAGAATACCGCGCGGGTGGATACGCCGTCTGAACTGTATAACACCATGATGGATTTTGCTCGCAAAGGATCAACCATTCAACGTTTCAAAGGTCTGGGTGAAATGAACCCGGAGCAGTTGTGGGATACCACGCTTGATCCCAAAACCCGCCGCCTGCTGAAAGTGGAAATCAATGATGATGGCGAAACCGAGTCATTATTCTCAACCCTGATGGGGGATGTGGTGGAACCACGCCGTGACTTCATTGTAAGCAATGCGCTGAAGGTTGAGAATCTGGATATTTGAGAATGCCCCACCCGCGCAGGCTAAGGGCTTCACTATCATCTAGTAAGCATCAAGATAAGATTTCCGCCTATACAGAAATGATAGTGACTATTTCTTATAACCTTCAATCAACCTAACCGCTGCCGCATGTGGGGTGATCTCCTGTTTTTGTACGGCGGCTTCTAATTGGCCGATTAACCCTGAAACATTTGGGTTTGCCATAAAATCATCCAGCAGCGCATCTTTCACATCCCGCCACATCCAGGCGCGGGTTTGTTTTTTGCGGCGGGCAGTGACGGCACCAGCCTTACCCATCACATCAAAAAATTCCTGAATGGTTTGCCAGAATGCATCAATGCCATGATTCTCAAGTGCAGAGCAGGTAAGCACTTTGGGTTGCCAGTGTGCGCTGGCGGGGTGGAACATGCGCAGTGCGGATGCATAATCAGATTTCACACGGTTGGCCTGCGCCAGCAAATCTCCATCAGCTTTGTTGATAACCACTAAATCAGCCAACTCCATAATGCCGCGCTTGATGCCCTGCAGCTCATCACCACTGCCAGGCAGCAGAAGCAGCACAAACATATCCACGATATCGGCCACTTCGGTTTCTGACTGCCCAACACCAACTGTTTCCACAATAATGACATCATATCCTGCCGCTTCACACAGCAACATACTCTCATGCGTATGGCGGGCGATGCCGCCCAACGTGCCTCCGGTGGGTGAGGGGCGGATGAACGCGTGTTCATGCTGCGCAAGTTTACCCATGCGGGTTTTATCGCCCAGAATCGAGCCGCCTGTACGCATACTGGAAGGGTCGATAGCAAGCACTGCGACCTTGTGGCCTTGATCGATGGCGTGTAAGCCCAGCGTTTCAATGAGTGTGGATTTTCCAACACCTGGCACGCCAGTGATACCAATGCGCAGGGATTTTCCGGTCTTAGGCAGAATAGAGTTCAATAATTGTTCGGCTTCTTCGCGGTGATCCGTACGCGTAGATTCCACCAGCGTGATGGCACGAGCGAGGGAGGCGCGGTCGCTCAGCGTTTTCACGCGGCTTCCCTTTTTTTGCTGATGAGGTAGAGGACTTTTTGGGCAGCTTCAGGAATATTGGTGCCTGGGCCAAAAATTTCAGCAACGCCAGCTTTATACAGGAAATCATAATCCTGCGAAGGAATCACGCCGCCGCACACCACCAAAGTATCCTTGCGGCCCGCTTTAGCCAGTGCTTCAATGAGTTTTGGAACTAAGGTTTTGTGGCCTGCAGCGTGTGAGGACACACCTACAATATGCACGTCGTTCTCAATAGCTTGTCGTGCCACTTCTTCCGGTGTGGCGAAAAGTGATCCGACATCTACGTCAAACCCCATATCGGCAAATGCAGTGGCGATGACTTTAGCGCCTCTGTCATGCCCATCTTGTCCCATTTTAGCGACAAGCAGGCGAGGGCGGCGTCCTTCTGCTTTGGCAAATGCACTCACATGTTCGCGCAGTGGCTGGAGGCTATTATCCTTATCATACAGTGCGCCATATACGCCGGATACGGTGCGTATTTCGGCATTGTAACGGCCATAGACTTTTTCCAGTGCAAAAGAAATTTCACCCACAGTGGCACGGGCACGGGCAGCGGCTACGGCCAGTTCCAGTAAATTACCATTTTTCTTTGCAGCGGCTTCAGTGAGCAATCCAAGAGCAGTTTGGCACAGCACTTCATCGCGCGCGGCGCGTGTTTTTGCGATGCGGGCAATTTGAGATTCACGCACGGCGGAATTATCAATATCCAGAATCTCAATATCTTCTTTCGTATTCGGCGCATATTTATTCACGCCGACGATGATTTCCTCGCCGCGGTCAATGCGTGCCTGTTTACGTGCTGCCGATTCTTCAATTTTCTGCTTGGGGTATCCGGCTTCTACGGCCTTCACCATGCCGCCCATGCTGTCAATTTCTGCCATGATTTTTTCAGCTTCCGCGGCAAGGCTTGCAGTGAGCGATTCCACGTAATAACTGCCACCCATCGGGTCAATTACATTGGGAATACCGGTTTCATGCTGAATCACCAGCTGGGTATTACGGGCGATACGGGCGGAGAAATCCGTTGGTAGTGCGATTGCTTCATCCAGCGCGTTGGTATGCAGTGATTGTGTGCCGCCAAGCACGGCGGCCATGGCTTCTACGGTGGTGCGAATCACATTGTTATACGGATCTTTCTCAGTGAGTGACACGCCGGAAGTCTGACAATGCGTGCGCAGCGCCAATGACATCGGATTCTTCGGGTTATATTTGCTCATAACCTTCGCCCAGAGCAGGCGGGCTGCACGGAGTTTTGCAATTTCCATAAAGAAATTCATACCGATACCGAAGAAGAAAGACAGGCGCGGCGCAAAATCATCCACCGCAAGGCCTTTGGCCAGCGCGGCTTTTACATATTCCTCACCATCGGCAATGGTAAATGCTAATTCCTGCACGGCGGTGGCACCGGCCTCATGCATATGATAGCCGGAGATGGAGATTGAATTGAATTTTGGCATGTGTTTTGAGCAATATTCAATAACATCCGCTACGATGCGCATACTCGGTGCAGGTGGGTAAATATACGTATTACGCACCATGAATTCTTTCAGGATGTCATTTTGTATCGTACCAGATAACTCAGAGAGTTTTGCTCCTTGCTCCTCGGCGGCCACAATATAACTGGCCATGATGGGTAGCACTGCACCGTTCATGGTCATGGATACGCTCATCTCTTTGAGGGGAATGCCATCAAACAGAACTTTCATGTCTTCCACAGAATCAATGGCCACGCCTGCCTTGCCCACATCGCCTTCTACACGCGGATGGTCAGAGTCATAACCGCGGTGGGTGGCAAGGTCGAACGCAACTGAAAGCCCTTTTTGTCCGGCGGCTAAGTTGCGTTTATAAAATGCATTAGAATCTTCAGCAGTGGAAAATCCAGCATATTGTCGGAGCGTCCACGGACGCTGGGCATACATGGTGGCGCGCGGCCCACGCACGAATGGCGCAAGCCCGGGGAAGGTATTGGCATGTTCTAGCGAAGATAAATCTTCTGCTGTATATAGTGGTTTGAGGGTAATACCTTCCGGTGTGTTGGTATTAATCGAGTCCAGCGGCGCGCTGGCTAATTCTTTTTTAGCAAGATTTTGCCAGTCCTGAGGGGTTGTTTTAGTGAATTTACTCATGTGTTGCCCTTCATTTATGCGCTTTGTAGGCTTAATTTATCTTTAATATGAACCACGCGTTGCGGATAGGGAATATCTATACCAACATCCTTAAACTTCTCTAAAACAGCGATCATTACATCGCTTTGCACGTTATAGCGGCCTTCGCGCACATCATCTACCCAGAAAGTCAGTTCAAAATTCAGACCATTTTCTGCAAATTCACGTAGCACAGCGGCAGGAGCAGGGTCTTTGGTGCAGCGCGCGTGTAGCGATGCACACATCACTAATATGTCAATAACCTGTTGCGGATTGCTGCCATAAGCCGCAGTCACCGGAATGGTAACGCGTGCTTTTTTACTGCTATGCGTCCAGTTGGTAACGCGACTGTTTGCAAAATCTTCATTAGGGATAAATATTTCACGGCCATCAAACGTTTCAATCAGCATATAGCGGATATTAAGCTGTCGTACCCAGCCGGTATCTTCACCCAGCTGGACTAAATCTCCCACCTGCACAGATTTTTCCATCAGTAGCCCTACACCGCTGATAAAGTTGGAAGCAATTTTTTGCAAACCCAAGCCAAGCCCAACACCCAGTGCGCCGCCGAAGACGGCAAAGGCTGTTAAATCTACATCGGCATATGACAAGGTAATGAGCAGTGCGACGAAATAGAGGAAAATTTTGAAGAAAGTAACCGTAAGTTCACGCGCATTATAACTCAGGCTGGAGCTGCGGCGGAGATAGCTTTCCAGTGTTTTTGATAGCGCGCCAGCTGCCCAGAATACAATAACCAGCGAGATAATACCCTTGATTATTCCGAGCATGGAGAGTTTAAATTTTCCAAGGGTAAACGATATGGCCTCAAGGTAGGCAGTAATGGTGGCAAGTAAACCGCTGACTTCAAGGCCAGCCATAAGCATGATTAACGTTGCAATGAAATAACCAATCGCTCTGAAGCCCAGAATAAGTATCACCATTTTAGCAAACAGATAGGCAAGTGTAAGTGATACTGCAGCATCAACCCATAATTTGCTGCCATACTCGTAGATAAATGGTTTGGCGACATTCAGGTAAATAATGCCAAGCAGCGGACCGAGCAGTGATAAAGGTTTGATGATAAATTCGGCATCAATTTTCTGTGGTGGTTTTTCACGTAGGCGTTGGCGCACGCGTTTCTGAATAAGAAATGCCATAAGCCATGCCACGGAAACGGCAAGGCCAATACCAAACATAGATAGATAAAATTGTGGAGTGCTTAGAGATTCTGCAAAGTGTGCAAACGAAGATTCAAAGATTTTAAGGTTTGCGGTATCCATTGGCTTGTTAAGAAAAAATTGTTAATTTGGCTGTTAGCATAGCGAAGCATTCACTGGTTTGCAATTAGGGCAATGCATTGTAATAATAAAACTATGCAGCAAAATAGAAAACACGGTTTTACGTTAATTGAGCTAAGCGTTGTGCTTTTAGTGCTGTCGCTTATGCTTGGCGGTATACTTACCATTGTTACCCAGACGGCGCGTATTGAAAAACGTAATCAGCTTAATGCCAAAATCGAAAGAATTAAAACTGCCATGATGGATTTCAGGCTGGGTAATAAGAGATTACCATGCCCGGGTGATAGCACGTTGATTACATCTTATAGCAATTTTGGACGAGAGGGAGATTCGCCAGGTGATTGTGCGGGTGGGGCTCTGGCATCCACATTTGCTGACGCAGGTGCAAACGTATATGGAGGTTCTGTGCCGGTGCGTACGCTTGGCCTTACCGATGATGATGCGTATGACCCCTGGGGGAATCTATTTTTGTACGCGGTGGATAAGCGCATTACGGATACTACGGCAAACAATCCTTTTTCTGCATATCCAACAACCCATTCATCCATTGGAAATATCACTGTGCGCGATGCTGATGCCGGCGGTGAAGTTATTACCAGCCGTGCGCTTTATGTGCTTGTCAGCCACGGCCAGAATGGGCATGGGGCGTATATGCGCAGTGGTAATAGAAAGTCGACAGGTTCTACCAACACTCGTGAATTGGCAAATTGCGATTGTACGGCGGCGGCGGTAGCAGGCACTTTTGATTCAACTTTTTATAGGGGATCAGAGCTTACAAACAGTGCCAACGCGCTGAACGCTTTTGATGATACAGTGATGTTTTTCTTCAGAAGTGACCTGCTTTCTTCGGCAGAAGCAGATGCTGAAACGATAAATTAGCAAAATTCACTAATTATTATTAATAAATTTAACTCTCCATTAACCTTACCCGTATATACTTATAAAAATAACAAAAATTATTATATAACGGGGGGTTAAGTTATATGATGGCCATGAATGTGCGTACGTCTATGGTGGCGGCGACAAACAGTGGGTTTGGTGGTGCAAGCGTCAATAAAGCTTTGACGGATGCTGTTAAAGATCTTTCAAAAAATTCATCTGTCCGTACTGCTGATGAAGTGGTGCTGTCCGAAGCCGCGACCGGGTTGATGCGCTCTGCACAACAAACTGGTACACAGGGCAGCAATGCCTCGCTGCCAATGATCAATAATCGTGATCCTGGAATGACTGTGTAGGCACTTATGCAACAACTCCAACAGAGTCAGGCCGCACTTAATCCACAGGCAGTATCAGATCTGCTGTGTACGATTATGATGCTATGCTATGCCCAGCACCCAGATGGCAGCCCGTTCTGGGCATATCTGGTGATTCGGCCTAGTATGGCCAAGGCCTTTGCCGATGCGCGTGATTCTGGTGCGCCGATGGATTTGGCAGATTATGGCACTATCGTTGAAACAGGCGAGGGTGTAGAAGTGCCTACAGAAGTGCAGAAGCGCATGGCGCGCGATTTTGGCGCACGTGATGATTACGAAGACCAGCTGGCTAATGCTGTGGAAGCGCTTAAAGCGAAATACCTGCCGTAAAATTCTTGTCATGCCAGCAAGAAAGCTGGTATCCAGACAATCATGTATCAAAACATCGTAATCCTCACCGGTGCGGGTATTTCGGCAGAATCCGGTCTTTCAACATTCCGTGATAATGGTGGATTGTGGAATAATCATCGTATTGAGGATGTAGCAACGCCGGAAGCCTTTGCGCGTAATCCCGAACTCGTGCAAAAATTTTATAATATCCGCCGCGCACAACTAAAAGATGTGCAGCCCAATGCCGCGCATATCGCTATTGCGGAACTGGCAAAAAAATGGCCTGGCCGAGTGACAGTGATAACCCAGAATGTTGATGATCTGCATGAGCGTGTAATGCCGGAATCCATCATACACATGCATGGCGAGTTAAAAAAGGCACGTTGCAGCATTACGGAAAAAGTTTACAGCTGGGAAGAAGGCATAACGGCAGATACACCCTGCCCATGCTGCAAGAAAACCGGTAGGCTCAGGCCGCATATTGTGTGGTTTGGTGAGATGCCGCTGTATATGGATTTGATTTCACATCTGCTGGCTGAGTGTGATTTATTCATGTCCATCGGCACATCGGGCACAGTGTATCCGGCGGCGGGTTTTGTGCATGAGGTGCGCACGCATGGCCGAGCTCATACGGTGGTAATCAATCTTGAGCCTTCCAACGGCTATTCTCTGTTTCATGAAAAGATATATGGCAAGGCGGGCGAGGTGCTGCCTGAATATGTGGATAAAATATTGAAAAATATATGATTATTTTGCTATTACGCAGCATTTTCGCTTGTCATCAACTTTTCATAATCTTATACCGCTGATTATGTTAGATTATCAGCATGGAAAAGACTGACGACACACTGCAAAAACGGCTGGCCGAAGAAACCGTAAAAATCAACGTGGATTCTTACCAGAAAACCGCATCCCTCGGCGGATGGGCTGGTGGTGGCCGTACGCTTTGGGCGGTAAGCGCGGTTGGTGCCGCTATGGGCGCGGTTGTTGGTGCGGTTGCACCTGTATTTCCGGTAATTGTTGGCGCGTCAACCATGGCAACGGCGGTTGCTGCTCTTCCTGCTTCTCTTGCAGTCTTTGCAGCCACGGGTATGGGCATGGGTTTTACCGGTGGGTTGGTGCTTGGCCGTATAACAGGTTCTAATGCCGCCGTTGCTGAAGAGCAGGAAAGGCGCATGAAAGTATGGACAGCAAAACAATTGCTTGCCCAAAGTCCCGATGCAAAAATTGTCGCCGATGAACCAAAAGAAAAAACTAAAGATACGCGCTCTTTCTGGCAGAAGGTGAAAGATAATTATCACACTTATGTTAATCCGCGTACAGGTGCGTTATTTGCGGTGATTGGAGCTGTTGGCGGATTAATTATGGCTGCTGCTTTTGCTGCTACAGGTGGTGCGACTGGTGCTGTTATTCCGGCAATGACTGCCGTGACGGGTTTAACAGCCGAAGCACTTACGCCAACGGTAATGACAGCCTACACAGTGGGCGTGATGGCTACCTTTGGTGCGTTGTTCAGCTTTAACCTTCCAAAAGTAACATCGGATGCAACTGAGTTTGTCGGAAAATTGCTTTCGGGTAAACCACTTGGCCGTGAATGGGGGCCAAAACAGCCAGAAATAGAAAGCTCAGCTCAGCTGAGCTAGGCTTCTAAAGACTTGCCAACAACAGATGTTGGTGCTCCGCAAAAATCATATGATTCCTACCGCGAACTTGTACTAAAACAAGCTGCTGAAAATGCGGCTGAGTTAAGCCGCAATTAAAATTTGTCATTCCCGCGAAGGCGGGAATCTTATCTAAATCCTCGCGAGAAGTGAGTTGAGATCCCCGCCTGCGCGGGGATGACAGTATTTATTAAATCCCCTTAGCCGCCGCCAACACTTCCTGCACGTGGCCTTCTACTTTTACCTTGCGCCATGCGCCGCGGATTTTTCCGGCGGAGTCGATGAGAAATGTTGAGCGCTCAATGCCCATGTAGGTTTTGCCGTACATGCTTTTTTCTTTCCATACGTCATAGTCTTCGCACATGTTGCCATCTTCATCGGAAAGCAGCGGGAAGGGTAGGCAGTATTTTTCCTTGAATTTGATATGACTTTTTACAGAGTCTTTGGATACGCCAAGAATCACAGTATTCGCCGCTGTGAATGCATCCATATGGTCGCGGAAATCTTTGGATTCCATGGTGCATCCAGGCGTATCATCCTTGGGGTAAAAATAAATTACCACATTTTTGCCTTTGAAATTGGCAAGGGTTACAGTTTTTCCATCTTGCGCAGGCAAAGAAAAATCCGGTGCTTTGTCACCTATCTTGGGTGAATTGCTTGCAGGCTTTGCAGCAGTTGCGGTCATATTGGTGTCTCCTTCGTTTCGGGTTGGATAAGAGATAGGTAATGAGCATAAACGTTTTGCTGGGTAGCTACCAGTTTTTCTTTAAGTTCAGAGAAATCCTGCATCTTCACGCTTTCGTACAGTAGCTTTTTTAAGCCCGCTGGTGCGGATTCTTCATCGAACTCCTGCGCGGTGCATAGCCTCAGCATATGAAATATCTGGCTTAAAAAGCTTTCACTTTCCAGCATGGAATCGGCGAATGGCTGTTCAATCACGTGCTTAGAAGCCAGCCAGCGTAGTATATCCGGTGAACTGCCGGGATATGGCGGCTGTAAATTCGGTGCATGGTGCAGCAGCAAATACTGGGCGATGAAATCAACATCCAGCAGCCCGCCTGCCACATATTTAATATTCCACGGGTTCTTTGTGCCGAACTCACGGGTGATACGTTCACGCAGGTCAATCACATGTTCGCGCAACTTGTGGCGGTTGCGGTAATGCAGCACGGTATCAGTCACAAATTGTTCCAGTACACTGCGTATCTGCACATCACCGGAGACTGGCCGTCCTTTGGTCATGGCCATATATTCGAATGTCCATGCTGCTTCTTCAAAATACTGCTTGAGTGCTTCAATGCTTACGGCCAGCAGGCCTTTGGATCCTGATGGGCGCAAGCGCGTATCCACCTCATACAGCCTGCCATCGCGCGCAATGGCGGTGATGGAGGTAAGCAGCCGCTGCGAAAAACGATTAAAATACACGCTGGGGGCGAGCCCTTTTTCTCCATCAGACAAAATGGTTTCATCCGGCGCGTCATAAATAAATACAAGGTCTATATCGGAGCTGAAGGTCATCTCGCGGCTACCAAGCTTGCCCATGGCCAGCACGGCGAATTTGCTTTGCGGCAGTGTGCCGTATTTGGAAATAAATTCTGCCATAGTGGCATTCACCGTATGATCCAGTGACACATCGGCGAGGTCGGAAAGGAATACGCCAGCTTGCGTGGCATCAATCATATGCTTAAGGAAATGCACGCCGGCCTGAAATTGTTTTTCATTGCGGAACTGGCGTACTCTGTCCATCTGTTCTTCAAAATCATCAGCCGTTTTTAATAGACCATCAAGCTGAGAGGACAGAGTTTGCTTGTCTGGCAATGGCTCATAAAAATTATCATACAATACGGCATCGAGCAGTTCAGGAGACTTGCTCAGGCGTTCGGCAAGGGTGGGTGCACTGCCTAAAATATCCGCAATCAGGCCGAGCAGCTGCGGATGGATATTGAATAGCGAGAACAATTGCACGCCAGCAGGCAGGTTCTTCAGAAAATCATGGAAACGTAGCAAGGCGGCATCTGGATTGGCGGTTTCAGCAAGCCGCTGCAAGATAACAGGCATTAATTCGGTGAGCAATTCACGCGCTCGCTTGGTACGGGTGGAACGGCAGGAGCCGTGGTGCCAGCCCATGATAATTTCTGATACTGTTTCTGCCTGCTGGTAGCCAAGATTCTTGAGTGTTTTAATGGTTTCCGGATCGTGTGTTACCCCTGTGAACACAAGGTTGCCTTCATGGCCGAGTTTTTCTGCGCTTTTGAAGGATGATGCATAAATTCCATGCACGGCATTAAGGTGATGCATAAAATCTTTTTCAAACGCCGCGACCGATGCATACCCCATAAACAAGGCAATATTTTCTATCTCAGCATCCGTTTGCGGTAGCTCATGTGTTTGTTCGTCATTCACCATTTGCAGCCGATGCTCCAGCATACGCAGGAATACATAAGCATCACGCATGGTATTGCGCTTGTGCTCATCTATCAGGCCAAAGCTGCACAAGCCATCCAGCGTAACACAGGTAGTTTGCGTGCGAAGACTGCGTTCGCGTCCACCCCAGATGAGCTGGTGAATCTGCACATAAAATTCAATCTCGCGTATGCCTCCTATGCCGAGTTTGACGTTATGGCCTTTAAGCTGAATGTCGCGGTTTTGCAGCGTATCCATCTGGCGTTTGATAGAATGAATGTCATTAATGGCTGCAAAATCAAGATTGCGCCGCCACATAAAAGGTGCAAGACCATCCAAAAATTTCTTGCCAGCTTCCATATCACCCGCCACGGGGCGTGCTTTAATCATCGCGGCGCGTTCCCAGTTCTGCCCAACGCTTTCGTAATAATAATACGCAGCATCGGTATTAATGGCAGGTGGAGTGGAGGCAGGGTCTGGCCGCAGGCGCAGGTCAGTGCGGAACACATAACCTTCCGCTGTACGCTCCTGCATGATCTGCACCATGTCATGCGCCAGTTTGGTCATGAAATGTTGTTCGTTATGTCGGCCTTTGTAGGGCAGGCTATCACGCTCGAAAAACACAATCAGGTCAATATCGCTGGAATAGTTCAACTCATAGCCACCGAGTTTTCCCATGCCGAGAATGATAATACCGCTGCCTTTGGACGGATTGGCAGTATCTTTCAGATCAATTTCACCACGTTGATGGGCAAGCAATAGCAGCGCATCCAATGTAATGCGTAAGCTACACTCCGCCAGTTCCGTGAGTGCTGAAGTTACTTTGTCCAGTGGCCAGCTGCCTGTGATGTCCGCACAGGCGATAAGGAGTGCTGCCTTGTTTTTTGCCTCACGCAGCAGCAATTTCAGGTCTTTATGGGAATTATCGAGTTTTTCTGGTAAGGCGATGCCTTTAATAATATCCTGAAAAACCGCCTCTGCGCCGCTATGGGCAAGACCATGTATGATAGAGGGAGTTTTCAGGGCAAGTTTGGTTAAATGTGGCGAATGGTTAAATAGTCTGGTCAGCAACGGATTGTGCTGTGATTTCCGCATCCAGTCGGAAATGCCACTGTTATCCGGCTTTTCAGCAAGTTCCAGCCAGCGTTGCAGGTTGATATGATGCGCGGTATCAGGTTGCATGAACTATTTGTAACGTTACATATTTTTTAATGTTTATACTATCAATTGATAGACAGCATTATTAATAACACAAGTATTTCATTGCCATGCTTACGCGTCGTTTTATTCCCAAGTTTATTTTTGGCCTAATACTTGGGGTGCTGATTGCGGTGCTTGCAGGGTTTAATGCGGTGTTAATATGGGTGGCTACCGGACCGCGCGAACTTGATCAAGTAACACCTTACATCGAACAAGCGCTTTCTGCTGAAGATGGCAGTTACACGGTAGATATTGGCGAAACCGTATTGCTATGGGATGGCTGGAAACACCCCATAGATATACGCCTGCGAAAAATAAAGGTATTGAGCAGGCAGGGTAGGGTGTTTTCAACATTCCCTGATATTTCGCTAGGTGTTGATATTCTCTCATTGCCAAAGATTTTACCCACACGCATTACCATCAATAAGCCCGTTATTAGCCTTAGGCAACATGCAGACATGGCGATCAGCTTCGGTTATGAGAAGAATACAGATGTCGTAGATATTGCAGAGGAAGAGGCCACTGGATCGGCACTTAGCTATGCGGCGCTTATTCAAGCACTACTGTTTGAAAACAACAGCCGCATGAGAGAGCTGCGTTTTGTGCATGTAAAAGATGCCAACATCAGCATAGGTGCGAAGGGGAAAGGGGTATTCTTTCAGGCAGAAAAAGCAGATATCGAAATCCGCAGAGATGATGAAGATGGCACGGTAGAGCTTAAGTCAGCAGCAAAGATTTCTTATGCTTCGTATCAGTCTGATATAAACTATTCACTCATTGTGAAAAAAAATACGCCGGTGGTGATGGGAAGCCTGCAATTCAAGCAGCTGATGCCGCATGTGATTGAGCCATTATTTTTTACCAGTACGCATACAAAACCTATCAACTCAGCAATGAGCGGCGCGCTGAATTATAAGATTGATAGTGAAAAAAACATTCTGGAACAGCTGGTGTTCCAGCTGGATATTGATAAAGGCACCTTTGAGCATGATAAACTTGCAGCTGCGTTACCGATAAACTTTATTTCTCTTCGCGGGCAGGCGAGTGATAATTTGCAGCACATCAATCTCACTAAGCTGAATGCAGATTTTGGCGGCATCAAAATATTAGGTGAAGGCGTATTTGGCGTGGGTGAGCAGTTTTCTGCCAAGGGTAATTTTTCACTGGCAGACGCAGATGCAAAAGATGTCAATCTGCTTTGGCCACCATCGCTTTCTCCTGTCTCTCGTGAATGGGTGATTAGCAACATTACACAAGGTCACGTGCCCAGTGCTAGTGTACAGCTGGATATTAAACCAGGTGATTTTGAGCAGCCCATATTACCACGTGAATCTATCAATGCGCTGATTGGCTTACAGAAAGGAACAATCCGCTATCTGCCGGATCATCCGGAAGTAGAGAATGTAGAGGCGATTATCCATATTGACGCATTAAGTTTGGATGGGGATTTGAGTGCTGGCCATACCATGAAAAATACTAAACTGTCTGCTGGTAAGGTGCGGATTGCTGATCTAAATGCCGATAATCCACGCATTGAAGTGAACTTTGAGGCAACGGCACCAGCCACAGATGCTGTGGCTGTGTTAAGGCTGCCGCGACTTAACCACGCAGATAATCTCAATCTTAAGGATAATATTGAAGGCAGTGTAACAGCCAAGGCTGAGCTGGCATTTGATTTTTATGCACCTAAAGATGAGGCGGGTAACAGTCTGGAGCCAGAAGTAGATTATCACGTGGCGGTAAATCTGAATGGCGTTGGCCAGCAGCAATTCATGAATAAATTTGATATTATAGGAGCATCCGGTGCCCTTGAGGTGCAAAATAGCGGCCTTACATTCAAGGGTAAAGCCAATGTAAACGGGGCGGATGTATCCGAAGCAGATGTGCGCTATTTATTTAATCCTGAAGAAGGATTCGATACATTTATTAATGTAAAAGCCATCGCGCCGGTTACCTCTTTTAAGCGTTTTGGGTATCCGGAGTTTTCTTTCCTAAAAGGCAGTGTTGGCGTTGAGGCCGAAGTCAGTCAAGGCAAAACGCAAGAGCTTTCCAAGGCAACATTCAACCTTGTGAATACCACAGTTGAAGACAATCCTATCGGTTGGATAAAGCCAGATAAGGAGCCGGCTACACTGAAGCTAACGGCCGAAAAAAAAGAAGGCGTGCTTTCGATTCCATCGTTTGAGTTAACTGGCAAGGATGCCAATATTGCCGGAGTGCTCGGGTTAACGCCAGATTTAAGCAGCATCAACATGGTAAAAACCGAGAAAGCCACTCTCGGCCAGACCAATATTTCTTCATTGCTATATGACAGTTCCAGTGCGGTTACCAAGCTGGAGGTGGATGCCAAAGTGTTGGATCTGTCTGGTTATATGAAAAAAGACAGCGAAGGTTTCTCTTTCAAGAATTTTCCGGCCATGCAGTTTAAGGCCGATATTGGCAAGGTGATTATTGCGCCTAATGCAGAGGTGATGGATTTAAAAGGGCATCTGACCTGTGATGCAGCACGCTGCACCTCAGCAGATATAAAAGGCAAGACCGAAGGCAAAGATTTTGTGATGAAAATCATGAAGAACCCCAAGGGTAAACGGCAATTCTCACTCCATGCCGATGATGCAGGAAAATTCCTGCGTGCGGTGGATGTGTTTGACGGCATGGAGGGTGGCACGCTTTCTATTTCCGGCAATTACGATGACACACGCGCGTCACCCAGCCTGAAGGCAAAAGTGGTGATGATTGATTTCATCATGAAAGATGCGCCGATTCTTGGAAAAATTTTATCACTGGCATCTCTCACCGGCTTTTTTGATACCATGCAGGGCAATGGCATTGCCTTCAAGAAACTGCTGGCTCCTTTCACGCTGACAGACGATGTGATAACCCTCAAAGATGCCAAGGCTTATGGTCCTGCCATTGGTATTACAGCGGATGGCACAATTACCATGCCGCACGCCGCGCTTGCGATTGATGGCACGGTGGTGCCTTCTTACACTATAAACAACGTTCTCGGTAAAGTGCCGCTGCTTGGTGATATTCTCACAGGTGGTGGTGAAGGTGTATTTGCTGCAAAATTTACGGTGAAAGGCACTGATAAAGAACCAGATGTGAGCGTAAATCCGTTGTCTATCTTAACCCCAGGATTCCTGAGAAATATATTCGATGCGCCCGATAAGGTGGAGGAAGAGTAATAACCCAGCCGCATGGCAGGTTCCGGTTTTTGACTGAACCAGGCCCCGCAACAAGTGCGGGGTTTTACTTCAATTTCACCAACACATGCTTTTTCTTGCCAGCGGATAGTTTCAGCGTGCTGTTTGTAAAATGATTCACGCCGATAAGTTCGTTCTCATCTTCGATCTTCAAATCATTAATGCGCGCACCACCACCGCGGATGAGTCGTTTTGCATCGCCGCCTGATGTAGCAAGGCCAGATTGACGCAGAAGCTCATACGCTGGAACTCCTTTGCCAAGGTCAGTCTGAGATAGCGCAAGCGTTGGAATATCTTTGCCTACACCACCTTCTTCAAATGTTTTCTTGGCGGTTTCTGCGGCCTGACGTGCCGAGCGATCGCCGTGGCAAAGCTTAGTTGCTTCGCTCGCCAGAATCTTTTTAGCGTCGTTTATTTCCGCACCTTTGAGGGCTTCCAGCTTTGCAATTTCTTTCATTGGAAGGTCAGTGAATAGGCGCAGGAAGCGGCCAACATCGGCATCAGCCGTGTTGCGCCAGAACTGCCAGTAATCATAGGCAGAGAGTAATTCCTTGCTGAGCCATACTGCACCATTGGCAGTTTTGCCCATTTTCTCGCCAGATGCGGTGGTAAGCAGTGGGGTGGTAAGGCCAAAGAGGTCTTTGTCATCACCATTGCTGATATAGCGCATGAAGGCATCCGTGGAGTACTCCGAAGGGTCATTCTGCTTGGATTGAATCATCGGCTGTACTTCCAGAATTTTCATACCTGTTTTGGTGTCTTTATCGAGCGTCATAGGCTGGAAACGCTTCTCAGCATCGAGCTTGCGATGCAGGTCGATACCCATAATAATATTGCCCCATTGGTCAGAGCCACCAATTTGCAGCGAGCAGCCATAGCGTTTGTTTAGTTCCACAAAATCATAGGCCTGCAAAATCATGTAATTAAATTCAAGGAAGCTGAGATTCTGTTCACGCTCAAGGCGTAGCTTTACGCTGTCTTGTGTGAGCATACGGTTTACTGAAAAATGGCGGCCAAAGTCGCGCAGAAAATCTATGTAATTAAGGGCTTCAAGCCACTCGGCGTTGTTCACGATAATGGCATCACCGGCATTGCTGCCGATGGTAAGGAAGCGTTCAAAAATTGCGCCGATGGATTCGGTGTTGCCCTGAATGGTTTCTGCTGTGAGCAATTTACGTGATTCATCCTTGCCGGAGGGATCACCAACCTTGGTGGTGCCGCCGCCTAGAAGAACCACAGGCTTGTGGCCGGTTTTTTGTAGCCAGCGGAGTGCCATGATCTGAATCAGGCTGCCTACATGCAGGCTGGATGCTGTGCAATCAAAACCAATATACGCACTCACGCGCTCTTTTTTCATGCGCTTGTCCAGCGCTTCCATGTTGGTGCATTGGTGGATGAATCCGCGCTCTTGTAACACGTTTAAGAATTCAGACTGGTATTGCGTCATGGTATAGCTACCCCATTGGAATAAAACATTATCTACTTATTAACGTATATATATTACGTTCTTATTAATAAAAACACTAAAACTGCTTAAAAAAGAAGGTTTTCATGGGTGCAGGGGCAAAAATTGATGGGCCAGTGTGGGCTTTAGGGCTAATGAGCGGGACATCACTGGATGGTATTGATGCCGCGCTGATTAAAACAGACGGCGAAAGTGTGCAATCTTTTGGCCCGTGGCTTACTCTACCGTTTGAAGATAAACTTAAAGATAAACTGCGTGAAGCTGTGCATGGCCGTGGCGATATGCTGGCTATGGAGCGCGAAATTACCCTAAAACATGCCGAGGCTGTACATGCCTTGCTGCAAAAAGCCAATATGCGCGCCAAGGAAATACATGTGATTGGGTTTCATGGGCAGACGGTGGCGCACCGTCCATCTGAGCATATTACATGGCAGATTGGTGATGGCGCACTGCTTGCCGAAAAAACCCGCATTGATGTGGTGTGTGATTTTCGCCGTCGCGATGTCGCAACGGGAGGTGAGGGCGCGCCTTTAGTGCCTTTGTACCATGCTGCACTTGCGCGGCACATGGAGCTACCGATTGTGATGCTGAATATTGGCGGTATCGCCAATGTTACATGGATTGGGAAATCAGAATCCATGAGTGACCAGATAACTTCGCTGGATATTCTGGCGTTTGATACCGGCCCGGGCAACGTACTGCTCAATGAATGGGTGCATGCACAGACAGGCCAATATTTTGATGAAGATGGCAAGCTGGCACTGGCAGGAAAAATAGACGAAGCAGCGGTTGCCTCTATGCTTACCGATCCATTTTTTGCTAAGCACCCGCCAAAATCGCTAGACCGCAACTATTTCCGCTTTGATTTAGTCGAAAAACTCTCCACAGAGGACGGCGCAGCAACCCTAACAGAATTTACTGCGGCCGCTGTAGCCAGCGGTGCAAAATATTTTCCTGTTCCGGCCACGCAATGGTTCGTATCAGGCGGCGGTAGGCACAACCCAGCACTCATGAAAGCCCTCAAAAATAAATTCTCGCAAGTTTATCCGGTGGAATCACTCGGCTGGATTGGTGATGCTCTGGAAGCGCAGGCTTTTGGTTTCCTTGCCGTACGCTCCCTTAAAGGTTTGGCATTATCACTGCCCACCACCACAGGTGCTATCCGTGCCGTTACTGGCGGGGCGTATTATCGGGCTTAAAGCCCCGCATTTATTGCGGTGGTCTGGTTTCCCCATTAACAATAGTTAATAGCTACTGGTATGGCAAATTCTAATTTGAAGTGCAACGGTTAAAGATTTGGGCTGGGGTTTTCCAGCCGAGGATTTTTCTTGGTTTATTATTCAGTATGTTGGCGATGTTGTCGAGCATATTTTGGGTGATTGGCCCTGAGTGGGATTTAG
>JBKDKX010000023.1:0-98968 GCA_046344715.1 Alphaproteobacteria bacterium | reverse complement strand
GCTTCCTGCGTTTCCTGCACATTGGCGCGGTGTGTTGCCACCACTTCATGTGGATTCATCCCGTCATCAATGCGCGAAAGCGGCGGTATGTTTTCATCTACCTGCGCCACGCGTTCCATGTATTTTGCGGCATCACGCACTTCTGCGCCGTTGGCGGTATCATCGGCAATGGTGCGCAGTATGGTTTCTGACTGGCCGCTGAGTTTATTCAGCCCTTTGCCCACGCCGCGTATGAGGCCGGAAAGGGCAGCACCACCCACGCCTGCGGTTGCTATATCTGCGGCGATTTCTTCAAATCCATACTTAAAGCCTATATCGCGCATCCACTCAGCTCGTGAAGGCGACTGCACTGCTTCAACTCCCATATTTATTACGCCATCAGTCATCGCCGCCTTAATAATGCCGCGTCCAGCACCAGCACCCAGTGGCAGCGTAAGGATATTGATAGGATCAATAATCTCCCCAAGCCCGCCCATGAGATTCCCGCCGATTGCTGCAAAACTACTTTCCGCTCGAGATGTTGTGCGCTGCGCTTCTATCTCCGCCACCTGTGCACGATCAACCGTTACCGCTTCAATTTCTTCCGCCTTGCGGATACCCGCCCAGGCATTCATATCCTGCGTGCGGCCTTCCTCAATCAGCTGGTCGGTGCGTTTCTGGTATTCCGTAATTAAAAAATCTGCGCCTGCCTGCGGGAATTCTTCGCGCACTTCTTGCACCACATCACGCCCGAAACGCTGTTTGATTAAATCATTGCGCTCAGAAAATGCGCGGCCTTCCTCAGCTATGCGCAAGTAATAATCTGTGCCGATCGGGGAATCCATGTCGTTACGAAACACCTGCGAAAGCCTATCTTCTGCAACATCAAATATATCCGTTGGCACATGCGTCGCCGGGGTGCCGAAATAGGCTGAGGAAAGCAGATCACTGGCCGGCATCGGCGCCTCCCGTTCTTATTTGCAGCAAGGCGTTGGGCTTGCGGCGATAGGGGCTTATTTCCTTTATGGCATTGAGGTCGATAGTGTAGGGCTTCCCGTCGTCGCGGGTGAGCACGCCGGTGGGAAACTGCACGGCCACCACGCCGTCGCCTGCGCTCATGAAGCGGCCGAAGCGCATGATGTCGGCGGCCGTGGCGCGGAAGCCGTCTGATGTCTTGGGAAGCTGCCCGTATGGAACGCCATCATCATCTAGCTGCGTTTTTAGCACGTCATCGGTGAGGGAGTTGAGGCGGTCTTCCACCTGCCAGGCGGTCATGCCCGCCGGGATAATCACCCGCGAAGGCTTGCCGATATTGACATCGCCGATCTCGCCCACCGTATCGCGCACAGCCTGCTCTAGCAGCGCCGTCTGCGCTTCCTTTGAGGTTTCGCCCTTCTCCAGCGCCAGCTGCTTGTAAGTGGAATAAATCGCCTCATGAAAGGTTTCATTGACCGCGCCGTCGAGCGTGACGCCATTGAGCATGGGCGTCACCTTTTCGCGTACCTTGGCTTCGGTTACTTCCCCCTTGGCCGTGCGCCCGGCCAGCAGGCGCGCGGCCGAGTCATAATCCTGCCCCATTGCCACCGCCAGCATCGGCTCCTTGGCGGCAACCAGCGCCACCGCGCTGCGCCGCTCCGCCCCGCTCATGGAAGAGCCGATGGAAACCAGAGTCGCCGCCAGTTGCTTCGGATCGGTCGCGTCCTTCATGGCGGAAAGCTGCCCAACTTCCTGCGGGGTAAGCAGCGGCAGGCGGACCTTCTTGCCTTCAAGCTGGCTGACTTTCTCCTGTGATTCGCGGCGTTGCCGGAGTATCAGGCTGGCTGATGCAGCATCTTTGTCGATAAGTGATTCTGTTTCCGGCGCAATGATGCCTTTATCCGCATAATAATTCCACGGGTCAGATTTTATGGCGGTGAGTTTATCTTTATAGGTTTCCTGCGCCAGCTCCAGCCTGTCCAGATCGGTTAAATCCCCCAGCTTGGCCTTTGTTTGTAATTCACGTATTTCAAATTGCTGATCGGCAAGCGGCTTTTGGGAAAAACCCACACTATATTCCTGCAGGCCTGCATATTTTTCCAGCCCCGCTGCCGTCCGCTCATTGCCTGCTGCACGGGCGCGCTGCGCTGTTTGGGTAATAAATTCCTGCGGCACGGCAATACCCATTTTGCGTGCCTGCTCAATACTTTTGATATCGTCCTGCAGGGCAAGGCTTGCCTTTGCTTTTTGTTCGGCATCCAGCTTGCCCAGGAGTGACACCTTAAACTTGGGGTCAATAATAGCATTCATTTCAGCGCTGTTGATCTCGGCGCGCGCCTTCGCGGGGTTTAATTCTGAAAGCCGCGTGAAATACACCTGCCCCATCATCTGGCGGGCGGCGGTTAGCTTTTCGGTTTTTTCCAACCCGTCCAGCCGTGAATTGGCAATTAAATCTTCCACCCCTTTCAGCTGCGCCTTAAACAGGCGCGGATCACCCGCCACGATATTGGCAGAATTTTCTATGGTGGCTGTAAGGTCGGCATCATATTTTTTGGCCTTGAACTTCAGCTCATAATCCAGCGCCATCATGCCAATGCTGTCACGCTGGGCGGTGAGCTTTTTGGTGATATATTCTGCCTGTATGGAATTCTTGGTATTGGTTTGAACATCGGCAATATAGCGGTCATAAATGCCAAGCGTGGCCGCTGTCATATCTTCATCACCCGTGAAGCTGTCACGCGCTTCATTTATTTCACGTTGCGCGGCAAGCAGCGTATCGGTGTAGGTTTTTTCCGCCGCCATTTCCTGATTCTTGCGGTCAATCTCGGCAATGCTTGTGCCTGCCGCATTCAGTATATTGCCCATGCTGGAAAGGGCTTTTGCCTTGCCATCCATCAGCGGAATATTCACCTGCGGTATGCCAGTAACCGGCACGCTCTGGCGGCTAGCTTGCGGCAGGTTAATACGCTCTTGGGTGCGGCTGGCCATTACGCAAACCTCCCCATGGCTGTTTTACCAGCGGAGGAAAAACCGGCCATAATCGGTGCGCTTTGCGCCTGCCCGCGCTGGCTGAGTTTCAGATACCCTTCACGCCTGCGCGCAAGGGTTTTAAGTTTGGTGTTGTCACGGCTGGTGGAAAGCTGCATTTCCGCCTGCTTGGTGCGGTTTTTCTCCAACGCATCCGGTGTGCCAAACGAGAAATCAACCCCCGCGCCAGAATACGCCAGCCGCTGGGTGGCAATGGTCTGTAGCAGATTATCCATAATATCATTAGATTCCTGCTTGCCCGCCAATTCTTCCTGCTTCGCATTCATTAAATCCTGTTCGGCCTGCTGGGTCAGCTGCTGTGCCGCTGCATCGCCTGCGGAAAACCCGCCAAAAATATCCGAGGCCATGGAGGCAAGGGTAAAGCCACTGGAAAGCGTTGAAAGCAATGAACCGCCGCCTATTGCTGCGCTGGCTATACCACCAGCGGTACCGCCTGCGCCCGCTATAGATGCAAGCGAACCCGCGGATGATAGCCATGGCAAAGCCACAGCGGATGTGCCTGCTGCAGTTGTCGCGGTTGTCGCTGCCATTAATGCTAATTCTGCCATCAGTAAGCCACCTCCCTGGTGATTGCGCGTATGGTAAGTGGATCAGGCGAGGTCTGACGGAATTCAAAATATCCGCCCACTTCACAACCCATCAGGCCTTTAGCGTCAATTTCTCCCGTAAACAGGGTTTCCATGGTGGATCTGTCCAACACCTCTGAATCTGTTTTAAGCAGCCGTATCTCCCGCCATCTGCCAAGGTTGGCGCGTATTTCTATGCTGCCTGTTTCAAACAATGAAAGTATGGCACGGCACACGCGCACTTTTTCGCCTGCCAGCGTTTCACCGCCTGGCACGCGGAAAGGCATCAGCTTGCCATAGGTTTGATAATCAAAGCCGTATTGTATTTCTGTGTCGGCATAATCCGCCAGTGTCAGCACACCGCCTGCGGTTACTGCCACTTCATCCCCCGCCGTGCCATCCACAATGGTCATCACCGTTTCACCGGCAAGGTGGTCAAGGCCGGTGATCACTTTAATCATATATGCAATGCGCACCACTGTGCCTGCTGCAACGCCTTCATCCAGCGTCACCGTTTTTGCGCCAAGGTTCACGCTGTACTGGTCATCCGTCAGGCGGCCACCATCAATACGCGCACCAATTTCTGCCACCGTTCCCGGGCTGGTGAAGGTGTAAGTAAATACGGTTTGCCCTTCCGTGGCGGTAAATTCTTCATAGGTCATGGTGGCAATGCCGCCGCCATCAAGGCGCAAATTTTCATTCCAGCGCTCAAGGAAACGCCGTGTTACGCCATTAATCACCCGCTCCACCACAAAAAACGCACGGCGTTTTTTATCCACGCGGGCGGCAAGGAATTTGCCATTAGTGGTTTGCGGGATAAGCGCGTTTACAATATCGCTGCGCAGTGTGGTTTGCGCGGTAAGCGTGCCATCATTATTGACGATAAGCATAATATCCGCATCACTGGTGGAAATGGCTGGCCGCTTGGCCAGATCAACAGGGTCTTTAATAAGGTGTGATGACAGCTTGGATAAATTCTCGGAAGCGTAGCTCTGTTCAGTATCAATGTATAAATACTCCCGTAAGGAAGTGCCAACCTCAAGGTTGCTTTCTTCATCCTTCACACCTTGAATGTAGGTAAGCGCGCCATCCACCTCATACACCGGTATGCCTTCCTTGCTGCCGGTACGGGTGGTAAGTTTTGGCACAGAATTTTCTGATATCGGCTCTTGCGGTATGTAAAGTTCGGACTCGCTGGTAAACAGCGTTAAATGCCTGCCTGGCACAATCTGGTATATAGAGCCGGAATCACCGGCCTCCGAGCGGGTAAGCAGTGCCTTGGTGTCATCATCGCGGTTTATATCAAGGTCAAAATAATCACCCACGGCAGAAGAAAGCAGCGCATCACCCACCTGCGGTATGCCGCCCATATGCAGGCGGCTTTGGTAGAGCGCGCCGGTGCGTGGCCAGCCACGCGTATCGCTCATGATATCTTCGCCTTCATATTCGCCTTCGGTGGTGCGCGCCACATCCACCACCGAATTACCGGCAAGAATGGATACAGACATAAGCCCCCAGGGCTGCTTGCCATCATCCCCGCCAAAGGTAACATCATAACCGTCTGTCACACTGGCAACCGTGATGCCGGAAGCGGAGGTATTGGAAAGCGCGCGCAGTGCCGTTTGAATATTGGTGGCAACTGTTGCCGGTGTGGCATCGCCGTTGATCACGGTGGTGCGTTCGCCATCGAGCAATATGGTGAATTTATGGGTGGCATCGAGCGCGCCGGAAATATTGATACGCTGCACCTCATTTACGCCGCCAGTGCCAGCGCCATAATCAAACTGCGGGATATTGGAAAATACCAGTTTACGGAAATCAAACTCGTCATCCGCGCCCTGGCGGAATACCTTAAACGGCGTAAGCGCCGAATGGAATAAAAGCAGCGTGTCGCGTTGCTGTGTCCAGTTCAATATTGCAAGCTGTGATGATGTATGGCCTATGGCAATGGCTGCCGTGCGCGTATCCCCCACAAAGACATCCATGTTGCCATCGGTGGCAAGCAGCATATAGACTTCTGCCGTGGGGTGGTTAAACGGCACCAGACGTGCATTGGAAAGCGTGGCGGTTGCTGCCCAGAATTTCACCTCCGCCACACTTACGGTGGCTGCAAGGCTGGTTGCGCCAATACGGGCAAACCGCCAATAACGGGCAGATACTGCCGTATCCGCACGCAGGCGGCGGCTTCTGGAATCCACATCTGCATCAAAGGCAGTGGCAAAATTATTCCAGCTGGCATTATCGGTGCTGTATTGCACACGCAGCTCATCGGAAAGCGCGCCGGTGGAAAGTGCATAATTGATCACATCCACCGCCAGCACGCTTTTTGCCACCGCAAAATCCACATGGAAAATCACAAACGGATTGGTGGTGGAAAGATTATTTACGGTGGTAAGCAGCGTGGCCTCGTTGCCATCCGTGGCATTGCTTGCTGTGCCACCTTCTGGCGCGGTTGCCGTGCTGCCGGAATAGCTGATGGCAGAAAGCACTGGTGCAAGTTCTGCCACGTGTTGATTGCCCGGCCTGCGCCTCACTCCGCCCTGCGGGAAGTTAAGCACATTAGTGGCATCTTCCAGCCCGTTATAAAAAAATGCCACATCCTCGCGCACTGCCGCCAGCGGGTCTATCACCCCGCTGCTGAAATTGGTTTGATGGCTTTTTATTGTTGGCATCACCAGCCCCCAAAGCGCGCGCGGGTGAAGGGGTCGCCATTGGCAAATATGCTGCGGTTAGGCTTGGATTTTGCATCCAGCTTTTTTGCCACCGCAAATAAGCCCCCACGGTTTTCCATTTCCGGTGGGCCATAAGCGATGCGGTGCATTTCATCACGTATCGCCCTGCCCGCACCTTCACGCACGGGTATGGCATAGGCTGCCGCCAGCGCATGTGCTGCCAGATTCACAAAATAACTTGGCCAGATGGTAACAGGTGGTTTCTTGCGGTAATCCACCATCACAGTGGTATAGCTGCAATACAGGTGCGCGCCTTTCACGCACCATGCGCCATCGCCAATTTCTTTGCCATCGCCAAACACAGCCGCAGGGCCTGCCAGCATATTGGCAGGCAGGCGGAATGCGCTGGTAAATTCTTTAAGCGGGGTTACATCAAGGTCTTTGGCCAGTTCAAGCTCGGCCTCTGCCCAGTTCCATTCATGCGAAAGCAGCGTTTCAATGGTAGGTTTGTAAATGCGTGCACAGGTGGCTTCCAGATCGGTATCCGGATCGGTGATGGAGTCTATATCACCACCGCCTATAAGTGAAAGGGCGATCTGGGCTACATCGGTTTCAGTATAGGTGTTTACGGTCATGCCTGCCTGCTTTTATAATGCGGCTTTCCACGTGCCATGGAGCACTTCAAAAAGCATTGGCAGGGAAGGAAAGCCGCAAAAAACCCCACCAACGCCCCGCCTGCTGCACCGCCCGATGCAGCAGGCATTCCCCCTGTTAAGACGGTGTTACAACCAGCGTTACAATCACCTCGCCGGTGCCATCGCCGCCGCCATCGGTGGCAACGGTGATGACTGAATCTGCGGCAAGCGTATGTGCGGTGATGGTGGTATCTTCGATTTTTGTGCCAGCCGTATAACCGGAAGTGAATGGCAACGTGGCAATGGCACCAGTGGTTGGCACAGTGATTGTTACAGTACCGGTGGACGTTGCGCCGTTGGCATTGGAAACGCCCAACACTTTGCTGATTGCACCTGCTACCGGGTTCATTACATAGTGGGTAGAGGCAGTGCCAAGCACCGGTACACGCACCGTAAGCACCTGCAGCACGTTTTGCGTAACTGCGGAATGTTCGGTGATCGCCACCGTGGTGCCGTTGTTAGATGAAACAACGTATGAAGTATGGAACGGCGTGCCGTCCAGATCGCCGGAAACATGTATCTGGTCACCTACCTTTAGCAGGCTTGCAGAAGCATTGAAATATCCAGCTCCTTCAATGCTTGCCTTGGTATCATTGGTCGCGTAGCCATACAGGCCTTGCGCCTTATTTCCCGTTGAACCAAAAGATTCAATCAGTCGTAAACTATTTGCATTATAAGTCATAATTTTACCCTTTCTAGAGCGTTCTGAAAAAAGAAATGGGTACGCCGTAAGGCGCACCCATTATCAATTATTAGGTTACATCTACTGTATCATTTACACGGAATTCCGTTACACCGTCCGTGTCGATAAGGATCGCACCCATGCTTAGGCTGTTATTCACAAACCATGAATGGTACGTAGCTTCCCATGCCGCATCGGTTGTAACGCCTTCAGCTTCAGCGATACCAATAGCGGTTTTGTGCCACAGATAGTTTTTGCATTGCGTTGTACCATCTCCTGGAAGATCGCCAATCTGCTGCCATACGCATTTACGCCAGTAAATTGCTTCTGTGCCTTTCAACCATGGGTATAGTTCACCTGCGTAATCCGCACTTTTCACTTCAGGGATATTTATGAAGTGCTCCCATGAGCCTGAAGAAAGTGCAGCAAAGCGCATACCATCATCAGGCACCTTGCGCAGGTTCATGCCGCGCAGTGCTTTTGATGCAAGGGCTTTGGTGAATGCTGTTGAATAATCACCTACCACATTGGTGGTTAGCCCAAGCTGGGTAATGATCATTTCATTGCTTTTGCGCCCAAGCGCGTACGCGCCAGAATCAACAATAACTTTTCGTTCATCATGGTTGATTTTCAGCTGGTCGAATTTATCAATAAAATCTGGCGCGTGCCAATCCTCGATAAGGCAAACCACGTTGCTGTGGTCAATATTCATAATTGGCAATTTGCCCTTACGGGTTTTTTGCACCGCCGCTCCAGTGCCTACTTTCTGGAAGGTTGTGCTTTCACCAATGACACCAGTGACCAAGCGGCCAGTCTGGCGTAATTCGCCGCCTTTATTTTGATAGGCAACGTGTACTTCGCTTTCATACTTACGTACAAAAGATTCATCAACTTGTTTAATATCGGGCATAAAAATAGCTCCTGTTTGCAAAGGTTTCGATACGATTTTTGTGAAAATCGGGCCGATTGCTTTGCAAGGAGCCGGTCCATCATCTGCTTAAAAGCAGCTGCCGATTGCGGGCTTGCGCGGGTCCATCCCTCGGAAACGCTCTTTCCGTATTGAGGAGGTGGTTTAATGCCCCACCTCTGGCCTCCGGTCCTTCTTGCATACCCCTTGCGGGTATATGCAAAACGATTGCGGATGAATTCAATTCATAACACAATTTTTTTTCTGCATCAAGCGGCAGATGATTTTTGTGCTATGCCCTCAAAATACACATTCCACATTTTATCTGTTTCTTCGTGAAATGCTTTATCGCTCCAATACCTTGGATCGGACATTCTGGATTCAATCATAGCCTTGCTTACAGCAGGAGGCTGGTTTTCACCACCCATGCTTTTTGGTATTGGCTTGCCATCAGAAAGCAGTGCGCGCAACTCAGTGAGTGCGGCAAGGCCTTCGCCGTAACTGGTCATGAGTTTCATTTCTGCCGCCAGCTTATCAGAAATCTTTTTGCTTTGTTCCAGCCCTTTGATCCATGTTTCTGCTGCTTCAATCTGCGGTTGGGCTTTTTCTGCACCGCCCAGCTCTTTGAACTCAAAATCTGCAACCGGTGTGCCATCCGGTTTTTTATCAGCGCTGCCTGCAATTTCCGCCACTACGCCATAAAACTCTGTGGCCAGATCCTGCAGTGCTGCATTGGGGATATTATGTTTATGCAGCACCGGTTTTAATTTTTCCAGCACAGGGTCTTTACCCTCTGCATTAAGTTTCACCACCTTGCTTTTGAGATCTTCAGATAGCTCCAGCGTGTACCCATCAGGGCTTTCCGGCACGCCTTTTTTAGCAAGTTCTTTTCGGAAATTTGCAACAGCTGTATGCAGCTTATCAATCGTTTCCTTGTTATCTTTTCCAAGGAAATGATCGGCAATGCCATCTGGCTTATAAATATCTGCAGCTGGCTGCTTGCCGTTATCAGGATTTTTGGGTGGATTATTTGCGCCTGTCGCGCCGGAGCTATTTGGCGAAGGCGGATTATCGCCCGCTGGCGGCGTATTGGCATCTGGTGTTTTTGGCTTGTTATCTGCCGGTGGTGTTTTATCCGCTGGGGTTGTATTTTGTGCTGGGTCAGTCATAACATTCTCCTTTTGTCACCCCGCATGTATTGCGGGGTCTGGTTAAACTTATTTTTTTACGGTGATGACAACGGCATTACCGTGCATCCGCATATCGTATTCACTCAATATGCTTAAAGCGATTCTGTCGGTCATAGAGCGTATTTTTTCTGAAACACGCTTTTGCGCTTCTGCAATTTCGAGTTCAATTATTTTTTCGATTTCACAGTTCACCTGCGCTTTTATCGCTTTTTCAAAAAAATCTACTGTTTGAATGGTGCTCATTTTTTCCTTCCTTTCTTCGCTGCGGCTTTTGGTGCTGGCAGGTCTATGCCGTCTTGCATCATTTTCATCATGTAGATGGCAATGCCATCCTGCCCACTGCGGGAAATGCCGTATGCCGCATATTGTTCCAGCGTCCAGCCTTCTTTCCATGCCATATGGCCTCGCCTTAGCGTCTGGTTCAGGATATCTTCCAGTATGGCTTTCATATCCTGCGCATGTGCCGTGCCATGATAAAAGCGTGCATAGCTGCGCTTCAGTTCATTTTCCGGCCGCTCTATTGCTTCAGCCAGATGCTTGGTGGCATCAATATTTTTCAGGCCTGCAACACCGCTGTTAAGCAAGTTAAGTTTGCTAAAAATATCTTCCACCCGTGGCTCTGTTGGCAGAAAACCTGCGGGGGTATTTTGTCCTAGTTCATTCATTGGTTTTTTCCTTTTCGTTAAGCCCCGCACCCGCATTTCTGCGGGTTGCGGGGTCTGGTTGTTATGCTGCTTGTTTTGCTAACAGTTTATTTTTTTCTGCCAGCATGAACCCGAACAGCGGCCACAGTTGACGGAATGCATTATCGAAGGCAATCTTTTCACCAATCTGCTGATTATAGTTTTCAGGGTTTACGCAAGCAGATTCACCCGTCACACTAAAGCCGTTGTCCAAAACAATTCGGCAATGGGTCAATGTCAGGCCAATTTTGGTAAAAAATGTTTCTGTAATGCGTGATTCCATATATTCTTTTGTTACACGCTCTGCAGGCGAGGCCGCCAACATTTCATCAAGTTTTTCGTTTGTTATAATATTCATAACTTTTCCTTCTCAGTTTTGTTGTTAATTAAAATTACTTCTGCTTTACGGTCGCGCAGTATCCAGTGTTCAATTTTTTCTGCGTCTTCCAGTATGTGTTCCATACTGCCGTATTTATTTTTTTGGATAGACAGCTCCACCACCCAGCAGCGGCGGCGGAGCTTATCTTCTTCTGTTTCGTCCCACCCTGTCATGCTGCCTGCGGAAGTGATGCCACGGCCTGTATGGCCGGTGCAGCAGCCGCCGCCATGCCCACAGCATTTTGCAGTTGCGCGGCTTGCGCCTGTTCCTGCTTCATGGATTCCCGCGCTTCCTGCGGGCGTACAAGGCGGTTTGGCACGCCAATGGCATCTGCAATCCACACTAGGATTTCTTCCAGCTCTGCCACCAGCATGGTGAGTTCTTCACCGCCTATGCCTTTGCACATCTCTATCCAGCGCACCACCGTTTCCACTTCGGCAAATTGCTGGGCGCGGGCAAGCGGAGAATTGATCTGCACGCGCAGTGCAAAATTATCAATCTTCACCGCCGGTATGAACCCGCGCTGCCCCAATATATCCACCACCGCGCGCACCACCCGCGACATAGAATTCACCATGCGGCCAGAGGCACCGCCATTTAGCTGCGTAAATTCACGGATGCGCTCGATAATTTCCGTGGGTGAGCGTATGCCTTTGTTGGGGTCTGGCAGGGCATTATCGCCCAGGCCTTTTTTGATGATGTTGCGCAAATCTTCCAGCACGATCTGGCCAATGGAAAATTCACGGCTGGTGGGCAGGGCTGCAATGGAAGCACCCATGCTGCCACCGGTGGAAGCCACCGGAATAAATCCGCCCGCCATGATCTGGATGTTGTCAGGGTTTATCACCCCGTCATCCCGAAACATATACATACCGGCAAGCGCAAGTGCTGCGTTTTTCAGGATGTATTCCATCACTTTGTTGACCGTGCGGCCATCCGGCAGCATCATGATCACGGGGCCTGGGCCATATTCACAACCAGGGATTTTGCTCCAGTGGAATACGGTAAACGGCGCAGTGGAATATTCACGCACCACCACCTCCTGCGGGTCTTGCTTGTCTGGCCTCCACTGCACCTTGTAACGCCATGCATTGCCATCTTTGTAGGTGCATTCGGAAAGCTGCACCTCCGGGTCTTTGTTTTTTCCCTGTGCCAGCTTTTGCATATCTGGCGGTATTTTCGCATCGCTCCACAGCCGCTTGATATGGCTAAGGCGCATTATTTTGCGGCGGTAAATGCCGATTTCGCGGCCATCGGGGCCATCTTCCACCGCCACCTCATCCTGCGGCACGCACTGGAAAAGCACCGGCTCGATATCGTTCATCGGCTGGTCAAGGTGCATCAGCACACCCATGCCAGCCGTGCGCACATCATGCAACACTTCCCACAATGAATTGGCAAATGTTTCCGAGCCAAACACTTCATCAAGTATTTCATTGATGCCTTCCAGCTCCTTTGCCAGCTCACCCAGCATGGCATCGCCCTGCTTGCCAAATTTCTTCATGCGGTTGATTAATGCAGGGCCGGGCTTAATGGTTGGCCAGCGTTGTTCTGGTGGTGCAATATCCAGCGCCAGCTTGTTGGTGGCATTGTAATTACTCACCAGCATGGTGCTTTCAAACAGGCTGTTCATGGGTGGGGTAGAGTTTTTACGCTGGCCGGTGCTGTTTAGGTATGGATTGCGATATGGGCTACCATACTCATACGCCTCCTGCAAAATGCTGCGCCACACATTGCGGCGTGCCCATGCTTCATCACTGCGCCAGGCCAGGCTTTCATTATCATTCATTGCTTCTTTGCTCTGCTGCATGGTGGTTATCCTCCGAAGGTGGTTTTAAGGCCGGTATTGGCACCGGCAAAAGCAAGCTGCCCGCTGCTGCGCCTGCGCGCCGCAACCGAACGCCGAAGCCCCGCCGCCTGCGCGGATAAATCTTCTTCCCGCGTATCTTCTTTTTGTTTGGCACGCGCCTGCACCGCTTCCTGCTGTGCAAGAATTTCTGCCTGCCGGCGTGCTGCAGCTTTGGCCTGTTTATCAGCGCCGCCGCCCGTTACCATATCGACCACGCCCTTGCGGCATACCCGATTCCATAATCCGAATTTCTGCATTATTTTTTCTCCTGTTTGAGTGTGTACACATGCGCGGCTTTTCTTTTTTCGTAAATGAAACCAAGCCTCTGCACGAACTTCTCCGCGCCTGGGCGATCTGGGTTTACCTGTAGTTTGATTTTCCGCGTGGGGAATGCTTCCTCCGCGGTTGCTATAAGCTGGCGCAGCTGCTTGAGCACCAGTTTCAAATTCTTCCGTTGGTCAAAGCCCTCACCGGCCACCATCCACAGCTCAACGATTTCATCATCCATGGCGGCACCGGCCACCACCACGGGGTTTTCTACATCTGGCAGCGCAACCGCAGGCCAGCGCAATATCTGCATAATGATTTTGGCGCGCATATCAGGGTCAGTCATCAGATGCACCACCTCTGGGTCATTCGCCCGTGGCTGCATGGAAAGGAAAGCTTCAAGCACGGTTTTGGTCATAGTTTCACCGCCATTTTTGCCTGAAAGGTTTTATTGCCAAAAGGCCGCTGTGAACGCGCCGAACGGCCTACCACTTCCTCAAACCCGCCATCATCAAGCGCGCCGTATTGCAACGCATCATGCACATCAGACACGGGGAATTTTTTTTCGGGTGATTCCTGGTAACTGCTGCTGCCCACCGCACGGATTTTTTTATAGCGGTATTCACTGTTAAACCCTTTTCGCAGCTGCCTGCATGTGGGGCTTATGAGCAGCCCAGGCCTGCCATCGCCCACGTTGCGTATAAGCCGGAAGCGCACGGCAGATTGCCGCTTGTCTGGTTCGTTTGTATCAGCCAGCCGCACCATTTTCTGGCCGTTCCAGCCCATCAGGCGGTTGATGCAATCCACCCAGCTTTCCGCATCATTGCCGTCACGCGCATTGGCCGCAGGGTCACACCTGCCACCCACCACCTTGAAACCTGCGTATTTGCTGCTGCCAATCATGGCGCGCAGCTGCTCGCACAGGCCGGTTGCGCCTGCATCAGAATATAGCTCATCGAGTATGCGCATCTGCCCGTTTGGCATAGTTTGCCTAAGCAGCGCGGCAGGGTGCAGCCCTTGGTCAAAATCCACCTTCACCACCAGCCCTGCAACTGGTTGCAGTTCTTCAGCAGCGCAGTGGAAATCATCACGGTATTCGCCGTATACCGGCTTGCCATCACGTGTAAATCCGTACTGGTTATCCACCCAGCGACGCACCAGATCCGGCCTGCCTTGATTCAGCAAATCTTCAGCCATTTTTTCGTAACGCGTCAATCCACCGTTATTTGCTAGGTTTTCCGCGCCCGCTTCACGCCCACCTGGTTGGCGGTAAAATTCCCAGTCTGCAGGGCGGGTTTCTTCTTTCAGGCGGTACAGGTAATTTTCGATATCCGGCGCGTTATAATCGCCCGCGCAGCTCCACACGCAATCTTCCGGCGCAACATGCTGCGCACCCGGATAGCGGCCTTGCTGGATACGCGTAAGCCCCATTGAAAGCACTTCATCGGAAATGGTATCCGCCTCGTTCAGGCGCAGGATGTTGAATTCTTTACCACGGAACAGATCCTCTACATTGCGCTCGCCAAGGGCTTCAAACATCACCTTGAGGTCAACCTTTGAACCATCGCTGCACTGGTAACGCAAATGGTGCTCGCTCACGCCGCCACCCACGCCGCCTGTCCACGCGCCGGAGGGTTTTGGTATCCACTGCAGCCAGCTTGGAATCGTTGTGCCTTCCAGCTGGCGGAAAGTTTCGCGCACAAAAATCGCCTTGCTGTAGCGCACGCCATCCAGCTTGCTGCGCGGCTGCCGCGCCGCCGTAAACAGCGTATCCATAATCATGCAACTGGTTTTGCCGCTACCCACCGGCCCCATGATGAATTTCACCGGCGCAGTGCTTGCGAAAAATTTTGCCGCCACAGGGCCAGGAGGTGTGAAATTTCCTAACATTTTTTGCCGCGCCCCGCCCCGCCCATGTTTTTTTCTTCGCCGAAGGCGACCGATTTTTTTTCTGGAAGCTCCTGCGAGTAGATAGCGACCCCTGAAGTTGAGGCGGGCGCGGACACCCCCACCCCCCCCTGAAGATTTTCTGGCAGGCAGGAAGGGCTTTTTTCTGGGGTAAAAGCAAAGCAACTCTCATTCCTGATGACAGTTGCAGGCACATTAACGCTTTGATTTTGCGGAACTTTAATCATGGCTCAATTCCTCACTGTGCCGTGATTGTGACATTTCAGAAAAGTCTGCATCGCTAACCAGTTGATTTTCCTCAACCTGCTCATTCAGCACCTGAAACGCCACGTTGCCTGCGTTTTCGATGCCCGCCGCCTGCGCTGCCGTGTTGTTGATCACCAGCTGGAATAATCCGCCCTCAGGCGCAATCAGCTCCTGCGGCAGCTTCTGGCCAACGTAAGGCGAAGCCTCTTTCATCGCCATCATCTGCAGCTTGAATAGCTCTATGCGCTGGTCAAACGTAAGACCGTAAAAATCATAGCCAAGCGCAGCCGCAAACTGCTGGATACTGCAAGAACCTGCGGCCATCAGCCCTTCAACAGGGTGGCGATACTTGGAAAGCCAGTATTCCCGCCACACTTGTTGGTTTTTGTTCTTCGCGCCGGGCGGCCTTCCGCGTCCAGTTTTCACACCGGCGCGGCGGAATCCCTCATCCAGCGGCAAGTCAGGAAGAAAACTGCTTTGCTCCGCTGCTTCTTCACCTTCTGGCAAAACGTCACGATCAAGCATTTCAGCAACCGCCGTTTTCAATCCAGTTTTACCTTTAATATCCTCAATATCCACAATAAAACCCTATTATTTTAATCTCGATTTTTCAAAGTGCTCTGAAACCCCTGCATGGAAATACGTCAGTGGATGCGTGGGCATGACGCCAGCGTTCTTCTCGGAATAGTCAGCCGCCCGCCGTTCGAGGTATGGCAACACGTCACGTTCGATATCGAATCGCTTAATCCAGCCCATCAGGGTGGTTTTATCCTCGGCAGTCAGGCTCCTTCGGCCTATCATCTTGCTCAAAACCACCGCAGCCGTGTCAAAATCCTGTAAATTCAGTGTTATATCAGATTTATCCACATTTTTAGCATCGCGCAGACTCTGGTTAAGAAGGTTATTATTATCTTTCTTAAGCTGCTGCTGCTCTGCTGCTGCTTCTGCTAGGCAAGGGCTTAGGGTAGGGCTTCGCAAGCCCTCCAGAAGGCCTTTCGGGAATCGGTGTTTGAACTGCTCCAAATCGGCAATAAGTTTAAGATATATATGGGAATTTTTCGGCACCGCCTGTATCAGCGGAATGAAACTTTTAGCCGCATTTGGTGACTCTACAGGAGAGCTTTCAAAATGCTTAACCACACGTATCCACAAGGCCTTGTCGTCATACTCAAGTAGCCCTTGGGTAAGGGCTACCCTAAGGGCTTGCGAAGCCCTTGCGGTATCCCATCGCAAGTCCTCCGCTATATATGATAAAGGCAACCGGTAGCAGCCAATGCCATTGGAATGTGGCCCGCACATAGCATAAAGCACAAGTGTGCGCACATCCTCTGTTTCAAAGGTCATCAGCCAGAAATTTGTTGGCACACGGCCATAATCACGCATAATCTCTCCCAGTTGTAATAATGTGCCCGTTGCGGCGTATTCCCTTCTCTTTGGAAGGTGTGTTGCCGGTCTTTCCCGGCTGTCATCGCTGATTCGCTTACCCGCAACCATCCCCAGCGATAGGAAAAGCGTGGTATCTGGTTGCGGGGGTAAGAATCGAACTCACTGCCTCCAGCTTATGAAGCTGGCGTGCAACCGGTACACTTCCCCGCATCACTGCTATGCCTTGTTTTTACGGTTTTTGTTCTTACCAGCAGCAGGCAATGCTTCCACTGGTGCAGGCTCATCTGCCGCCACGGGTGCGCCTTCGCTCACCATGTCTTCAGCCGCTTCTTCTGGCAGGCCAGGTTCAGCAGGCGCAGGCACATCCGCAGGCACTTCTGCTACTGGTTCTGGTGTTTCGTTTACCACCGGCGCCGCAGGCTCAACCATATTGGTTGGTTCAGGCGCAACATTTACATATTTTCCATCAATAAATTTCTTCATTATCCGCACTCCTTCTGGGTTAAAATTTGACAATCAGTTAATTTCACTCTATTAGCAGCCTCATTATGAAACCTTTTATTAATATAAAAAAAGGCGGCTCATGGGCCGCCCTGGGAGTAAACCGAAACCACGCCACCACCAGGCGGCATCGCCTGCCCGTTTCCGGTAAAGAGTGGCAGGTCATTTATTTTTTGTGTGAGATCATAAAAATCATTCGGCTGCACCGCGCCCTTGCTCCAGTGATAAATGGCAATCACTTCCTCTGGCTTGGGAATTATTTTCCCATGGAAAATTCTATGGGCGCGCGCCTTACCTGTTGCGAGTTGATTCGCAAGGTTAGATTGCTTTAATCCTGATTTTTTCATCCATGCAGATAATTTCATCTTATAAAGTTGCCATAAAGGAAACTTTTAATCAAGAAAAAGTTTCTTACAGAGGTAACGACAGAAGTTTCCTCTTAGGAAATACTGCGCGCATGAAAAATAGAATTCGTGAATTCAGAAAAGCAAAAGGCATGACACAAGAGCAGCTCGCTATTTCCATAGGCAAGGTGAAATCTGCAATCTCAAAACTGGAAAATGGTAATGCTGATATTTCAGGCCTGATACTGGAATCTATTGCAAGGGCACTGGATTGCAGGCCAACAGATCTTATTGATGATGGCAGTGAAAAGATTGCACCTGATGAAATAATGATACTAAAAAAATATCGCGGGCTTTCTGAGCGTGACAGAATGAAATTTGTCAGCATGGCCGATATGTTTTTAGATGTAGATAAAAAATTAAAATCCCCAACCAAGTAAGGAATAATACGATGAAGATATCTGATACACAAAAAATGCTTTCGGCAATGACAATGATACTGTCAGCAACGGCCTGCGCTAAATCATCTGATGAAATATCTGCACAATATGTATCCCCCATGCAATATAACAGCTATTCATGCAAACAGATTGAAGCTGAAATGCAGATGTTATCGCGCCGCGTGTCAGAGCTGGGTGGCCAAGTAGATAAAACTGCTAGTGATGACAGCGCACAAATGGCCGTTGGACTGGTATTGTTCTGGCCTACACTGTTTTTCTTAGATGGTGATACACCTCAAGCGCAGGAATATGGCAGGTTGAAAGGTGAGTTTGAGGCACTTGAAAAAGCATCAATTCAAAAAAGCTGCTCCATTGCAGTAGAGCCTATTAAAGTAAAGAAAAAAGAAACCGAAACCAAAGAAAGCCCAGCCTATCCAACAGGAAAAAGATAATCAACGATCTGCTAATCCCTACTTAGCCGCTTACTTGATGTTCATGCTGTATGGGATTGCCATAGGCATTTTTGTTGGCTGGCTGGTGTGGAAGTAGCGTTTATAAAACCGAAGGATTGAAGGAATAAATATGAACATAAGCGATAAAGAAAAAATGGCTTCAGCAATGGTTGTTGATAATGCAGCACCAGCAATTTATTGCGATGGTTATCAGGGTGTCTGGGTTACAAACAGCACCGTAAAAATCAATCTGGTGGAAGAACGCTTTAACCCCGAAAACCCCAGTGAAATAGTGCGTCACCAAGTTGGGAAGCTGATAATGCCAGTAAATGTATTCATCGGCACTGTAGAGTCTCTGGCAAAAGTAGCTCAGGAAATGAAAGAAAGCTTAGAATCCTATAGAATAAAAGATGGCAAATGATGCCGTTCTGGATTCCCTTTAATTGGCTACCAAAAAAGCCAGAGTTTTATGATCTGTCTGGTAACAAAAAGCCAGATGATTATGAGCTGGCAAAAAAATACTGGGATGATTATAAAAATATTGCATTAAAGCTGGAAGCAATTGAAAGAAGAACCTGCGATTTAGAAAGTTTTATTAAAAATATAAAAAACTACCTATTTTGGGGTGGCATTTCCGTTATCGTTAGTGCTTTTACTTTCCTTGCATTCAATCCTGATTGCGTCAGAAATGTTGCCAACTTTGTAGAAAGTACATGTACTGGTCAAAAAGATAAAAAATAATAACGGCGACATTGAACAACTATTCATAATATACTCTCCTGTTAATTTCCCTAATTTCCCCTAACACACCACCCTTCCAGACACACCGGAAGGGGTAACTTTCTTTTCCTCACCATAGCCCCATCCAAATATCATTTGCAATAATAAGTTTCTTTATTAGAAATTTCTATTTGACTTAAAGTTTCTTTTATGGAAACATCTAGCCTGTTAACAATAACAGGAGGTACATATGCAAACCCAGGCAATTGCAACACAAAACAAGGAAGCAGCCGCCACCACCGGCGATCTGTTTTTAGAAGCGCTAAACCGTATCACCGCCGCGCAGATATCTGCCCAGGCCGTAAGCAAACCATCCCGCTCCGCCTTTTCCACCGGCGGCGGCTGCATGGTGCGGGAGTGGGCATAATGCGCCGCCCCGTAACCATCAGCCCGCTGGCCGCCCTGGGTGAAATGCTCGGCTTCAGCTTTTTCATGGTTGCCATATTTGTGGCGCTGTATGTGGCCGCCCCAAAGCAGCCCGCCATGCATTCAGAATTTGCCCAGGAACAAAACCAGTGAGGGCAGGCGTGCCACAGATATTGCTTTCTGCCAAGCGTGTGCGCGCCGCGCTGGAAAGCAACTGCTGGCGCATGTCGCGCAAATGCGCTGGCAAGCGCAACCAGCAAATACTGGCAGATGCTGAGGCCGCCGTAAAAGCCTTTGAAGAAATAGAACAGTGGATACGCACCCACATCCCCGAAGAAGAATGGAAAAAGGTATTAGGATGAGTTTAGACGAACAATACGAGCAAGAGCTGTACGATGCCATCAGCCGCATCATCACCCTTCCCCGCCCTGTGCAGCGGGAGCGTATCTTAAAAAACGCAGTCATGGGCATCATGGTTGCCATGAATTGGAACAGCGTCACTACCGAATTAGAAAAACAGGAGGAAAAACCCAATGAATCAGCCAGACAATGACCCCATCAATCACCCATCGCATTACACCTCGCACCCTTCCGGCGTGGAGTGCATCACCATTGTGCGTCACATGGGGTTCAATATCGGCAATGTCATAAAATATTGCTGGCGCGCAGGCCTGAAAGAAAACAATGGCGCGCTGGATGATCTCAAAAAAGCCCGCTGGTATCTGGATGATGAAATCAAACGCCGTGAAGGCCTGCATAAAGCAACCATAGAAAAACTGTTTTTCAGCAAAGGTATGCCCAATGCCAAATGAATTTGATACCGATGACAACAACCCAAAAGGCGGCTTGGTAGTGGCCTGCGCTGCCATTGCCGTGTTTATCCCATTGGCATTGATTGCGCTGGTGGCGCTTATCAGGGGGTTGATATGGTAACCTCGGAGGGAGATGCAGCGTTTTTTAAGCGGCACGATTCCCACCCGCAGGGCATCTATGTGGTAGAGGTATATTTATACGGCCATCAGGTGGCCACCGGCATTTTCAGCACACAGGAAAAAGTAAACAGCTTCCTTGAGCAGTTTGAGCCACAGCACAACGCCATCACCATTCCTTTCATCATAGATCACCCGGATTTCGGCCAAACACCAAAGGGAAAGTTATTATGACAGAAAAACTTATCTACACCCCAACAGAAGCCGCAGAAATGCTTGGTGTTGGCATAAAAACCTTCAAAACACTGGGCGTAGCCTATGTGGAAATAGGCAAGCGCAAACGCTATAAACTGGAAGACCTCAAACAATTCATTATAGAAAGGACATACCGCCCATGTCAGTTACGAAAAGGAAGGACTCGCCGCATTACTGGTACGATTTCACCATCGGAGGCCAGCGGTTTCGAGGAAGCTGTGAAACAAACGATAAGCAAACAGCAAAATCCATTGCAGCAAAACTCCGCACCGAAGCTCTACATAATAAACACCTCGGCAGAAAGCCGCGTATAACACTGGATGTTGCCTTTGCAAAATACTGGAAAGAACACGGGCAGGAAACTCGCACCGGTCTTTCGCACACGCTGCACACTTTCAGGGATTTCCTGAAATTCTGGGGTAAAGATTTTTATCTTGATGAAATAAATGATGCCGAAATAAACCGCTGCGTGGCAGATCTGCAAGGCCGCATTATCAAAAAAGATAAACGCCTGGCACCGGCCAGCATCAACCGGCGGCTGGATATGCTGCGCGCAGTTATTCTGCGCGCCCGTCGCTGGGGTGTAACCGTGCCGGAAGTAAATATTTCCGCGCATCGCCTACAAATGCCTGAAGCCCGCACCCGCTGGCTAACACCAGAAGAAGCAGAAAGGCTGATAGAACATGCGGCAGATCACTTAAAGCCCATCATCCAGTTTGCTCTGTACACCGGCGCGCGCCTGTCAAACATCACGCAACTGCAATGGCAGCAGGTGGATTTAAAAGAACGCATCATACGCCTGCGCGTAAAATCAAAACTCCCAGGCGGAAAACTGCTGGAAGTTCCCATAAGCCAGCCATGTTATGATTTGCTGCAGGCGCAAGGTGTTGAAAAAACAGGCCATGTATTCACCCGTAGTTTCAAGGCAGGCCGCACTTTACCATTGGCCAGTATTAAACGCTCTTTCAAAAGCGCCTGCAAAGCAGCAAAGATTACCGATTTCCGGTTTCATGACCTGCGGCATACAGCCGCCAGCTGGATGGTGCAACAAGGCGTGCCGCTGGATGTAGTGCGTGATGTGCTGGGACATAGTGATATAAGTATGACGCAAAAATACGCCCACCGTAATGCCGCCGATCGCACCGCTGCCCTCACCGCACTTGCGAACCGCAGAAAGGAAGCTGTATGACAATTAATCCTAAAATCTATAGTGAACCAGTATGCATAACCCTAACAAAGGATATTTTATTGCTGGCACACAGCGGCAGCTATTCTGGAAATGGCTTAGAGCAACAATTATTTAGCTCAATACACGAAAAGGCATCACACTTAAAAGATGTTTTATACTCAGATCTTGGTATTGAAGTATCTAGAAAACCTGACGAAAATAGTAAATCCACTTTATATTATAAAGAGGTTTTGCCATGACCGATAAAGCCAGCGTAGATGCGTTGAAACCGTGTCCGTTTTTTATAGGAGACAAAGTGCAGATTATATCGCCGCTTCTAAAAGATGAATGGGCAAATTCCGAGTGCTATATCGTAGGAATTAATTTGAAAGGCGATAATTTTGACAGATATGATTTTTCTATCAAAGAGGTAGGAGTTCGAGGCATAACAGATGGATGGGGAATTCATGACTTGAAGTGCATAGAACGTAGGGAAGCATCACGCCAGCACTTCGCAGAGCAGCCCACCACTACCCCAGCACAGGGGGAGGTGGAGCGTGTGGCTGAGGCTATCGCTAAAGAGCTTGAGCAGTTAAACTTAGATGCAATAGATAACAAGGAGCAAACGCAACCTGTAGAGATTTCTTTGGCAAAAGCAGCCATAGCCGCCATGCAGCCTGCTCCGGTGGTGGATGAGAACGAATTGCTGGACGTAATGGCTTCTGCTGCTAACTCTGCCATACCTGAACCGCTGCCTGCTGGTTATGGATGCACTAGGGCAATGATGCGGTGCGCTTTGAAAGCAGCCAAGCCCTACCTAGCCCAAAGCGTGAAGCCTATTAGTTTGGAGGATTGTGTTCGCGCTTATAAAGATGCTGATGATTTCTTGGATGTTAAAATAAAAGCAGTGCTTGATGCCGCTGGTGTTAAGTATACCGCAGCCAACGAGGGGGATTAGGGTATGGAAATTTATAATGATAAACCCTGCAAAATAAAGGCTAAAGATAAAGAACAGTATTACCTAGATAAAGCAGCAGATGCGCGGTTTGAAAAGAACCTAGCTAAAATAGCTATGCCGATTGTTTTTGAGTGCGACGCTTTCATTAAATTTGAGGAAACCGTAGATGATGGAACATTTATAAAATCCAAGTTTTGTTATCTGCGAAAGCAGCCAAGTACAGTCTATAAGCGCGGTGATATTTATGGCGAGGGGGAAAGCTGTTTTAACAAGATATTCATTAAACAAATTAATGAGATTTTGACCACCGAATTATTTAATCCACTCAAATCACTTATCAATAGATATCGCACCACAGCAAAGGAGTAGGATGATGACTAGATGCGAAGGAAATAGTGGGGGTTGTTGTAATTCTAGGCCTTCTTATAACCCGTATAGAATCACAATTGAAATCCCCGCAAGCATTTACGACCTACGCCATCAGTTATGGAGATTAAAATTCAGGATGAAAAATCCATATTGGCTTGAGCGACTGCGCTGGAATAGATTTAATTATAAACACAATTTACGCGGCCTGTATCGCTGGAAATGGTACGAGATAATTAATCCATTCTGCAAGATGCCAAACAAAACCATCAAGGAAAGGGTCAGGGGATGAGTTACGTTAAAGCGCAAGTAGAGGAAGCCAAGGAAAACATAAGGCTATTAGGCGGTATTCTCCCACATGAGCAGATTGAACATGCTAAGAAACGGGAGGCTTATATAGCTGAACTGGAAGCCCGCACCGACACCCAAGCCCTGAAACGGGTTAGGAATGCCGTGAAAGAGGTTGTTGACAACACCTATGTGGTAAACCTTGAAGATTCTGAATTAGATAAGGCAACAATACGCCGCTATGCAGATTTGAAGGAAGCCATCGCACAGCTCAACGCCCTAATCGGGCAGGCTGAGGAGAAGTGATATGAAATATTTTTACAAAGATCCGCTAGCCGCTACCTGGATGGCAAAGCATTTTGGGATGAAATTTGAGTTGATGCACAATTTAGAGCCGAAGTGCATCGGCGATTTGATAAAGGATGTGTTTTGTATAGAAGCGGATACTGACTTCAACGTCAGCATTGATGCGCTTGATAAATACTACATCCACCCCGAAAGCCTGCACCTGCTTGAGCCTAAGGGTGGGGATATAATCAAGCGCGATTGCGGTGGTGTAGTTTTTAAGAGGCAGCTAGCACCCATCGGAATTTTAGGCGTTGGAGAGGTTATTATTGAGCGCAACGGCATCGCCTTCATGTGGCCGGACATTGAGTAATTACTTTACCGCCCATCTCAAAAAACGCCGTGTCATTAGCGTGGCGTAAACGTGCCATTAAAAGCCAAAATTTGAATGTTTTTGCCAATTTTGAAATTGACAAACCCGCAGAAACCAACGAGAAATGCACCCCGTGCTGCCATTGGTAATGACGGGGTCGGAGGTCCGATTCCTCTCAGCAGCACCATTTCACCTGTGCCCAGGTGGCGGAATTGGTAGACGCACTGCTTTCAGGTAGCAGCGCTGCAAGGCATGAAAGTTCGAGTCTTTTCCTGGGCACCATTTTTCTTAATATATACAGCATGTTAACAAATATCTATGTAAAGAAAAATCTTTATTCAAAACAATTGTAACATGATTGTCGCTATATCAAATATGGCTTGCTTGGTATAATTCATTATTAAAAGTTAATAATGAGATATACATGGCAGTGGGCGGCGGATTCATAGAAAAAATTACTAACGGTAATAAACGCAAAGACGATTTAACCGTCATTGTCGATGCTTCCAGCCTGATCCGTATGGCAGTATCGCTGATTGATCCACAGGATATGCATAGGGATGACCCCTCAAACCCCACGCTGCTAAGTTATTTAGCACATCTGGGAAAGCTGGGGGCCAAGATCGTGATCCCTGAAAGTGTTATTTTTGAAACCACCGGACATCGCGGGGATGGCACGCAGCTAACACGTCAATTTGAAAATGATATTGAATACCCTTACCTCCGAAATTTTTTTGATGCCATTGCTGCAGGTAAAATAAAAAATGTCAGCATCATCAGAACTCCTTTTGCCAATATGCATTTGGCAGAAATGGAAGAGCTGCGGGAAAATTTTGAAGCATTTAACCGCTATAGAAGAGAACATCTAATCGGCTTTGGCGACACCGATATTGTGCAGATGTATGATCGGAGCACACATCATGGTCGTACATTTGTTATTACCGAAGACAGAGGGCTTACAGACACATTAGAAGAAACAAAGAACAAACAGGAACGACCCATCGGTGTAGTAAGCGCATTTCGTGCATGTGCAGACATACAAAGGGTATCACCCATTTCATGGCTTAGGCCAGAAACATCAACCACGCAAATTCGTGAGCATTTCAACGCTTCCTGTGCGCATGAAAATGCAAAACGCATAGAGCAAAACAAGTTAGTCGCACAAAGAGGTTATGGACATTACAGGACACTGCAACGTCCGTTTGATAACAATCATCAGGGTTATTCACGTATTACTTCTACAGAAGTAGATTTTGACGAGGCTATCTACAAGATGCTTCATGCACAACAAGAGATCCAATTATCTATATCATAATATGTATTTTATGCATCTAAGCCATGTGATATTGCGCACATCGTTATAGCTGTGATACGCTCAAGCCATGACCAAACCTAAAACCCCAACCACCCCAAAAGACCCAAAAACAGCCAAGCAGGAACGGCTGGAAAAAGCCTTACGCGCCAATTTGCTGCGCCGCAAGCAGGTGGCGGGCAGGAAGGGCACCACCCACAATGCTTGACCCCAAAAAGGAAAAGAAGAAGGCACAGGTCAAAAAAAACCTGAAAGACCAGCAGATTTTTGAGGCCATGCGCCTGCGCGATCTGGAGGCCGAACGCGTGGAAGAACTGGAGAAAGCCCAGCGGCAAAAACCTGCAGGCAAAGAAGATAAGAAAGAAGAATTACTCTGGAGCGAGAAGGTCAACACCCTGCGTAACCGCCTGACGGGCAACAAGCGTGATTCAAAGGAACGATGGAACCGCTTCGCCGGCACCGAAGGCGGCGGTGGGCGGGGATTGTAAAATCGTCATCCCGCACTTGTTGCGGGATCTCAGGCCACACAGTAACAAGCTGACAATATACCTCTTGGCTCTAGATCCCCGCATAAAGCGGGGATGACAGAGAACCGCTTCGCCGGCACCGAAGGCGGCGGTGGGCGGGGGCTTTAGAATTCGTCATTGCAAGGAGTGAAACGACGAAGCAATCCAAACAAAATTCAAGCTGGATTGCTTCGCTACGCTCGCAATGACGTTTAGCACCTCTGTCCGGGGTTGCAGCGATGGCCGTGTGTGGGTGCATCATGTTCCGGCATTGGTAATGGATATACAACACCACCTTGCAACCCTTTCGCCGTGCGGATGAGATTCACCAGCTCGGTACGAAGTACATCGCTGCCGCGTGCACCATCGGCCAGTGTAATCAGCTGGTCATAGTTCAAACCAGCCACCGCAGGATCACGCTTCAAGAGCTGACCAAAGCCAGCAACCGCCGCCGCAAACTTCACATCCTGCGGCGCTGCATCCACCGACGCCACTTCCTGTGCGTTTGAAATCGGCGTAGTGATCAGCTTGCTTTCCGTACTATCCGGCAGTTTATAGCGCATCTTCAGGAAGCCATATTCACCGGAAAATTCGGATGATGGCTGTGCCGCAACATCAGCTTCCTGCTTGCTATAACGCAGCGGGTCAACCGTGCCTTTCGCGCCTTTGGGTGTGATCTCATAAATCGCCGTCACCGCATGGCCTGCGCCCACATCACCGGCATCCACCTTGTCATTATTGAAATCCTCGCGGTTAAGAAGGCGCGTTTCATACCCCACCAAGCGATATTCAGAAACCGCCGCAGGATTCCATTCCACCTGTATCTTCACGTCTTTGGCAATAGTGAAAAGGGTTGAACTCATCTCATCCACCAGCACTTTCCGCGCTTCATTGATGTTATCGATATAAGCCGCATTACCGTTACCATGCTGCGCGAGCGACTGCATGAGCGCGTCATTGTAATTGCCCTGCCCGAAGCCCAGCACAGAAAGCGAAATGCCTGTTGCGCGTTTCTGCTCGATGTAGGTTTTAAGCAGCGCAGGGTCATTGATGCCCACGTTGAAATCGCCATCCGTAGCCAGTATCACGCGGTTCACGCCATCTTTGTTAAAGTGCTGCTGCGCAAGGGTATATGCCTGCTCCACACCGGCTGCACCCGCCGTACTGCCCCCTACCCCCAGCTGGTCGATGACGCTGCGGATGGTTTGTTTATCCGAACCTTTGGTGGGAGACAGTGCCGTGCCCGCATGACCGGCGTAAGTTACGATGCTTACCGTATCCATCGCATCTATTTGGTCGACGAGCATATGGAGTGATGATTTAAGCAGCGGCAATTTATCCGGCGAGTTCATGGAGCCAGACACATCAATCAAAAACACCAGGTTTGCTGAAGGCCGTTTGATATGGGTGATATCAAAACCCTTGATGCCAATATGCACGAGCTTCTTATCCGCATTCCACGGGCTTGGAAGCACCGTGATGCTTGGCTTGAACGGCTCTGCCTTATCCTGTGGCAGTTCATAATTATAGGGTAAGTAATTGATCATCTCTTCCACACGCACCATTTCCGGCTGTGGCAACTGCCCTTGATTTAACATACGTCGCACAAAGCTGTATGACGCCGTATCCACATCAATCGAGAAGGTAGAAACCGGATCATTGGCAACGGCTTTGGCAAGGTTCGCTTGCTTATGCTCAAATTTATCGCCGCCATAATATTGCGGCGGCATAGGCTGCGGATACGGCATAATCTTATCTGCGGCCATACCGGGTGCAGCATTGCCCGCCACCATTTCCTGTGCCACTCGGCCAGCCTCCCGATGAATATCAGCACGATGTTTAGCAAAGACCTGATTTTGTTCAGCTGACACCGGTGGAGCTGCTGCAATAGATTCACCCGATGTATTTCCACCCAACATGCCCGGTGCACCATAATTCACACCTACCGGTGCAGTAGGTTTTCCGAGCGATGCAGAATCATCTTTCGCTTTTTCTTCTTCTTTCATTTCTACTGGCTGGCCAGTTTGTACTTCAGGAAGTGTTGCTGGCGGATCAGCAGTGATCTTCACCGGTTCCATGATGGTGGAATAATGAGTGGTAGTAATCGCCAGCACCACTGCAAGGGCAGCGAATGATCCGGCAAATGCGTATGCTTTTTTCATGTTGAGGTTCCTTATCCATTGTTGCCACGTGCTTGTGGTATGGATAGGACGAATGGACTCCGTAAATCCTTTGGCAGATTTTTCCTGAGCATTTTCAAAAGCCTGCATGGCCGCCAGCATGGTGCGTTCCTTCGCCTGCTCTGACGGGGCGGGTATATCCAGCTTTTTCAGTGTATCTTTCACATTATCCTGCATAACGCTCCTTAAGTCCCTTCAGGCTTTTCCGCGCCTGAAAAATACGCCACGAAATGGTGGACTCCGCGCATCCCAACACCGCAGCGGCCTCCTTGTGGCTTAGTTCCTCTGCGTACACTAGCAGCACCGCATCCCGAATTCCCTCCGGCAGGCGGTGAATCTCACCCATGGCCTGTTTGGCGGCAAGTGCGTCATCCGCTGCCACCTCATCAGAAGGTGCATCAAACCCTTCGGCAAACGGCAATTCCCGCGTGCGCGCCCTGCCCGCCGTGCGGTAATAATCCTTAGAGGCATTGATGGTGAGGCGGTACAACCACGTGCTAAACGCCGATTCCCCGCGGAAACTTTTCAGCTTTTCTGGCAATTTACCAAAGACTTCCTGTGCAACATCCTCGGCGTCTTCGCGCCTGCCACACCATTTATAAGCCACCTTATAAACCATCATATAATGCGCTTCCACCACGCGCCGGAAGGCCTGCGCATTACCTGCGGCAGCCTGCCTTGCCAGATCGCTTGTTTCCTGCGGGGTCATTTGGCTATTAGACGAAGGGTGGAGTGGATTCCTTTGTAGCGCAATTAATCGTTGAAAAGCCAGCGAAATAAGGGCACCTAACCCATGCTCTGTAGGGTATGTAGTGGGCAGAACCAAGAGCGGCGGCGGCCGGGGGCTTTAAAAGCCGATTGACTTAGTTAACATGCTTTAATAAGCTGCCTTTCAGTTGAATTAATCATGGAGTCAAAAATGACGGCAGCAGCAATGAAGCCCCTAAAAACTAGCACAATGACTTTGGAAACAAACACTCATAAGTGGCGCATTGCAACCTCTCAAGATCCCAATAGCTGCACGGGCACTGTAACCATTAGCTTGGCTCCAGGTCCAGGATCGGATATGGATTCTCTAGATTCACGTGTAGCAGCGATTAGGGAAGTGACAGTCAGGTTACACGATATTACACGCGATCCTAAAGCAACCGACAAAATGATTGATCGTATGGATGGAACCACTTTTGACGGAGCAACTTTCGAGACTCCATTCGCCGCGAGCGCCAACTTTGCGCGTTCGGTAGAAATGGCGCTGCAACCACTAGGGGAAATACAATCGGCTGGCGCCGTCAGGGCATAAATAACTCTCAAAAATCCTTGAATCTGCGGCGAAAAACGTTAAAAAGAGCGTCTTATGACGCTATCGTTCCAACAACTCATTTTGAACCTGCACCAGTTCTGGGCTAACCAGGGCTGCGTGATTTTGCAGCCGTATGACATGGAAGTGGGCGCAGGCACGTTCCATCCGGCAACAACGCTGCGCGCGCTGGGCGATAAACCGTGGAAAGCTGCTTATGTGCAACCATCGCGCCGCCCGAAAGATGGAAGATACGGCGAAAACCCAAACCGTCTGCAGCATTATTACCAGTATCAGGTGATACTAAAACCCTCGCCAGATAACATTCAGGAACTCTATCTTGAAAGCCTGAAGACCATCGGCATTGATCCGCTGAAACATGATATTCGTTTTGTTGAAGATGACTGGGAATCACCCACACTCGGCGCATGGGGACTGGGTTGGGAAGTGTGGTGCGATGGCATGGAAGTAACACAGTTCACCTATTTCCAGCAAGTCGGCGGCATTGAATGCAAGCCAGTATCCGGTGAAATCACTTATGGGCTTGAGCGCCTCGCCATGTATATTCAGGGTAAGGAAAATGTATATGACCTCGATTTTAACGGCGAAGGCGTAAAATACGGCGATGTATTTTTAGAAAATGAAAAACAATTCTCGGCCTACAACCTTGAATTTGCCGATACCACGCAACTGCTGCGCCAATTTGAAGATGCCGAGAAAGAATGCAATGCGCTGATTGCAAAACACCTGCCACTACCCGCCTATGACCAGTGTATCAAAGCCTCGCACCGCTTCAACTTGCTGGACGCCCGCGGAGTGATATCCGTAACCGAACGTGCGGCCTATATCGGCCGCGTGCGCGCACTCGCCAAGGCATGTTGTGAAGCGTATGTAGAAAAGGAGACTGCCTAAATGTTACTTAGAATGCTGCATAGTAAAATCCACCGCGCAACGGTGACCACGTCTGACCTACATTATGAAGGCTCGCTCGGTATCGACCGTGATTTCCTGAATGAAACCGGCATGATCCCCGGCCAGCAGATTGACGTGCTCAATGTCACCAGCGGTGATCGTTTTACCACCTACATCATCGAAGAACCGGCGGGTTCAAAATCCATCGCCGTGTTCGGTGCCGCCGCACACAAGGCCAAAAAAGGCGATGTGGTTATCATCATCGCCTATGCAGGCATGGATGAAAAAGAAGCCCGCAGCTATCAGCCGAAAGTAATTGTGCTGGGCGAAGGCAATAAAATTGTTGAACGCAAAGTGGTAAAGCATGGCTGATTTATCTCACATCGTCATCCCCGGCTTGTCCGGGGATCTAGAGCCAAGCCATGATACGGCAAAAGTTTCGCTGTGTGGCCTGAGATCCCGCAACAAGTGCGGGATGACGGGAGAAGCAAATGGCTGATTTGCTACTTGAACTTTTCAGCGAAGAAATTCCCGCGCGGATGCAGGCGGATGCGCTTGCGCATTTGCAGAGAGAGCTGGAAAGCAAGCTAGGCGCAAAATCACAAGGGTTTGTAACACCACGGAGAGTTGCAGCGATTGTTTCTAACCTCCCTGCCGTGCAGCCAGACATCAACACCGAACTTAAAGGCCCAAAAGTAGGCGCGCCGGAAGCTGCCATGCAGGGCTTCCTGAAAAAAAGTGGCATGAAGCTGGAAGATTTGCAGCAGGTGGACGGCGTGTATGTCGCCAAAATCCACCAGAAGGGCAAACCCACTGCGGAGATTCTAAAACCCGCGATTGAAGAAATCTTGAAAACCTTCCCATGGCCGAAATCCATGCGCTGGGGCGCGAATGAAACCAGCTGGGTGCGCCCGCTGCATTCTATTTTGTGCATTTTTGATGGCAAAATAGTGCCGGTGGAATTCGCTGGCGTGAAAGCAGGCAATATCACGCGCGGTCACCGCTTCCTCGCCCCTGCTACTATAGAGATCAAAGATCCTGCGGAGTATGAAACAAAACTTGAAAAAGCGTTTGTTATCGCTGACCGCGAGAAGCGCAAAGCGAAGATTCTTGATGCCGCACAAAAAGCAGCCGCAAGCCACAGCCTCAAGCTGAAAGAAGATATCGGCCTGCTAGAAGAAGTGACCGGCCTCGTGGAATGGCCGGTGTTGCTTGCCGGAAAAATTGATGCAAGCTACATGGATTTACCACCAGAAGTGCTCGTCTCCGAAATGCGTGCACACCAGAAATATTTTGCGCTGCATAAGGCCGATGGTTCTCTTTCCGATACGTTCCTTATCACCTCCAACATGGAAACGGCGGATAAGGGGAAAGCCATTATCGCCGGTAATGAACGCGTACTACGCGCCCGCCTCGCCGATGGACGGTTTTTCTGGGATACGGATAGGAAGAAACGACCTGAAGATTGGTCACAAGATTTGCGGCAAGTGACCTATCACGCAAAACTTGGAAGTATGTGGGATAAAGTAGTTCGCATAGAAACACTAGCACCACAAATAGCTAAACATGTACCTAAGGCACTAGACGATTTGGGTGCTGTAAACAGAAGTGCTGAATTATGCAAGTTCGACCTAGTAACTGGTATGGTTGGTGAATTTCCTGAACTTCAAGGTGTAATGGGACGCTATTATGAAATGCATCACTATGGACAGATTGAAAACAGTCAAAGCTGGGTTATAGGAAGTGCTATCCGCGATCATTACCTGCCGCTTGGCCCCTCCTCGCCTGTGCCCACCGCACCCGTTTCCATCTGTGTGGCTCTCGCCGATAAACTCGATACACTCATTTCCATGTTCGCCATCGGTGAAAAACCAACCGGCTCCAAAGACCCGTTTGCCCTGCGCCGCGCCGCACTGGGTGTTATCCGCATTGTGCTGGAAAACAACATCCGCCTGCCCCTGCTGCCTCTGCTGAAAGCCGCTCCACTCAAGGAAATTGCGCTGCATGCCGCGCATGAAAAACTAGAAAAGAAAGTAGATGCACAGCTGCATGAGGCCGCACCCGGCAAGGTCGGCAAATATCTGAGCGTGAATGAAAGTGCCTGCGAGGACATTCCCGAAGGCAAACACGAGGAAATCGCCCAGTCACTGCTTGCATTCTTCCATGACCGCCTGATTGTGCAACTGAAAGACCAAGGCATCCGCCATGATGTGATAAAGGCCGTTATTACCAATGGTGATGATGATTTAGTACGTATCGTAAACCGCGCCAAAGCCGTGCAGGCTTTCCTTGATACGGATGACGGCAGGAACCTGCTGGCTGGCTATAAGCGTGCCGCAAATATTCTTTCTATCGAAGAGAAGAAGGATATAACACGCTACAACCGTGAAGATATAGATGAAAGCTTATTCATCGAAGCTGCAGAGAAGGCACTTAGACTTCCTTACAGCCCCAAGCAAAATGAAGAGTTGTGGGAATACATAAGTACAGAACAATACACCAAAGTCATGCAGTGGCTCGCAACTTTGCGAAAACCAATGGATAATTTCTTCGACCACGTCATGGTCAATGTAGAAGATAGGAAAGTAAGGGCGAATCGCCTGCGCTTGCTTGCATCCATCCGTGATTGTATGAACGAGATTGCGGATTTCAGCAAAATCGAAGGCGATGTGAAGGAACAGAAAAAGGCGGCGTAAAATGTTAGTTGTCACTCCTGCGAAAGCAGGAGTCTTACTTAAGTAAAACAAGATTCCCGCTTTCGCGGGAATGACAATACAATATAAAGGAAACGATACGATGGCACAGGCGAACGTGAAAGCGAAAAACGATATGGCAGAAAAGCTCGTATATAATTTTGGCGGTGGCAAGGCTGACGGCAAAGGTAGCATGCGCGACACGCTGGGTGGCAAAGGCGCAAACCTCGCCGAAATGTGCTCGCTCGGCCTACCCGTGCCTCCAGGTTTTACCATCACCACCGATGTGTGTGTAAGCTATTACACCAACAACAAAGAACTACCCGATGCTCTGAACGCGCAAGTGGAAGACGCTCTGGCACAGATTGAAAAAACCGTAGGCGCAAAATTCGGTGATGGTGAAAACCCGCTGCTGGTTTCCGTACGCTCCGGTGCGCGTGCCTCCATGCCCGGCATGATGGATACGGTGTTAAACCTCGGCCTGAATGATGTCACCGTGAAAGCCCTCGCAAAAAAAACCGGCAATGAGCGTTTTGCGTATGATTCCTACCGCCGCTTTATCCAGATGTATTCCGATGTGGTGCTGGAGATCGACCACTACCATTTCGAGGAAATGATCGACAATAAAAAGTTAGAACGCGGCGCAACGCTTGATACCGAGCTTACTGCCGATGACCTTAAGGAACTCGCGGAAGCCTATAAAGCCAAGGTGGCTGAAGAACTGGGCCGCCCGTTCCCGGAATCCGTACATGAGCAGCTTTGGGGTGCCATCCGCGCTGTATTCAATTCATGGATGAGCGCACGCGCCATCAAATACCGCGAACTGCAAGACATTCCCGCCACATGGGGCACGGCCGTTACCGTGCAGGCGATGGTGTTTGGCAATATGGGCGATGACTGCGCCACTGGCGTGGCCTTCACCCGCAACCCATCCACCGGCGAACGCGCCTATTACGGCGAGTTTCTGGTGAATGCACAGGGCGAAGATGTGGTGGCCGGTATCCGTACACCGCAACCACTTTCCGAAATGCCTGCCGTGATGCCCAAAGTGTATAAAGAACTCACCGATGTGTTCGACAAGCTGGAAAACCATTACCGCGACATGCAGGATATTGAATTCACCATCCAGAATAACAAGCTATGGATGCTGCAAACCCGCAATGGCAAACGCACCGCTGCTGCCGCGATAAAAATCGCCGTGGATATGGTGGCTGAAAAACGCATTGATAAAAATGAAGCTATAAAGCGCATTGATCCACTCTCGCTTGATCAATTGCTGCACCCAACTCTTGACCCCAACGCCAAAAAAACCGTGCTGGCAACCGGCCTTCCGGCCTCTCCGGGTGCTGCTTCCGGCAAGGTGGTGTTCACGGCGGAAGACGCAGAAGCCATGGCCATACAGCACAAAGAAAAAGTGATTCTGGTGCGTATTGAAACATCGCCGGAAGATATTCACGGCATGCATGCAGCACAAGGCATCTTAACCGCCCGCGGCGGCATGACCAGCCATGCGGCAGTCGTTGCCCGCGGCATGGGCAAACCATGCGTGTCCGGTGCGGGCGAAATCCGCATTGATTACGCGAAAAAACACATGCAGGTGATGGGACACACGCTGAAAGAAGGCGACATCATCACCATCAATGGTTCCACCGGCGAAGTGATGCTCGGCGAAATTCCCACCGTGCAACCCAAGCTTTCCGGCGATTTTGAAACACTCATGGGCTGGGCGGATTCCGTGCGCAAACTGAAAGTTCGCGCCAACGCTGAAACCCCTCTGGATGCCGAAGTAGCGCGTAAATTCGGCGCCGAAGGCATTGGCCTGTGCCGCACCGAGCATATGTTTTTTGATAGCGAGCGTATTGTTGCCATGCGCGAGATGATTGTGGCAAAAGACACAGAAGGCCGCAAAGCCGCACTCGCCAAAATCTTGCCAATGCAGCGCAAAGATTTCGTGGATTTATTTACCATCATGAAAGGCCTGCCAGTTACCGTCCGCCTGCTTGACCCGCCGCTGCATGAGTTCCTGCCGCACACAGAAGAAGACATCAAACACGTAGCTAAAGCCGCTGGGGTGAGTGTGGAAACCGTGCGTCACCGCGCCCATGAACTGCAAGAACAAAACCCGATGCTTGGCCACCGTGGCTGCCGCTTAGGTATCACCTATCCTGAAATTTATGAAATGCAGGCACGCGCAATCTTCGAAGCCGCAGCACAGGTAAAGGATAATGTGATTCCTGAAATCATGGTTCCATTGGTTATGAACCCAAAAGAACTTTCCATGATGAAAGACGTTATCGACCGTGTGGCCGGTGAAGTGCAGAAACAATCCGGCGTAAAAATTTCGTATATGGTTGGCACCATGATTGAATTACCACGCGCCTGCCTACGCGCGGGTGAAATTGCCGAGCTTGCCGAATTCTTCAGCTTCGGCACCAATGATTTAACGCAGACCACGCTTGGCATAAGCCGCGATGACTCGGCGTCATTCATCGAAATCTACAAGCAAAAAGGCATTGTGGAAGTTGACCCGTTCGTATCGCTTGACCAATCTGGCGTGGGTGAACTCATCCAGATCGCAGCAGAGCGCGGCCGCGCGGCACGTAAAGGCCTGAAACTCGGGATCTGCGGTGAGCATGGCGGCGATCCGGCATCCATCACCTTCTGCCAGAAGGCCGGTTTGGATTATGTCAGCTGCTCGCCATACCGCGTACCAGTGGCACGGCTTGCCGCGGCAAAAGCTGCGCTGGTTTAGTTCATTGTAAAATGTTTCATTCCCGCGTAGGCGGGAATCCCATTGCAATTCTCGTCAGTAGTTAGCGGAGATCCACGCCTTCGCGGGGATGACAGTATTTTTGCTACCGCCCCACGCCACCTTGCCCATTACGGCCTTTTGCCAACTCTTTATCAAGAAATGGTGTGATAACGCGCATTACCTTTTCCACAGTAATAGCCGCGAGATCTTTATCTGCTGCATTCACAGACGCTACCGCACCAATCACCTCAACCGCAGCACGTGCCAGCTTGGCTTCATCTACGTCATTTTCACCGGCAGCATTTGTTTTTATCCAGCCGCCATCACCAAATTCTTTGGCAACAGTAAAACCGAAAATTCCTCCAACAGCCGCTTTCAGTAACATGCGGCGTGACACATCATGTATCCGACCACGCGTATCTGGTCTCTGAGTAGGTTGTAATTCTTCGCATATACCAAAAAACGCTGGTTGCCCGTCGGCATCTTTCAGTGTCATCGCCATAGTGCCATCAAACGGTATTCGGTGGTCATGCGCAATTTGCGCCACTGCGATAAAAGCCAACACATTATCCACGGGGCAACGTTCAAATGCTTTGAGCAATAGCTGCTTTGCAGGACAATCGGGTGACGCCTGCACCGCCGCGCGGTAATTATTAAAAGAACAGTTTTTAATCAGCACAGGCAGCAGCGAGAGGCCAGTACGCACCTCTTTTTCCATTTTCCGTGCGTGTATAGCTTCCATCGTTAGCCTTACGCGCTGCGCTCACGCGGTTTGTTCTGCTCTGTCCGCAAGGCGGCAGCGTAGGCTGCAACTAGATCTTTTACCTCTGCCAATTCATCCACTTGCGCGGTTGCTGCTTGCACACTGGTTTGAGTATCACGCTCGAAGGCTGCTTGGTCATGCGCATCAGGATACATAGAAGCTACTTTTGCTTTTCTTTCCGCTTCTTGTGTGTTGCAATCGGTAACAAACTGCATGACATTAAGCCTGATGCTTTCAAGATGCTGCACACCTGTTTCCAAAATCTGTATATCGCGCTTTTCTATGGGCTTACCTTGCATAGCCGTGCGTAGAATGCGATTAAGACCAGTTAATCCACCTTGTAATGCCACCAGTTCTTTCTTCGCATCGCCGGCGTCTGGTATGGCTTGGGCAACAGCCTCAATACTACGCTGCAAAAATACTGGCAGGTTGATGGTCTCAATCTCCGCTGAGCCAAGATTTTTATCGTCCATCACCACGTAAGAAAGTTTCTGAGCACGTATCTTCCCCAGTATCTGCGCACTTGTTAAACCATCGTATCCCGTCATGCCGTTAATCTTTCCGTTTTTGGCTTTTATTTTAGCGATTTTGCGGCATAATGCGCCGCTATCCGCCACAATATCTTAACCAAGAACTGTTAATTCGTTATGAAAGCTCGTTTTGCTCCATCCCCCACCGGTTATTTGCATGTCGGCAATATGCGCACAGCCTTGGTTAACTATTTGTTTATCAAGAAAAATAATGGCCATTTCCTGCTCCGCATCGATGACACGGATACTGAGCGTTCCCGCGCCGAATGCGAAGATGCCATCCGCGAGGACATGAGTTGGCTGGGTATATCATGGGATTCCTACGTTAAGCAGTCTGATCGTTTTGACCGCTACAAACTCGCCCGTGAAAAGCTGGTAGCCTCTGGCCGCTTATACCCATGTTATGAAACGGCCGAGGAGTTAGATATTCAGCGCAAAATGCTGGCTGGTCGAGGTCTGCCGCCTATCTATAACCGCGCATCGCTGAAACTCACTGAGGAACAAAAAAAGAATTATGAAAACGAAGGCCGCAAGCCACATTACCGCTTTTTGCTAAATGATGAAGAGATCACATGGGATGATTTAATCCGTGGTCACAGCCATTTCAAAGCCACCCATATGTCTGACCCCGTGCTTATCCGTGAAGATGGCGTGCCGCTGTATACGCTGGCTTCCGTGGTGGATGACGGCGAAATGGATATCACGCATGTGATACGTGGTGAAGACCATGTGAGTAACACCGCCGTGCAGATACAGATATATCAGGCACTGGGATATAAAGTGCCTACCTTCGCGCATATGGCGCTGCTTAAAACCAAAGATGGTGAAATGTCCAAACGCTTGGGCGGCAATGATATTCGTTCCTTGCGTGAAAATGGCATACTGCCGATGGCAGTAAATTCGCTGCTGGCGCGCATGGGCACATCTGATGCGGTGGAAGCTTTCCCTGATATGCAGCCGCTGATTGACAGTTTCGATTTCAAAAAATTTGGTCGCGCGCCAGCGAATTATGATGTGGCGGAATTGGAAAAGCTGAATGAAAAGATACTGCACCAACTTCCTTTTGCAGCGGTGAAAGATAAAATCCCCTTCGCCGATGAAGCCTTCTGGCTTGGTGTACGCGCCAATCTCACTTCACTGGCTGATGCCAAAGTATGGTGGGATATTTTGCATGGGAATATCGCACACACATTCTCAGATGAGGAAAAAACATTCCTGCAAACCACGGCTGGTTTGTTACCCCCCGAACCCTGGAACGAAGCAACCTATGATGCGTGGCTTGCCAGCGTAAAACCCACCACCACCCGCAAGGGCAAGGAACTCTTCCTGCCCATCCGTAAGGCACTCACGGGGCTGGAACACGGGCCGGAACTGAAAAAACTACTACCACTGCTGGGAGCTGATAAAACCCGCAAACGGCTGGCGGCGTAAAATGGGACACCTGCTCCTCAATGAAATGCTTCATTCCCATGTCAGGGTAGAAATCGCGCGCGAACCCGGCGCACCCACGGCGCAACTCACCGTCAGAAACGATGTTGAAATGACCCCTGCACTGCGCAACCAAGGGAAGCGCATGCGCATCCGCACTGCTGATATCCCGGATTCCGCTCATGCGGCCTTTCAAATCATGACAGAAGAATTGGGAAAGAAAAATATCGCCGCCAGCGATGTAAAGTTAGATAACCTTCCGAAAATGGCACGCGGTACGACGGCTTTCTCTGCAACCGCCAAGCTTGACGTAGGCGACGCAAAGGACGATGTACTGCGTATTATTTTTGCGGAGGCTTTTGCCGCATCCACCAAGGGACGTATGGCCCCGGCACGCTACCGTAGGAAAGCGGGCAACTGGTCAGACAGCAAAGGCGGCACCGCAGCAGGACAAGGCTTAATCGATTTATGACAACACTCCACCTCTACAACACACTCACCCGCAAAAAAGAAATCTTCACCCCGCAGGATGAAAAGAACGTCCGCATGTATGTGTGCGGCCCAACGGTGTATGACCGCCCGCATATCGGCAATGCGCGCAGCGTGGTAGTGTATGATGTGCTATACCGCCTGCTTTGCCACACCTATGGCAAAGAGTGTGTCACGTACGTTCGCAACATCACCGATGTGGATGATAAAATCAACGCCGCCGCGAAACAAAATAACGAACCCATTTCTGCTTTAACAGGCCGCGTGGAAGGCTGGTTCCATAATGATATGAAAGCCCTCGGCGTGCTTTCGGCAACCGCAACCCTGAATGGCAAAAAACCGAATAATTCCAAAGGCTACATGGGTGAACCTCATGCAACACATCATATCCCGCATATGGTTGAAATCATCGAAAAACTCATTGCGAATGGCCATGCCTATGTGAGCCAAGGCCATGTGCTTTTTGCCGTTGATAGTTACAAGGAATATGGGCAGCTTTCCGGACGGAAACTGGATGACCTCATCGCGGGTAGCCGCGTGGAAGTGGAAGGCTACAAAAAACACCCAGGGGATTTCGTGCTGTGGAAACCGGCTGATGCTGGCGATGATCCATCGAGTGTATTTGAATCACCATGGGGCGCGGGCCGCCCAGGTTGGCATATTGAATGCTCAGCCATGAGCAGCACTTATCTAGGGGATGATTTTGACATTCACGGCGGCGGGGCAGACCTTATGTTCCCGCACCATGAAAATGAAATTGCACAAAGCCGTTGCAGCGCACAAGGCTCAGCCTTCGCAAAATACTGGGTACATAACGGCTTCCTGACTGTAAATGGCGAGAAGATGAGCAAATCGCTCGGCAATTTCATCACCGTGCATGACCTGCTTTCAAAAGGCATGAAGGGTGAAGTCATCCGCCTTGCGCTACTAAAGACCAAATATAACGAGCCGCTCGATTGGAGCGATAAGTTGCTGCACGATGGAAGCGCTAATTTAAATACTTTAGTTTTTACAGTAAATCAGTTGTCAGTGTCTAAACGTGTTGCTGAGCATCCTGACTATAGCCGCTACGCGAATGAGTACAGTAAATTTCTTGAAACGAATACATGGAAGCATCCAACAGATAAGGAACGCGAAGAAAAATTCCGCGCTGCATTATTAGATGATTTGAACACACCGCTTGCCATTGCAGTATTATTAGAAATTGCTACCCAAACCAAATACATGGCTAGCAATGTGGATATGCCTGACTATCTTGTTTCTCCTGAAAAACATTTTGGTTATTTGGTGTCATTGAAGCGTTGTGCTGCCATGTTAGGATTGGGTTTAGAAAAACAACTTGAATCACAAAAAGAAGATAAACTTACTGAAGATCAGCAATCCCTTATCGACGCCCGCGCTGCCGCGAAAAAGGCCAAAAACTGGGCAGAAGCCGATGCAATACGCGCCCAACTTGCTAAAGACGGCATACTCCTAGAAGACAGACCAGACGGAACCACCGACTGGCGCAGGGCATGATTATAATCCGTCATACCGGCGAAGGCCGGTATCCAGCTACTATATTACCAGACCCCGCAACGAGTGCGGGGTGACACATGCCACCCATCATCACCCTTATCCGCCCGCAGATGGGCGAGAATATTGGCGCAGTGGCACGCGCCATGGCCAATTTTGGTCTCACTGAACTGCGCCTCGTTGCCCCGCGGGATGGCTGGCCGAACCAGCGCGCATGGGAAGTCTCCTCCGGTGCAGGACATATTCTGGATGCCGCGAAACTATACGCTGATATTCCCGCAGCCCTTGCGGATATCCACACCGCATACGCCACCACCGCCCGTGGCCGCGACATCGCCAAACGCGTGGTATCGCCACAAGAGGCGGTAGCGGAAATTTACGCAAGCAACCCTCATCCTAACCTTCTCCCTAAAAGGGAGAAGGAACTTACTTCCCCCTCTCCCTTACAGAGAGAGGGCTGGGATGAGGGTTTTATAAAAACCGCCATCCTCTTCGGCCCAGAGCGCACGGGGCTGGAAAATGACGACATTGCGCTATGCGATGCCTTCATCACCATTCCCACCACGCCGGATTATTTCTCGCTGAACCTGGCGCAAGCCGTGGTGATATTTGGGTATGAATGGTTCAAGCAGGGGGCAGAGGTCAGGGATCAGGGCTCATCTTCTGCCCCCTCTGCAACTAAGTCCGAATGGACCGACCTGTTCAACCAGCTTGAAACCTATCTGGATGAGGCCAAATTCTTCCGCGTGGCCGAAAAAAAAGAGATTATGTGGAATAATATCCGCAATATGCTACTGCGCGGACGATTTTCTTCCCAAGAAATCAGCACCTTACGGGGAATGCTGCGGGTGATGTGGGAAGGCCGCAAACCCCGCTCAAAACCTTGAAATTATTCATTTATTAAAATTTTTTTCCTATTATGGTGGCCTCAAATTATCAACAGGCTATCTACATGCGTATTTTGGTAACGGGCGGGTTGGGCTTTATTGGCTCACATTTGGTGGCTGCGCTGGCAAATGCAGGGCATACGCTCACCATTATAGATGACCTCTCCACCGGCAAGCGCGAACATGCGCCAGCTGGAAGCACCGTCATTATTGATGATGTGGCGCGCGCAGGCGTGTTTGATGACATCATAAAAAATGTTGATGCGTGTTATCACCTCGCCGCCATTGCCTCCGTTGAACGCGCCAACACAGAATGGCAGCGCACACATGAAGTAAACCTTGGTGGTTTTGTGAATTTGCTTTCTGCCATTGCTCACAACAACAAAAATATTCCGGTGGTATACGCCTCCTCCGCCGCCGTGTATGGCGATAATACCAGCCTGCCGCTATCTGAAACCAGCACCACTGCTCCCATCTCTGCTTACGGTGCCGACAAATTAGCCTGCGAATTACAGGCACGCGCCGCGCATAGTGTGCATGGCATTCCAACCATCGGTTTGCGCTTCTTCAACGTGTATGGCGAGCGACAAGATCCCGCCTCGCCTTATTCCGGCGTGATTTCCATTTTTGCCAAACGTGCACTTTCCAGCCAACCCATCACCATTTATGGCGATGGCACACAAACACGCGATTTTATTTATGTCGGCGATGTCGTGCAGGCAATTACAAAATCTATGGATGCATTACTTGCAAAGCGTATTTCGCAAGCAGTATTCAATGTCTGCACCGGCACGCCCACCAGCATCAATACGCTGGCCGAAACACTGTGCAACCTATCACAACCGCCAAGTCCGGTAACGCGTGGCACTGAGCGCATTGGCGACATCAAACATTCGCACGGAGATAATGCTACTATCAGAAACGCACTGGGCTTTGTCCCTTCCGTATCGCTTGCTGACGGGTTGGCACGAACACTACTTTGGATGAAAGCCACATCATGAAATCATTATTATTCGCTGCCATGTTATCCCTCGTATCTGCCTGCGCATCTGCCAATGAACGCTGGACGGTGTATTATGGCCATACCCTTCCTGCCGAATCATTTGCTTCATTTGATATGGTGGTGCTGGATGCCACCTATGATGCGCCAGTTGCAGCACTCAAGGCGCAAGGCAAAACCGTGCTGGGATATTTAAGTCTTGGCGAAGCAGAAAATTATCGCCCCTACTATAAAAAACTGAAAGCAAAAAAACTGCTGCTGGAGGCAAACCCTGAGTGGAAAGGGCATTACATTATCGACATCCGTAACCCGCAGTGGGGTAAGATTGTTGCCGAAGAATTGATACCGGAAATCTTAGCCAAAGGCTTTGACGGCATTATGTTCGACACTATCGACAGCCCGCTGCATCTAGCCATCCAGAAAAAAGATAAATACCAAGGCATGAATGAAGCCGCTGTTAAATTGCTGTGTGATATTCGGGGAGCGCACCCGAATGTAACATTAATGCTGAACCGTGGATTTGATGTACTGACGCAAGCGGCTCCATGCATTGACATGCTGCTGGCCGAAAGCACCCGCACCGATTTGCAACTCTCCGGCAAAAAGAAACCCAAGCTACTCAGCGAGGAAGATTATCGCTGGTATGTCAGCAAAATGAAAGAAGCGCAGGCCATCGCCCCTGCTCTTAAAATCTATTCACTCGATTACTGGCCAATCAAAGATATGGAAGGCGTTGCAAAAATTTATGCCGAACAACGCGCCAACGGATTCATTCCTTATGTTTCAACCATTGATCTGCAACAGGTCTATACGGAGCCAAACTAACATGCTTCAACGCCTCATCGCTGTTTGCCTTATAGTATTTGCATACCCTGTTTTTGCAGATACAGAAAAGCCCCTGCCACGCCAGCTGGTAGCATTTTATGACAGCAAGGAAGAATCCACGGTGCGTTTCAATTTAATTCACCGATTCCTTGAAATGCCCGCCAATCATCTGGGCTATAACATCCAATATCACGACATCAATGAGCCATTGCCAAAAATCGGTGATGATGTGCACGGAATTATTCTGTGGTTTTACGGCGGCATGGAAATCCCCAAGCCTAAGGAATATCTTAAATGGCTGCTGGCACAGCAGGCTGAGGGTAAGAAAATCCTCATACTTGAAAATACCGGTATTACATCGAAACAATTGGCACAACCTGAAATTACTGAACTGTACCATGCGCTCATGACAACGCTTGGGTTGCGCGATGATCTGGACTGGACACCCCTTACCTATCAATCAAGCATCATCGAACAAGATGCAAATATGGTAGGTTTCGAGCGCAAATATGGCCCGACACTGCCTGCGTTTAGTAGCACACATATATTGCAGGGGCTCGCCACGTCGCACCTGCGCATCAGTCCTGGACAGGGATTAGAACCCGTTGACCTTGTGGTGACTAATGCCAACGGCGGCTACATAGCCAACGATTATGCCATCTACATGGCGCATGATAAAAATGCATTGTACAAAACGGAAACTGACGAATTGGTACAATGGTACGTTAATCCGTTTACCTTCCTGAAAACTGCGTTAGACGTGCCAATCGCCCCTGTCCCCGATGTAACCACACTGAACGGACGACGCATATTCTATAGCCATATTGACGGCGATGGCTGGAACAGTCTTTCAGAAATTCCTGAATATGCAAAAACACATACCCTATCTTCTGAAGTTATGTTGAAGGAAATATTGCGCCCATATTCTGATATACCCTTCACGGTTGGTCTGATTACCGCTGATATTGACACCAAATGTTATGGGCTTCCAGATAGCGGGCGCATTGCTCGCGAAATTTACGCTTTGTCAAATGTAGAACCTTCCAGCCATACACACAGCCATCCTTTGTTTTGGCGCTTCTTTGCGAATTATTCGGTCGAAAAGGAAAAGCCATTTCTTGAGAAATATCCGCCTCGTCCATCGACTAAAACCTCCATTGTAGCTGATGTTGGTGCGTATTTTGACAATCCGATGGCTTCAGAAACGCAAGTACGGACGCATCAGGGACAGAAAATACAATTAGGACGCACAGATCCAAGCGAGAAAGAAGCCCTTAAAAGCGATTTCCGCACACCGCGCAGCTACGCATGCAGCCCCTATGATCTAAAAGAAGAAATTATTGGCTCAATCGACATTGTAAATAAACTGTCACCTGCTGGCAAAAAAGCTCGCCTTATCCAATGGTCTGGCAATACCAGCCCGTATGAAGATGTGCTGACAGAAACGCGCAAGGCGGGATTCCTGAATATCAATGGTGGTGACTCGCGCCTTGATCGTGAATATCCTTCCTACGCATGGGTGGCACCGATTGGCTTGCAGATGGGTAAAGAACGACAAATATACTCCTCCAACAGCAACGAAAATACCTACACTAATTTATGGACAGATCGCTTCTTCGGATTCCGCTATTTACAAAACACCGTGCAGAATACCGAGTCACCCATCCGCCTTGCGCCGTTCAATCTCTACTTCCATATTTACTCAGCGCAGAAAGATGCAAGTCTTCGGGCACTTAAAGACAATCTGAATTTTGCCCGCAGCCAACCGCTTATTCCAATTACCACCTCTGAATTTGCATCTATCGCTAATGGTTTTTATAGCACAACCATTATCAGCATCGGTGAAAATACATGGGCCGTGGAGAATCGAGGTGACCTGCAAACGGTGCGAATCAACGATGCAGGCAAGTATCGTGTAAATATGCAAAATTCTGAGGGCGTATTAGGATTCAGACATTATCAAGACAATCTGTATATCAGTCTTAATCCAACCGTCACAAAACCTATCATCTCATTGATTAATATTAACAATAATGAATATCTCAATGATATACCCTATCTCGTTGAAAGCAGCTGGCAAATAAAAGACTTGCGCAGAGGTAAAAAATCGTTAACTTTCGAGGCCGCTGGCTTTGGCAAGGGTGTAATGGTGTGGCAACTATCCCCCCATGAAACTTACGAAATCAGTGTTAAACGCGGAACAGAAACCTTGTTCAGTGCAAATGCAGAAGCAGATGTTAACGGATTACTGAATGTAACCTTAAGCGATGTGGATGCCTCTGAGCCGGTGAGTGTGACGATTGAACAATAACTTTACTATGGCTTGTATATTATGAAGAGTACCAAACCTTATCTGATTGTAGCAATATTGCTGGCAGCAGCTATCGCCCTGAGTCTTGCGATACTTCCACGTCAGTCTGAAATTGCCCTTATGCAGATGAAAGATAAGCGTTTTGCAGAAGCTCTCGCAAGCTATGAAACACAAAAAGCAAAGGGCACGCTCAGCGTTGATGTAGCGATGCACCTTTCTGAATTATATCTGCAGGAAAGCAATGTAGAAAAAGCCATTCTTGTAATGGAAGAATTTATTGCAGCGAATCCAACCCATCTGGATGCTCGCAAACGCCTGGGTACATTCTATCAATACGCACAACGTAGCGATGATTACCTGCGCAATCTGGAAGAAATCAACCGACTAACCCCAACCGCTGAAAATCTAAAAACACTCTCTGATATTTATAACTTCACCAGCGAGTATGATAAACAGGTTAAAACCCTTCAGGAAATTATCAGCACTGAATCAGGCAGTACCCCTCAGCATTTCATTGATCTTGCAAATATTCAGGCAGCCAACAAAAATTACGCAGAAGCCATTGAAACACTAAAAAAATTCAAAACCCAATATCCCGAGCAATTCAACTTTGATGCCACCATGCTGCTGGTCAGCCTGATGCTTGATGAAAAACAACAGACAGAAGCACTGCAAGTTGCTACCGAATGGCAAGCCGCAAACAGCAGCGACAATGAGGGCGTAGCAAAACTCATCAATATGTTGCATTATAAAGGCAGTGTTGAGTCAGCCAGCCAGCTCATGGCAAAATATGATGACGCAGCCATTGCTGCATCGCCTGATTTACTTCAGGAAAAAATCCTGATTGAAATTGCAACCGGCCGTGAAGAGCGTGTCTATGGTCAGCTTAAAGAATTGCATGCCAGCGGCAAAATGGCACCTGTTCTCAAAGAACGCCTGCTCTATCTGGCCATGGTGCGCGATGATGAAGAAACGGCAACCACCGTGCTGCCAGATGTTGATCTTAAAGGTTTAAGCGAAGCACAACTGTCAAGCCTCACCGAACTTGCCATGCTGCGTGATCATAAAGCGATGCTTGCGCGCCTCCAGCAGGATTTTCCAGACAGTGAAAGTGCTGAATCTCGTCCAGTGCTCGCTGCCATTCTTGCACTCGCCCGTGGCGATAAATCCACCAAAGAAAAATTAGCTGTACTCGAAAGCATGGACATTGGTAATAGCTCCACCATGCAAATCGCCCGCATTTGCGCGCGTGAAAGAAACACTGCGTGTGCCATGACTTTCCTGAACAAGTTACCTTCGGGGGAAGAAACGTCTGATAATGATGTAGCTTCTGCGGCAGAGATTTATCTGGAACTTAAAGCATGGAAAGAAGCTGGCAACTTGCTTGAGCAAACCAAAAATCGTCAGTCCGAGTCGCTTGAATCAGCACGCCTTAAATATGCTGCAGCCACTGGCGATAATGCAGCTATTGAAAAATGGTCTGCACTTAACAATTCAAGTGCTAACCCACGCCTGATGGCCGATATGTTCTTCCTTGCCAATAATAATGGGCATCTGGAACTTGCAACGATTATTGCTGAACGTTTTTTTGCTCAGGAACAATCTTCACTCTCCCGTACCTGCCTTTCGCAGGCTTATGTAAAAACCGGCCAGTATGAAGAAGCACTTAAATTGCTGCGCGATGTTTCTCCACGCACACCGGATGATGAGTCTAATTACCTATTCGCACTCGCCAAACTCTCTGGCGCAAGTGAAGTATACCGTAAAGAACTGTCTGAATATGCGGCGGTAAAACTACGCTCTGATATGCCACGCAAAGAAAAAATGGCACTTGTATATGCACTTATCACGGCAAAACAGGTTGAGCCTGCCATGCCTTATATTCGTGAGCTGGCACTGTCTGAAGGCGGTTCATGGGCATCGCTCTATGCAGAAACACTCGATAAACAAGGCAACCATGATGAAGCACGTGAATTCTGGGTTGCTTACGCCTCACAGGCCTCTACCCCGAAGAAAGATAAAATCTCAGTCGCCTATACATTGCTTGGCAACGGCTATAAGAGTGATGCAGAAACCATCCTGACCAAAATGGCCGCAGGTGCTTCGGCAAACAGCGAAGAAACCAAAGCACTGGTGTATCTCTGGGGCCCTCGCCCATCTGCTGATAAGCTGGAATGGATCGCAGGCCGTATGCGCACCGCAGAAGGTGAAGAGCGTGACCGCTGGGCAAAAGTCCTCTCCGATACCACCACCGATGAAACCATCATCAATCTAGCCGAAGCATCGCCTGACAATATTGCCTCTCCTGCCATTGCTGCGCGTTATACCGAAGCACTGGCGCGTCAGGGTAAACTCGCTGAAGAATATAACACCATCGATAAACTCGCCCGTACACAGGGTCGCACTGATTTGTTGAAACATTACGCCCGCGCCACCCGCGATGCTGGCATGTACCGCGAATCCAGCGCAGCATACGATACGTTGTTTGAACTAGGTCAGGGCAATGTGGTGATGCTGCGCGAAGCAGGTGTAACTGCGTACAATCAGGCAGATTATTCTCAAACCTACCACTACCTGAACCAATATATGCAGACGTCTCCGGAAGAACGCGCCACCGATGCGCGTGCCTACGAAGCATACTATATATATGCTGAAATCCTACGCCGTGACCATGAAACCAAGCTGATGAAAGATTACTACCAGCTGGCACTTGATTCACTGGCAGATGCCCCGCGCGATGGTGATACAGAAGCACTTTCCCGTCAGGCGCAGAGCCTAATCTGGACAGATCGCACCGAAGAAGGCCTTGCCGCATTCCGCCACGGTATGCAGCGCTTCCCTCAGGATGACATTCTGCGTGCCGATTATGCCAACACGCTGATTGAAGTGCGTGAATATCAGCAGGCAAACACCACACTCAGCAACCCGCCCGCGGCAACCTTCAAAACCGCAATAACGCCTGTGAACGAAACGCTCCCAGTAACTAAAGTACAGAATTACCGCCTCGCTAATGGCGATACCGAACTGCTGCTTTTCGTAAATGGCGGAGAGAACGCTGTTAAAAATCTTGCCAAGCAGTTTGATGGCCAGAAAGGTATTGGCTATGTGAACGAAGGCTATGACACATTGCTCATTGCCGCCGCACCGGGTTCAAAGTTTGAGGTTGAATCCAGCAAGGACGCTGTTGAAATACACACCGTACCAGACCTTAAATCACAGGAAATCAACATCGCCCGCCAGACGGTACTGCGTTATGAATTGCTCACTGCACGCCTTGAGCTGGAGACCGGCAAGGTACATGCTGCCAGCGAACGCCTGAATAATTTGCTGCCGCAATATGAGAATGACGCACAGCTCCTTGGCTTTGCCGCAAACGCTGAGAATTACGGTGGCAACTGGCCACGAGCGCAAGCCCTACTTGCTCAGGCACGTGAGATTTCACCCGCCAACGAAGATATTGCCCGTCTGGATAAAGACATCCGCCGCACCTATGCGCCTGGTGCGAAGCTTGATTTTGAATGGGTAAGCCGCGGCAATGATGATGAGTATATCACCACCGCCAGCGGTTATGGCTATGCCGATGAAAACCTACTTTTTGGCATCATCGTGCAAAATAATAACGTAAAAGCAAAAGCAGAGCGCCTTGCTGATGGCCGTGTGGGCAGTTTCAGCGACGACCGCCAGCGCGGGGAACTTTACGGTATCTATAGCTGGGATCTGGGCAATTTCCTGAAAGGTTCACTCTTTGCTAACAATGATACGCTGGGTGCCGGTGGTGCATGGCACTTCCTGAACGCACTGGGTGAAACGGAAATTAAAGCCGATTACCACCGCCCATACTGGGATTATGTGGCCTCTGTGCTGGATGATACCACGCGTGATTTCATCGGCTTTGACCATACCATTAAACCAACCCCGTACCTGTCACTCAGTGGCGGCCCAGGGTATGCGCGTTATAATGTGGATGGCACCAATAATATCTTCTCTGCTGCTACCCTTTCATTTGCAGCCGTATATCGCCTCATGGAAGCACAACCATTTATGGCAGTGTCTTACGGGTTTGATGCAGAATACGAAACCAGCAACAAAAAGGGCTTTGATAATAACGGTATTTATTCCCAGCTTGGGCCAATGCGCTCACGTGAGCTGCACTTCCTTGCGCTCAATCTTGGGTATGATTTTACCGCGTATACCTATGGCGACCTGATTTTAGGTTATGGCTATGACCGCCTTGGCGGCCACGGCCCATCCGTTGAAGGCAGGCTGACCCATGAACTGACTGAGTCTGTAGATGCGCAAATTCGCGCAGGCTACGGCCTTGATAGCGGACAAAGCGATGATAACGTAACCCGTGTGGGTGCGTATCTACGCTGGAAATATTAACGTTTAGAATGTGAGACAAAAAAATGGCACAGGACACTGCAACCATGAACAATAATGGCCTCCGCCGTTCGGCAATCGTCGAAACCGGCCTGATGATCGTAGCACTGATTGTGTTCGACTTCCTGTTTTTGGATAAAACCCGCTTCTGGGATACCAACCCACACCCATTCTGGTTTGTGGTGCTGATCGTGGCCAGCAAATATGGCACGCGCGAAGGCCTCTTTGCCGCTATCGCCGCATCCCTTGGCCTGCTCATCGGCAACATGCCGGTACAGGGCATGGAGCAGGATATGTATGGTTACTGGTTCTCAGTCGTTAAATTGCCTCTCCTGTGGCTAGTGGGTGCCATGCTTTTTGGCGAACTCCGTCAGATGCATATCCGTGAACGCGACCAGCTGAAACGTGACCTCTCCTCTTCCATGGAGCGTGAATCCACCATCAGCCGTTCATACCAATGGGTGAAAGAACTTAAAGAACGTCTGGAACTGCGTATGGCAGGCCAACTGCGTTCATCTATTTCTGCATACCATGCCGCAAAAGCCATGGAACGCCTGAACCCCGATGAAGTACTGCACGGCCTTGAAGAACTGGTAAGCAACGCCATCAATGCCGAACAATTTTCGGTATACACTATGACACCGCAAGGTTTGGATCTCACTCTTTCCCATGGCTGGAAAGAAAAAGATGCGTATCAGAGTAAATTAGATACTCGCAACCCGCTTACGGTTGCTATTGCTGGTAACAGCGGCGTGCTTTGCGTGGCAAATCCCGACCATGAGCATGTGCTTTCTGGTCAGGGTATCCTTGCAGGCAGTCTGACAGATCGTAATACAGGTGAAGTCATCGGTATGCTGAAGGTGGAAACACTCGGATTCACTGATTTGAACTTGAGCACCATTGAATCATTCTCGGCCATCTGCGAATGGGCGAGCCTAGCACTGGTAAATGCCCGCAAGTACCAGACCGCAAAATCTGAAAGCATGATAAACCCAGACCACAATATGTTCACCAACAACTACTTCCACCGTTACCTTGATTTCATTGCACCACTTGCAAAACGCGTGGGTTTTGATGTGAACATGATTGTTATCAATGTGGCCAATGCCTCACGCCTTGATGAAGAAACCCGTACACGCCTTGGCCGTTTGCTTTCGGACGCAGTTAACCGCGTGCTCCGCGATATCGATCTTGCCTTCGACTATCAGGCACATAGCGATGATTACTCCATCGTATTGCCAGCCACCAGCAAGCGCGGCGCAGAAATCGTGTTAGACCGTATCCGCAAAGACCTGCTCGCACGAAGTCAGGGCATCGCAAACAACGCAACCTTCTCATTCAGCGTACAGACTGTTTATGAAAAAGCCTGAGACCATCGAAGCCTATTTTGAAGGCACAGACATTCACGACGAAAGGCGCGTAGGTTCCTGCGGCGTTGCAGCGATTTTTGCCTCTGCGCTGTTCATGGTGCTGCACGGCTATAATGCGTGGCTGTTTTTCTTTGCCGGATCCATCGGCTTCACCAAAGCACTGATATTCCATTTTACACTGGCACTCGCCGCTGGTTTGCTTGCCAAAGCATTTTCAGCCATTGACCGCGAAGGCCGCTTCTTCCTGCTCCTGTTTGTAAGCACGCTGGCAATGGGTGTATTTGGCGCTGCAGGCACTCTGCTTTCAGCGTTACTGCATATCTGGTACATGCGCTATGCACAACCATTTACGGTGTGGTTTAATTCTATTTTCCCATCACCGGTTACTAATGAATCACAACAGATTTATGATGATATTCAGGTTGGCCGCGATGAATCGAGCAAACCGTACAGCGTGGTGCCGTTCCTTGATGTCATCTGGTATGGCAACGAAGCACAAAAGCGCATGGCCCTGTCGAAGATGACTTCGCGCTTCCATCCAACCTTTGCGCCTGCGTTCAAGAAAGCACTGGGTGATTCCAGCAACAGCATCCGTATTCAGGCAGCAACGGCAATCAGCAAAATTGAAAACCAGTTCATGCATCGTATGATGAAGCTAAACCAGTTGCATAACGAGCAACCTAAAAATCCTGTTATTACGCTGGCTCTTGCGGAACATTTTGATGATTATGCCTTCACCGGCATCCTCGATGATGACCGTGAACGCGAAAACCGCGCACAGGCACTCAAGCATTATCAGGAATACTTAAACCTGCGCCCAACCGACACCGAAACACATGTAAAAATCGGCCGTTTGCTGATGCGTAGCAACGATCCGCTGCGAGCGATTGACTGGCTGCGCCAGAGCATCGAACGTGGCCACAAAAGTCAGGCACTCATGGGCTGGTATGCAGAAGCACTGTTTGCCTGTGGTCGTTTCAGTGAACTTCGACAGCTGGCACATGAAGGCCGCTGGAAGGTAGATAGCGACAAAATGAGCCCTGTGCTCGCAGAAACCATGGCATTCTGGGCGAACACTCCTGCCATGCCAGAAACAAAAGGTAAAAGAGGGCGCGTATGACGACGTCACCAGTAAACAACGCAGACATCTGCCTTATCCTTGAAGGCTCTTACCCGTATGTTGCGGGTGGTGTTGCCTCATGGACGCATGAACTCATCAGCAAGCAAAGCCACCTGACCTTCCATGTGGTAAGCATCCTCCCGCGTGATGAAAACCCAAAGGCACGCTATGAACTGCCTAAGAATGTCATCAGCCTGACCAACCTACATTTGCAGGATATGCCGGATGTACCGGCACTTGACAGCAAAACCACTAAAGCATTGATGCAGGCCTTGAAAGAGCCATTGACCGCACTTACCACCGGCAAGGCAGGTATGGATGATTTAAATCAAATCATTGCCACCCTTGCGCCTTATAAAGGCAAACTCGGTGCTGCTACACTGCTTGATAGCAAAGAAGCGTGGGACATGCTCACTGAAATGTATGAGATGTCCTTTGTCGAAAGCTCGTTCCTGGATTATTTCTGGTCGTGGCGTGCGCTGCTTGGCGGCCTGTACTCCATTGCACTGGCCGATCTGCCACCTGCTAAAGCCTATCATGCGCTTTCTACCGGCTATGCAGGCCTGTTTGCCGCCCGTGCAAAAACCGAGTTGGGCAAACCGGCACTGCTGACCGAACATGGTATTTACACCAGCGAACGCCGCATTGAAATTGCCTCCGCCGACTGGCTGGAAGAAACGGCATCAAAAGCACTCACCATCGACCGAACACGCCTTAACCTGCGTGATATGTGGATGGAAACATTCACCAACTACTCACGCATCTCATACGCTGCCTGTGAACCCATCATTACGCTATTCTCCGGCAATCAATCGGCACAGATAGCCGATGGTGCAGCACCAGAACGTATGCGTATTATCCCTAATGGTATTGATGTGGAGCGTTTTGGAAGCATTCAAAGGCGCGCCCACAACCGCCCAACCATTGCGCTGATTGGCCGCGTGGTGCCAATTAAGGACATTAAGGGCTTCCTGCGATCGGTGGCCATGCTGCATGAGCAAGTACCTGATCTGCGTGTACTTATCATGGGACCTGTGGATGAAGACCCGGATTATGCGCGTGAATGCATGAATTTCGCGGAATATCTGGCACTTAAAGATACTGTTACCTTCACCGGCCGCGTGAATATTGATGATTACTTGCCGGAGATTGATGTGGTGGTGTTCAGCTCACTGTCTGAAGCGCAACCACTCACCATTCTGGAAGCGGGCGCCGCAGGTATTCCGATTGTTGCAACGGATGTGGGTGCCTGCCGCGAGATGGTACTTGGTGCTGCCGATGAAAAACCTGCCCTCGGAGCAGGTGGTGTCATCGTGCCGCTGGCAAACCCAGCTGCACTGGCAGATGGCATCTTGTATTTGCTGCGCGACAAAGCATTTTATGAGCAATGCGGCAAGGCGATGCGTAGCCGCGTTGCCACCTATTACAATAAAAACGACCAGCATCTGGCCTATCAGGGCCTGTATGCCACATGGGCGTAACGCATTAAAAGGACACTAAAATGGCTGGTATTGGATTCGCACTCAAAAAACTGACCCGCAAAGATAATTTGCTTGGCATCTTCCGCGCTTACACGCATGCCACCATGGCCTCCACCGGCCCATGGCTGTTTACCGCGCTGGCCATCGGTAGCATCACCCTGCTCTATTCTGAATATTTCAATAATGACCTGCTCACCAATTTCCGTGTCGTAGTCATTTACAATTTTGGCTTTTCGCTGGTTTGCGCCGCACCCGTATTCATGGTGATCACGCGCTATCTGGCCGATTCGATACATAAAAAAGACGTGACCCACACGCCCACGGTGCTGTTCATCAGCCTGATTCTGCTTAACCTATTTTTGCTGCCGGTCGCGCTGTTTTACTACGGCTGGTATGTAAACCTCGATATTGGTATGCGTATTAATGCCATTGTGAATCTGGTGCTGATTTCTTCTGTCTGGGTACTCGGCGTGTATATGACCGCGCTTAAGGACTACACCTCGGTAACCCGCGCCTTTGCTATCGGCATGGCACTGGCCTTCATCTGCGCCCAGTTGCTCAAAGCACCCTACGAGGATGTGGGGATGCTGGTTGGTTTCAATATCGGCAATGCATGGATTGTATTCTCCCTCATCGCCAAAGTACTGGCAGAATATCCGTATCGCTTAACACGTGGCACAGAACTTAAAAAATATTACCGCAAATACTGGGAACTAGCCGTTGGCGGTTTCTTCTACAACCTCGCCATCTGGATCGACAAATGGATCATGTGGGTGTATGCGCCGGAGCGCGTTGAACTGCCTTCCAAAATGATTTTCTATCCGGATTATGATAGCGGCATGTTCCTCGCCTACCTCACCATTGTGCCAGCCATGGCGGTGTTTTTGTTCTCGGTGGAAACCAACTTCTTTGAGCGTTACCAGCGTTTCTATCACGATATTTTAGAACACAGGCCGCTTGCCACCATCCGCAAAAACCACCAGCGCATCATAGAGGCCATCTTAAACAGCACCCGCAACTTCCTTGTGGTGCAGGGCACTGTGTGTCTGGCTGCTATATTGCTGGCCGCCCAGATATTCGCGCTGCTTAACATCAACTACCTGCAGATTGGTATCTTCCGCCTCGGTACACTGGGCTCCATGTTCCATGTGCTGGTGCTGTTTGAAATGATTGTGCTGTCTTACTTCGATTGCCGCAAGGTGACGATGTGGATTCAGTTCTTCTTCTTAATCAGCAATACGGTACTAACCTATATCAGCGTGGGCTGGGGCTTCCCGTATTATGGCTATGGCTACTTCCTGTCATCGCTCCTCACCTTCGGCCTGACTTCGCTGGTGCTGTATGCGCATATCCAACGCCTGCCGTATCATGCATTCATCACCAATAACGGTTCGCTGAATGCAAAAGCAGGTAAGGAAGAAAATCTGGCTACGGCATAAAAAAAACGCCATTTGACTACTCAGTCAAATGGTGTTACCTCTCCAGCCATGACACTGGCTGAACCCTACCGCACAAATACTAAAGAAAAGTTACTGGCTGCTGCGCTGGATTTATTCTGGCACGCCAGCTATGGCTCCGTCAGTGTAGATGACATCTGCAAAAAAGCGGGTGTGCATAAAGGCAGCTTTTATCATTTCTTCGACTCCAAGGTTGCACTAACTGTTGCAGCGTTTGAGACGTTCTGGGAAAGCAAACGCCCCGTGCTTGACGAGGCATTTGCACTTACACTTTCTCCCATCGAGCGCCTCAAACGCTACGCAAGCCTGATATATCACTGGCAGAAGGAAGAATTCGATAAAACCGGCAAAGTGCTAGGTTGCCCGTTTGCAGGCTGTGGCTCTGAGCTTTCCACGCAGGAAGAAAGTTTCCGCATTGCCATTGAAAGTATTTTTAAAGGCTATTCAGAATATTTTGAACGCTTGGTCAAGGATGCAGAAATCTGCCCGCCTGAGATGGTGCATCTGATGGCGCAGGAAATGATTGCTTACGTGGAAGGCGTTATCCAGCAAGCAAAATTCAGCAACGACCTGAACATCATCAAAACACTGCTGCTGCCTGGGTTGCTGCAATATATATCACCGGAAGCAGCGCTCAAAGCACGCCTCTTAAACACACAACAAACAAAAGCCAATGCTTAATACAACACACGGATAATTTATGGGTAAAATACTAATCCTCATCCTCATACTGGCCGGTACTGGCTATTATTTTCTGCCGCAAATACTTGGCGGCGGCCAGAACCCGATGGCGGCAATGATGGGCGGTGCCATGCCCGTGGTGGTGGCTGATGCCGTCGAAAAAGAAGTCACGTTGTGGGATGAATTTTCTGGCCGCCTGAAAGCAGTGGATGATGTGCAGATACGCCCGCGCGTTGCCGGCATGGTGGAATCAGTGCATTTCAAAGATGGTGATACGGTAAAAGAAGGCGCACTGCTTTTCGTCATTGATCCAAAGCCCTATGAAACTGAAGTGCAATCGGCACGCGCGCGCCATGAACTCGCCGAAGCAGAGTTCAAACGCGCAAGCAGCCTATTTGCCGACAAAGCCATTTCCCAGCGCGATTATGACCAGCGTAAAAACGCTGCAAGTGTTGCCCGTGCTGACCTTAAGCGCGCAGAACTTCAACTGGGCTACACAAAAGTAAAAGCACCCGTATCCGGCAAGGTTGGCCGTGCGGAAGTAACACCTGGAAATCTGGTGGATGCTGGTATGCCGGTGATGACCACGGTGGTATCACAAGACCCGATTTATGCCGATTTTGAAGCAGACGAACAACGCTTCCTTACTTATCTTGCGGGATCCGGTAACGACTCCTCAACACTGTCCAATGTAGTGGTAATGCTGGAGCTTGCAAACGGCACCACCGCTCAGGGACACGTCCATTCTTTCGATAACCAGCTTAATACCATGTCTGGTAATATACGCGTGCGTGCAGTGTTTGATAATCCAAAAGGAGAACTAGTACCCGGATTATTTGCCCGTCTGCGCATGGGAGCTGCCGGTAAAGAAAAGGCTATACTGGTCGCTGAAAAAGCCATTAACACCGATCAGAATAAGAAATTCGTCTACACGCTGGATACAGAAAATAAAACCGCTTACCGTGAAGTAAAACTTGGCTCTTCGCATGAAGGTATGCGAATTATCCGCAGTGGCCTTGCTAAGGGTGACACCATCATCGTAAGCAGCTCGCGTTTACTCCGTCCTGGCATGCCGGTGACTCCAAATAAAGTTCCCATGGAAGCCACGGATAAGCACGAACTCCCTGTACCAGGCATGCCTGAAGCAGCGCCAGCAGAAGTAAAAGAACCAGCAGCTGAATCAAGCGAGCCTACGCAATAACCATATGAACATCTCGCGCTTCTTTATTGACCGGCCTATTTTTGCAGCAGTCATCTCCCTGCTGATTTTCATCGCCGGATTTATTGCAATGTGGCAGTTGCCCATCTCGGAATATCCCGAGGTGGTACCACCTTCTGTCGTAGTTACGGCTACCTATCCGGGCGCAAATCCAAAAGTGATTGCTGAAACGGTTGCAGCACCGCTGGAAGAGCAGATTAATGGCGTGGAAGACATGCTCTATATGTCATCCCAAAGCACATCAGATGGCCTGATGCAGCTTACCGTGACATTCAATATCGGTACGGATCCGGATAAGGCACAACAGCTGGTACAGAATCGCGTCAACCAGGCCCTGCCGCGCCTGCCAGACATTGTACGTCAATTTGGCGTGATGACAGCGAAAAGTTCTTCCGATATTACGATGGTGGTTCACCTGTTATCGCCCGACCAGCGTTATGACAATTTGTATTTAGGCAACTACGCAGCACTGAATATCCGCGACCGCCTTCGCCGTATTTCTGGTGTTGGCATGGTTGAGATGTGGGGCGGCAGTGAATATGCGATGCGTGTATGGCTTGATCCACAGAAAGTGTCAGAGCGCGGCATGGGTGCTGGTGATGTGATAAACGCCATCCGTGAGCAAAACCTGCAGGTTGCTGCTGGTGTGATTGGCGCATCACCTTCCACCCCCGATACGATGATGCAGCTGAACGTAAACGCGCAAGGCCGCCTGCAAACCGAAGAGGAATTCCGGAATATCATTATTAAAGCAGATGCCAGCGGCGCAGTGACACGCCTTGGCGATGTGGCACGCATCGAAATGGGCGGCGACCAGTATGCCCTGCGTTCTCTGCTGAACAATAAACCTGCGGTGGCTCTTGGTGTGTTTCAGGCACCAGGCAGCAACGCGCTGCAAATTTCCGACACAGTGCGCGCTACTATGGAGGAACTCAAAAAAGAATTCCCCGAAGGTATGGATTATACCATTGTGTATGATCCCACCAGCTTCGTGCGTGACTCCATTAATGCAGTTATTAAAACACTGCTTGAAGCCGTACTGCTGGTGGTATTGGTAGTTATTCTGTTTCTACAGACATGGCGTGCTTCGATTATTCCGCTGCTGGCTGTACCTGTCTCTATCATCGGAACATTCGCGCTGATGTATGCCTTCGGGTTTTCAATTAATGCCTTGTCGCTGTTCGGTCTTGTGCTTTCGATTGGTATTGTGGTGGATGATGCCATCGTGGTGGTAGAAAATGTAGAGCGCAATATTGCCTCTGGTCTCTCGCCGCGTGATGCCACCTATCAGGCCATGCGTGAAGTAAGCGGCCCTATTATCGCCATAAGCCTCACGCTGATTGCGGTGTTTGTACCTATCGCTTTTATCAGCGGCTTAACGGGTCAGTTTTACCGCCAGTTTGCACTCACCATTGCAATCTCAACAGTAATCTCCGCGCTTAACTCGTTAACCCTTTCTCCCGCTATGGCCGCTCTGCTGCTCAAAGGTCACGATGAACCTAAAGACGCCCTCACCCGCTGGATGGATAAAGTATTTGGCGGCTTTTTTGGCTGGTTTAATCGTGTCTTCCAACGTAGCGGTGATGCATATTCCAGCCGCGTTGGTCGCGTGCTGGGTCGTAAATCCAAAGCCTTGTTTATTTACGCGCTGCTTGTTGGCTTCACCGTATTTGCTTTCATGAAAATGCCTGTAGGATATGTACCAGGGCAGGACAAACAATATCTTATCGGTTTTGCCCAGTTGCAGGACGGAGCATCACTCGACCGCACCGAAGAAGTAATGCGCAAAATGTCAGAAATCGGCCTTGCCACCGAGGGTGTTGCACATTCCGTCGCCTTCCCCGGGTTATCCATTAGCGGATTTACCGTGAGCTCCAGCGCAGGCATTGTGTTCTTACCGCTGAAACCTTTTGCTGAACGCAACTCCGGTGCGCTTTCCGCCGGCGCCATTGCAGGGCAGTTGAATATGAAATTTGCTGAAATTACCGATGCATTTGTTGCGGTATTTCCACCTCCGCCAGTGATGGGACTGGGCACCAGTGGCGGTTATAAAATGCAGATTCAGGACAGGGCGGATCTTGGCGAAGAAGCACTGGCCGAAGCCGCCAATGCCATTATGGGTAGAGTATATCAATCCCCCATGTTTAACCCTATGCAAAGCTACACCGGCTATCAGATAAACGTGCCGCAGCTACATGTGGAGTTAGACCGTACCAAGGCAAAACAACTTGGCGTACCCGTCACCAGCATTTTTGAAACACTGCAGATTTATCTGGGATCACTCTACATCAACGATTTCAACAAATTTGGCCGCACTTACCGTGTGATTGCACAGGCCGATGCCAATTACCGCAATCAAGCCGAAGATATCGCCAATCTGCACGTGCGCAGTATGACAGGCCAGATGGTGCCACTCGGCAGTATTCTTAAGGTAACTCAGGGATACGGCCCAGACCGCGCCATGCGCTACAATGCATACCGCACGGCAGATATAAACAGTGCCCCGGGCCCGGGTATATCTAACGGCGAATCACAGAAAGCATTAGAACAAATTGCCCGCGAAACCTTGCCCAAAGGCATGAGCTTTGAATGGACAGAACTCACCTACCAGCAAATCCTTGCCGGCAATACCGCCGTACTGGTATTCCCGCTATGTGTGCTGCTGGTATTCCTTGTGCTTGCCGCGCAGTATGAAAGCCTGTCTCTGCCACTGGCGGTGATACTTATTGTACCAATGTGCCTGCTGTCTGCGATTGTTGGCGTGTGGATAAAATGGTTCTATATCGATATTATCAGTATGATTATCGGACAGCCGATACCCAACGTGGATAATAATATATTTACCCAGATTGGCCTGATGGTACTTGTAGGGCTTGCATGTAAGAACGCTATTCTGATTGTAGAATTCGCGCGTGAGCTGGAACTGGAAGGCGCAACGCCGTTTGATGCGGCGGTGGAAGCTGCGCGTCTCAGGCTTCGTCCAATTCTCATGACCTCGTTTGCCTTCATTATGGGCGTGCTGCCTTTAGTGCTGGCAAGCGGTGCCGGTGCTGAAATGCGACAGGCCATGGGTGTGGCGGTATTTTCTGGTATGCTGGGCGTTACTTTCTTTGGGTTGTTTTTCACTCCGGTGTTTTATGTCGTACTCAGGACGCTTTCTGGCAGGAAATTACATTCTGCCAACACTCCTGCCTTACATTCGAAAGGAAGTGGGCATGAGTAGAATATGGCTTAGCCTGATAGTGGCAACCACTGCACTTACCGGTTGTGACCTCTCCCCTGATTTCACCCCACCGTCATTTGACCTGCCGGAAACATTTAAGGAATCGCCAAAAGCTGATGATGCTGTAGATGCCTCTCTCTGGGAAGAGATCAAACCGTCCGAGGCAATCGATCGAGGCGAATGGTGGCGCATTTTTGATGATGAGGTGTTGAACCAGATTCAGCAGGATGCGCTAATGGCCAACACCAATCTTGCCATTGCCGCCGAGCGCGTGGTACAGGCACGACAAGAGTCTTACATTGCACTGGCCGACCTGTTTCCATCTATTGACGCAGGCTTCAGCCCCAAGCGGGAAAAATTCTCCAGTGGATCGCCAAATCTTGCCCCAGGGCAAGTCACAAAACCACAAACATCATATCGCGCGCAGGGCATACTGTCTTACGAACTTGATCTGTTCGGCAGGCTTACCGGTGCATACCGTGTGGCAGAGTTAAATGCTGAAGCAACGGATGCGCTCTATAATTCTGTACTTGTTTCCATGCAGGCGGATGTTGCCCAGTTTTATTTCTCGCTACGTACGCTCGATGCCGAGCGCCAATTCCAGAAACGTGTGCTTGCTGCCAAGGAAGAATCCTTGCGGGTGGCAAAGCGCCTGTATGACGTCGGTGAAACCAGCGATCTGGAACGTTCTCGCGCTGAGGCAGATCTTGCACTTGCCAAATCAGAAGCCGCTACACTCGACCGCAGACGCGCTGAACTTGAAAATTCCATGGCTGTGTTGCTGGGTAAAATTCCTTCCAGCTACCATTTTGAAGAATTCCCGCTGGCAGAAAAAAAGCCTCCCTCTATCCCAGCTGGAATCCCCGCTAACCTTCTGGCGCGCAGGCCGGATATCGCAGCAGCCATTCGTAAGATGGAAGCAAATAACCGCCGCATCGGCATGGCGCGTGCTGCTATGTTTCCACGTATTGTGCTTACCGCCGTGGGTGGTTATGAATCACAGGCACTTAGCGATGCGTTTGAATGGTCAAACCGCAGCTGGTCAATCGGTCCAGGCATGGGGAATGTAGTTACCCAGCCAGTGTTTGAAGGTGGCCGTATTTTCTTTACCACCAAGCAACTCTTTGCAGAGCGTGAAGAAAGCGTAGCTGAATATCGTGGACAAGTACTGAATGCCTTCAAGGAAGTAGAAGACAGCCTCGCCGCCATTCGCCTGCTTGCTGAAGAAGCAGTGCAGCAGCGCGCAGCCGCTGAATCTTCCATGCGCTCTGCCACCATTGCCCGCACGCGCTATGAGGCAGGTGATCTCAATCAAGCAGACGCTCTGGAATATGAGGCGCTGGCGATGAATACCCGCCGTGGCGCTATCCGTTCTCATGGCGCGCGCTACGCGGCAACAATTTCATTAATTCGCGCTCTGGGTGGCGGCTGGGATTTCCCGAAGGAAGCTGCTATAGAACAGCCTGCACCTATCCAATCACCTGCTACGGAGGAAATACCAGATGCAGCAACAGAAACACCTACGCCGCTCTAAACACGCCCTGTTTGGCTTTATACTGCTGACCATAGCAGCTTCACCGTCTTTCGCCCGTGAACAGATACGCATTGTCGGTTCATCCACCGTATATCCCTTCATCACCGTTGCCGCCGAACAGTTTGGCCGTGGCACGAAGTTCAAAACCCCGATTGTCGAATCCATCGGCACCGGTGGTGGTTTCAAAATGTTCTGCTCCGGTGTCGATGAAAAAACACCTGATATTAATAATGCCTCCCGCGCCATCACAGGATCAGAAATTAAAACCTGCGCCAAACATGGAGTTACGGACATCACCGAAATACCCATCGGGTATGATGGCATCGTGATTGCCGCCGGTAAAAAAGCAAAAACATTTAATATCTCCCGCACCCAGCTTTTTTTAGCTCTTGGCAAAAAAATTCCAAAAGATGGGAAATTGATAGATAATCCGCACAAATATTGGAGCGATGTTGACCCCGCACTACCTAAACAACCCATCACAGTATACGGCCCGCCACCAACCTCCGGCACGCGTGATGCCTTTGTAGAAATTGGGCTTGAAGCCGCCTGTAAAGACTTGCCGGAATTTGAAGCGGCATACCCTGATAAAAAAGAACGCGCAAAAAAATGTCACCTGATGCGTGAAGACGGTGCGTTCGTTGAAGCCGGTGAAGATGACAACATCATCATCCGCAAACTGGAATTAAACCCCGATGCGCTGGGCATATTGGGCTATAGCTTCGTGGAAGAAAATGCCGGACTGGTACATCCCATTCCAGTAGATGGGATAATGCCAAGTTTTGATAATATTTCAGAGGGTAAGTATAAACTTTCACGCGCACTCTATATTTACGTTAAAAACGCCCACTTCGATAAAATCCCTGGCCTGCGCGAATTCGTGCGCGAGGTTACGCTGGAAGGCGCCATGGGTCCTGATGGTTACATGCCACGGCAAGGACTGATTCCGCTGCCAGCAGCGGAACGTGAAAAATTACGGGAACGCATCTCAAGCCTGAAATGATTAGGCGTTTACATAAACGCTAGGTTTGGACAGTGCTTCTTCCTGTGCAGCAAATGTTTCGGTTATGCTTGTACCGAACACCCGCACACTCACCGCATTAATCTCTGATTCAACAGAAATAGTCATTTCCTTACTGGGGTCTAGCCGTTCACGCTCTTCAAAATACATGCGCAGTGCCTCGCGCAGCGGAATAGGCTTATAATTTTGCGTGGCATTCATCTCCATGATTTTGGCAATACCGATAATGTCACGCATGAGTTTTGGATCACCACCAGCAAACTCATCCACAATGGCCACAAGACGTATCAGCGTGCGGCGGTCTTCCGGTGAAAGGCGCGTGGAATTTGCAATATAATCCAGTGCCAGCAATGCATATTTACTCACCTGCTTTACTTCTTTGACAGAAACTTCGTATTGTTGCACCACCTGCAAAATATTGATGGATGCTGAGGTGACGGCAATCTGTGCACTCTGCTCGGCTTGCTCGCGCAGCATTTTGCTGGCAAGGCTGCCTTCATCACGTTTGTTCGGCTGATAGACGGCGCCATACACGCCAACACTTGCTACCTGCATGTTATCCTCTCGCACCTACTTGGCACTTTATTAAGGGTAACAGGAAGATATTTGCAAATTATTAATAATTACGCCGCTTTGCTTGCTTTCATCAGCTGGTCAGCCTTTTTCCAGTCCACCTGCGAAATATCGCTGATACCCGCCGCCAACGCATCAAGCAGTATTTCCTGCTCCGCACCGCGCCTATAGGCCTCGGCATACGGAATTTCTGGATGGAACACTACCATCGCATAACGCGGAATGAATTTGCCAGGATAGCGTTTTTCCAGCTCAAACCCGATCTGCTTTTTAAGCTGGAATTTTGCATCCGCCACGGTGTCGCGCATCTCCACAAAATTCTCCAGTGCCAGTGTGCCGATGGCATCGGCGTTGGGTTTTCTGTCTGCTTCAAGTTTTTCAAATAATGTTTGCCAGTTATCTTCAGAATCCAGCAATTCACCCAGTGCGCTGCAATCTTCAAAGCCGCAATTCATACCCTGCCCGAAGAACGGCACAATCGCGTGCGCCGCATCACCCAGCAGCATCAGCTTGTCTTCCACATGCCACGGCGCGCAGCGAATTGTGGCCAATGCACCGGTAGGATTGCGGAAGAAATCCTCCGTGAGCGTTGGCATCAGTGTCAGCGCGCTCGGGAATTCACGGGCGAAGAAAGCCTTAACATCGTCCGGTGTTTTGAGCGTTTCAAAACTCACGCCCCCCTTATAGGCAAGGAAAAGCGTGCAGGTAAAGCTGCCATCCAGATTAGGCAGTGCAATCATCATGAAGGATTTGCGCGGCCAGATATGCAATGCGTTTTTCTCAATACGGAAACCACCGCCTTCCGCCGGAGGAATCACCAATTCCTTATAGCCGTAGGCTTCGAAACTCTGCGAATAGTTGAAGCTTATCACATGATCAAGCATCGCCTTGCGGGTGACCGACCACGCACCATCAGTAGCCAGAGCCACCTTTGCCTGCACGGTTTTTTGCGCAGAGTTTTTTTCATCCACGAAGGTGATTTCATTCGTTTTCAGGTTATGACTCACGCACCGTTGGTCAAAACTAATATCCACGTTCTCATATTCACCCGCTTTGGTCAGCAGAAGTTTGTTCAGCTCCCCACGCGACACGGAGTAAATCACTTCACTTTCTTTCTGGCCATATGGCACGAAGGTGGTCTTGCCCTCCATATCATGCAACATGCGCCCCTTCATTGGAATGGCGAGTTCCAGCACATCCTGCTTAAGCCCTGCTTCTTCCAATGCCTTAAGCCCTCGCGAGGTGACGGCAAGATTGATTGAGCGGCCTGCTTCCACCTTGACTTTACGCATATCGCCCCTGCGCTCATGCAGCGACACCGTGTAATCGCGCTTGGCCAGAAAAATACTGGTAAGTGCGCCCACCAGCCCACCACCAACAATATGCACATGGTCTTTTTTCATAACTTTTCTTTCCTTTGTCATCCCCACCTCGCGCGAGCATCTAGAGCCACACGCGAGGACATAAAATTAGCAACTCACCTCTTAATTAGGACACGCTCTTTAAATTTAGTGAATTATTTATTTTGTGTCAGAAAAATACCCATAGATTTTGTATCCAAACTCCGACGCTTTTACAGGAATATTCTTTGCTTGTAGAAATTCTAATATTGCCTGCTCTTGCAATTCACTTTCTATTTTTAGCTCTACCCATTCAATGGTTTCGTAGCCTCCTACATTAAAATGATAGAACCATTCTTTATCCCATTCACAAATATAACCAGTTTCTGTATCACAGGTGCGCCACATAGGGGTAAATTCTCCCAAATCGTACATGCCTAATCGGAGTTCATCCCATTTGGTATTATTCATGATAGATGCTCTATTTGATTGATGCATATGTTACGCCTAAGATAACTTCATCCCCAACTGATCAGCCAATAATTTTACAAACCCATAAACATCACCAAACGAATTATAGAGCGGCACAGGTGCCACGCGGATGCAGTCCGGCTCGCGCCAGTCGCAAATGACACCCGCTTCGGTCAGCTTGTCAAATACTGTGCGGCCATTTTTGTGCATCAAAATAGAAAGCTGGCACCCGCGCTCTTTTTCATCACGCGGGGTCATCACGGTGAAGGCATCGGTTTTCATGCTATCCAGCAGGAATTGCAGGTAACCCGTGAGTTTCAGGCTTTTGGCACGTAAGGCTTCCATGCCCACTTCATCAAATATCTCAAGCGAAGCACGCACGGCAGCCAGCGATAAAATCGGCGGGTTGGAAAGCTGCCAACCTTCTGCCCCAGCGGTCACATGAAAATCCGGCCCCATCTTGAAACGCGTTTTTTTATCATGTCCCCACCAGCCGGCAAATTTTGGAAGTTCCGCTGTCGCATGTTTTTCATGCACAAACGCCCCCGCCAATGCGCCCGGGCCAGAATTCAGGTATTTATACGAGCACCAGCAGGCAAAATCCACATCCCAGTCGTGCAGCTTGAGTGGCACGTTACCAGCAGCATGCGCGAGGTCAAACCCAACAATGCAGCCCTTCTTGTGACCCGTTTTGGTAATGCGCTCCATATCAAACAGCTGGCCGGTGTAATAATTCACCCCGCCCAGCATGATGAGGGCAACCGCATCGCCTTCTTTTTCAATGACCGCTTCAATATCTTCGCTGCGCAGTGTACGCTCACCAGCGCGCGGCTTTAATTCAATCAGCGATGCTTTTGGGTCAAACCCATGAAATTTAATTTGTGATGCCACCGCATATTGATCCGACGGAAACGCACCGCCCTCAATAATAATTTTATGGCGTGTTTTTGCAGGCCGGTAGAACGACACCATGAGCAGGTGCAGATTTACCGTGAGGCTGTTCATCGCCACCACTTCGATGGGTTTTGCGCCAACGAGTTTTGCCAGCTTGTCAGTTAAAAATTCGTGATAGGGCATCCATGGGTGCTTGGCGTGGAAATGCCCTTCCACCCCCAAATTCTGCCAGTCGGTCAGTTCCTGTTGCACCGCCTTTTCAACACGACGAGGCTGCAAGCCCAGCGAATTACCGCAGAGGTAAATGCATTCCTTGCCATCCTTGGTTTTGGGAATGAAAAATTCCTTGCGCCATTTCGCAAGCGAGTCAGCAGCATCCATTTCAGCGGCAAAGTTTTGGTCAGTACGGTAGGTCATTTTATTATCTCATATAAAATTGGGCGGCTGGGCGTAGCATCGGAAGCAAACGCCGCCACCTGCAGGTTTAGCATATAGTGCCCATCCGGCAGCACGGAAGGGGCAAAAATCAATTCAGTTACTGTTTTTGGTGATGGTGGTTTGCCAGCCAGAGAATGACTACCCTGCGCGATGCCCCAGAAAATATGATGGTTGGTGAGTTTTCCCTCATCATCCAGCCGGTCAATGGATGGCATATCCACTAGCAGATGCTGCACACCTTGCTGCGCAATATATTCCATTGCCTCGATGGTAAAGAACGCGGGCGTGCTGCCGTGTTTCCAGGCAGTGCGGATGATAAGAGCAGTGTTGTCGTCATTGCGAGGAGCATCAGCGACGAAGCAATCCAGCTTCTGCTTACTGGATTGCCGCGCAAAATCAGAGATTTTGCTCGCAATGACGGATTGCGTAATCACCAGATCATCCGGCCGCAAGGCAGGTGCATAGGTCTCGTTGCAACTCGCAGCCTTTACAGGTGTGATACTTACAAGCTGCGCCGCGATGAATGCATCCTGCAACACCTCATGCACCGCAACTGCTTCTCTCACGATATGCCCAACGCATTCCGTGTGCGTGCCATGCAGGTGTGGCGAAAATGTGATGTAATCACAGTTGCAGCTGCCGCCTGCATGCACATTTCCTGTAAAATCCCCTGCTTTATAGGCATGTTTCTCGGCAGGTGGTGCACCAAATTCGGCAAGGCCAGAGCCAAACTGCACAGGCACAGAAATATCATGCGCCTTACCTAATTTTATATGCTGCGCACCCAGTATCAGTTCCACGCCAACCACTCCTTCGCCGTGCCGGAAAGCATGCGTTCTTTTTGCGCTTTACTGAGGCATGGCAGGTTACGCGCACCATCCGCATTATCGCGGGAAAGCCAGCCAAAACACTGCCACGCTGCATCCTGCCCTGCATCATTCTCCGGTAAATGCTCGATCATGTGACCTGGATATATTTTCTTGGCAGTAAATGGATCAATTTCACCCAGCGGATACGGATAATCCGACCCCATGGCAATGCGCCCTGCCCCCAATACATCAACCAGCATACCAAGTGCAAATGGATCATGCGTCAGCGAATCCGTATACACTCCACAATCCCGCACCGTATCCTGCGGTGTTTTCTGTGAGGCAGTTTTGAACAAATCAGGCCGGCAATATGCGCCATGCGCAAGTCTGCCAAGCAGCGCAGGAAATACCCCGCCACCATGGGCATACAGCACCCGTAGTTTTGGCAAACGCTCATGCACCCCGCCCGAGCGCAGGGCATCAAAGGCCAGTGCCGTTTCCATCCCCATGGCAACAAGCCATGGCCGCCAGTTGCGATTGGCATTCATACGCTTTTGTAAACGGGTTTCTGTGGGTGACATAAATCCACCCCACGGATGCAGAAATATCGCCATATTCAAAGACGTTGCTGCTTCAAAAATCGGGAAAAAGCGCGCATCATCCAAATCAAGCCCGTTGATATTGGAATTGATTTCCACGCCGCGCATGCCAAGTTTTTTTATGCGCTTCAACTCCTTGATGGCCGCATCCGCATACATCATTGGCAGTGCACCAAGTGCTGTAAATTGCGTAGGAAACTTCGCAACCATCGCCGCATTATCATCATTCAATATACGGCAGATCTCAGCAGCATCGGCCATGTTATCAACGTAATCAGGAATCATCATTGGCGTCGGTGACAATACCTGCATGGTAACACCATGTTTTTTGCACTCTGCCATGCGCACAGCACCATCATACGCATTATCTTCAATAACGCGCTGCACCTTGCCTTCATGATTTATCATTTCCGCGCAACAAGGCTTTGTGACATGCGTACGCACGCGGATAAAATCGGTGTAATGCGCGAATTTTGCAAGTCGCTCGAATGTATCGGGCGAGAGAGTCGTATGCGTATGTACGTCCCATTTTTCCATGGGTTATTTCTTCTCCGGCAGCAGCATAACATGCCCGCAAGACTTGCAGGTGCGGTGTTCTTCACTGTCCCAGAAACGCTTAAAGAGCGGCGGCAAATCTTTTACAATACTCTTAAGTGGCACATATTCAGAGTGCAGCTTGCTGTGGCATTTATCGCAGAACCAAAGGAACCCATCGAGTTCACCTTCGGCGCGCTTGCGCTCAATCACCAGCCCCACCGTATCCGCAAAACGCTGCGGCGAATGGCACACATTTGAAGGCAGCAGGAAAATCTCGCCTTCTTTAATAATCACATCGCGCGGCTTGCCGTTTTCCATTATCCGTAGGCACATATCACCTTTGAGCTGATAGAAGAATTCTTCACCCGGATCATCGTGATAATCCTTACGGGTGTTAGGCCCGCCCACCACCATGATAATAAAATCCCCCATCTCATAAACCTGTTTGTTGCACACAGGCGGTTTCAGGCTTTCCTTATTGTCTTCAATCCATTTCTGCAAATTAACTGGGGGAAGCATGGGTTACTCCTTGAGTGCAGCAATACATTTAAGCTCAATCGCAATAGGCGTAGGAAGTGCGCCAATTTCTAGCGTGGTTCGGCAGGGTGGATTTTCTTTGAAATACTCAGCCCACAAACGGTTATAGGTGGGGAAATCTGCCTTCATATTGGTGAGATACACCGTTACATCCACAAGGTCTTCCCATTTCGCACCACTGGCTTCCAGAATATCCTTCACATTGGCAAACACGCTGTGGCACTGTGCTTCAATATCATAGGCGATGATATTGCGGTTGGCATCCAGCGTCACACCCGGAATTTCTTTGCTGCCTTTTTTGCGTGGGCCCACACCGGAAAGGAATAACAAATTTCCTACCTTGCGTGCATGTGGATATGCGCCAACCGGCTCAGGTGCAGTGTTTGAATTATGTGCGGTAGATGTCATGCGGCGTCCCCTTTTGGCATGGTTACGGTTTTTTCATCGGTGAAGAATTCCATGGCGCGCCATTTGCCTTCACGGCCAACGCCGGATTTTTTGACACCGCCAAACGGTGCTTCCAGATCGCGCAAATTCCATGCATTAAGCCAGATAATGCCCGCTTGCAGCTTTTCTGCCATACGCGCTGCCCGCGCCTTATCCTGCGTCCAGACTGATGCGGCGAGGCCATATTGCGTGGAATTGGCCATCATCAGCACTTCTTCTTCCGTATCGAACGGCATGAGTGTCACCACTGGCCCAAAAATTTCTTCCTGATTGGTGCGGCAGGTATGCGGCAATCCTTCAATCACGGTCGGCTCAATAAAGTAGCCATTCTCACAGCGACCAGACACTTTCGCGCGTTTGCCACCCGTCAGTATTTTTCCGCCTTCCTGCTTGGCAAGATCGATATACCCCAGAACCTTTTCCATATGCTCTTTGGAAACGGTTGCGCCAAGTTTTGTGCCTTCAGCAAGCGGGTCACCTACCGTGTTCATTTTTACCGCAGCAACGAAATGCTCTTTGAATTTTTCGTAAATATTTTTGTGTATAAAGAGGCGCGAACCGCACAAACACACCTGCCCCTGGTTGGCGAATGCCGCACGCAGGGTTTCTGGCACGGTTTTTTGCATGTCCGCATCGTCAAACACAATGGTGGGGTTTTTACCGCCGAGCTCCAGCGATACTTTCTTGAGCATCTTCGCCGCACCGGAATAAATAGTGATGCCGGTTTCCGTACCGCCCGTGAAGGAAATAGCCGGAATCTCAGGATGCGCAGTGATTGCAGCACCAATTTTAGCACCCTTGCCATGCACCACATTGATGACACCTGCCGGAAATCCTGCTTCATTGATAAGTTCAGATAACATATAGGCCGTGATGGGTGTGACTTCGCTGGGCTTGGCGATTACACAGTTGCCGGAAGCTACGGCTGGCGCAAGTTTCCACGTGAACAAAAGCAGCGGCAGATTCCACGGTGAAATGATGGAAACCACACCGATGGGCTGACGCAGCGTATAGGTTTTAGAATCTGCTTTCTCAAATTGCTGGCCGCCAAACTGACGCGCCGCATCGGCAAACACACGCAAATTCGCAATGCCGCGCGGCACATCCACTGACGCTGCAAGCCACAAAGGCTTTCCCGTATCAACACTTTCAGCGCGGATGAATTCATCTTTTTTCGCTTCCATGAGCGAGGCAAGCTTCTCAAGCATCTGCGCCCGCACTTCCGCTGGTGTATCGCGCCATGCCGGAAAGGCTTTTTTTGCTGCATCCACAGCAAGTTCTAAATCCTTCGCATCCGAATCCGGCACGCTTGCATACGCCTTCCCCACCGCAGGTTCGAACGTGTCGAAATAGGTACCTGATACGGGCGGCACCAATTTTCCATTAATAAAGTTTGCTATTTTATGCATGAAATTTCCTAAGCTACCAATATGCTACCGTTTAATTCAGCAAACTTACCTTCAACTATCACTGCACCTAACGTATGCTCTTCATCCCATGTCACCTCATATGCCAGTTCAGTGGTCAGTTTTCCTGATTGTATTTCAATAGTTGCTTGAACCAAACGCACGTCTTTCCAAAGCGATGCATCGTTGCGAATTTTAACTGGCGATTCGTCAGCATATGGCTCGTAATGTTCGTACAATGCCTGCTGAATCTGTGGCTTTAGTAGCGCATATTGTGCTGGTAGCTGGCGAGCTGCCTCAAGTATCTGATTGTGAGGTTGCTTGCGATCGCCACTCATAGCTACAACTACAGTATTATTGTCAGAAATATTTATTTTACCACGCCATTTACCACGCACATATTGAAGTATGCCTAACTGTTCATCATTAAAATCTGCTGCTTTAAGAAAACCAAACATCACAAATTCCCCGTCCTGCCGCCATCTACTGGCAGTGCAACACCGTTGATATACGCCGCCGCCGGTGTGGCAAGAAACGCAATGGCCGCCGCCAACTCTTCTGGCTTACCAATGCGCCCTGCCGGAATATGCGAAAGCTCTTCCTTGATTACGGCATCTTTGGATTTACCTTGCTTCTCCGCGCGTCCGGTGAATATCTCATCCAGCCTGTCCGTATCCGTTGCGCCCGGCAGCACATTATTTACCGTGATGCCATCGGCAGCCACTTCCATCGAAAGCGTTTTCGCCCAGTTAGCAACCGCTGCACGGATGGTATTGGAGACACCCAAGCCTTTCAGCGGTGCTTTCACCGAGGTAGAAATCACGTTGATGATACGGCCATATCTTGCCGATCTCATGCCCGGCAATACTGCCTGCACTAACACATGATTGCATAAAAGATGCTGGGTGAATGCCGCCTGAAATTCTTCAAGCTTTGCTGTGTTGGCTGCGCCCGCTGGCGGGCCGCCCGTGTTATTCACTAAAATATGCGCAGTATGTTTTACAACATGCGCTTCGATTTTTTGTTTTAGTTCATCGGGTTTAGTAAAATCAGCCACCACATAGCCATGTTTCTGGCCTTTGGAAGTATCCAGTGATTTAAGCACTTCTTTGAGCGCATCTTCGCGGCGGGCAACCAAGGTTACATCCGCACCAAGTGCAGCCAGTTCATGTGCCGTTGCACGCCCAATGCCACGGCTCGCGCCACAAACAATTGCGTGTCTTCCTGTAAGATTCATGTCCATGAGTTAGGCTTTCTTTGCGTAGTTATAATCCATCCTGTCGCTTATCTCGGCGGGCAATTGCGGCAGCAGGCGCGATGGTATCAGATAGGTCGAGAGTGCGAAAATATCGCTGAAGATGCGGTGTTTGAGCACCGTATTCATCAGATATTCATAACCCGATGAGCCGCCTGTGCCCATACCCATACCCACCATGCGCTGCACCATAAGTGCGTGACGGAAACGCCAGCGGGCGAGCAACTCATCCACATCCATGATGTGTTTAAGCAGTGCATATGGTGCCTGCAATGCCGGCTCATTACGATAAATGGTGATGAATAATGCCGCCTGCAACGCCTTCCATGAAAGCCGCCATTTACCTTCTTTTACCGCTTCGGCATGTTTCTTCTCATCAAACACACCTTCAAATTTCTGTTTGCCTTTCTCTCTGGCATCAAGTTCTGCGGCAAGCGCATCGCCGCTCAAATTCGCATGCGCCAGTTTGACTTTTTCATCAAACATGCCATGCACCGCTGTGCGGTATACATTCCAGAATGTGTACTCACCCAGATTCACAAAGGGTGTGCGTGAAAGCCAGCTATCTAGCTGCTCAAACAGGCTTGGTTTACTTTCTGCTGCTTTGATCGCCTGCTTGCTGGCATCAAGCAGATTATCATCAAATGGCCCGTGGAATACGGGCAGGCGTACCTCGCGCTTTAGGCCAAGACGTGTTTCAATCAACCTGAACTGTAAACTCTGAAAACCAGATGCCGTGCCCAAATATTCACGAAAATCCACGAAAGATTGTGGCGGCATGGTTTCCAGCACATCAATCATGCTTTCGGTTTGCTTGAAAATCTCCACAATACGTCCGAGGTAAATCATGATGGGCTGCATGTCATTTTCATCCACCACACTTTTAGAAAAACGGCTGGTAATATCATCAAGCTCATAGAGTATCTGCTTAAACCAAAGCTCATAGATTTGGTGAAATTGGATGAAGAGCATTTCATCGTGGGCACCATGTCCAGCCTCTACGCTTTTGGGATGCTGTGCGGCGAGGATTTTATCAATATGCAAATACTCGCCATACTGATCCCATGGAGTTTTTTTAGCCATAATATGTTATTTCGCTTTATATGGGGTGAAGAGAACCGGCATCATACCAAGGAAAAAGCCTTTTTCAACCAAGGGATAGGCTTGAATAATCTTAATAATTACCTATGTTCACATTCATCGCCGAAGCACCATGAATTAGATAAAATGCAAGACAAATTGTTGATATTTTTTAATAAGATGTAACTTTTATACGATATATTGAGATTGTGCCCCCTCTGGGTTTGTTATTCGTCTGCGTACCGAGAAGATTTCCCCCGCAACATAACTTTCCCCTCCCAGAGGGGGTGCTTTTTACAAAAAGAGAGAATTATGATCCGCATCCACGCCCTCGCACTTTTCGCCCTGATAATTTCATTCGCATATACACCTGCCTTTGCCGATACGCATAAAGAGCGCATGGAACTTGCACATGAAATGGCGAATATGACACTCACCATGATCACCGACCCCAGCAAAAAACCGGATGATCGTATGGAATCCTTAAAGCGTGGATTCGCCACCGTGGTGGATACGCAGTGGATTGCCAAATTCGTGATTGGCGCAGCGTGGAGAAGTGCTACCGAGGAACAGCGCCAGCGTTACGCCGAGCTTTATCACAATTTCCTGGTACAGACGTATGTCTCCACCTATGCCACCGGCGATGACCAGAAGGTAGTGGATATTAAAGTGCTGGAAGTCAAAGACCAGGCAAATGACAACTTTACCACCCGCACGCAAATTAAATTATCCAACGCGAAAAAAATGAACGTGGATTATCTGGTAAAACCAAACAGTGATGGTAAGGGTTATAAAATCATTGATGTGATCATCGAAGGCGTCAGCCTGCTTTCCACCCACCGTACGGAATTCGCGCAGGCGGCTTCAAAAGGCGGTGTGGGTAGTATTATTCAGAAGCTGGAAAAACTTACTGCGGTGAATTAATTCCTGTCATCCCCGCCCCAATCGCATAGAGCACATTAGCCAAAGTGGCCTGCAAGCCCACTGCCTTTGCTTCGTCATAAGAAAATGGGAATTTTTCATCCATGTAATTCTTTTGCGCCAGTTCCAGCTGGATGGCATGAATGCCTGCTTCCGGCCTGCCGTAATGGCGGGTGATGTAGCCGCCTTTGAAGCGGCCGTTATACACATACGAATACGGGCTATCATTACACACGGAAACCACCGCATTGCTAAGTGCGATATCGGCAGAAGCACCATCCGCCGTGCCGATATTCAGATCAGGAAGCACACCTTCGAATAATGTGGATACTTCCGAGCGGATGGAATGCGCATCAAACACCACCACTTTGCCATGCTGCGCTTTGAGATCATCAACCAGTGCTGCAAGCTTCGTATGGTATGGCCGCCAGTATTGCTCCTTGCGTGCAGCAATCTCCGCCGCATCTGGCGTGTACCCCTCGCGATATAGCGGGCTGCCATCAAACAAAGTTGCAGGGCACAGGCCAGTGGTAAACTTGCCGGGATATAGGCTTGCATCATTTTCCGGGCGGTTGAGGTCAATCACATAACGTGAACAAGCCGGTATAAGCATATGGCAGCCGAGCAACCCAGCAAAATCGTATAGCCTGCTTATGTGCCAATCGGTATCAGGAAGCTGCTTGGCCTCTGGCGTAAATCGGGCTAGTATATCCGCCGGAACATGCGTGCCCGTATGCGGCATGCTAATGATGATTGGCACTGTGCCCGGAATATATCGGTATGTTTCCATCGGCACATGCTACAGGAAGGAAAGAAGCAATGGCAACGGCAAAAGCAGAAAAAGCGATTTCAAACAAGCGCATCATTAAAGCGGCAACCGGCACAAAACTTTCTGCCAAAAGCTGGCTGACCGAAGCGCCGCTGCGCATGCTGATGAATAATCTTGACCCCGATGTGGCCGAAAACCCGGACGAGCTGGTGGTGTATGGCGGCATTGGCAAGGCCGCGCGCAACTGGGAATGTTTCGATACCATCGTGGAAACACTCAAGGCACTGGAGAAAGATGAAACCCTCCTCATCCAATCCGGCAAGCCGGTCGGTGTGTTCAAAACGCATGAGAATGCACCGCGCGTGCTGCTGGCCAATTCAAACATTGTACCACACTGGGCAACGTGGAAACATTTCCATGAGCTCGATGCCAAGGGTCTCGCCATGTATGGGCAGATGACCGCGGGTTCATGGATTTACATTGGCTCGCAGGGCATCGTGCAGGGCACGTATGAAACCTTTGTGGAAATGGGCAGACAGCATTTTGGCGGTGACTTGGCGGGCAAATGGATTCTAACCGGCGGCCTCGGCGGCATGGGCGGTGCACAACCGCTAGCGGCCACCATGGCGGGTGCTTCGATGCTTGCAGTGGAGTGCGACCCCACGCGCATTGAAAAACGCCTTGAGACCAAATACCTCGACCACAAGGCCACCACGCTGGATGAAGCACTGAAGATTATCAAAAATGCCAAAAAACCCGTATCGGTCGGGCTGCTTGGCAACGCGGCGGAAATCTTTCCGGAACTCATCAAGCGCGGCATCAAGCCCGATGCGGTGACCGACCAAACCTCCGCGCATGACCCGCTGAATGGCTATTTGCCCGCTGGCATGAGCATGGAGCAAGCCGCAAAGCTGCGCGCCGAACACCCGGAGGATATGGTGCGCCTTGCCAAAGCCTCCATGGCCACACAAGTGCGCGCCATGCTGGAATTCCACAAGCAGGGCATCCCCGTGGTGGATTACGGCAACAACATCCGCCAGATGGCGTTTGATGCAGGCGCAATCAACGCGTTTGATTTCCCCGGCTTCGTGCCGGCATACATCCGCCCGCTCTTCTGCCGTGGCATTGGGCCGTTCCGCTGGGTGGCACTCTCCGGCGACCCGCAGGATATTGCAAAGACCGATGCCAAGGTAAAAGAACTCATCCCGCATGATAAGCACCTGCACAACTGGCTGGATATGGCGCATAAAAAAATCAAGTTTCAGGGGCTGCCCGCCCGCATCTGCTGGGTAGGGCTGGGTGACCGCGCCAAGCTCGGGCTGGCGTTTAACGAGATGGTGAAAAGCGGCGAGCTCTCCGCCCCCATTGTGATAGGGCGTGACCATCTGGATTCCGGCTCAGTCGCCTCCCCCAACCGCGAAACGGAAAGCATGAAAGATGGCAGTGATGCGGTATCCGACTGGCCGCTACTCAACGCGCTGCTCAACACCGCAAGCGGCGCCACATGGGTGAGTTTGCATCATGGCGGCGGTGTGGGCATGGGCTTCTCGCAGCATTCGGGCATGGTGATTGTGGCTGACGGCACGGATGACGCGGCGAAACGTTTAGAGCGCGTCCTCACCAACGACCCCGCCACCGGCGTCATGCGCCACGCCGATGCTGGGTATGACATCGCGATTGAATGCGCGAAAGAAAAAGGGCTTAAACTGCCGATGGTTTAATGTCACCCCGCACTTGTTGCGGGGTCTGGCTCGACTATTTCTATGCCAATTTATTTTTTAAAATCAGATAGATAGATAGATAGATAGATAGAAATCAACATTCACAAAACTGTCACACAAAATAAAAGGTTAATTCGTTATAATAAATCCAGAAATGGAGCTTAATTATGGCAAAAGAAACACCGAAGATTCAACCAACAGAAAAACCCAGCCTGTACAATGATGAAGCCATCATAGGGGCAGGACTTGGTTCTATTCTTTTAGACATTCCCATTAGTCTTGCAGCGATAGCCGCTGTTGCTGCTATAGGACCGGCTGCAGCAGGAGTAGCACCATTTCTGCCAGTTGCCACTTTTGCAGCTAGCACTGGTATAGGCGGGCTTATTGGTGGTAGTTACGGCAAATCCCGAATGGAACACGAGCAAAAATTCGGCAAGGAAATAAAGCCTCCATCTTACTTGAATAGAGAATTCTTTTCTGGTGGTTTCGGCGGCATGCTTACGGGTACAGTCATTGCCATAGCTTCCGTTGGCATTGCAGCTGCAGGAGGTATTACATTGGCTCCGTTAGCGACATTAGCCGTTGCAGCCCTTCCTTTTCTTGGCGGTCTGGTGGGTGCGGCTTGGGGAGCATCTGAAGGTAAAGAACGTCTGGAAAAAGAGTATCAGATAGGTTTGGATCAACAGGCTCAACAAGAAAAACAAAAAAGTCTTGCGCTTGGAATTGTTCAAGAACCTGGATTAGATAAGACCCGCAGTTTTACCAAAATGGTTGAACAGCAGCGTGCTAACCAGCAAAAGCCTTCTATTGCTTAGTTAAATATAGGTTGGCGTAGAATGGAAACATTATGCGGCCGGATAGTTTTATGATTCCAAGGAATTTTTATGGATACGAATAAGCGCATCGAAAAGATGCACGAAAGTATAGATAATTCCGTAGATATTCTACGTAAAATAGCGTCTAAAATGGTTGATAACTTATCGGGTAAGCTGACTAAAAGAGAGGGTGCTTTACCCCCAGCGGATGTTAAAGTTTCTGCCGATAAAATGCGTGCATTATTTCTGAAAACAATTGGAGTTGCAGAAGCAGATATTCAGTCTGCTTCTCCAACAGAAGACACCCTGGAAAAAGTAAGGTCAGCCGGGCGTGCTCTAAAGGCGTTAAAAACCAGAGACCCCTCCTTAAGCCCGCGTTATGCGCTAAGTTCCATGGATCGGAATGCAGTATCGCAAAAGTTTTGGCAACCTCTAATGGAAATAGCTTCTTCTACGTTGAATGATGCTGGATACGATGCCAATCATGAGCAAATTTTGTCTAAACTGACGTTGCTTGGCCAAACGTGCGGCGAGATGATAGGAAATAGATCCGCGGTTTCGCCTGTGGGCAGAAGAATTTTTAGGAGCGGACGAAGTCTTGGTGGCTAAATTGTGAATAACTGGAATCTAATTCCTACCACCCTTCACCAACCCATGCACTTTTTTACTTCGTCATCCCCGACTTGTTCGGGGATCTACAGCCGTTATACCGTGTCGCCTGAGATCCCGCAATAAATGCGGGATGACGAGTTTTACCCGTCATTGCGAGCGTAGCGAAGCAATCCATCTCCCTAAACTGGATTGCTTCGTCGCTTTGCTCCTCGCAATGACGAATACCAGACCGCGCAATGCGCTGCGCTTATGCGGGGATTAATCCCGCCTTCACCAGCCCATGCACCGCTTCAATATCCGGATTAATGAACCGGTCATTATCGAGATACTTCGCCACCTTGCGGATTTCGGCTTTTACTTTTTCAAGTTTGGCCGATGTTTTAAGCCCCACCATATCCACCGCTTGCGCGGCAACCAGCAGCTCAATCGCCAGCACATAATGGGCGTGTTTTGCAATCTGCAATGCCTTCAGTCCCGCGCCCACGCCCATGGATACATGGTCTTCCTGATCGTTATTCGTGGGCACGGAATCCACACTCGCCGGAAAACATAAGCTGCGGCATTCAGCAACCAGCGCTGCGGCCGTCACCTGCACCATCATGAACCCCGAGTTCAGCCCACCCTTTTCGATGAGAAATGTCGGCAGGCCGGATTTGTCCTTACTCATCATGATATTCACGCGGCGTTCCGCAATTGCGGCCAGCGTGGTGAGTGCCGCACCCAGATGGTCGGATACCCGCGCAGGGTATATGGCGTGGAAATTCCCGCCATGGATGACGCGCTCTTCATCGGGGAATAAAATCGGGTTGTCGGAGGTGGAGTTGATCTCACGCTCCAGAATTTTTTTGCTGTGCATCAGCTCTTCCCACACCATGCCATGCACCTGCGGCGCGCAGCGGAAGGAATACGGGTCCTGCACGCGGCTGCAACCCGTGTGGCTTTTGGAAATTTCCGTGTCGCCCAGCCATCCGGCAATCTCACGGCCACAATGCAGCGTACCTTCCTGCCGCTGTTCTTTAAGCAGCATGTCTTCCGTCATGTGATGACTCGCACGCAGCCCCTCAATGCTTAAGGCCGCTGACATATTCGCAGTATCCAGCAATAGCTTTGCTTCATTCCAGAGTTTTACGGCGAGTGCGGCGGTAAGCTGCGTGCCGTTGATGAGGCACAGCCCTTCCTTCGGCCCAAGCGTGATGGGAGATATTTTTGCTTTCTTCAGTGCATCGGCGGCGTTCATGCGGGCAAATCCATCCGCAGCTGGCGCGGTGCATTCGCCTTCGCCGATGGTGGCAAGCACGGCGTGCGCTGTGGGGGCAAGGTCGCCCGATGCGCCGACGCTCCCACGCGCAGGCACGCAAGCGAGGACACCCGCCTCCAGCATGGATACAATCGCCTCCAGCTTGGAAAGTGCAATGCCGCGATGGCCGCGGCAAACGGAATTGAGCAGAATCAGCCACAGCATCATCACCAGATCACGCGGCAGTTCCTCGCCCACACCGCAGGCATGCGAGCGGATGATGTTGGTCTGCAACTGCGACATTTGATCCGGCTCAATGCGCGTATTCACGAAAAATCCAAAGCCGGTATTGATGCTGTAAATCGTCTCGCCGCTGTTGGCCAGTTTATGCAGATATTTCTCGGCAGCGGCCACGCGTTTTTTTGCCGCCTCATCAATGGTGATTTTGATTTTTGCCTTGGGGTCGAGCGCGCTTTGCGCAAAGCGGTAGAGCTCTTCAACCGTGAGGTGGTCGCCTTTAAGAATGATTTCCATTGTATTGTCCTTTTTTTATTGTTCCCACGCACGCATTGCCGCCTAAGTGATACGCCAAATCCTGCGGATGGGTTATATCCCAAATCGCTAAATCCGCAACCTTGCCCACCTCCAGCGTACCAATATCGGCAATCCCTAAGGCTTTTGCGGCATTTACTGTAATGCCCCTGAGCGCTTCTTCCGGCGTCAAGCCAAACAGCGTACAACCCATATTAAGCATGGCAACTAAGCTCAATACCGGCGATGTGCCGGGGTTGCAATCCGATGCCAGCGCAATCGCCACGCCATGCTTCCGCAGTAATTCCACCGGCGGCTTTTGTTTTTCCTTCAGCATATAAAATGCCCCCGGCAGCAGCACGGCAACCGTGCCGCTTGCCGCCATCGCCTTAATGCCTTCTTCAGATGCGAACTCCAGATGGTCGGCTGATAAGGCCTTATATTGCGCGGCCATTGCAGCCCCGCCCTGATCTGATAGCTGCTCGGCGTGCAGCTTCACCGCAAGGCCATGTTTCTTCGCCGCATCAAACACTCTGGCGATTTGCGCTGGCGTGAAGGCAATATGTTCGCAAAACCCATCCACCGCGTCTGCTAGTTTTTCTTTGGCAATCGCAGGGATCATGTCACTCACCACCGCATCAATATACTCATCCGCCCTGCCCTTGAATTCAGCAGGCACGCTGTGCGCGCCTAAAAAAGTTTTGCGAATGGTGACGGGATATTTCTCACCGAGTTTTTTAGCCACACGCAGCATTTTCAGTTCAGTGTCCAAATCCAGCCCATAGCCGGATTTGATCTCCATGGTGGTAACACCCTCGCGCAGGAAATGCTGCAGGCGTTTTTCACTCTGGGCAAAAAGCTCTGCCTCGCTTGCTGCCCGCGTTTGCTTCACTGTGTAGGCAATACCGCCACCTTCGGCCGCAATCTGTGCATAGGTCTTTCCGGCCTGACGGGCTGCAAATTCATGCGCACGGTTTCCAGCATATACAAGGTGTGTGTGGCAATCCACCAGCCCGGGGGTAAGCCATTTGCCTGCCAAATCATGCACCACATTGGCTGTGATTCCCACTTCCGTGCCAATATAAGATATGCGACCATCCGTAATGCCGACTGCAACATTTTCTATAATACCATACCCCTCACCCGCCATAGTAGCGAGGTTGGCGTTGATAAACAGCGTGTCTGCGTGCTTTTCGTTGTGAGTCGGCATGGTTTTAGTTTATAAGTTCGGGAAATCATCATAATGGAGACTTGCCCCCATGCAATGGGAAACACCACGCGCAATATTTGCTAAAACCGCGCTTACCAGCGAAGGCTGGCAAGATGACGTACTCATTGAGCTGGAAGGCAGCACCATCGCAAGCGTCACCGCTGGCAGCAGCCTGCCCTCCGGCATGCCGAGCTACCCCATTATCCTGCCTGGCATGAGCAATGTGCACTCTCACGCGTTCCAACGCAGTATGGCAGGCCTCACCGAGCGCACCGGCGGCAACGCCGATGATAATTTCTGGAGCTGGCGGGAGGTGATGTATAAATTCTTAAACAGCTTCACACCCGAAGATGTGGAGCGCACGGCGGGTGAACTCTATGTGGAACTCCTCAAAAGCGGCTATACTTCCGTAGGTGAATTTCATTATTTGCATAATGATGCAAACGGCAAGCATTACGCCAACCCCACCGAAATGTCAGACCGTATTGTGGCAGCAGCTAAAGCAACCGGCATTCATCTAACCTTACTTCCCGTGATGTATGAAACCGCCAATTTTGGCGGCACGCCAGCGCATGAGGGACAAAAGCGCTTCACCCACACCCCCGATGAATTCCTGAACCTCATGGAATTGCTCGTTAAAAGTTACGGTGATGATGAGGATGTAACGCTCGGTGTTGCGCCACACAGCTTGCGCGCTGTAACATCGGAAAGCCTGAAACGCATTGTGGATGCGCTGCCAACACTGGGGCTGAAAGACTGCCCCATCCATATCCACGCCGCCGAACAGGTGAAAGAAGTGGATGATTGTGTGGCATGGAGCGGCAAGCGGCCTGTTGAATGGCTGCTTGAGAACCACGCCGTAGGTAAACACTGGTGCTTCATTCACTCCACCCATATGACTGAAACCGAGACCAATGCACTCGCAGCCTCCGGCGCGGTAGCAGGCCTTTGCCCTACCACGGAAGCCAATTTAGGCGATGGTATTTTCCCTGCGGAAGCATACATAAAAGCAGGTGGTGCCTTCGGCATCGGCTCCGACAGCAATGTGTGCACCTCGCCGTGGGAAGAACTCAAAACCATGGAATACGCACAAAGGCTTACACAGCGTAGGCGTGCCATTTTGTTTGATGCACACTCAGATTCCGTCGGGCGCACGTTATACGCCCGCGCAGCACGCGGCAGCGCACAGGCACTTGGCATTAAGAGTGGCGTGATTGCCAAAGGCTACCGCGCTGATTTGATTTCTCCTGCTATGAACCACACACTCCTTGCTGATAAAAAAGGTGATGCGATTCTGGATACGCTCATCTTCGGCCTGCAGCCCAAAATGGCGCATGTGTTCGTGGCAGGAAAACGCGTGATTAAAAACGGCCAATATTTACACGGATAAATTTTAAGTACGGCACGGCACAATAACGTTAGTGAACATCTCCATCATTAATTCACCCTTCTGATTCAAGGTCTCAGCTTTATAACGAATGATACCTTTGCCGGGTTTGGATTGTGAAAGCCGCTTGTCCAATATGGTTATCACCAGCCGCAGCGTATCGCCTGGCATGGTTGGTCTTGGCCAGCGCATACTTTCAGTGCCAAGCCCCACCAGCCCACCTTCTATATCTGCAAGATCGGTCTGCGTTTTAAGTCGCATGGTTACGGCCGCCGTGTGCCAGCCGCTTACCACCAGCGCGCCAAATATACTATCTTTTGCCTTTTCATCATCCAGATGCTGGGCTTGCGGGTCATATTCCTGCGCGAAGGCAATAGCATTTTCTCTGCTAATCGTATATTGGCTGCGGCTTTCCAGAGTCTGGCCAATAGTAAAATCTTCGTAATAAAATGGCACGTTTGTAGTTCTCCTATTGCCTTGCTGGTATAACCCATTGTAGAACTACTACCAACTGTTAAAAATCTTACCGATGGATGTTTTATGGCTGGCACACAAACCCAAAGAAAAGAAACCGACATGAACTCAGGCAACATGAACTTTGAACTCCCCGAGATGCACCAAATGCTGCGCGACAGCGTGCGTAAATTTGCTGAAAGCGAGATTGCGCCCAAAGCCCATGAGCTGGATAAAAAAGAGCAATTCTCCGAAGATTTAACCCGTAAGATGGGGCAGATCGGCCTGTTTGGCATTGTGCTTCCCAGTCAATATGGCGGGCATGATATGGATTATCTGGCTTATGCCATCGCGTGTGAGGAAGTTGCCCGTGTGGATGGCTCACAAGCCGCAACCATCACCGCACATAACTCGCTCGGCATTGGCCCCGTCTATTATTTCGGCAATGAAGAACAACGCAAAAAATACCTACCGCAGCTTTGCACCGGTGATAAACTCTGGGCCTTCGGCCTCACCGAACCAAACGCAGGCTCTGACTCACGCGGCAGCAAAACTAAAGCGGTGAAAGTCGATGGCGGCTGGAAGATCAACGGCAGTAAAATTTTTATCACCAATGCCAATAAAATGAATGCTGGCGTCACCGTACAGGCCGTAACCGGCTCAAAAGGTGAAGGCAAGCCAGAGCTTTCCTGCTTCATCGTGGAGGCAGGCACGAAAGGCCTTACCGCCAAATCCATGCATGGCAAGCTCATGTGGCGCGCGTCTGACACCTGCGAAGTATACTTTGAAGATGTGTTCGTGCCGGATGCCAACATGCTCGGCAAACAAGGTGACGGCAGCAAGCAAATGCTGGCCACGCTCGATCGCGGCAAAATCGGCATCGCTGCCATGGGTGTGGGCTGCGCGCAAGGAGCCTATGAAAAAGCACTGGCCTATGCGAAAGAACGCAAACAGTTTGGCAAGCCAATCGCCAATTTCCAGAGTATCGCTTTCGCGCTGGCCGATATGCACATGAAAATCGAAATGGCACGCAACTACCTGTATAAAGTGTGCTGGATGGCAGATAACGGAATGCCCTTCACCAAAGAAGGCGCGATGGCCAAGCTCTATTCCTCAGAAGTGGCAGGCGAAGTCACCGACATGGCCGTGCAGATCCATGGCGGTTACGGCCTGATGGAAGAATATGACGTAGAACGCTTCTGGCGCGACCACCGCCTGCTTCGCATCGGCGAAGGCACTTCGGAAATCCAACGGCTGATTATTTCTCGCGCCATAGGCTGCGCGGAATAATGAGTCAATCACAACTCTAAGAACGCGGATTAGCCAGTAATCAGGCTAACTGCACTGACCGGTTACAGAATTGAATGGTAGAGGTTGTGTTGAAAATCCAAAGGTTGTAGCTGGTCTTGTGGTGTTTCCTATACGAAGCACTAGATCCTTACACCCAAAATCAATCCCTATGCCCGAATGGCCACATATGGTATTTCGCAGAACTTTGACAATCTCGTCTTGCGTATAGCTGGTTACCATTTCGGTAAGCCCAAAACCCGATGCGTATCCCGGAGTATAGCTGATGGGTGTATCAACAACACAATTAAGCACGTGTAAATTTGTGGATATGGAATAACCATAACACCCTGCCTGACAATGAACCGCAGCAAAAGACGGGCTGGCAAAGATTAGTGTAGCAATCGACGTAATGAATAATGGTAATTTCATAGAAGATCTTTCTCTATATTTTGTAAAAAACCCCGCATTGCTGCGGGGCTTTATCCATTTATAGGCAACTATACGTAAATTGCGAATTAGCTGTGCCTGTGCTTGCGGTATACGCCGTTACATTGATGTTAAATGGGAAAGTAACAGTTCCAACACTTGGCGGATAGTAGCCCAGAGCTACATTTACACGTATCGCTTGACACATTAACGAAGCCGATACTTTACATGCGCTGTCAGTAGACACACCAGGAAGCACGCTGCTAAGAGTCATTATACCGCTGGAAAAAATATACTGGCCATTCAATATATAAGTTAAATCTAGATAGTTTATCCCGCTGGTATACCCACCAGCGACGTTACAAATCAATTGAGCAGATGTAGTGCCTCGTGAGGTTGTGGTTGCGTTTGCGTTTGCAGTAGATAAAAACAATGCTGCAGTAAGTGGCAACGCTACTAGCGATAGACAATATTTATAATTAAATTTCATATAGTTATACCTTCTTGTTCTTGGCCTGAAATCATGGTGTCAGGCGTTTCACCGTTTATAAAGCCCCGGTACGTTGACCAAAGCATGAGGTTCTAAGCCTCACCATATCATGTTAATGCCTAAACATGACAGTTCTGCGACAATATGGTGAAGTATTTGTGACAAAAATGCCCACCCCACTGCCCATCCTATAATTTCGCCCTTGCCTACCGCCACATAGAACGCTAGGCTCGCATCTCCACTCTAGCATATTGATATTTATGAAATCTGTTGCCATGAAAACCACTGCCAATACACCGGAAGATAATGCTTCTTTTCACCGCGAATTAGCCGATGAGCTTGCTACGCGCCTTGATACCGTCAAAGAAGGCGGCGGGGCGAAGGCTGTTGAGCGTCATCATTCACGCGGCAAGCTTCTGCCACGTGAGCGCATCAACCGCATTTTAGATGCTGGCTCACCGTTTCTGGAACTTTCGCCGCTCGCCGCATGGGATATGTATAAGGAAGAAGGCGGCGTACCTTCAGCTGGTGTAGTCACCGGTATTGGCCGCGTGCACGGGCATGAGTGCATGTTCGTGGCGAATGACGCTACGGTAAAAGGCGGCACCTATTTTCCGCTCACCGTGAAAAAACACCTGCGCGCGCAAGAGATTGCCTTCCAGAACCGTCTGCCCTGTATTTATCTGGTGGATTCCGGCGGTGCGTTCCTACCAATGCAGGATGAAGTATTCCCTGACCGCGACCATTTTGGCCGCATCTTCTTCAATCAGGCACGCATGTCGGCTGCCGGCATTCCGCAAATCGCCGCTGTTGTAGGCTCCTGCACCGCAGGCGGCGCTTACGTTCCCGCCATGTGCGATGAATCAGTAATCGTGAAAGGCAACGGCACCATCTTCCTCGCTGGCCCACCGCTGGTTAAAGCCGCCACCGGTGAAGATGTAACCTCGGAAGATTTGGGTGGTGCCAATGTGCATACTTCGCAGTCCGGCGTAGCCGATCATTTCGCCGAAACCGAGGAAGAAGCACTCGCCAAGGTGCGCGATATCGTGGCAAACCTGAACTGGAAAACAGCCGCAAAGCGCAATACCACAGCTTATGAAGAGCCGCTCCATCCTGCTGAAGAAATATACGGTATACTCCCGAAAGAATCCACCCGCGTGCCGTTTGATGTACGCGACATCATCGCCCGCATCGTTGATGGCTCGAAATTCCATGAGTTTAAGAAGCGTTACGGCACAACGATTGTGTGCTGCTTTGCCTCCATCCATGGCTCGCCAGTGGGTATTGTGGCCAATAACGGCATTTTATTTTCTGAGTCTGCCATTAAAGCTACCCACTTCATCGAACTTTGCGCGCAGCGGAAAATCCCGCTGCTGTTTTTGCAGAACATCACCGGTTTCATGGTCGGCAAAAAATACGAATCGGAAGGTATCGCCCGCCATGGCGCCAAAATGGTCATGGCCGTGTCCAACGCCGCCGTGCCGAAATTCACTGTGGTGATTGGTGGTTCATTTGGTGCTGGCAATTATGGCATGTGCGGCCGCGCGTATGACCCACGCTTCATGTTCATGTGGCCGAATGCAAAAATCTCGGTGATGGGCGGCGAACAGGCAGCCGACGTACTCGCCCGCGTGCGCACCGACGCGCTGGAAAAAGAAGGCAAGAAACTAACGCAAAAAGATATTGATGCCATCCGCCAGCCGATACTGGAAAAATACACCACCGAAGGCAGCGCGTATTATTCAACTGCACGATTGTGGGATGATGGCATTATTGATCCCGTAACCACGCGTGATGTGCTTGGACTGGCCATTGCCGCAAGCTTGAATGCACCAATAGAAGACACGAAGTTTGGTGTGTTTAGGATGTAAAACCTCCGGCAAAGGCTGAGGCTCTTATGTTCGTACAGGTATGAAAATAAAAACCCGTTTTCCTAACGAACGCGACCTCGATGCACAAGCTGTTAAGCAGCTTTGTATGTTGGTAAATGATGTTTACGATGATGCCGAGCGTGGTTTGTGGAAAGTTTCAGATTCACGCACTAATGCCCAGGAAATCGAAAAATTGCTCAGAGAAAAGGCTCTTATATTGGCTGAAAAAGATGGCCGCATTGTTGGGTCAGCGCATGTACAGCCATGGGGTAAAGATGCGATTGAGCTCGGAATGTTAGTCGCCGACAGGCAATATCGTAATTGTGGTATTGGGTCGTCGTTGATGGAGGCCATAGAGGCGTTCGCGCATAGAAAGAATGTTACTATTATTCGATTAGAACTTTTGACGCCTCGAACTTGGCTGCACCCGAGCAAGGAGTTTCTTAAGAATTGGTACACAAGACTAGGATTCTGCCCGGAAACAGTGGAATTTTTTGAGAAAATGCATCCTGAGAAAGCGGCTCACCTTGCCACCGAATGTGACTTTACTGTGTGGATAAAACGGTTAGGATAGGGCTTTATCTCACCGGTATTAAAGCACATGACCTACAAGCTCCTCACCCTCGATATCGACTCAAGCGGCGTTGCGGCGGTTACGCTGAACCGCCCGGAAATCCATAATGCGTTTGATGACAAATTAATCAGCGAACTGACCGACGCATTCCGCAAGGTAGATAAGGATGCAAAGGTGCGCCTTGTCGTTATCTCCGGTAATGGCCCTTCTTTCTGCGCTGGTGGTGATTTGAACTGGATGCGCAAAATGAAAGCCTATAGCCGCGATGAAAATCTGACCGACAGCGCCCAGCTGGAAGCCATGTTTGCCGCCATTGCCGGATGCAGCAAACCAGTGATTGGCGTGGTGCATGGCGCGGCACTTGGCGGCGGCTCTGGCCTCACCGCTGTATGTGATTATGTGGTCGCCAGTGATGATGCCAAATTCGGCTTCACAGAGGCACGCATCGGTATTGCCCCCAGTGTGATTTCTCCGTATGTGATTCAGAAAGTAGGCATCTCATACGCCCGCGCTTATTTCCTCTCCGGCATGCAATTTGGCGCACAGATTGCCAAGGATATGGCGCTCATTCACCGCGTGGTACCGCGCGCCGAGTTAGAAGCTGCACGCGAAGAAACCATTAAAGAATTCCTGAAAGCTGCACCCGCCGCCGCGCAGCGCTCCAAGGCGCTTATCTGGCGTATACTTGCGCTCTCGCATGATGTGAAAGCGCGTGAAGCCATCCGCGATTATACGATTGAAACGATTGCTGACCTGCGCGTATCTGACGAAGGACAAGAAGGCATGGATGCGCTGCTTAATAAACGCAAACCGAAATGGGTAGCGTGATGAAAAAAATCAAACGCCTAATGATTGCAAACCGCGGCGAAATCACCTGCCGCATCGCGGCAACATGCCGTGCGATGAATATTGACGTTGTTACTGTCTTTGCTGAAGACGACCGTGACCTGCCGCACGCCCGCGTGGGAGATGTCGCCATACTGCTGGAAGGCAAAAATCTCTCTGAAACCTATCTCAATATTGAAAAACTCATCGCCGCCGCAAAAGCCGCGAAGGCCGATGCCATCCACCCGGGTTATGGGTTTTTATCCGAAAATGCGAAATTCGCTGAAGCAGTAAAAAAAGCTGGCCTCATTTTCGTGGGCCCGCCCGCGGAGGTGATTGCCCGCATGGGTGATAAAGCCGAATCGCGTATCATGTGCCAAAAAATCGGTGTGCCCACTGTACCAGGATATGACGGCGATGCCACAGACACCAAAACCCTCACCAAAGAAGCCGAAAAAATTGGCTACCCTGTACTGGTGAAAGCTGCTGCCGGTGGTGGTGGCAAAGGCATGCGCATTGTGCATAACGCGAAAGACCTGCCCGCTGCACTCGATTCCGCGCGTTCGGAAGCAAAAAACGCCTTCGGTGATGACCGCCTCATCATGGAAAAATACTTAACCGAGCCACGCCATATCGAAGTGCAGGTGTTCTCTGACACGCACGGCAACCATTTGCATCTGTTTGAGCGCGAATGCTCTATACAGCGGCGTTACCAGAAAATTGTGGAAGAAAGCCCCTCCCCGCGCATGGATGACGCAACCCGCAAAGCCATGACCGAATGCGCCACCAAGATCACCTCGCATATTGGTTATGTCGGCGCTGGCACGGTGGAATTCATCATGAACAGCGACGGGAACTTTTATTTCCTCGAGATGAACACACGCCTGCAGGTGGAACATCCGGTGACAGAAATGGTAGTAGGCCTCGACCTTGTACGCCTGCAAATTGAAGTGGCAGAAGGTGCAAAACTACCCATCTCGCAGAAAGATGTGAAGCAGCATGGCCACGCCATTGAAGTGCGCCTCTATGCGGAAGATACAGAGAAGGAATTCATGCCCGCACCGGGCACACTAAGCAGCTTTGCACTCCCGCATTTGCCGCACGTGCGCTGTGAGAACGGTTATACTAGCGGCAACACTATTTCGGCGAGTTATGATCCGATGATCGCAAAGATAGCCGCATGGGGTATTAACCGCGATGAAGCCATTAACCGTATGCTCAATGCGCTTAAGCAGCTTCGCATCAGCGGTACCACCAATAACCGCGATTTCCTGATGCGTGTGTTGGATCATGCCGCGTTCCGCAAGGGCATCACCACCACAGACTTCATCAACAAACATAAAAAAGAGCTGATGGCACACGAGTTGGATAATGACGCATTGGCACGCCTCGCGGCAGGCTACATGCTCTTTGGCGTATCCACTGCGGCAAGCAATGAGACGTCAGAAACAGAGCATTCCGCATGGAACAATCCAAGATTGGCAGGTATGCGATGAAAACCACTCTGCATATCAACGGTTCTCCGGTTACGCTTGAAAATGTAGCACGCAATAAGAATGGCGTGTCTTTTACGCTTGACGGAAAAATCTATAACTTCCGCAGCCACCGCCTGCCGGACAGCTCCTACCTGCTCGAACAGGAGATGACGCACGGCGTATGGCAGCGCGTCAGCGGCTCAGCGTGGCAAGGCAAAAACGCCAAAAATATCCAGCTGGGAAATTTAGCTGCCAAGGTAAGCGAACTTGCGGCTATTGTCAGCTCTTCTGGTGGACAAGCAGAACTCTCTCCACGTGCGCCGATGCCCGGGCTTGTGCGCCAGATTCTGGTGAAAAAAGGTGACAAGGTTACAGCCGGACAGCCTGTAGCTGTCATGGAAGCGATGAAGCTACAAACCACGCTTTCTGCCGGTGGCGATGCTACGGTGGATGCCATACTGGTAAAAGAAGGCGAGATGATTACCGAGGGTACTGAGCTGGTAAAGCTCACCGCAGAGAAGAACTCATGACCTTCGATATCGAACTGGTAGACGTCAGCGCGCGGGACGGGCTGCAGAACGAAAAAAATGCAGCGCAGCTTTCCGCTACCGACAAAGTTTTCTTTATCCGTATGTTGGCGGAAACAGGACTAACGCGCATTGAGGCGGGCAGCTTCGTGCATCCCAAAGTCGTGGCAATGGCCAATTCTGGCGAAGTGGCAGAACTCCTTGCCCCCATCGAAAAAGAATTTCCGCAGGTTATTTTTTCTTACCTAGTGCCTAACCTCAAAGGCCTTGAGCGCGCCAAATCCATTAAGGCGAAGGAGGTGGCGATATTCCTTGCCGTCTCCGAAGCCTTCTCCAAAGCCAACATCAACCAGACGGTGGAGGAATCTTTCACCGCCATCGTCCCCGTTGTCAAAGAAGCTCTCGCCTCTGGCATGCGTGTGCGTGGTTATATCTCCAATGTATTTGGCTATACAGACCTACCCTTCTCACCCAAAGAAGTCGCCCGCCGCAGCAAGCAACTGCTGGATGCTGGCTGTTTTGAAGTATCACTGGGCGACACCACCGGCATCGGCAAACCGGAGATGGTGAAAGAACTCATCCCTACCCTCATCGCCGCGGACATCCCGCTTGCCAAAGTGGCCATGCATTTTCATGACACGTTCGGCTCGGCCATCGCCAATGTAGATGCATCTTATACTCTCGGCATCCGCACATTTGATGCTGCAGCGGGTGGCCTCGGCGGCTGCCCCTATGCCAACAGCCCGAAGGGCAACTTGCCGATGGAAGCACTCATAGAATGGTGCGCTGCAAAAAAACTGACCTGCGCCATTACCAACCCTGCTGCATTGCAAAAAGCAGCCGCCTTTATCCATAGCAAACTGGGCAAAACCGCCGCCTGAAGAATTAGGCTAGAATTCGCTTCCAAATTTGCCCGTTTCATGGTTTTTATCAGCCGGAAAACTGTATATATCAGGAATACACATGGCACAAGCCGCGCTCAAATTTAAAGATGTTTCGCTGGACGATAAATTTACGCTGGAAAGCGGGCAGGCATTTATGTCTGGCTTGCAGGCATTGGCGCGTATTGCCATTGTGCAGAAACGGCGTGATATGGCGGCTGGCCTCAATACCGGCGGCTTCATCTCTGGTTATCGCGGATCCCCACTGGGCGCATTCGACCGTGAACTGGCACATGCCAACCGCTATTACAAAAACATGGATATTGTGTTCCTGCCAGGCGTGAACGAAGACTTAGCCGCCACCGCCGTGTGGGGCACTCAGCAGGTAAATTTACTGCCAGACGCCAAGAAAGACGGTGTGTTTGGTATATGGTACGGCAAGGCTCCGGGTGTTGACCGCTCCATCGACGTGATGCGCCACGCCAATGCCAACGGCACCGCGCCAAAAGGCGGCGTACTCGCCATTGTGGGTGATGACCATGGCTGCAAATCCTCCACGCTTTCCTGTCAGAGCGACCACGTACTGTCTGCCATGCAGATGCCAATGCTGTATCCAGCGAGTCTTGCTGAATACGTGGAATACGGTCTGCTCGGCATCGCCATGAGCCGCTTCTCCGGATGCTGGACGGCACTCAAAGTAACCACTGCCACGGTAGAAACCTCCGGCACGGTAGACCTCACACCAGAACAGCGTGACATACAGATACCCACCGATGCGGAATTTACCATGCCGCCAGGTGGTGTGCATATCCGCTTAAATGATGTGCCGCGCGATATTGACTGGCGCCTGCAGAATTACAAACTGTTTGCCTGTCATGCCTTTGCTCGAAAGAATAACATCGACCGCATCGTGATGGATTCGCCGAAGCCACGCATTGGTATTATCACCGCCGGCAAGTCGTATGGCGACGTGCGTCAGGCATTGATTGATTTAGGCATTACTGATGAGGTCGCACGTGATATTGGCTTGCGCGTTTACAAGGTTGGTATGCCTTGGCCACTTGAACCGCAAGGAATTCGCGCCGCTGTTGAGGGGCTTGAAGAAGTGCTGATTGTAGAAGAAAAGCGCGAATTCATCGAATTCCAGCTCAAGCAATATGTGTATAACCTTGAGGCAGGAAAACGCCCCGCCACCATCGTTGGCAAATATGATGAAAAAGGTGAGAAGCTGCTGCCGCTGGAAAATGACCATTCGGTTGGCATGGTCACCCATGTCATCGCTAAGCGACTCGAGCGTTTTTACAATAACGAAAAAGTAGCAAAAGCGCTGAAATTTTACGACGACTTCAACGCGCGTGAGAAAGGCTACCTGCCACCCAGCTTGCGTAAGCCCTATTACTGCGCGGGCTGCCCGCACAACACCTCCACCAAAGTGCCGGAAGGTAGCGTGGCCATGGTCGGCATTGGCTGCCATTACATGGTGCAGTGGATGGATCGCAGTTCCTATTTATGTACTCAGATGGGGGGTGAAGGCGTGCCTTGGGTAGGCGCTGCACCATTTAGCGACACCAAACATATCTTTGCCAATCTCGGCGATGGCACCTATTTCCATTCCGGTTTGCTTGCCATTCGTCAGGCGATTGCCGCGAAGATAAATATTACGTACAAGATTTTGTATAACGATGCGGTGGCGATGACCGGCGGTCAGGCTGTGGATGGCGAAATGCCAGTATACCGCGTGGCGCAGCAGGTGATGGCCGAGGGCGTGTCTAAATGCTGGATCGTCACCGAAAATCCTGAATACTATAATGATCGCAGCCTTATCCCAAGTGAGGTGAAAATACTGCATCGCGCATGGATGGACGCCACCCAGAAAGAAGCACGCGAAACCCCAGGTACCACCATTATTATTTATGACCAGACCTGTGCCGCTGAAAAGCGCCGCCGCCGCAAACGTGGAAAATATCCTGATCCCGCCAAGCGCATCTTTATCAACAAAGCCGTGTGCGAAGGCTGCGGCGATTGCTCAGTGCAATCCAACTGCATGGCAGTACAGCCAGTGGAGACTGAATTTGGCCGCAAACGCACCATCAACCAGTCTGCCTGCAACAAGGATTTCAGCTGCCTGAAAGGTTTCTGTCCATCTTTCGTGACCGTATTGGGCGGCGAGCCCAAAAAAACCAAGGCTGGCTCAGTGGATGACATGTTTGCCTCCCTGCCCGAAGCCAAAGTGCCGGAAATGGGCGCGGAATCGTATAACATCATGGTGACCGGTATCGGCGGCACGGGTGTACTCACCGTAGGTGCATTGCTTGGTATGGCCTCGCACCTTGAAGGCAAGCATTGCCGCGTGCTCGACCAGACAGGTCTGGCGCAAAAAGGTGGCGAGGTGCTTTCACATGTGCGTCTTGCCAACAGCCTTGATTCCATCAGCACCGGCCACATCACTACCGGCGGTTCTGACTTATTACTCGCGTGCGATGTGGTGGCATCCGTCGGTAAAACCGCTCATGAAACACTGAATCCTGAACGTACCAAGGCCGTCATCAATACCGACAACACACCCGTTGCTGATTTTGTGACTAACAACAACGTGGATTTCCACGCCGAACAGGTGAAGAATGAAATCCTGAGCGCAACCGTAAAAGGCGGCCAGCATTTTGTGCCTGCATCTTCCTATGCCATGGTGCTGATGGGTGATGAAATCGCCACCAACGTGTTTATGCTCGGCTATGCATGGCAAAAAGGCTTAGTGCCACTTTCCCGCGCAAGTATCGAACGTGCTATTGAGCTAAACGGCGTCGCCATCAATTCTAATAAGAAAGCATTTAACTTCGGTCGCCTTGCTGCACAAAACCCACAGGCTATCGAAAAAATGATGGGCGAAGTAAAGGGCGAAGCAGATGCTGAACCCATCGCTCAAACGCTGGAAGATATTATCTCTAAACGCGTATCTTTCCTCACCGCGTATCAGAATGCAACATATGCAGAACGTTATTCTACGGCGATTGCTGGCATTAAGGCGATCGAGGAAAAACTGCAAAGCAATGTCGTCACCGAAGCAGCCGCCCGCTATTACCACAAGTTACTGGCATACAAAGACGAATATGAAGTGGCGCGCCTGTATTCCAATGGCCAGTTTATCAAAGAGCTGAAAGCCACCTTCCAAGGTGATTACAAGCTGCGCTTCAATCTGGCACCACCCATCATGGAACAGAATGACCCTGCAACAGGCCGTCCGAAGAAACGTGAGTTCGGCGCATGGATGCTGCCTGCATTCGGCCTGCTTGCGAAGTTCAAATTCCTGCGCGGCACGGCATTCGATATTTTCGGCTATCACAAAGACCGCCGCGCTGAACGTCAACTGATTGCCGATTACGAAGCGGATATAGCGCTGGTGCAAAAAATGCTCAGCAAGGATAATGCCGATATCTGCGCAGAATTACTTTCTGTGCCAGATGACATTCGCGGCTACGGTCCAGTAAAAGAAGCGAATATGCACAAGGCTGGGAAACGCCGCCTTGAGCTTCGCGCCATGTTGGAAAACGGCGTTACGCGAACACAGAAAAAGGCTGCATAACTTTATAAGAGGAAAGGAAACCTCATGACCAAAGATTCCATCGTTATCGTATCCGGTGCGCGTACCCCCATGGGCGGATTTCAGGGCGATTTCAAGGATATGGCAGCCCCCCAGCTTGGCTCGGCTGCCATCAGCGCGGCTCTGAAACGCTCAGGCCTCGCGGCAGATGCCATTGATGAAGCCTATATAGGCTGTGTGCTCTCCGCTGGTGTTGGCCAGGCGCCTGCACGCCAAGCTGTACTTGGTGCTGGCCTTACTGAAGCAACACCCTGCACTACGGTCAGCAAAGTGTGCGGATCCGGTATGAAAGCGGTGATGCTTGCGCATGATGCGATTGCGGCAGGCACTTCAAACATTGTGGTGGCAGGCGGCATGGAAAGCATGACGAATGCCCCATACCTGCTTGCAAAAGCCCGCGGCGGTTATCGCATGGGACACGGCGAAATCAAAGACCATATGTTCTTCGATGGCCTTGAAGATGCGTATGACAAAGGCAAACTCATGGGCGTATTCGCAGAAACCTGCGCGCAGCATTACCAGTTCACCCGCGACGCTCAGGATAAATTTGCCATCACCTCGCTGGAGCGCGCTAAAAAAGCCTCCACCGATGGCAGTTTTTCCGCTGAAATTATCCCCATAACTATCAAAGGGAAAAAAGGCGACACAGAAATTGCAGTCGATGAACAGCCTGGAAAGGCCGACCCTGCCAAGATTCCAACCCTGAAGCCTGCCTTCGCGAAAGACGGCACCGTTACCGCCGCCAATGCCAGTTCTATTTCCGATGGTGCGGCAGCGTTGATACTCATGCGCGAATCTGATGCTGAAAAGCGCGGCATAAAACCCCTCGCCCGTATTGTTGGGCATGCCAGCCACGCACAAGCCCCAGCATGGTTCACCACTGCACCCGTCGGCGCATTCAAAAAACTTTCCGAAAAAACCGGCTGGAATTTGAAGGATGTTGACCTCTTTGAAATCAACGAAGCGTTCGCGCTTGTTACCATGGCCGCCATGCATGATCTCGGCCTGCCACATGAGAAAGTAAACGTGCATGGCGGTGCCTGTGCACTTGGCCATCCCATCGGCGCATCCGGCGCGCGTATACTCGTCACACTCCTGAATGCCATGGAGAAATACGGCAAGAAACGTGGCATGGCCGGGCTCTGCATCGGCGGTGGTGAGGCAGTAGCGATGGCGGTGGAGAAGTTGTAAATTACTTTACAGTTGTTACCCAAAGGAAATGCCAAATCCCTTCACACATTGACATTTCTTGCTCAATCAAACCCAGTGGTTTCTTTGATTCCCCACGAAACGATTTTTTCCATTCTTGGTAAAGATATTGATGTAAAATTTCTAGCATTTTCATTAACAACTCCTGTATGTTCAAACTAATTATAAACTCTTAACAATAATCATGCAAATCAGAGGGACTAAAGGTGATTCTTACCGAAACTCAACAAATGATCCAGGAAACCGCGCGGGATTTTGCACGTGGCCAGCTTGCACCGGGTGCCGCCAAGCGCGATGAAGAAGCGCGTTTTCCCACTGAAGAAGTAAAAGCACTCGGCGAACTTGGGCTGATGGGTATGATCATCCCTGAAGAATATGGCGGCGCAGGAGCGGATTATATATCCATGGCACTGGCCATTGAAGAAATCGCTGCAGCGGATGGTGCGATGTCTACCATCGTCAGCGTACAGAATTCACTGGTAGGTGCAGGCCTTCTGAAATTCGGCAATGACTGGCAGAAGAAAGAATTCCTGACCCCGCTTGCCCAAGGCAAAATACTCGGTGCCTTCGCACTCTCCGAGCCTCAGGCCGGCTCAGATGCCGCCGCCCTGCGCTGCACTGCCCAGAAGCAAGGCGATCATTATGTGCTGAATGGCACCAAGCAGTTCATCACCTCCGGCAAATATGCCGATATCGCGATAGTATTTGCGGTAACCGATAAGGCGGCTGGCAAGAAAGGTATTTCCGCTTTCATCTTAACCACCAATACGCCCGGATATAGCGTGCCAAAGGTTGAAGACAAGATGGGTCAGACATCGTCCGACACCGCGCAGCTTTTATTCACCGACATGAAAATTCCCGCCACGCACCTGCTGGGCAAAGAGGGTGACGGATATAAAATCGCCCTTTCCAACCTTGAAGGTGGACGCATCGGCATTGCCTCACAGTGCATCGGCATGGCGCGCGCCGCACTGGAATGCGCCCTGCCTTACAGCAAGGAACGTGAAGCCTTCGGCAAACCCATCTTTGGCCATCAGGCCGTATCATTCCGCCTTGCCGATATGGCAACTGAGCTGGAAGCCGCGCGCCAGCTGCTGCACCATGCCTGCGCGCTTCGTGATGCAAACCTGCCATGCCTGAAAGAAGCATGCATGGCGAAGCTCTTTGCCTCCGAAATGGCCGAACGCGTATGCTCAGGCGCCATGCAGACACTCGGTGGCTATGGGTATCTGAAGGATTTCCCCATCGAGCGCATCTGCCGCGACGTGCGCGTGGCACAGATCTATGAAGGCACATCAGATGTGCAGCGTATCATCATCAGCCGGGCGTTAGAATAATCGTCACCCCCGATTTATTCGGGGGTCTAGGGACAAATGGTAAAACCTGCCGTGTGGCTCTAGATCCCCGCACAAGGCGGGGATGACAAAGTTAGGAGAAAGAATGCAACTAAAAAACAACATAGCCCTCATCACTGGCGGCGGTTCTGGCCTTGGTGCAGCAACAGCCAGAGTGCTAGCCGCAGGCGGTGCGAAAGTCGCGCTGCTGGATCGCAATCTTGTCGCAGCCGAAGCCGTGGCCAAAGAAACCGGCGGCATGGCCATTGAATGCGATGTGACGAGTGAGGCAAGTGTAAAAGCTGCCATCGCCAAAGCAGGCACACCGCGCATCGTAGTAAACTGCGCTGGCATACTCGGTGCTGGCCGCATCTTGGGCAAGGAAGCCCCCATGGCACTCGATTATTTTGAATCCGCTGTGCGCGTGAATTTAATCGGTACCTTCAACGTGATGCGCTTATGCGCAGCCGCCATGAGTGCTGCACCAGAACTCGCCGAAAAAGAACGCGGTATCATCATCAACACCGCCTCTATCGCCGCCTATGAAGGCCAGATCGGGCAGGCAGCATATGCCGCATCCAAAGGCGGTGTAGTCGCCCTCACCCTGCCTGCCGCCCGTGAGTTCGCCCGCTTTGGCATCCGTGTCAATGCCATCGCGCCTGGGCCAGTCGATACTCCCATGGTGGCCGGTATGCCGCCGGAAGTAAAAGCAAGCCTTGAAGCCGGTATCCCCTTCCCGTCACGTCTCGTACGGCCAGAGGAATTTGCGCAGCTGGTGAAACACATGGTAGAGAATATGGCGATCAATGGCGAAGTAGTACGGCTCGATGGCGCACTGCGTATGAGCCCACGATAAATCCCCTCGCCCCCTTGGGGGAGAGGGTTAGGGTGAGGGGGTTGTCACCGTATGCATAACCCTCACCCCGCCCTCTCCCTAAAAGGGAGAGGGAGTAAAAGGAGAAATTATGACCGAACCTTTCAAAGAACCTTCCATTAAAATACTCGCCATGCCCGCCGATTCGAATGCCGATGGCGACATGTTCGGTGGCTGGATTTTAAGTATGATGGATTTGGCGGGCGCAGTGCCCGCCCGCAAACGCGCCAAAAACCGTATCGTCACCGTGGCAGTGGAGAATATTGTGTTCCACAAGCCGGTATTTATCGGTGATTTGCTGGAGTGCTACGCGCATATCGAAAAAGTCGGCCGCACCAGCATGACCATCAAGGTTGAAACCTATGTAGAACGCCGTGAATCAGAGATCAAAGAAAAGATCACCGAAGGCCGCTTTGTGTATGTCGCCATTGGGCCCGACAGAAAACCCGTGCCGATTGATTAAAAGGTAAGGAAATGGTGCTCGAGCCGCTAACGAATCAGAGCAATAAGCTACTGTCTATTAAATAATAATATACATTTTACGTTAAGAGATACCCCAAAAAATACCCCATAATTCCAACTAAAAATTAAAACCCCTGCGACAGATCATCATCGTCGCGCTTGAAGCGGTCACGCAGAGTAAATGCCGCTATCTGCGCGCGTATTGATTCAATATCTACTTGGTTCTGATGTTGGGCAGGCACTTGCTGCCATGCATTATCCATCTC
>JBKDKX010000022.1:0-37577 GCA_046344715.1 Alphaproteobacteria bacterium | reverse complement strand
CCCTAAATCCCACTCAGGGCCAATCACCCAAAATATGCTCGACAACATCGCCAACATACTGAATAATAAACCAAGAAAAATCCTCGGCTGGAAAACCCCAGCCCAAATCTTTAACCGTTGCACTTCAAATTAGAATTTGCCGCATTGAAAAGATTTAAACAACATTAGCATCAGCGTAATCATCAGCAATGCGGAAATAAGAGAGCTGGCGAGGTATATGTTAGGTATAAAATAATATACCGGTATGTGCAGAAGCATCCATAATGGATGCGTGTAAACCTGCACACGTTCATCGATATTCCACCGCAGGCCATAACCATGTATAAAATTATCAACTACGCGAAAGGTGATGAATGCATCTTCGTTAATATGTGCATGAAACATAATAAAAACAAAAGCTGTGCATAGCAGGATACCAAACAGGCAGTGTTCAAGTTTATTTCCTGTCAGAACATCTTTTATTGAGAATAATTGATAACGATGCTGTTTCACCGCGCAAATACCTGCGACATATCTTTGAATGATTTGAATTCCAGCGCATTGCCACTTGGATCTAAAAAAAACATGGTGGCTTGCTCCCCCACCTCACCTTTAAAGCGGATGTAAGGCTCTATTATGAATTTGATGTTAGCCGCATGTAATTTATCCGCAAGCGCATGCCATTCATTCCATGGCAGAATAACACCAAAATGCCGCACCGGCACTTGCTTGCCATCCACCTCATTGGCTTTAGCCTGCGTGGTCTCTTCCGGTTTCAGATGTATAGAAAGCTGGTGGCCAAAGAAATTATAATCAATCCACTTTTCGGCTTCCCTTCCCTGTTCGCAACCTAAAAGCCCGCCGTAAAATTTTCGGGAGACTTCAAGATTGTAAACGGCAATGGCTAGATGAAATGGGTGCAAAATATTTGTCATACCAATCGAGCGTACCGAGTCGAAGTATCTTTTTCAATGGTATTTAGAACTTTCGCCTCCGCGCTATCGCGCTGCGCTCAAGATGACAATATTATTTTGCCACTCTCAAACTTCCAAATACTCCATCTGCTTCATCCTTGGGACCAGCAGCAAAATAGAGCGCATTGGTATCACCAAGGCTTGCGCCATTGCCAAACAAAATGCCCCAGATTTTATCAATCATCACTGGTTTGCCATCCTGACCACGGAGGTAATCCACAAATTGTCTTGTGCTTGCATTGTAAGCCGCAATGGTGCCATCACCAAAATTGCTGACCAGCAACGTGCCAGAAAGCGCACCAAAATCTTTCGGTGCATAGGCAAAGCCCCACGGCGCAGAAAGCTTGCCACCATCCTCCCATATGGCCACAAGTTTGCCATCCTGCTGGAATTCTGCCACACGCCCATGGCCTGGCTTGCTGATATCTTCTTCTCCTGCAAAGATTTCACCCGCTGTACAGCTGCCTTTTTTTACTTCTTCTTCGGGGCAAGCCTGTGTTTTAGCGTAAGCAACAAATAACCTGTTATGTCCTTCCGGGGTAGAAAGCACCTGCGCGTTGAACGGCGCATATTCACCGGCATCCACCTTGCCATTTTTGTTATCATCAAACGGCATATCGAATTTTATATCTATCGGCTTAAATTGCCCATCATACACACGAATTTGTGGCACATTGCCAAAGTCTGCAGCAAATAGCTTGCTATAATCGTGGCTGATGGCAAGGCCAAAGAATTGGACACCATTTTTAGATTCGTCAATCACTGTCACTGCTTCTGCTGGCCAGTCAAACGTGCCATCGGCTTTTTTGCGCTCTGTCCACGCGGATATAATGCCGCCATCACTAGAAAATAAAAATTTGGCTGGCGCGGTAATTGGCTCTGCCCCTTTTACATTCTGCGTAATAACAAAATGCACTTTGCTACCTGAAAATACTGTGCCGGTTGCGAATTTGTCGTCCCCCCCCACAGGTAACTTCACATATTTCAACCCGTCCGTATGCAGTGCGCGGAGTTTTTCATCGGGCGAATTATGTACATCGCCCACATATTCATAGCTCACATCTTTCGCTGTTACCCAGAAATGCCCGCCAGCACCTGCCGGACGAATGGAGATGCCCCACGCATTAATGAAATCCTTTTCCACTATGGATGCCTTATATTCCGGCTTATTGGCTACGAAATTGGTCTGTACATAGCTATTCTTTGGTTGGGTAAGTGCCCAAGCCGTTACAGGTATAATGGCCAATCCGGCAACTGCTAACGCAATGCTTTTCATACATACTCCTTGTGAATGACTGGCCTATTAATTATTGCAACTAATTCGCAATAGCAAGATAATATTGCTAAAAACTTGTAACAAATTCTTCACGCGCAATCGCAGCAGGAAATGGTAAATTAACGGCTTATGAGCAAAGAAGACCCAGATAGAACCGTACCAAATCCTGAGCGCCGCGCATTATTCAGGGGTCTTTTCAGGCACGCTGAAAAACCAGATACTCCTGCAACCTCGCCCTCCAGCCCACCACCTGCAACACAAAACACAAAAACAGCAAAAGGATTTGATCGACGAAAATTTATTACCACCAGCACTGCTGTAATAACTTCTTTTACGGGACTGCCAGATTCTGCGCTGGATATATTAAACAAAGCTGTTGGCATAACTAATCCAACATTTTTACCCATGCAACATGCAGATGACTGGCTAATTGGCGTGGCAAAAACATTGGAAGAATGCTGGGGAAATACCGCGAGACTGGGAAATTTGGTTGGCCCATTGGGCAAAGATGAATGCGCTTCTTTCTTTTATCCTGAATTGGTGTGCAACAGTCGTCAGGAAGCAATCAAGCTAGATGCAAAAGGATGCGCTGATTTATTGCATATCGCAAAGACACATGCGGTAGAGATGGCACACTTACAGAAACTTGGTAAATTGGGTGGCAACGCATTGGTAAATGCCGTACTTAAAGATGCAACTGGCATGACAGCAGAAAGACTCAGCACACAATTTATCAATGTTGGCAACGGCGATATGTCTGCACTCCCTAAAGTAACAAAGCAAATGTTTAGGGAACTCAATAAGCCTAGAATTCTCAGAAAAGACCTGGCCAAAGATCACAGCCAATCAGATATACCAGAAGAAGCACAGTGGCAAAACAACTGGCAGGATAAAGTAAAAGCCCAAGAAGCTGCCGCTGAACGCGCGTGGTATGATTATGCCTGGAATAAATAACCAAAGCCCCTTTCGGGGCTTTGGCTTTTAGAAAAAATTACTTCTTCGCTTTACCTTCCAGCAGATTGCCACTGTTGATGTTAATCACCTTAGGTTTGCTTTCTTCGGGAATCTCCCGCTGAAGCCTTAAGGTAAGCAAGCCGTTTTCTAGGCCGGCATCAATCACCTTAACATGGTCAGCCAGCGAAAACTTGCGCTCGAAGCTACGGTTAGCAATGCCTTTGTGCAGGTAATTTTTGCCTTCTTTTTCTTCCTTCTCAGTGGCGTTACCGGAGATCACCAGCATATTCTGCTGCGCGACCACATTCAGGTCTGATTGCTTGAACCCGGCAACCGCCATGGTGATTTCATATTCATCATCGCTAAGTTTTGCGATGTTATAAGGTGGATAGCTAAGTGTCCGTTCATCCGCCTTGAACGCCGTATCGATCATGCGTGAAAGATGGTCAAAACCAACGGTTGAACGGAATAATGGTGACAAATCATAAGCGTGCATAGTATAACTCCTTTTAGTAAGCAAGTTGTTGAAATATCAAGCCCATTATGGCGCCTGATACTAGAAATATGGGTAGGTTTCCGGAGATTTCAAGAGGTGCAATGGACAGACGAAACAACTGTATTATCCGCCCGTAAACACGGGGAAAACAGCGTTGTGGTGCGCGTGCTGTCGCATCATCACGGCGTATATGCCGGTGTCGTTAAGGGCGCGCATTCCAAAAACAACCGCGGACTATACCAATCCGGCAACATCCTCACCACCACATGGAATGCAAGGCTTTCCGAACATATCGGCAATCTTAAAGGCGAAATGGTCGAGCCAACCGCCGCTCTCGTCATGCAGGATGCCATGAAACTTGCAGCTCTCACCTCTGCCTGCGCGCTGATTGAAACGGCAATGCCGGAACGCCACCCCTACCCCGTGCTCTATAAACACCTGCGCATCTTTCTGCACCATTTGCTGCACGCCGAAGACTGGCAGGAAAATTATGTAAAACTAGAGCTGGCGATTTTAGCCGAAAGTGGCTTCGGGCTTGATTTATCCGAATGCGCTGCAACCGGCAGCAAAGATGATTTGATATATGTCTCCCCCAAATCCGGCCGCGCCGTTTCGCGCGATGCGGGCGAGCCATATAAAGAAAAAATGCTGGCGTTGCCAGAGTTCCTAAGCCCCTCATCACTAAAGGGTTCGGAAATTCCCTCTCCCCGAAGGGGGGAGGGTCAGGGAGGGGGTGCTGATTTGATTCCCTTTGCCAGAGAATTACGAAGAAACCAAACAGATGCTGAACAGAAAATATGGCATCATCTTAGAGCACACCGATTTGGACAGTATGGATTCAGGCGTCAGAAACCTATTGGCAATTATATTGCCGATTTTATCTGCATGGAAAAACAACTGATTATCGAACTTGATGGCGGACAACACGCTGAGCAGCAAGAATATGATGATAAGCGTACTGCTTTCTTAGAATCAAAAGGATATAAGGTTTTGCGTTTTTGGAATAATGATGTCCTTGGCAATATCGACGGCGTACTTGAAACTATCAGCAATGCCTTGGATAATAACACCCCCTCCCTGACCCTCCCCCGCTATGCGGGAGAGGGAACAGCAAGGCCACCGGCTACAAACACCCACCAACAAACCCTTGCAGGGCTGCGGCTTTCGGGTTATTTCTTAGAACATTGGCTGCTTGCACCAAATGGGAAAAAGCTCCCTGCAGCGCGTGGGCGTTTACTACAGACACTGAAAGAAGCACATGGCAAAGAACTCGAATACCAAGATTAACGAAACTATTAGCCCTGTTTCCTTCCGCACCACGCTGGAAGAAAAATACCTTGCTTATGCGCTTTCCACCATCACCGCCCGTTCGCTGCCGGATGTGCGCGACGGCCTGAAACCCGTGCACCGCCGCCTGCTCTATGCCATGCTGCAGCTGCACCTAGACCCTAAATCAGGCTATAAAAAATGCGCCCGCGTAGTGGGTGACGTGATGGGTAAATACCATCCGCATGGCGATTCATCGATTTACGATGCGATGGTGCGCCTCGCCCAGTCTTTCGCCGTGCGTTACCCGCTGGTGGATGGCCAGGGTAACTTTGGCTCGATAGATGGCGATAATGCCGCAGCCATGCGATACACCGAGGCTCGCCTCACCGATGTGGCGATGGCGTTGCTCGAAGGCATTAACGAAAACACTGTCAATTTCCGCCCGACCTATGACGGTCTTGAAGAAGAGCCGCTGGTGCTGCCCTCCGCCTTCCCTAACCTATTAGCCAATGGATCGGAAGGTATTGCCGTGGGTATGGCGACTTCCATTCCACCGCACAATGTCGGCGAGATTTGTGATGCGTTGATTCATCTGATTGAAAAACCAGATTGTCCGGTGAAGCAATTAGTCACGCGTATTCCTGCACCGGATTTTCCAACCGGTGGTGTTATCGTTGAACCGGCAGAAAATATTTTAGCGGCGTATGAAACTGGCCGCGGCGCCATCCGTATGCGCGCGGTGTGGGAAAAAGAAGAACTCTCGCACGGCATGTACCAGATTGTCATCACCGAGATTCCATATCAGGTCCAGAAATCCAAGCTGATTGAAGATATCGCCGAGCTTTATAAAAACAAAAAACTGCCGCTGCTTGGCAATATCCTCGATGAATCGGCGGAGACAATCCGCATTGTGCTGGAGCCAAAGAGCCGCACCGTTGACCCTGAAATGCTTATGGAATCACTCTTCAAGGTGACCGACCTTGAAACGCGTTTCAATATGAACCTGAACGTGCTGAACGCACACGGTGCGCCGCAGGTGATGAATTTGAAAGAAATTTTACAAGCATTCCTTGCACACCGCATGGAAGTGCTCATTCGCCGTTCTAATTTCCGACTGGATAAAATTGCCCATCGTCTCGAAATTCTTGATGGCTTGTTGATTGCTTACCTGAACCTTGACGAGCTCATCCGCATCATCCGCAAGGAAGATGAGCCCAAGCCGATCATCATGAAAAAATGGTCGCTCACTGATTTGCAGGCAGAATCCATCCTGAACATGAAGCTGCGCAACTTGCGAAAACTCGAAGAATTTGAAATCAAGCGCGAACACGCAGACCTTTCCAAAGAGCAGAAAGAACTCAAAGCCCTGCTTAAATCGGAAGATAAACGCTGGGAACGCATTGGCGATGAAATTCGTGATATCAAATTACGCTTTGGCGCAAAAAACCCGCTGGGCAAGCGCCGTACCGGTTTTGCCGAAGCACCTGTAGGCAAGATTATTGACATTGAAGCCTTCATTGAAAAAGAACCAGTCACAATCCTTTGCTCAAAAATGGGTTGGCTTCGCGGTGTTAAAGGGCATGAACTAGACACAGAAGAATTCAAATACAAAGAAGGTGACGAAGCCAATTTTGTTTTAGAAGCACAAACCACCGATAAAATATTGCTGTTTGCCACCGATGGACGTTTTTTTACCATCCCATGCGATAAAATTCAGCGCGGCAAAGGCTTCGGTGAGCCAGTGCGTTTGCTTATCGACCTTGCACCAGAGGAGGATATTGTGGGCATGGCGGTGTTTGAAGCAGGCAAAAAATATCTGGTGGCATCCTCTATCGGCAAAGGATTCATCATTGAATCAGACGATGTGGTGGCGCAGACCAAAGGCGGCAAACAGATTTTAAGCCTACCAGAGGGCAGTAAAGCCATTGTGATGTGCGAGGCAGAGGGCGACCTCGTGGCCGTCATCGGTGAAAATCGCAAGATGCTCATCTTCCCAATCTCCCAACTGCCACCGATGAAAAAAGGCCAAGGCGTGATGCTGCAGAAATATAAAGGTAGCTCGCTTGCCGATGCCAAAGTGTTCAAACTGAAAGAAGGCCTGAGCTGGCAACTTGGCGGCAAAGTACGTGTGGAAACTGACCTTAAGGCATGGATAGGCAACCGCGCCGATGCTGGCCGCCTGCCACCTACAGGGTTTCCGAGGACGAATAGGTTTTAGTTAGTCCACGCCTAAATCATCTACAAAGTGGCTTTCTGGCCGGATTTTACTTGGAGGATGCGATGTTTGATGACTGATTATACGTACAAGCTTATCCCATATTTGCTTATCAATATCATTCGCATTCAATTTAAGGAGTATAAGCTCGTATAAATCGCCTACAGTATATATCTTAGCTACTTCTTTATCACTGATGGTGATCCGGAAAGAATTTTCAGTTGCTAGTATTATTTCAACACTGTCCAATCCCATCAAGCCGCACTCCGCTTTTCTTCAATGGCCTGTTTAATCCATTGCCTGCCGCGGTGATTTTCCACATGATTGATAAGCGCAATCACTACCTTGCGATCAAAATGCGTACCGGCGTTATCGAGCAGATATTTATTCGCCTGCTCAATCGGCATCGCCGTGCGCCATGAGCGTGGGCTTATCATGCCGATAAAAGCATTAGATACTGCAATGATACGAGCAGAAATAAGAATTTCTTCCCCTTTCCTGCCTAATGGCCCTGTGCCATCCCATTTTTCCTGCCATTGACGCAGCGTATCCGCCACCGGCCCATCAAAACGAATATCCTTCAGTAAATCCACCGCAGACTGCATAGAGTGACGAATCGCTTTCTTTTCATCATCCGAAAGATCATCCGTTTTGGTAAGCAGCTCCGGAGCAATTACGATTTTACCCACATTCATCAGATTTCCAGCAAGGCGCGTGGTTTCAATTGTAATCTCATCCAATTGCATATCACTTGCGACTTCATACGCCATCATGGATACAAGCGTTGAGTGATTAGCAGCGAAGGGATCACGCCTGTCCACCAGCCGTACCAGCGTATGCACAATCTGCTGCTGAATTTCAATACGGCGCTCGCGTTCATGCATCGCATCGCTGATATCCTGCTCGACTACGATTGCGCCTTTAGTATCAGGCGGCAGGGTCACGATAGGAATCTGCTCTAACGGAATATAAGCAGAACGAATAATTTTATCTTCCTTGCCAGCCCTTACATTCGCAGTGTCATATATGATTTGACGCTGTTTAATCGCTTTATCGCACTGTGCACCTATCAGTTCCGCGCGCGCCGCGCCCTTTACATCCGCCAGCGTCTTACCTACTAAATCTGTAATATTGGTTTTTGCCTCATCTGCCGCTTGTTGGTTGGCAAACTGCACTATATGGCGATGATCTACTATATATATAGGTTCCGGCTGATTATCCGTGACTACCCTGAGTAGTTCTTCCTGCGCTATAGCCTGTGCCGCAAGCCTCCTGAAATGGCGCGACATGAAAATCGCACGGCGAGAATGAGCGTACCACCACACTGCAACCACGATTAACACAATAATAGCGGTCAGCATGAAAAATGTCGTAATCATATTAGCTCGATGCTGATTACTTGCAGCCAAAGCCTCTGGCCTATCTATTTTTGTTATCAGAATCCATGGGGTAGATTCAATTTTTCGTGAAGTTGCGAGTGTTGGTTTGTCACGATAATCTTTCTGCAACGCAGAAAAATTACCAAGTGTCTGCATCAATCCTGCTTCAGCATAACGCCTTTGATCAAAATCAATCTGCTTGGCAAGTGGCTTACTGCCATCCTGTAAGGAAGAAATAAATTCAATTTTTGCAGCACCCGCTTTACGTACCAATACCACCTCAAGCGTCTTTTCCACTACGCCTGGATGTTTAAGCATGGCAAACCACTTATCATCAATAAGCGAAATGCCAGCGACTTTACCGATTTGTGCTTCTGGGGTACGTTCTCCTTGAATTGAAAATACCGGCACCACAAAACCAAGCACCGTCTGCCCATCAGCATTTTTTCTAATATCAATAAAACCTTCTTTTCCTAATTTGACTGCTGTCGCCTCTTTCAATAGCATTTCACGCGTAGCATTATCCATTGAAGTAGATGCAACTATTTCATTCTTTGCATTTAGAACTGCAAGGCCGCTTTTACTTTCCTGTTGCACGTTAGCGCGTATATCTGTGTTTCCTGCTTCGGCAAATCCACCACGATCAGCAGTAAACAATAACAAATTACGAAGGTATGATTTCTGTGCCGCACCGGACTGCCCACCTTCACCTACTACTGTGGGAGTTGACTGAAGTTCTGTCATATAGAGTTGGAGTGAAGGATTATCTGCAAGTGTACGCAACGTCCTGAATTGATCACCTATCCACTCATTTATTGCTTCTGTCCGACTTTCAGCAACCAGATTGAGTTTCTCACGCCATGTTTGCAAATCTCTTTCTAAGTCCAGTGCCGCATAACGGCTGATTAGCCAAAAACCTGTAAGAACGATAAGCGTAACGATAGCTGCGATACTATACAGTTTTGGACCAAAATGCGGTGTTTCAACTGCGGCAATTTTTTCTTTTACGGACACGAGCCACACTCCTTTTTTTAATATGATATACTAGGGGAAACTGCCACAAAATGCAGTTTTTGTCATATGGTATTATTGATAATACGCCCACCACCAGTCCTCATTTAAGCTATATATAGGACGATAATGATATATTTTCATGGCGGGCATCACCTGATCTATCTGGTTATCCAAAATATACATGTCTCCTTTTTCATCATATACGCCCAATATTGCATGGATAATGCCTCCAAGATTAAAATCCTGAACGATAATAATACGCATCTTGTCCAGTGATACGCCCAAGGCTTTAAGCGAATAATATTTTGCGATAGCATAATCTTCGCAGTCACCGTTCACGCTGATAAATTCATGCGGTGTTTCCCAGAAATCTTCCATACCCCAGTTGAGTTGGTCAACAATATAAGGGTGTTCATTACCCCAAGTATTTATAGCATCTAGCTGCTCACGAAGGTTCTTTCCTTCAACAGAAGCGATCATTTCCTTCCACGATTTTATAGCACATGGGTGAAATTCCACCGTGTCACATTTATCTTCATCGAGTTTTTGCTGATCGCCAAAACGCTTTAAAGTACTTGTCCACTTAGGAAAGGGTTGTAAATTTTCAGATCGCGTTGCCGACATACTGAAATAGGAACGCGATGTCGCAAATGATGACGAAGCATAAAATAAATTTGCAAAAAATATTATGTTCAACAGTGCAATCAGCGAATATTTCATGTGCATCATCATAATATGAAGCACGCTTCACGCAATAAAATTGTGTTTTTTATATCACACTTGAAACGAAATTCGTTTTATATCGCATTTTATACAAATACATTTCCGATATATTTTTCTTGCAGAAAAAAAATTTTTATTCCTCTACAGCATAGGGAAATAGCGGATTATAGGATACAAAAACTCGTTTCGAGTACGATATGATTTTATATTTTATGGCGATGGTTCAAAGAGTCATCCGGAAATTACGTTTTGGCATTAATAAAAAATTTATTATTTCAGCGTTATCTTACCCTCAATACACGTGCACATGGTGTGTATGGGTATTAGAAATTTAAACATGGAGTACTAATCATGGCTGTTAAGAAAAAAGCTGCTAAGAAAGCTGTTAAAAAAGTTGTAAAGAAAGCTGTTAAAAAAGTGGCTAAAAAAGCCGTTAAAAAAGCTGTAAAAAAAAAAGTAAGTAAGAAAGCTGTTAAGAAGTCTAAGCCTCGTCGTGCCAGCTTGAGCATGATGGCTCGTGCTTCTGCAGCAAAAAGGTCTGGTGCTCGTCTCTAATTATTGACGAATAATTGGCCAAAAAATAAGGGGCTTCACTTGAAGCCCCTTTTTTTATGCCTAACTTTATCATTCTGAGCGCAGCGAAGAATCTCTGTAAAAAAGATGCTTCGGCTACGCTTCAGGATGACAACAAACTACGCAGCTGGTTCGCGCTTTTTACCAATCCGGTCAGAAATATCTTCACCGGTTTGCTGGTCAACAGCACGCATGGACAGGCGGATTTTGCCGCGGTTATCCATTTCAAGCACTTTCACTTTCACGCTGTCACCTTCTTTTACCACGTCTTCCACTTTACCCACGCGGTAATCAGCCAGCTCGCTGATATGCACAAGGCCGTCTTTTGGCCCCATGAAGTTCACGAACGCGCCAAAATCTACAACGCGTACTACTTTGCCGCTGTATATCTGGCCAATTTCTGGCTCAGCCACGATAGAGTAAATCCAGTCATAGGCTTTCTTGCCACTTTCTTCGCTGGTTGCAGCAATTTTGCAAAGGCCGGTATCATCAATGTCGATCTTTGCACCAGTCACTTCGGTGATCTCACGAATCACCTTGCCGCCAGAGCCAATCACGTCACGGATTTTATCTTTAGGAACCTGAATGGTGGTAATGCGCGGCGCAGTTGCCCCCACACTGCCACGTGCTTCAGTAAGCACTTTGCTCATCTCACCAAGAATATGGTTACGACCAGCATGCGCCTGTTTAAGGGCAACCTGCATGATTTCTTCCGTGATACCATCAATTTTGATGTCCATCTGAAGGGCAGTAATACCCTGACTTGTACCAGCTACCTTGAAATCCATATCGCCGAGATGATCTTCATCACCCAGAATATCGGAAAGCACGATGAAGCCAGATTTTTCTTTAATCAGCCCCATTGCAATACCAGCAACCGGACGACGGAGCGGCACACCCGCATCCATCAGCGCGAGTGAACTACCGCACACGGTCGCCATAGAAGATGAACCGTTGGACTCCGTAATTTCCGATACACAGCGCAGTGTGTATGGGAATTCTTCTTTTGCAGGAAGCATCGGGCGAATTGCGCGCCATGCCAGCTTACCATGGCCAATCTCACGACGGCCAGGGCCAGACATACGGCCAACTTCACCTGTTGAATAAGGCGGGAAGTTATAATGCAGCATGAATCTTTCGGTATATTCACCATCCAGCGCATCAATACGTTGCTCATCCTGACCAGTGCCAAGCGTTGCAACCACGATGGCCTGTGTTTCACCACGAGTAAAGAGCGCAGAACCATGGGTTTGTGGGAGCAACCCAGCGAGACATTCAATCTGGCGAATATCAGCAGCACCACGGCCATCAATACGTTTCTGGCTTTCCACCACATCGGTACGAACGATATCCTGCTCAACTTTTTTGATGAGGCTTTTGATGGTTTTTTCATCATGGCCAGCTTCAAGATAAATAGCTTTCGCTTTGCTCTTGATTTCATCAAGGCGAGTTGAACGATCCTGTTTGCCAGTGAGTTTATACGCAGCGCGGAGGTCTGCCTCCGTCAGCTGACGAATATGCGCCGCAAGTTCGGAATAATCCGGCTTCTGGAAATCCCAAGGATCTTTTGCACATGCTTCTGCAAGCTCAATAATCATATCCATGACTGGCTGCATTTCGGTATGACCGAACATAACTGCGCCCAGCATGATTTCTTCAGAAAGTTCTTTTGCTTCAGATTCCACCATGAGAACAGAACGTTTTGTGCCAGCAACCACGAGATCCAACTGGCTTTCTTCAAGATCATGCTTTGTTGGGTTCAGAATATATTGACCATTCGCATATCCAACACGCGCCGCAGCAATCGGCCCCATGAACGGTACACCAGAAATGGTGAGCGCAGCAGATGCGCCAATGAGCGACACGATATCCGGATCATTTTCCAGATCGTGCGACAGCAGCGTGCACACAATTTGTGTTTCGTTATAAAAACCTTCTGGAAACAGCGGGCGAATCGGGCGATCAATCAAACGGCAGGTGAGAATTTCTTTTTCGCTTGGCTTGCCTTCACGCTTGAAGAAACCACCCGGAATTTTACCGGCAGCAAAAGCTTTTTCCTGATAGTTGATGGTGAGTGGAAAGAAATCTACATCTGGCTTTGCTGCTTTTGCTGCAACCACGGTGCAGAGCACCACAGTGTTGCCATAAGTAGCGAGTACCGCGCCATCTGCCTGGCGGGCAATGCGGCCAGATTCCAGTGTGAGTGTACGACCACCCCATTCAATTGATTTTTTGGTGATATTAAACATAACAGTTCCTTTCTGTTGATTGAGAAAGGCACCGGGCTGGTTCTAGGGCCTAACAAAACAACGCCGCAACGTTCCTTTATTAGTACCTAGACCCTAGAACCCAGCACCTAATTACTACTTGCGGATATTCAGCTTCTTGATGAGGCCTTCATAACGCGCGTTATCTACGCGCTTCAGATAATCCAGCAAATGACGACGGCGACCAACCAGACGCAGCAGACCGCGGCGTGAATGATGATCGTTCTTGTGAGTCCCGAAATGCTCAGTGAGCTGGTTGATGCGGTCAGTCAGCAATGCAACCTGCACTTCTGGTGAACCGGTATCATTTTTTTCCTGAGCGTATTCTTTAATAATCTTTTGTTTGGTATTTTGAGCTTTGCTCGACATCGCAGCTTCTCCTTATAATTAATGGTTAAAAACTCTCACCGGTTTTATCTGACCATCAACCAAGCTACATATGGCAATGGCGTGCCCCTCACACAATGCCAGTACAGTTTCAGAGGAAACGGATGGCGCGGGAAGAAACCGCCCCTGCTTTAGCAGCCCAGCCTGGCTGGGGGTTATCTCCAACGCCGGGATGTCGTCCAGCGCAGATTCAACCGGTAGTAAAAAACTAAGGTCGCCTTTATGCATCATTTTTTCGAGCAATTCCAGTGAAATCGCCTTATTTTCATCGAATTTACCTACTTTCAGCCGCCTGAGCATGGTGACATGGCCATAGCAGCCAAGCCTGCGCCCCATATCCCGTGCCAGCGATCGGATATAGGTGCCTTTACCGCAATGGCAGAGGAAGGTGGTTTCCGTCATCGCGAGCCGCGCAGCGGCGTGGCGATCCAGACTGGATTGCTTCGCTTCGCTCGCAATGACGGTAAGGGAATCCACCTTCACCTTGCGTGGCTTGAGCTTCACATCTTCGCCGCTGCGTGCCAAGGCATACGCCCTCTCTCCGTCTACCTTAATTGCAGAATAGGCTGGCGGAATCTGATCAATATCACCTATAAATTCCTGTAATATATTATTTATTTCATCTATTGATGGGCGATTGTCAGAGGTCTGTGTAATTGCCCCTTCCTTATCATCGGTTTCAGTTTCTGCCCCCCATGTGACCGTAAAACTGTATGCTTTGCTGGCATCCATCATGTAATTAACGGTCTTTGTGGCCTCACCAAGGGCAAGGGGCAATACCCCAGAGGCCAGCGGGTCAAGCGTGCCTGCATGGCCTATTTTCATGGGTTTTAGTAGCCATTTGGCTTTGCCTACGGCCTGCGCCGAACTCATCCCAAGGGGTTTATCCAAGATAAGCCAACCGTTTATGGCTTTCTTACTCTTCAACAGGCTTCTCTAAATCCCGCGCTACTTCCGGTTTTTTAAGTAGTGTATTGATACGCTGGGCTTCCTCAAATGATTCATCCAGATGAAAATAGATACGCGGGGCATGGCGTAGCTTAACACGTTTTGATATAAGATGGCGGATTTCCGGAGATGCAGCCCTTAGTGCTTCCAGCATTTCTTCCTTGTGCTCGCCGGCAAGCGGCATAACGTATGCCGTGGCATTTTTCAGGTCTGGGCTTACGCGCACCTCAGAAACCGTGATAGATGCCCCAAGCAACTCGATGGAATGGATTTCACCGCGCATGAATATATGCGCCAGCGCATGGCGAATCTCTTCACCTACGCGAAGCGGACGTTGGTTGGGCGCTTTGTTACCGGAGAATAAATCGTGAAGTTTGACCATATGGAATACTGACTAAACGGTACGCGCCACCTCTTCGACCTCAAAACACTCAATTTGGTCGTTCTCACGGATATCATCGTAATTTTCAAACGCCATACCGCACTCGGCACCGCTTTTCACTTCTTTCACTTCATCTTTGAAGCGTTTCAGTGTTTTGAGCGTACCTTCATGAATCACCACGTTGTCACGCAACAAGCGCACTTTACAGCCACGCTTGATAACGCCATCGGTCACCATACAGCCAGCCACCTTGCCCACTTTGCTGATATTGAACACCTGACGAATCTGCGCATAACCAATAAAGTTTTCGCGGATCGTTGGTGAAAGCATACCAGAAAGTGCCGCCTTCACATCGTCTACCACTTCATAAATGATGGAATAGTAGCGTATATTCACCTTGTCTTTACTGGCCAGTTCTTTGGCTTTCGGCGCAGCACGCACATTGAATGCTATAATTAGCGCACCGGTTGATTTGGCAAGCGATACGTCAGACTCCGTGATACCACCCACACCACTATGCAGGATGCGTACAGCCACTTCATCACCAGAAAATTTCTGCACAGATCCAGCGATTGCTTCCACAGAACCCTGCACGTCACCTTTAATGATAACCGGCATTTCCTTGGCGTTCGTACCAGCAGCGGCACTGAACAAACTATCCATGGTACGGGCGGCAAGGACAACATTCTGTTCACGGATACGACGTTCACGGTATTCCGCAATATCGCGCGCTGTTTTTTCATTTTCTACCGCCGAGAAATTATCACCTGCTTCCGGTGGCATACTAAGGCCAAGCACCGCAACCGGCGCACCAGGCAATGCCTCTTTCATCGGCTGGCCTTTATCATCAATCATGATACGTACGCGGCCATAAGCAGGTCCCGCCACCACAATATCACCAACGCGGAGAGTGCCTTTTTGCACAAGTACGGTAGTCACAACGCCCTTGCCCTGATCCAGCTTGGACTCAAGCACAACACCACTTGCGGGACGGTTTGGATTGGCTTTCAATTCCATTACTTCTGCCTGAAGCAGCAAGGTTTCGATGAGTTGTTCAAGATTCTGGCCGGTTTTTGCTGATACCTCGATAACAATGGTATCACCACCAAATTCTTCCGGCACAAGGCCATACTGCATCAGTTCATTTTTCACCCGCGATGCATCAGCCCCCGGCTTGTCAATTTTATTGACGGCAACCACGATAGGAACTTCGGCAGCCTTAGCATGAGCTATAGCTTCTTTTGTCTGTTCCATCACACCATCATCCGCAGCGACAACTAGAATAACAATATCCGTTGCCTTCGCACCGCGGGCACGCATAGCGGTAAACGCTTCATGGCCTGGCGTATCAAGGAAACTTACTTTTTTACCACCAGCAAGCTCTACCTGATAAGCGCCAATATGCTGAGTAATACCACCTGCTTCGCGTGACACCACATCGGTTTTGCGGAGTGCATCAAGCAACGAGGTTTTGCCGTGATCGACATGCCCCATCACCGTAACAACCGGTGGACGCGGCAGCAGGTTTTCTTCCGTTTCCTGTTCATCACTACGCAGCACATTTTCAACGTCACCTTCGGTCACGCGCTTGAACTTATGGCCGAATTCACCTACCACCAGTTCCGCGGTGTCAGCATCAATAGATTGCGTAGCCGTCGCCATGACACCGAGCTTCATCAGTGTTTTGATAACATCGACCGTGCGTTCCGCCATGCGATTAGCCAGCTCCTGCACGGTAATAGCTTCAGGAATCACCACATCACGAATCACTTTTTCAGAGGATTGCTGTGAACCCTGTGCTTTTTTCATCGCCTTTTCGCGCTGGCGACGCATAGATGCCAGAGACCGGATACGCTGATCTTCAAGGCTTGAGAGCGCTTGATTGACAGTAATTTTACCGGAAGAACGACGTTCCTCGCCAACCTTTAGTTTGAGTTTTCCTGGTTTTGCTTTTTCCGCGCGTTCTGCTTCATCATCTTCAATCTGCTTGGCCGTTCTTACAGGAGCGGCAGTACTCGGACGTTTGGCTTCTACCGGTACATCAACCGGAATATCTTTTGGCGGTGTGGGGCGCGTAACAATGCCATTTGCCGAAGGTACATAATCATCATCAGCCTTGCTGGATATTTTTGATGGCTTTTTAGCATTTTCAAGTTTTTCTTTTTCTGCACGTTCGGCAGCTTTTTTCATTTCTTCTTCGGCGATTTTAAGTGCCTTGAGACGCGCCTGTTTTTCCTCATGGGTAAGATGCTTGAATGCTTCATCTTCCATCATTTCTTCAGGAGTTTGTGCATTTCCAAAAGCGGATTTTTTTACCTCAACCAATCCACCACCCGTGCCTGTTGCAAAGGTACGGGTTTTGCGAACTTCCACCGTAACCGTTTTAGACCGGCCATGCGTGAAGTTCTGTTTAACCGTCCCACTTTCAACCGTCTTAGTCAGTTGAAGACGGCTAGGGTTAATTTTTAGCTGATCTGGTTTCATTTTATCGTTCGTATCGCTCATGGGGTGTAGGTATAATCCAGTTGTACTTGATTGTATAGCAGTTAGAAAATGTACCCGGAAGGGGGAATCGAGTATATTTACCCGATTCCCAATTCCTCATTTTTCAGTTCTTTTCTTCACCTTCAAACCATGATGCACGAGCAGCCATAATTAGCTGGCCGGCCTGATCCGCATCAAGCGTAGAATCCTGAACAAATTCAAGTAATTCTGCGGTAGACAGGTCAGCAAAATCATCGAGCGTGAGCACTTTGTTTTGACCGAGCTTTTCCAGCCATTCCTGCTTGAGGCCAGAAAAACCCATCAGTGACGCATCCATGCCAAATTCTTTGAGTTTACGTTCACCTTCCTGCTGTTTTGATTCAAGGTAGGTGCGGGCGCGGTTATGTAATTCCTGCGCAATACCTTCATCAAAGCCCTCAATAACTGCAAGGTCTTCCACTGGAATAAACGCCACTTCTTCAATGGTTGAAAATCCTTCGCTCACCAGCAGGTGGGCAATAACTTCTTCCACGTTAAGCGCATCCACAAAGAGCTGAGATACATTCTTAAATTCTTCGGCACGGCGTTCTGATTCCACCGCTTCAGTCAGAATATCAATGCTCCAACCGGTAAGCTGCGATGCAAGGCGCACGTTCTGGCCACGGCGACCAATAGCCAACGAAAGTTGATCATCTGGCACCACCATTTCAATGCGGTTCTTGGTTTCATCAATAACAACCTTGGTTACTTCCGCAGAAGAAAGCGCATTCACCACAAAGTTAGCTGGATCTGCCGCCCACTCCACGATGTCGATTTTCTCGCCCTGTAATTCATTTACTACTGCCTGTACACGGCTACCGCGCACACCCACGCAGGAAAGCACAGGGTTCACGCTGGAATCTTTTGAGATAACAGCGATCTTTGCACGAGAACCTGGGTCACGCGCCACGGCTTTAATTTCAATGATGCCGTCATAAATTTCAGGCACTTCTTGTGCAAAGAGTTTCGCAAGGAATTGCGGATGCACACGGGAAAGGAAAATCTGCGGTCCGCTTTTTTCACGACGCACATCAGAAATATAGGCACGAATGCGATCGCTGGTACGGAATACTTCCCTTGGAATCAGTTCATCACGACGAATCATGGCTTCAGTACGGCCGAAATCCACAATCACATTGCCGTATTCAACACGTTTAACTGTGCCGCTAATGATTTCACCAATTTTATCTTTGAATTCATTGAATTGTTTTTCACGCTCAGCATCACGCACTTTTTGCAACACCACTTGTTTAGCGGTCTGTGCCGCCACGCGTCCAAAATCAATCGGCGGCAAAATGTCTTTGATTTCATCACCAAGCTCATACGCTTTATCAATCTTCCTGGCATCGGCAAGGCTGATATAGGCCATCTTGCTTTCTTCCTCTTCATTGATGACGCTTAGGTCTTCAATGACTGTACGCACACGATACAACTTTATTTCACCGGATTTTTTATCAATCTCCGCGCGGATATTGTGCTCATGGCCATATTTACGGCGTCCAGCCACCTGAATGGCCTGCTCCATAGCTTCAATCACGGAATCCTTGGAAAGACCTTTTTCACGGGCAACGGCATCTGCAATCTGCAAAAGTTCCGTACTTCCATAAATAGCTTGTGTCGCACTCATACTATACCTCTTAGATGTTTATACCTTTTGTTTTTGCTTCTTCAGATGTTCTGCTACCAGCGCATCTGTCATTACTAATTTTGCAGTCCGGATATTGGAAAAAGAAATCACCGTGTCTTTTCCATCCATATTCATTGTCACTTTATTATCGTTCATTCCTTTTAGAACACCACGAAAACGCTTGCGTCCTTCTATAGGAAGCTGTGTTTCAATCTTTGCCTCATAGCCTGCATACTTGCTGTAATCTTCCGGTCTGGTCAGCGGCCTGTCTATACCGGGCGAGCACACCTCAAGGTTGTAGGCTCCCGTGATGGGATCATCCACCTCAAGCAACGCCCCCACCACTCGGCTTATTTCCGTGCAGTCATCAAAGCCCATCACCACGCCATCTTTGCGCTCGGCCATAATAGCCAAAGTCTTGCGGCGATCACCGTCAGCCATCTTGATCTGGACAATGACATAGCCCATATCGTCCAGTGACGGCTCAATAATTGATGTTATTTTTTCAATTAAATCCAAAGCTTAGCTCTAATCTGTCAGCAAAATTCAGGGTAAATAAAAAGGCGGGCTCTCGCCCACCTTGTAAGCCGCAATATATCGTATATTACCAAGTAATCAAGCATTATTGTTAAATCTCTGTAATGTTCGTAAAAAAGGCTTGGAATAAAAACCAACAGCGTTATAAGGAGTTAGTCATTGTGTTATTATAAATTTATATTTGGAGCCTAACCCCATGAATAAGAACCTTCTTTATGTTGTAGTTACCCTTGTTGCCGTTGTAATCGTTGCCATGATGTTCTCTGGAAAACAGCCTGCAACCGATACCGCAACCACCAGCGAAAGCCCAATGAACGAAGCACTCAGCAACGCTGCTGATGCTGCAAGTGAAGCTGCTGCCACCTCTGCAGAAGCAGTGAGCAATGCGGCTGACAGTGCTGCACAAGCTACCTCTGATGCTTTAAACAATGCCGCAGAGGCAACTGCTGAAGCTGCTGATGCTGCTAAAACGGAAATTGATGCTGCTGCACCAGCTCCTGCTGATGCTGCTGCTCCGGCTCCAGCTCAGGGTCAGTAATTATCATTTGATAATTCAGGAAAAAGGGAGGCTCCGGCCTCCCTTTTTTTCTGCTGGACATACGCTGGGCGCTAATATTTGTTAAGCTGCATTAATAAAAAATACAAAGCCAATGAGCACAGCACGTAAACAATATATCATCAATGATACGTCCGTCACTCTGGAATCTGCGCCGGATGATGAAACACCAAACATAACATTACATATTGATAGAAACAGCCCACTGCCGACGCGTGATTATCATAAATTTAAGCTCAGCCTGCTGCATCTGCTGCTGAAAAGCTATCAGTCTTACGATTTACTTACTACGAATCAATCACATGACACACCTAAAAGCACCGGCTTTCAGATTAGCTATAATGGGAATAAGGATGAAACAGATACCAAACCATCGCCCGATGAATTTTTTAATATAGCAAAAAATTGGTTAGATGAACTTGAAACTAATATCCGCACCTCTGGAGACTTTGAGCAAGGGGTAGCCTTAACATTGCGAGACATTCAGTTACGCAGCCCACAACCAGACCCTGATGGTCCGGATGAGCGCCAACTAACATGGTCAATTCCCAACAAATACAATAAAAATGAATATGCCATTGGCGATGTGCATTTTAGAATTGAAGAAACACCCACGGATGGCAAATATCGCCTGAGCTTCTACGAAGATGTGAATAATTTTCCGCAAATCGCGGAAATAACTGATGCGCTACGCAAGTTACTGGTAACAAATTTTGCACTGAAAGACATAAAAATAAGCATTACCGATGACACAGAAAGCGGCGCATTTAACTTTATCATCAAAACTGATCAATCATTACCCGCAGACGATTTTATGCATCACTGCGACCGGCTGGTGAATGAAGTGCATGTAAACGCGAGCAAACAGAAAGACGTTCTCAAGGGCATCGAAGTAAGCATTGAACTACTTGAAACAACGTATCGCAATAACCAGCGATATAGCATAGAAAAAGCGCTGGGTGATGCCTTTGGTAAACTGCCCAGCCTGCCGGAAGCAGCAAAGCAGCAAGTAGCGGCCATTGCCAAAGAACTTGCCGACGCCGTGTTACAACCCTATGCCTCAATAGAATCGGCCATAGATAATATCCGCGAACGTAAAGGCTTAAGCGATGATGCTCAAATCAGATCACGGCTGCGCGAGACAATGGCCAAATACATCCCCCCCATCACCGAGGATAATAAGGCGCAGATAAAGTATTATGTGGGTGAACTGGCTAATGCGTTATATGTCACCATACCACGACGCGAAGCCGTACAGGGGCGCGGTGGATGAGTAAAATAAAAACCCACCCCATTGCTGGCCTGAACTTAAGCCTGTATATCGGCGATAAAAAAGACGATAGCATCCACCTAGTCTGCAATGGCTATAATGCCTTAGATGAATCTGGCAGGAAAATGCTGGAAGAAATCGCCGGCCTTATCAACGATGCCATTGAAACCGCCGCTCATACAAAAGTTACCAGCCTTGAAAGCCCTCATGAAGATATGAGCCGATATGATATATCCGCTACAAAGCGCGATATACCCCCAAAAATACTTTTTGATATTGCAGATTATACCTTAGGCAAGTTGCTACCTCAGCGCGTTGAACGTGCAAAATATAAAATTTCTGCCGTATCGGCACTGCGTGCATCCGTAAGAGAGGCAGACGCACATGAGCTAAAAACACTTCGTACTGCCCTGCGCGGCACTATAAACACTGTGTTTTCTAATTTTACAAAAACAGCAGAAACCGCAGAAGAATCCGCACCTGATGAACCCATCACACTAATTCAGCTGTATATTGCCAAAAAACTGACGGATAATACGCGCGACAAACTCATTCACAGAGAAATTCTGGATTATTATCTGGGTGATAGAGTGATAGAATCTTTACTGCAACCTCTAGACTCGCGAAGACCAGGCGAAAACGCAGACAAGCATGTAGCACGCACAGTAGGAAAAGCGGATCGACAACTAAAACAGAAAATTGATGCGTTTCTTATGGAAGAAAATATAGGGAAGAAAGCCGCTACAGTACGCGGCTATCTGGCAGGTGAACTTACAACAGCCATCGAACAAGCACTGGAAACCGTGAATAAGGCTGAAAAAACAAAAGCTAAGGCACGGTAGAAAAACTGGAGCGGGCGAAGGGGATCGAACCCTCGACATCAACCTTGGCAAGGTTGCACTCTACCGCTGAGTTACGCCCGCTCAGGCACGGTAAAATAACGAGAAGCCGGATAATATGGTTTTTATTTCACTTTGCAAGTACTAACTGTATATTCATCACATGACATTCACCAAGCACATCAATGATAGGGATTTACAAGCACTTTACGAGCAAATGGTGCTGGTCTTGACGAGTCCGGATATTACACCTAAATGGACGGAATTCTCTGGGAAAAAGCAAATTATCCATAAAATTGGCCACACATTTACCACAGCACCGCACTTCCCTGATGATATTCACGACCGACTTACACAAAAACTACGGGAAACGCTTTCTGCTGTTGGTTATGATACTGGTCTGGTTCAGCAAGCATTCGCTTCTATTGATAGAGAAGATGGCGAAATTACCGTTGATATTCCCCTTGCAATGTTTGATACATTACAGGAGGCACTAGCCCCCATCAGCACTGCAATAACCCCGAAGGCTAAATTGAGAGAACCTTATGGCCGCCATTGACCCCAAATTACTGGAAATACTCGTCTGCCCGCTGACCAAAGCCACCCTGAAATATGACCAGCAGGCTCAGGAACTCATCAGCGATGCTGCAAAGCTGGCCTATCCTATCCGCGATGGTATACCTATTATGCTGGTGGAAGAAGCCCGTAGGCTGGAAGAAAATTAGCCGCGCCCTTGTTCGCCACGTTCTAACTGCGCGGCGAGTTGCTTGATATCTGGTGTCTGTGCCACGATGGTTACTGCTGCATCATAGACTTCCGGTCGTTGAAAATTACAACCAGCAGATCTCCATGCGCTTGCCGCACTACTAAGGAACTCTCGTGTTACCATTAATGTAGCCTCATTTTATGAATATATCCCATCATATCCTGCACGCTATCGGCAAACTGTATAAAGGCTAACCTTCCCTGATCGCCATTCTTTGTACGCATGGATTGCATGGCATTTTCAAAGAGTGATTTGCTGGTTATCATATATTTCAGCATTTGCACATCGGCTTCGGTATTATTAGTATTTTGTTTCAGTCGGTTGATTTCACTATCCAGTGCATCATTAAAACGCAACAGTTCCTGTAATGATTCCCGCGCAACGCGATCATTTTTCTGCTGGTTAACAGATTCTGGAAAATTCTTTTCGATCTTCACCATATAATACAATTTGCAGCTCCTGATAACGATTATTGACCGTCACAAAAGTGTCATAATGTTTAATATTATATAAATAGTGTTAATTAAATACTTAAAATATGTCTACAAATAGTTTACAAAGTTAACTATTTCGGGGGTTTTTGATCATGGCGGGTAGGTCACCCACCAGCCCCATGGCATGGCTCATAAAAAAGCGTTTTGCGGGTCTGACCTGATTAACCGCCCAAAGCCCCAACCCACGCGCCAGCTTCAGCGAAATTATATTATTAGAAAACAGCCTGTTGAATATATCTGTAGCTGCTAGCATGGTCACATTATCAAACCGCCGCCACCGCTGATAATGGCGCAGTATATCCGCTGCCCCCAGATCGCCTACTGCTTTATGCTGATTAATCAGCAACTCGCTCAGCACCGCCACATCACGAAAACCGAGATTAATCCCCTGCCCCGCAAGCGGATGCATGGCATGCGCCGCATCACCAATCAGTACAACGCGGCCAGATACATATTCTTTCGCATGCATCAGAGACAGCGGATAGCTAAATCGTCTGCCTTCCAAGCGAATTTTTCCAAGATACCCGCCTATGCGCTCTTCTATTTCCTGCACAAATTCATCCTCAGAAAGTTTGAGGTAAATTCCCACTCTATCTTCTGGTTCAACCCATACTAATGATGAACGGTTGTCTGTCATCGGCAGTGCGGCAAAAGGCCCTGCGGGTAAAAACCTCTCCTGCGCCACACCATTATGCGGCTTTTCATGCGCAATGGTGCACACAATCGCCACCTGTTTATAGCCCCAATGTACTTCCTTTATGCCAGCCATTTTGCGTATAGCAGAATTCTTTCCATCCGCACCAATAAGCAATTTTACTTCCAGTGATTTGCCTTGTGCGGTTTGCAATGAAACACACGCCTCGTCCGCGGAAAAACTCTGTACATAATCATTTTCAAGTAATGTCAGGTTTTGCGTTTCATGCGCCCTTGCCGCCAGAGCTTGCCGCATGTAACGATTTTCCACAATAAACCCAAATGGCTCACCACCAGTGCGCTCCGCCACATCTTTGTGGTCATAATGCAGAAAGCATGACGTATCACCATCAGAGACTCGAATATCCCGTATCGGCTCAGCATGTGGCTGCATACCTTTCCATACACCAATATTATCCAGCACATATTTTGAACCCAGCGCAATGGCACATACGCGCCCATCAAACGCTGGCTCCAGCTGGGCACTGATAGTGGTTTTCTCAATAACCGCCGTTTTAATCCCTGCCTGAGCAAGTGCAATGGCAAGGCTCATACCCGCAAAGCCACCGCCAGAAATCACAATATCATATCGTTCTTGTAAACTCATGCAGCCAGTATAGTATTTCGGCCTGTCTTTGAAAGTACTATCCGCATGAACATCCGCATTGCCACCTGGAATATCAATTCTGTCCGTATTCGTATTCCTTTGCTCAAAAAACTGATTTCCATTCACAATCCAGACATCATCTGTCTGCAGGAAACCAAAGTGGAAGATGTTTCGTTTCCGCTTCAAGACATTAAAGCCCTTGGATTTCCTCATATATTTTTCAGTGGCCAGAAAAGTTATAACGGCGTGGCCATACTTTCCAAAATCCCCCTGACACAGATGGATTGCATGAAAATTGCTGGTTCGGATGATAAGCGCCACATCAGCGCCACGCTGCCAGACGGCACCGCCCTGCATAATTTTTATGTACCAGCAGGTGGCGATATACCAGATCCCGAGCAAAACCCCGCTTATGGCTTTAAGTTGCGGTTTGTAGAACATATGACGGATTGGTCAAAAGCTCTCAAAAAGCAAAAGCAAAATGCCGTGATTGTTGGCGATTTTAATATCGCCCCGCACCCGAATGATGTGTGGTCGCATAAACAGCTTCTGAATGTGGTTAGCCACACAGCGGCAGAAGTAGATAGGCTGAATGCACTGCAGGCATCAAACAACTGGTGCGATGTGGGCAGGCATTATGTGCCATTGGAAGAAAAGCTTTATAGCTGGTGGAGTTACCGCAACCGCGATTGGAAAAAGTCTAACCGTGGACGCAGACTTGACCATATCTGGGTAACGCCGGATTTGGCACCAGCACTGAAACAATTCACCATATTTCCTGACACGCGTGACTGGGAATCCACTTCCGACCATGTGCCGGTTATGATAGATATAAAACTCGCAGCATGAGCACCCACATGAACATACAAAAGCTATTAGAAAAAATTACCTTCAACGAAGCTGGCCTTGTGCCCGCGATTGCCCAGTGCCATAAAACCGGCGAAGTGCTGATGATGGCATGGATGAACCGCGAATCCATCGAGAAAACACTGGCCACAAAAGATGTATATTACTGGTCGCGCTCACGTAAAAGCTTGTGGCGCAAAGGTGAAACCTCCGGCCACACCCAGAAACTTAAAGAATTATTTATTGATTGCGACGGTGATACACTGCTGCTCACAGTAGAACAAACAGGTGCCGCCTGCCACACCGGCGAGAAAACCTGTTTTTTTACCAAGGCAATTTAGAATTTTTTAAGTAAATCCTTCAGCCCACCCTTGCCTTCTTTCAGCTGCTGTTTGATATTGCCAATGGTTTCTTTCACTTTTTCAGGGTTTTTTATTGCCTCTTTTACTGTTGCCTCAAGGTCAGGGCGATAGGAGAGATTATCAAAGCTTCCCTCAATAATTACGGGCACTCCAAAGCCCTCTTTATCTTTGCCACCCTGACCTTGTATGGTTTCAACAATCTGTGGCAACAGACGGTATTTAACGCTACGCAGAGGAAAATTTACATTACCTTCACCCTTCACTCTGAAAAGTGGTGATTTCATTGCAAAATCATTATTGCTGAGTACACCTTTGGTAATGTTAAATGTACCACCGGCTTCCGAGAAATCTGTTTTCTGACTCGTCTTATCCACTGGCTTGAAGGCAGATTGCACATTGCGTATCATTTCAGCAATATTGATGCCTTTGATTGATCCATCCGCACAGTTAATTTTTCCACTACCATGTGTTGATGAAACTATTGATCTCTGGCTATTTCCTGAAGCAACCATACTCATATCAAAATCGCACACTCCAGAGAAACGATCCGAAATATCGGCATCTTTCAAAAGTTTTTCCATGTTAATCTTGGAAAAGGATAACTTTTTCTCAATTTGTGGTATATCGCGGCTTACATCAACAGCAGCAAAAATATTTGCCTTACCACCATAAAATTCAGAATCAATGATATCAACATTCAATTTTCCGCGCTTCTGTCTGGCACGAAATAGAGATTTTCCTATGGTGATGTTATCGACTGTAATCTGCTGTGTCTTTACATCAGCATACATCTCAAACGCTTTCAGGAATGAAAAATCCATGACTTCATCACTCCAACCACTGGGTGGTTCAGCATATGCACTAGCAAATACAACAGATGAAGTAACCGGATGGGGCGTTTGCCTAAATTTATTTAAATTCAGATCCTGCATATCAAGGTGAAGTTCAATGTAAGGCAGAACACCAGAGAAAATCAGTTTCACCCGACCCGTCGCCTTCATATCATCAACGGCTACTTCAGAATCATTAAATGAACATTCGTTTAAATTACAATCCGACTGTGTTTTAAGGGCAATCGGAATTTTCATTTTTTGTACTGAATTATCGTGCTTATTAGTCAGCCATTCTGAAATATGCAACACATCTGGTGATTGCATATCGAGCGCACCTTTGAAATTCCAGCTTTCAAAATCTCCCTTAGCATTGAAGGAAATCAGGTCACTTTGTGCTGCAATATCAATTCTTGCTTTCTTTGTGCTTAACAAACTAAGTGGTGTTTCAATAATACCATCTAACACAATCTTTTTTCCGTTCAGATCCGTACTGCCCTTCAGTTTAAAAGGTTCGTTCATCCCCTCAAGTTCGATAGCCAGATTAATCGCATTCAGGCGCATCTTTTCTTTTGTTAAATCGTTGTTATAGGTCAATACTCCATTAACAATCCGTATGTCATCAAGCGAGAGGTTTTTTATAAAATCCATCGCTGCAGTATCAGTTTCTTCCTGAATTTTTCTATATATGGGGTGCGTTGGTGGAAGTGGTTTTGCACCTGCATCCCAGTTGGATTTTCTCTTAGAATTTATAGAATATACCATAACAGGCGCGTCAATAATAAGCCTGTTAATTTTAATATCTCCCCTCAACAAAGAAAATGTTTTGACCGCAACATCGAAAGATTTAGCGGTAAGCAAAGGATTTGATATGTTGGCGGCATGGATTGCAACGTCATCCATATACACACTGATATATGGGAAGGCGGTAAACTTTAGATTTCCCTTAACCGTAAATTTATGACCAAGCACCCTGCTAACTTCTTGCTGGACATAGTTACGCACCGTATCCTGAGAAATAAAAGCAGGCACAACAAGAGCTATCACGCTCAACATAAGCACCAATACAACAACAGAAAAAAATAGTTTCTTAACCATTTATTTTTTAGACCTCTGCAATAATATATGATCCGCAAGAACGCAGGCAAGCATTGCCTCACCCACTGGCACAGCTCGAATGCCGACGCAAGGATCATGCCGCCCTTTGGTTTGTACGGTGGTGTTGTTACCGTGAGTATCAACCGTTTCCACCGGATGCAAAATAGAACTGGTGGGTTTTACAGCGAAGCGCACCACAATATCCTGACCACTGGAAATGCCGCCTAAAATACCACCAGCGTTATTGGATGAGAATTCCACCTTGCCACCATGTATCCGCATACGATCCGCATTTTCTTCACCACGTAGCGATGCCGCACCAAACCCGGCACCAATTTCTACACCTTTGACTGCATTGATGCTCATCATCGCTGCTGCAATATCTGCATCGAGCTTGCCGTATATCGGCTCCCCAAGGCCGACAGGCACATTTTCTGCCACCACAGTAATCACAGCTCCTACAGAAGAACCATCTTTACGCACTTCATCTAGATATTTTTCCCACTGCATAGCGGCGATAGAATCCGGACACCAGAACGGGTTAGTTTCTATGGCGTTCCAATCCCAGTTTGCATAATCCACGATATGCACACCCATTTGCAGCATGGCACCACGAATCGTTACATTTCCAATGATTTTACGAGCAATTGCACCCGCTGCCACACGCATGGCGGTTTCGCGCGCAGATGCACGGCCACTACCGCGCCAGTCACGTATGCCATATTTTTTGAAGTACGTATAATCAGCATGTCCCGGGCGGAATTTATCTTTGATATCATCATAATCTTTGGACTTGGAATCCTCATTTTCAATCATGAGGCTGATAGGCGATCCGGTAGTTTTCCCTTCAAACACACCGGAGAGGATTTTTACCGTGTCGGTTTCTTTGCGCTGCGTGGTGTGACGCGATTGCGCGGGTTTGCGCTTATCCAACCATGGCTGGATATCTTTTTCACTTAAAGGAATCTGCGAAGGTACGCCATCGATCACGCAACCTATCGCTTCTCCATGGCTTTCACCCCATGTGGTGAATCTGAACAGACGGCCAAATGTATTGGACATAATTGCACCCGATCTTTTGTGTGGGCGTATTGTAAAACAAATGCGCCAAAAAGCGACTAGAAATCTTTCACCAGCGCATCTATCTGTTCTGTGGTAGTCGCAAAGCTGCAGACGAAGCGATAAACATCTTCATCGCCCCATTTATAAAATTCATGGCCACGCGCGTGTAGCTTCTCTGCAAGTGCAGAAGGCATGTAAAAAAACACTTCATTCGCCTGCACAGGATAGGCCAACTTCAGTTTTGCCTTTTCCACAAGATAATCTGCCATTGCGTTGGCATGTTTTGCATTTTCCATCCACAGATTATGTGTAAGCATCGCCTCAGTCTGCGCGACCAGCAAGCGATGCTTAGAAAGCAAATGCCCGCTGCGCTTGCGGCGATATTCAAAATCTTCCGCCTGCTCTGGATTAAAGAAAATCACTGCTTCGGCGGCTAGCGCACCATTTTTGGTCATGCCGAAGGAAAGCACGTCGATACCTGATTTCCATGTCATCTCCGCCGCGCTGCTGTTTGTACGCGCAAGCACATTCGAAAAACGCGCGCCATCCATATGCACAGGTAAATTAAATTGCTTTGCTATTTTTGTAAGCGCGCGCAATTCATCGAGGCTATAAGCCGTGCCGTATTCTGTTGCCTGACTGATGGAAATAGCCTGTATGGGCGAAACATGCGGTGCGCCGTGTTCTGCGCCATTTAATTTTTTATGCAATGTGTCGGCAGAGAATTTGCCGTTTTCACCTTCAATCGTGATTAGTTTTGCACCTGCGCTAAAAAATTCCGGTGCGCCGCATTCATCTTCCATGATATGTGCGGTTTTGTGGCACAACACACTGCCCCAAGGCTTTACGAGCTGAGCAATAGCAAGTGCATTTGCCGCCGTACCTGTTGCCACAAGGAAAGCGCGCACCTTATGCTCAAAAAGTTCAGAAAATTTTGCTTCTATGGCCTTTGTGGTATCATCAGCTCCGTAACTCTTGCGTGTGCCTTTATTGGCATCCACAATAGCCTGCATTACCGTAGGATGCGCGCCTGAGGTGTTATCGGATGTAAAGTGGTAGTTAGCCATTAAACGGTTGCGATATCCGGCGCGTCCACGCGCTTCATGCCCACTACATGGTAACCGGAATCCACATGCAGCACTTCACCGGTTGTGCCCTGCCCGAGTTCGGAGAGCAGGTACAGGCCAGCACCGCCAACATCTTCAATAGTGGTGTTACGGCCAAGCGGAGAGTTATATTCATTCCATTTGAGGATATAACGGAAATCACCAATGCCGGAAGCAGCCAACGTTTTCACCGGCCCTGCAGAAATGGCATTCACACGGATTTTTTGTGGGCCAAGGTCAGCCGCCAGATATTGCACGCTGGTTTCAAGCGCAGCTTTTGCCACGCCCATGACGTTATAATGCGGCACGACTTTCTCTGCACCATAATAAGTAAGCGTCACCAAACTTCCACCATTTGGCATCAACATAGATGCGCGTTTAGCAAGTGCAGTGAAGGAATAACAAGATATATTCATGCTCATCAGGAAATTGTCGAGTGAGGTATCGACATATTTTCCTTTAAGTTCATTCTTATCAGAATAGGCGATGGCATGAACCAGAAAATCCATGCTGCCCCAACGCTTCCCAAGTTCGGCAAATACTGCATCCATGCTGGCAACATCCGTCACGTCGCATGGAAGGATAATATCCGAACCCACACTGGTAGCCAGTGGACGCACACGCTTCTCCAGCGCTTCGCCCTGATAGGTGAATGCAAGCTGTGCGCCTTGCGCGTGTAAATATTTACTTATGCCCCATGCCAAAGACTTATCATTGGCAACGCCCATGATAAGTCCACGTTTACCAGCCATAAGCGTGCCTTTCGGCACGCTCGGCTCATTTTCGGATTCAACGGTCATCGAAAGTTAAGCTATATTATTGAACAATCTGCCAAGAACCATCTGGCTGACGGCAGGCGGTACCATAACCTTTTTCGGTTTTGCCACCCACGGTGATGGTCTGGCTGTACTCACGGCAATACTGGCCTTGTGAATTCTGGTAATAGCCTGATGGCGTTACAGAACCATAGTTACCAGTCTGCGGGTTCTTCCAAGGCATGCTCTGACCTGGCTGAGCGTTTTCCAGCGCGCGTTGTGACGTGCTGTTATACATTGCCATATCTGCCTTATCGAGCGAAGCACCAATAGAGCTGCCGAGCATACCGCCAAGGAGTGTACCGGCAATGGTACCCGCGATTTTGCCTTTACCGCCACCTACGTTGCTACCGATGATACCACCACCAATAGCACCAGCGAGGGTACCGATATCCTGCTTATTAATGCTGCTGCCACCTTGGGTGACACCGCCACCGGCCTGCCCCATTGGCTGGGAACACGCGGTGAGCATAACAACAGAAAGTGCTACAACAGATATATTCTTGATATTCATAATCTATCCTCGGGTTAAAAAACGTGTTACTGCAATGCGATATGTATTTCATAAAGAACGGCAGTTTGCAACACTCAAGAGATGACGCAAGGGTTACAAATTAGTAATGTTCTTCGGAATCAGCGCAGTATACGGAGCAATATGAAAGGTAAAGTGTATATAACCGGCGCAGGTCCAGGAGATCCTGAACTGCTGACCATAAAGGCTCTTAACGCTTTTAAGGCAGTGCACGTGGTTGTTTATGACCGTCTGGTTTCTGATGAAATCATGGCACTGATTCCTGAACACGTGGAAAAAATCTTTGCCGGAAAATCCTGTAAACAAAAAGCCATGACGCAAGACGAAATTAATTCACTTCTTGTTAAACTTGCGCAGGAAGGAAAGCATGTGCTGCGCCTGAAAGGCGGTGACCCTATGCTATTTGGCCGTGGCGGCGAGGAAATTATTGTGCTCAGGCAAGAAGGCCTTGCATTTGAAGTCATTCCGGGCATTACCTCGGCACAGGGTTGCGGCGCTATTGCGAATATCCCCCTTACGCATCGTGGACTTGCTACTGGTGTGCGTTTCTTCACCGGCCACCGCATGACCAAGGAAGATGCCGAACAGGAACTGGAACTGGATTGGCAAAGCCTCGCCGACCCAGAAACTACACTGGTGGTGTATATGGGACTGGCCAATCTCGCCCTGATTTGTGAAAAACTCATTGCACATGGCTTGCCGGCTGATTTCCCCGCCGCCGCTATTGAAAATGGCACCAACCCCAAGGAAAAGCTGATTTTAAGTACGCTTGAACAACTGGCAGCAGATGTAGCAAATGCGGGGCTTGAGCCCCCCACCCTTGTAATCATCGGCAAAGTTGTTGAATTATCTGAAAAAATCAGAATCTGACACAACAATCCAAGCCTTCACAAAAACGTCATACTTGCTGTGTTGCCTAAGCCGCTGATTCTAGTGTACATTAAGACTATGGTCGAATTACCAAACAACACCCCTGCCCTGAAAACGGACGAGATTTGCGACGATCCAAAGATCGCCCATTTCAAGGAAATGCAGCAAGAGAAGTTCGCGCGTCATGCGCGGCTTTCCAGCATTGCAGAAGCATCGCGTTTTATTGCAGGCCCCATGTTGGCTATTGGCATTAGCACACTTATCACCGCAATTGCCGGTACAGGTACGGCACTGGTTATTCCTATGGCTGTGCCTATCGCATTGCTCGCAGTTGGAGCTACAGCTCTGGCTACCAGCGTGGCCAGCAGCTACAAAGCCTCTCGAATCTGGACAGATGGCCAATTCAACAACTATGAAATCAGTGCGAAAAGCACAGCGCATCACATGGTGCAGGAAATGAAGGCCAGCGGCCTTGAAGTGGTGCATCACGAAGAAAGCCGCAGTGGTGACGGTAAAAACTGGCAGGAATATGTGTCAACCCGCGCCGCCAAACTAGGCGAAGCACAGGTTCGTTAGTGCTGTTTTCCAAACACCGCCTTTGCCGCCACAATCACGAACATTAATCCACCAAAAATCGCAATCAACCCGCCACCACCCATAAAGCCCATGGCGATTTTAACCGGCAGCTCCATGTGTTCGATGCCGCCAGGGGTTTTGCGCAACACGCCATACCCACCCGACCACGCAAGGCCAGAAATATGCATCACCTGCCCCACTGCATACACAATTGGCTGCCAGTAAGCGAGCCGCCAGCCTGCTACATTCCGGTATCCCAGCTTAGGAAACATCAAATACGCAACCCCCATGAAAGCCAGTGTGATACCTACAATCGATCCATGATAATGCGCGGGGATAACCACATTCTGCCCCTGAATCATCAACCCCAGCACCCCGCCATAGGCATATAAAAATATAGAAGTCACAAGACATGACCACAGAGCACGGTTTGCACCTTTGCGCTCACTGCGCGCACGCCACAGTGGCACCAGCAGCAGCAACATAAATATTGCCGAAGCGTGTCCATTTAGCCCAATCATTAAATTAGTAAAAAACTGCCGGTGCTGCATGGAAGAAACATCGCCACCAACATACCCAAGCGGACTGACCAGAGCTGCAGCCAGCGCCACAGAAAGCAACACGTAGGCAATTCTTTTATGCAGTGTAAAGGTTGGTACCAGTGCAACGATCATCAACCACCAGCAAATCATGAGAATCTGCGTATGGGTGAATTGCAATATATGACCACCGCCCCAGAACAAGATTTCATAATATTGTGTGCCATCAATTACTTTAGGCATCATCGCGTATGACCAGATGAAGGCGCAGAGCGAAATAAAGGTAACAACACCCGCCACCTGCAAACCAAACCGCTGTTCCTTATTAAAGATGCTTTCGCTCGCCTTAGCAGTAAACAGTCGCAACAACATCAAACCTGCGCCGCAGAAAAGCAGTGCCAGCCCAAGAAAAAATACAGGGCTATAAATGACGGGAATATAATTGCTCATCATCGCCTCGCCCTTGGGGTCTAGCGGAGAAAGCGTAATGGCTGCTGTGCCGAGCGCCGTGCTGATAAGTGCGGCCTCCTCCAGATACGGAATGAAGGAACGCGATTTGGCGACCATTATGCTCCACAGCAAACAGGCAATCGCCATGAACCATACCAGCACCGATAAATCCACATGTACCACCAGTGCCTCATGAAATAGGCGGGTGAATAATGGCATTTCCTTAAGCTGTGGCGCGCGCGCCACCACCAGCACAATGGAAAACAGGCCAGCCAGCGCAACCGACCAGCAGCCGATGAGCAGCCACCAGCGAGAGAGAGATTTTGGAGAGTTTTGCATTGTAAATTCATACCATTGTTATATGACCATACCAGCGAAATTTTCCGTCATTGCGAGGAGGCCACAGGCCGCCGTGGCAATCCAGACTGGATTGCTTCGCTACGCTCCAATGACGACAACACGAATATGCAACTCATAACCAAAAATCACCACGCCATAACCCTCTGGCTTTGCCTGTGCCTCGCGCTGGTTGCAGGCATGGTGCTGGTTGGCGGATATACGCGGCTTTCTGGCTCAGGATTATCTATCACTGAATGGAATCCTATTCACGGCACCATTCCGCCCTTGAACATTGACGAGTGGCAGGAAGAATTCGACGCCTACCGTGCCAGCCCACAATATGAAAAGATCAACAAAGGCATGACGTTGGATGAGTTCAAAACCATCTTTTGGCCGGAATACTGGCACCGCGTGCTTGGCCGCATCATCGGCATTGTTTTTCTGTTTCCCCTGCTCTTTTTTGCCGCCACACGCAGCATCAGCAAAAGCTTTTTCTCGCGGCTTACCGGCATTTTTGCACTGGGCGGATTGCAAGGACTGATGGGCTGGGTGATGGTGGCCAGTGGCCTAGTTGATAATCCTTACGTCAGCCATATCAAATTGGCGATGCATCTATCGCTCGCCTTCCTGATATTTGCGCTGATATTGTGGGCAATTCTGGACGTTATTAAAAACTCCTCCCCCCGCAGGGGGGAGGCTGGGAGGGGGGCGTTAAACGCTCAGTCCGAGCAAATAAGCCCCCTCCCTAACCCTCCCCCTGCGGGAGAGGGAATATTTGTGTGTTGGTTCACGCTCCTCTGCATGCAAATTATCCTCGGCGCGTTGCTGGCTGGCCTTCACGGTGGCCTTGTTTATAACACATGGCCGGATATGAATGGGCAGTTCCTGCCAGATGGCGCGCTTGATACAGGTCAATACCATATTGAAAATATTGGCTTAATACAGTTCCTGCACAGAAAAGTAGCGATTTTGCTAGCTGTGGGGTTTTTATTGTGGTGGTTTTACAATAAAAATTATGTTAAAAACAAGGGGCTTGGCAAGGAATGCATAGGAGTTACGCTTGTGTTATTCGCTCAGTTCGCACTGGGTGTTCTTACGCTGCTTCACCATGTTCCCCTGCCACTCGCGCTTATGCACCAGATGACGGCCTTGCTGCTGTTTGCGGTGTCGGTGGTGTTGTTATACGGAATAAAACATAAATGATTAACTACGAACGTATATTTGAACAAAGTATCAACCGCCTCAAAGATGAAGGCCGTTACCGCGTATTTAATGACCTCGAGCGCAAGGCTGGCTCGTTCCCACTCGCCAAAAGCCACCGCACCGGCCGCAATGTCACCGTGTGGTGCAGCAATGATTATCTCGGCATGGGACAACACCCTAAAGTTATCACCGCCATGGCAGAAGCCATCGGCAGGCTGGGATCCGGCGCGGGCGGCACGCGCAATATCTCTGGCACGCACCATGCCATCGTGCTGCTGGAGGAAACCCTTTCAGAATTGCACAATAAAGAAGCTGCGCTGGTATTCACCTCTGGCTACATCGCCAATGAGGCAACACTCTCCACGCTGTGCAGTATGCTGAAAGGCTGCATTGTATACTCCGATGAATTCAACCATGCATCTATGATTCATGGCATCCGCATGAGCAAGGCAGAGCGCCATATTTTCCGCCATAATGATGTGGAGCATCTGGAATCACTGCTGAAACAGGCTGATCCTTCACGTCCTAAGGTCATCGCTTTTGAATCCGTCTACTCGATGGATGGCGATATTTCTCCCATCAAAGAAATCTGCGACCTAGCCGATAAATATAACGCCATCACCTACCTTGATGAAGTGCATGCCGTGGGCATGTATGGCAAGCGCGGAGCCGGCGTTGCCGAACGCGAAGACTTGATGGACAGAGTCACCATTATCCAAGGCACTCTGGGCAAAGCCTATGGCATCATGGGCGGTTATATCAGCGGCTCACAAGCATTTGTGGATATGATCCGATCTTATGCACCTGGATTTATTTTTACCACCGCCATGCCGCCTGCCCTTGCTGCCGGTGCGCGCGCCAGTATCCGCCACCTCATGGAAAGTGATGATGAACGCCAGCGCCAGCAACATAATGTAAAACTCCTGCGCGGCATGATGGAAAAGGCTGGTGTACCGGTTATGCTAACGCAAAGCCACATTCTGCCTGTGCTGGTGGGTGACCCTGTATTGTGCAAACAAGCATCAGACATGCTGCTTTCACAGTTTGATATTTATGTGCAGCCAATAAATTTCCCAACCGTGCCACGCGGCACCGAACGCCTGCGCATCACCCCCACCCCGCCACATACCTACGAGATGATGACGGAGCTGACGCGAGCTTTAGTGTGGGTGTTTGAGCGGCTGGGTATTAGGCCGGAAGTCAAAGAAATGGCGGATGCTGCTTAAAGCGGTGGCGTTACATCATCACCAGTTGCCCGCTTTGTCGTTTCCGACCACCGCCTGCGCAATCTTGCACTATCGATCGCTGTGATTGCATCCGAGAATTTCTTGAGCGTTTCAAAATTAATTTGCGGGTCAAAAATTGGGTGTTGATCTACCGGCCAATCAGCTTTGCTGCACGATTCTTTAATCTCCATGAATTTATCAGATGAGATTGAATCTAACCGCCCATTTTCATCTAACTGGTTTGCACGCCATGCGCGATATTGCTCATCGGTGCGCCTGCCATTTCCATCTGCCGGATACTCATTGTATTTATCATCTATAAATTTTGCCGCATCTTCATCAATTTGATATGGCACACCGCGATGGTCTATAAGAACATTCTTGATTTCTTTCAGGTTACTCGGCGGTGGCAACGTATCCCAGAATTCAATGCCTTCATCTGTCCATAATTTATAACGTAGCATCTCTTGATGCAGTTTAGTGACACCCACATCAGTAAGCTTCGGTTCAATTTCAACCACCACTTCCGTTGGGTTGCCTTTCTCATCCTTGGTAGATTCATCTTTCAGGATAGAACGATAATAATCATGCAAATGGTATTTGCTGGTAAAAATACGCGGGTTTTTACGGATACGTCTGTCGAATATTTTCAGTACCAGTCCGCTATCTTTAATATTGAAGACAGAAGCACTCTGGCCGTCCTTCATGAATTCTAGTTGGTCTAATAGGCCAGCATTTTTCAACGCATCAGTGATCAGTCGTGCATTAACTGCACTTGTGCGTGTGGCAACTTTCTCTAAAAAATCATTTTCCTGCATGTAATGCCCAAAAAGCTTGAATAAGGCATGATTTTACAGGAATTAATAAGAAATACCTTGGCTCTAAAACGAAGTGCAACACTTGTGATAAGCAGGTGTTGCTATGGAAAAACAATATGTTCACCTTTCCCGCGCTGAGAGGGATGAGATATTCCGC
>JBKDKX010000021.1:0-61299 GCA_046344715.1 Alphaproteobacteria bacterium | reverse complement strand
AGATTTGCGCATGCTTTTTGCTCTCCATTCTGAACCGTTCACCGTTATTACCCGCAGGGATGCAAAGATTAAGGATTTTGATGATCTAAAGGGTAAGCGTGTAGATCTTGGTGCACCTGGTTCTGGGATGCGGGCGACCATTGAAGAGCTGATGAATCGTAAAGGCTGGAGCAATAAAACATTTTCCGGCGTAGTGGATCTCAAATCAAATGATCAGGCGGAAGCACTATGTAATGGAACAATTGATGCGATGGTATATGCAGGTGGACATCCGAACGGTGCCGTGCAGCAGGTGACCTCTGCATGTGACACTAAAATTGTTGACGTCACTGGGCCGGTGATTGATGCGATGATTGCAGAAAATCCATTCTATGCCCGCGCAATTATTCCTGCCAACATGTATAAAGGAAACGCTGTCGATGTTCGTACATTTGGTGTGAAGGCTGTATTAGTTACTTCCAAGGACATAGAAGACGATGTGGTCTACCAGATGGTAAAGGCAGTATTTGATAATCTGGACAATTTCAAAACGCTGCATCCTGTATTTTCAACGCTGGATGCAAGCCATATGGTGACGGAAGGCCGTCTTGCTCCCATGCATCCCGGAGCCATTAAATATTTTAAGGAAAAAGGCTTAATTGACTAAGCATGTTCTATTGTTATAAATCCAAACCCTAGCAAAAATATAAGAGGGATAATGACCGCAACATTTAAGTCGCTTCTTGGGAAATTATGGTTTCGTGTAATACTTGGTTTGTTACTGGGTATTGTGTTTGGTTTAATTGTTGGTCCGATGGGGCCTGATAATTTTATTGGCGAGGATGGCAAGGCTATTCTCACCAACTATATCAAGCCTATTGGTACGGTGTTCATCAACCTTATCAAAATGGTTGTGATACCGCTTATTTTCTTTGCGCTGGTATACGGCATCACTAACATGACCGATGATACATCGTTCAAGCGCGTAGGGGTTAAATCCGTTGCTGCGTATCTTATGACTGGTGCATTTGCCGTAGTGATTGGTATCACGTTTGCACAAGTGTTCCAGCCTGGTATTGGCCTTAGCGTGGAAGAACTTCAGGCTACCACAGGAGCTGCGATTACGGCTGCAAAACCTCCGGCTGAAGTAAGCATTATCAAAATGCTGGTAGATATTGTGCCGACCAACATTGTGAAAGCAATGGCGGATGATCATGTATTGCAAGTGGTGCTCTTTGCCATTTTCTTTGGTATTACGCTTAATAAAACCCGCGCGCAGACTCAAAAGCTCACTGAGGTATGCCATGCAGCGGCATTTGCAATGTTCAAGCTGATTGAAATGATTGTAAAATTTTCTCCTTATGGTGTGTTTGCGCTCATCGCATGGGTAGTGGGTACACAAGGCGTTGGCATTATCATGCTTCTTATTAAACTTGTGTTGGTTGTATTTGGCGCATTGCTAACTCAATATATGTTGTTTGGCGTAATGATTCTGGTGTTCTGCCGCATGTCGCCTATGCCATTTTATAAAAAGATGATCGAGCCGCAAGCACTGGCATTCTCCACTAGTTCCAGCAAGGCAACTCTTTCCACAGCTATGCGCGTAGTTAACGAAAAGATTGGCGTATCTAAAAGCAACACATCATTTGTGTTGCCCCTCGGTGCTTCTATCAACATGGATGGCACTGCAATTTATCTGGGTATCTGCGCATTGTTCTTCTCGCAGCTTTATCAAATTCCGCTCGATACGCATCAGTATTTCGTGCTGATTCTGACCGCAACGCTTGGCTCTATCGGTGCTGCCGGTATTCCTGGCGGATCGCTTATTATGATGGGTATGGTGCTGACATCCGTTGGCTTGCCGCTAGAAGGCATTGCGCTGATTGCCGGTGTTGACCGTATTTTGGATATGCTGCGTACCACCGTAAATATCACGGGTGATTCTGTAATCACTGTCATCGTGGATAAATCCGAAGGCACGTTTGATCAGAAACTCTATGAGGATATGAGCGTATAATACCTGTCATTGCGAGCATAAGCGAAGCAATCCAGTTTATCGCCTGCAATACTTGCGCTCCTCGCAATGACGAGTTGCTTGTTCGTTAGATTAATTCCTTGGCCGTTGGTTATTGCCACGCGTGCCGCGCTGTTGGTCTTCTTTTTCGCGGGTGACAAAATTGCGGTCGTCCGGCGCAAGTGGGGCTGTCAGGCTGACTTCGGTTATAACTGGTTTTAAGGATACAGCCTCTGCATTCATATCTCGCAGGCTGCCGCCTAGCTGACGTATGGCAATCATATCTTCACCGCGTAGATTTAGGCCTTGCAACCTATCGGCTACACCGTCACCGTTTAAGTCATTCGCGTTGCGGCGCTTGGCGGCTTTGGTGAGGCCGCCGGTGGTTTGCGCGCTGCGGCGTTTGCGGCGGCGTTTTTTGCGGTTATGGCCGCTAATTAGTGATGATTCCACAATTTGCTGTGCTAGCTCTTCATCTTTATCCTGCGCTTCCTGTTGCGCCGTGCCCAATTCATCCACGGCTTTCTGCAAGCCGCCTTCCATGCTGGCAACAAGGCGGTTTACCGCGCGGTCATGCAGCTGTTTCCATTCTTCTGGCATTTGTGTGACATCGGCGGAAATTTGCTGAGCGGCAGCGATACTGCTTGGAATTTCTTTTGATGCCATGAGTTTTATAGCGTGGGCGAATCCACCCACAGCATCGTTGGCTTCTTTGATGCGCGGATCTTGTAGAATCTCTGGATTATTATTGGCCGCTTCTTGCAACAGGTTGTTGTACATATCCACCATTTCCGCCATTTTACGCGTAACAAATACGCGTTCTTCCGGATTTGTGTTGGAGAGCATTTCTTCCACTGGTTTATCGCTGAACTTCAGGTTTTTGAACCAGCGCAATATCTCACGCGCCAGCTCAATGGATTCTTCGCGGGCAGGGGGCTCCAGCGTATCAACTGAGCGCAGGCGATGTGCTGTATGCTGAATCTGTGTGCTGATTTCAAGTAAGCGATCGGCCGCATTCTGTCTGCCTGCTATTCTTGCGTCCATATGTTCAAGGCCATCTTCGACAATATCGAGCAGGCGGTGAGCAGACTGTCCTTCAAAATCCCGCCAATGTTCATCAATTCTCTGGGCAAGCGTGGCAAATTTTTCTACACGCGAATGGCTGGAAGGCAAACCACGCAATCCATGTTCTGCCAGTGCAATCGCCATCATGCCGGAGGCACCCGTTGCATCGTCCACGGCAAGTTCATTCTCAATACCCGCAATATGCGTTTGTGTGGTGGCTAGTTGCAGCTCATAAATTTCTACAAGGCGTGATACAGCCTCAGCTTTAGAAGCCTGTTCCGCTGGTGTACCTTGTGCAAGCCATTCTTCCACATCCATATCGCCGAAGCTCAGGTTCTTAAGCCAGCGCAGTATTTTTCGTGCTTCTTCGAGTGATTCAAGACGGGCAGGTTCTTCCAGCCGATCGAGGGCATTAATGCTAACAGTATTGGTCAGTGCCGCTTCGCCAAACAAGGAAATCTTGTCTTCGGCGCACATGTGGTTGGCAGCACAATATTTTGCCAATTCATCAGTAGTCAGGCACAGGCGTGCTTCGGGCAAAGGCTCTGCCAGATTCTGATCGCTAAACGGTGTTTCTTCCAGAGGAATCAGTCGCCATGCGCGATTTTCAATGTCGGGGACATTAATACTGCTGAGCATACTGCGAATGGAAACAGGTGTAGATTTTAATTCCAGCAAATGCTGATACATTTCGCGCGCGCCAACGGCTTCTACGTTGGCTACATCCACGCTCATATGCTGGGTGAAGGGGCGTTTAAGCCATGTGTCATTAGCCAGCGATTGCCCAAGTGCAGAGGCGATTGTTATAAAATGCGGCACCCATTTCTCATCGCCTGGGTCAAACGATTCATCATCCAGATACATGCCGATGATATCATTACGTAGCACGGCAAGGTTGGTGCGCAAACCATCAAGCTTGTGATAATCGCGGTGATTAGGATCGGTGAGTGCTTTGTTACCAAATTCCTCAGCAACGATTTTGTCGAAGTACACATAACGTTCTGGATTGAATTCCATAGCGTAACTTGGGTCTTTGATTAGCTCCGCATGTGCTGCCCATGTATTTTGTTTGGGGATAATGAATTTACCCACGCTGGGGAAAAAATGCACATCGCTGCGGGCATCACGAATGCGTTCGCCACGATCGCGTTCATAGCTACGAATCGAAGCAATCAGCCTTTCAGCCTCACGAAAATTCTGTGGCTCTGGTAAGTTCGAGGTTTCTGTCTGACCTGATGGATCGTAAATTCTGGAGTATGACGCACTTTCGGCAGAGTTCCCTGGCCGACCATCGAAGTCGTTATGTATGCCGTCTCTGCCACTGTCGTTCTTGGCCATTGAATGCCCTAACTCGCCTTAATCTGGTTTTCCTTGCCTTCTTCGTTGGCGGCGGTTCCCAGCGCGTATACGCATAATTCCTCGAACGACACATTATTTTCGATAGCAATTTTGTGTAGGCGTTCGAAGCTGTCCATCACTTCTTGCGGAATCGTGCCGCCGCGAATCGTGGATAACCACCACGCCTGATGCTGCAACGGATGCCGCGTCGGGTGTGGTTCTCCCACATATACATGGAACGGATATTTTGTTCCGCTGAAATCACAAGGCACGGTAAAACGCTTCATGGGCGAACCTCTCCAACCATTTATATTCTAACACAATTTCCAGACTAGAGTATGACAATACCATGAAGAAAGCAAAAGCACGTTCAACCCATCCGCTTATCAAAGCGGAAATTATCGGCGTAGGCTTTTTTTATGGTGCGGCGCGGGTTCGGATTATATAGATCATACGGGATGTTATGGTGCTTTGCGTAGGCTTCCGCTGCCTCAGCTGTAGCGAAGAATAAGCGAATTTCCTGCAGCATATCGCTCATTCCCGTCCAACCCATTAAATTATCAACAAAATATGGCTTTTCTGGGGCGAATTCAAGTAACCAGCTATTTTTAGCCTTGCCGGATTGTGTCGCCGTTTTGTCGGGTTGATAGATGCGTGCTTTGGTCATGCTGCTATCATACGAAAAATACAAACGAATGCAATAGGTTCTAACGTCTGCGACGATGCTTGTTATCGCGGCGTTTTTCTTGCCGGTGTTTGTGGCGGCGCGGCGGGTCTGCCGGTCTTCTATCTGGCTCTCCACCAGGTTCAGGCATGAATATCAGGCTGCCGGTGGTGGCATTGGCTTCCTGCACGCGGATGATGATGGGTTGGCCGATGGTAAAAAACATTTTGGTACGCTGGCCTTTGAAGCGTGCATGTTGTTTGTCGTAAGTGAAAAAATCTCCTTGCAGGTTACGTACAGGCACAAAACCGGTTACGCCACAGTCCGCCAGTGAAACAAACAAGCCATATTCATTGAGCGAAACGATGGTGCCGGAAAATGTGTTGCCGATATGCTTGCTCATGAAGGACACTTTGTAGCGGTCAGACGCATCACGTTCAGCCTGCATCGCCTTGCGTTCAGTTTCAGAGATGTGGAGGGCAATAGTTGGCAGGTCATGTGCCGTATGCTTTTTCTTTTCACCACTTATGACGTTGATAAGTGAGCGATGTACAATTAAATCTGAATAGCGCCGAATGGGTGAGGTGAAGTGGCAGTATTTCTGCAACGCCAGACCAAAATGCCCAAGGCACTCATGGCTGTAGTAAGCCTGCATCTGCGAGCGCAGCACGGCGGTGTGAATCATGAATGCACCAGGATCATTGGCGCTGGCCTTCAGCACACGGTTTAGATGTGTGGCACTGATGGCGCCGTTTTGCAGCGAGTATCCGGCAAGTTTCAGAAAATTGCGCAACTCATCAAGGCGTTCTTCTGCCGGATGTTCATGCACACGGTAAATGCCTGGGGCTTTGTTTTTTAGCAGGAAGTCCGCTGCTGCCACGTTCGCTGCAATCATGAATGATTCAATCAGGCGGTGGCTTTCCAGCTGCACGCGCGGTGCGATATTTTCTACATTGCCAGCCGCATCGAAAATAATTTTATATTCCGGCAGTGAAAGTGCCAGCGCGCCGCGCTTGTCACGCTCGGTTGCCAGGGCTTTGTAGGCCTCAAATAATGGTTCAATAATAGTGGTGCGCAGAGGATGCTCGCTGCCCGTGTCATGCACCGCCTGCAATTCGTTATACGTAAACCGATAACGCGATTTCATCAATCCGCGCACGAATTTATAACGCTTCATATTGCCTTGTGCATCAATCCATATATGCACGGCAAGGCAGTAGCGGTCTTCATTCGGATTCAGCGAACACAGGCCATTCGAAAGTCGCTCCGGCAGCATTGGAATCACGCGGTCAGGGAAATACACCGAGTTGCCGCGTTCAAATGCAGTTCTATCAAGTGCGCTGTCTTCCTTCACATAATGTGCAACATCGGCAATCGCAATGAGTAGATGAAACCCATCTTTTTCCGGCTTGGCATACACGGCATCGTCAAAGTCTTTTGCATCTTCGCCGTCAATGGTAACGAGTGGGAACTCACGCAAATCTTCCCGCCCATCAGATAATGTTGGCAGTTCCGCCAGCTCAGATTCTTCCACTGCTTCTTTGGGAAATATGGAGGGCAGGTTATACATGCTGGCGGCAATGAGGCTTGCGGCGCGTGGCGAATCCATGCGGCCTAAACGCTCATTAATTTTTGCGTAAGTCATACTCATTGAGGGCATGGCGGGTATGGTAATACCACTCACCAGTTCACCATGCTCTGCGCCGTTTGTATCGGCAGTAGCCACGATATAACTTTCTTTGTTCTTGCGTGACACCGGTTCAATAATGCCGCCATCGGCTGTTTTTATAAACACTCCAACTATCTGTTTTGCTTCTTCGGCAGGCAGCACACGTATTACTAACGCATGGTACAGATGTGGTTTAATACGGCGTAGGCGCGAGAGTATTTTATCGCCAATCGTCGCCGCGCGGTTGCGTCCTGATTCAGTGACTACGATGTGTGGTGGTTTATGCCGTGGATTCCATTTAAGCGGCTGGGCGATGAGTTCGCCGTCATTGGATACGCCAACCACAGTCAGTACGCATATATCGGGAAGGTTCGGTGAGGAATCGTGCTGCTTGCCCTGCCGGTGTTTCGGTTTGCCGCGGTGCTTGTCTTTATGGCGTGGGCGTTCTGGCTTCTTAGGCATGTAACCATATCATGCCAGAGGAAAGGCTTTCCGACAAGTACGTTATGCCTTCTTCTTTGCTTTAGCGGCAGGCTTTTTAGCAGGAGCTTTCTTAGCAGCGGGTTTTTTCTTGCCGCCGCTTTTTTCAGCGCGTGCGGCCAGCAGGGGAATGGCTTCTTCCAGCGTGAAGCTTTCAAGCGATGCTCCTTTAGGCAGCGTGGCATTTACTTTCCCGTGCTTCACATATGGTCCGTATTGGCCTTTATAGAGCGCCACATCTGCATTATCATCCGGGTGTTTACCCAGCACGCGCAGCGGTGATGCGCCCACGCGCTCGCCTTTTTTCGGTGCATTAGCCATCACTTCCACGGCGCGGTTGATACCAATGGTCAACATATCTTCCGAAGGCGGCAGGGTGGTGAATTTTCCATCATGTAGCAGGTATGGGCCGAAGCGGCCATTATTTACAATGATTGGTTTTCCTGTGTCTGGATGCGCACCCAGTTCACGCGGTAGTGCCAGCAAATTGAGCGCAACCTCCAGCGTGACTTCGTCCGGCTTCATGGATTTAAGCAGGCTGGCGCGTTTGGGTTTTTTCTCTTCGCCGATCTGCACATAAAAGCCATAAGGCCCTTTGCGCAGGGAAATATCGTCACCGCTTGGATTTTTGCCTAACATTTTAGGAAGCGCCATGCCGCCGGTTTCATCGCCTTCGTTCGGTGTACCGCTTTCACCGAATTGCGCTTTGTAATTGCATTCCGGATACGCTGAACATGCGATGTATGGGCCGAAGCGGCCAATTTTAATGCCAAGCTGGCCGGAGGTGCAGGCAGGGCATTTGCGCGGGTCTTTGCCATCTTTGCTAGCACCGAATGCGTAAGCAGAGAGCAAATGGTCGAGCGCGGAAAGTACATCGGTAATTTTCAGTTCGCGGCTTTCTTCGATTTTTGCAATGAAGGCTGTCCAGAATTCACGCAGCACTTCTTTCCAGTTGCGCTCCCCGGCGGAAATATCATCGAGCTTTGCTTCTAAATCTGCCGTGAAACCATACTCCACATACTTCTCAAAGAAGCTCACTAAAAACGCATTCACCAAACGTCCGAGCGATTCAGCGATGAAGCGTTTTTTATCCAGCTTCACATAACCGCGATCCTGCAACACAGAGATAATTGCGGCATAAGTAGAAGGTCTGCCAATGCCCAGTTCTTCCAGTTTTTTAACAAGGCTTGCTTCCGAATAACGCGGTGGTGGCTCGGTAAAATGTTGTTCTGGTGTAATATCACTTGCCAATAGTCTTTCATCTTGCTTCAGAGCAGGCAGGCGTGCTTCACCTTCTTCTTCCTCGTCGTCTTTGCCTTCCTGATAGAGCGTCAGGAAACCATCAAATTTTACCACAGATCCGCTGGCACGCAGCACAGCGTGCTTATCGCTTGCTACAATATCAACGATTAACTGGTCAAACAGCGCAGATTCCATCTGGCTTGCCACCATACGTTTCCATATGAGTTCATAGAGCCTTGCAGCATCCGCATCAAAATCTGCTTTTTGCGGTGTGAGCGTTACATCGGTGGGGCGGATGGCCTCATGCGCTTCCTGTGCGTTTTTCGATTTAGATTTATATACGCGCGGGCTATCGGGCACATAATGTTTCCCATAAGCACTGCTGATATGGCTGCGTGCTGCAGTAATAGCATCCTGCGAAACGGTCACGCCATCGGTACGCATATAGGTGATGTGTCCGGCTTCGTATAATTTCTGTGCCACCTGCATGGTACGCTTAGCGCCAAAGCCACATTTGCGTGCTGCTTCCTGTTGTAATGTCGATGTCGTAAATGGCGGGGCAGGGTGACGGCGCACCTGTTTTTCTTCCAGCTTGCCGACGCTATATTGCTTGGACTTCAGCGCACTTACAATGTCATTTGCCTGCGCTTCATTGGTGATGGAGAATTTTTCCAGCTTTTCATTTTTATATTCAATCAGGCGGGCGGTAACAGAGCCACTCGCGCCTTGCATCTGCGCTTTAATATCCCAGTATTCACGGCTGATGAACTGTTCAATTTCCTCGTCGCGTTCACATATCAAGCGCAACGCAACGGATTGCACACGGCCAGCCGATTTACTGCCCGGCAGCTTGCGCCACAGCACAGGCGATAAGGTGAAACCTACCAGATAATCGAGAGCACGGCGTGCTTGCTGGGCGTTCACCAGATCCATGTCAATATCGCGCGGGTTTTCAAACGCGGCAGTTACTGCTTTTTTGGTGATTTCATCAAACGTCACGCGATGGACAGAGAGATTTTTATGAATTGCCTTAGATTGTTTCAGCGCTTCCAGCACATGCCAAGAAATGGCTTCCCCTTCACGGTCAGGGTCGCTTGCAAGGTATAAAGAGTCGGCTTCTTTTACGGCTTTGGTGATGGCGGAGAGGTTCTTTTTCGCATCTGCATCCACCTCGTAGGTCATGGCAAAATCTTCATCAGGGCGGACGGACCCATCTTTAGAAGGCAAATCACGCACATGGCCAAAGGATGCAAATACTTGATAATCCTTGCCTAAATACTTATTGATGGTTTTGGCCTTAGCGGGGGATTCGACAATGACGACGTGCATGAAACCTGTATAAAATATATTGCGCTGGTTAATGAATGGTAATAAATTCTTAAGGCGCTAATGTAATCATATACGGGCAAAAGTCCAACATTAATATAATTGGGGAGCAAAAAATGGCTATTCGTGTAGAAGATATTGTTGATGAAGATAAATTCTGGGCAACAGTAGGTAATCCACAAGGCACACGGGATGAATTGCCTGAGGCTGTACTGAAGGTTCTCAAGCAGCAGGCGCAGGCAGAAATAGCACGTCTTAAGCAAGCACATCCAACAGAAATAGGTCGAGACGGCATGGAGGAGCAATTTGCTACCAACCGTGCCGAGCAAATTTTATTCGCGCAATACGACAGAAATCCTGCGGTGCTGAAAGAGTGGAAAGCAGAGCAGGCTGCTGGTGAAAAAGGTAAGCTAGATGCTAAAAATTTCAAAGGTGCCAAAGTGCACCCTCGTTTAGGTGGTGGGCATGAAACAGGTAGCGGCCGTGGTGCATAAGTTATGACTGAAAAACCTGCACAATCATGGGCTGCGCGCAGCGAGAGGATGTTATCTGCTGAGCAATTCGAGAAGGTACGTAAAGCAGCGAGTGAGCTGCCGAAGTTATTGCAATCGGTCTATAAACATGTTGATAATAAAATTACCTCCAAACTGGCGCAGGACTTTATAGAGTTGCGCGGCGTGGGCTCAAGTCGATCACAGGATGATGAATTCAGGGCATTGGAAGATTTAACGGCAGATGGCATAACTGTAGCTAAAGAGGAATGGTTCAAGAAAGTGGCGCTTCTTTATCGGCGCGCGGCAAATGCGCTGATGCAGCGCCCACTGGATGAAACAAAGATTTGGGATTCACAGGATATGCAGCGTGTGCCCATTGACGCACTGACTACAATGGCCAGCGTGCTTAGAAATATGCACATGATGGAAGAAGTATATCCCCTAGCTGGTCAGGCTAAAGGGAATTGATTGAGGCTAGGTTCTGTCGACAATCATTTTAGCCATAAGCAAATGCTGGCGACGTGAATGAATGCGAGGAAAGCGGAAGCCGTTTTATCATAGCGTGTAGCAACTCTTCTGAAGTGCTTGAGCTTGTTAAAAAGCCTTTCAACAAGGTTACGCTCCTTATATAATTCCTTGTCATATTCACGGTGGATTTTGCGGTTGGATTTGGGTGGAATGACCGCTATATCTCTCATATTTTCTGCTGCTTCGACGATATAGTCAGCATCATATCCCTTATCGGCCAGCACCGCCTCTGCGCACAAGCCTTCAAGTAATTGCAGTGCTTGCGTACAATCGTTCCGCTGACCGCCGGTCAGAATAAAGCGTAAGGGATTGCCGAGGCTGTCACAGACTGCGTGTATTTTGGTACTGAACCCACCGCGACTACGGCCTAACGCCTGATTTTCCTGCCCCCTTTTGCGCCGGCAGCGTGCTGATGGGCACGAACGATGGTAGAATCGATCATCACCCACTCCATATCGGCGGCATCTACCAGCGTGTTGAAAATCATTTGCCAAATACCTTTATCCGCCCAGCGTTTGAAGCGTTTATGTACGGTTGGCCATTTGCCATAATGCGGCGGCAATGCGCGCCATCGGCCTCCATTGCGGCCAACCCAGATTACGCCTTCAACAAACCGCCGATTGTCCGAGTCACTGCGACCGGGATCACTTGCTTTCCCAGGCAATACATGCGAAATGCGCAACCACTGGTCTTCTCGCAAATGTTTTTGATATGACATACTTACCTCCCTATTACAGAAGGTAAGCCATGACTATATTAATTTTACGTTATTGAATGTCGACAGAACCTAGCGAGAGAACCAGTGCGGCACCGCGCAAATGGCTGATGACTTGCAGAATATTGCTAGCCGCTTCCACCATAATTGCGCTAGCGCCTTACGTTGGGTTGCTGGCCTGATGCGCTGGGGATACTATTTCTTTCTACTTGGGCTGTAATCGCAATGTTTGAGAGCGTAATATTACCCATAGTTCTTGTATTGCTCAAGATGATGCCGCCTGCATTGTTCGTAGGGGTGTGTGAAGTAAGGTCTGGTAATTGTATAGAAACAGGTGCCACTCTGGAGAGAATATTGGCAATAAGCCCTGGTGCACCGCAGTGTTCTACCGCCATATTTTTATCAGTTTGGGTATATGCAAAAAGATCAGCCACACGTTCTTGCAAGGGTCTCTGGCGACCATTGTCATCATATGTTTTACCAAGTGCATTATGGCTTTCGAGTGCTGACCATAGAGCAGACGATAAATCACGTAGGCATGAATCGTCTATCTCTGGCATTTTATCATCTGAAGGTTGTCGCAATGGTAATTCAAACGTCATCTGTCCACGATTATTAATACGGCTTATTAGGTCAGTTAGATTGGCTTTACCTCTTGGTAAAATATCTAAAAGGCGTTGCCTTGCCTCTAGCAACCCAACAATACTGAGTAAATTTCTATCTTTGCTGTTACGATCAAACCAATTGCCTGATCCTATATTAGAAATTTCTGGCCAATACTTCTTTATTGTGGTCAGTACACGATCTGAGAGTAAATTATTTGTTGCATCCTCACCAGTTTTTTGGGAGGCGGTTTTGAGGATGTGTTGTTCCAGATTGTGTATAAAATTGTAATATACAGTGTTACCGGGTATTGAAAAATCTTGGTTTCCTAAAAAAATTCTAAGCTCTAAAGCAACTTCTGTCGGCAAATTTTGAATTTTTATGAATTGCTCTTCCGTAAGGTTTTTGTGCAAGAAATTTAAAGCGTAATCTTGTTCTGAAGATGATGTGTTTTGCAGGCTATCATATGTTGCATAGTGCACGCGGCCATATTCAATAGCATCTGCTGCAGATTGCTGTGTTAATCCATAGTCTTTGGCGTCTCTTAGGTATTGTAACAAGGCATTAAATATGCCTTCAGGCAGAAGCGGTTCATTATGTCGATTAAGCAATATCAGTTTTGCTTTCGAAGTTTTATTAGTGCTGACTGCCTCAGCAAAAGCCTTTCTATCATTGGGTGATAATGCAAAAAGATTGCGTAGAGCCTTTTTCGCAACTGGGTCAAAACGCGAGGTCTTAGGATCAATAACTGCCTCTTTTACAAAATCAGCCAATAGGTCAGGATTACGGAATTCAGCATCGATGTCGTGCAAGGTATTATCTGCAATTCGGATTGCTTGGTTTAACCACTGCAATTTGGCTAATTGCTGTTGATCAAATGTGATTCGAAATAAGATGCGTTGCTGCGAATCTATCTTGATTTCAAGTGGTTCCGCGTTAGAGATAAAAGAAACTGGGTTAATTTTAACTTCCCTTTTTCTCAGATGTTCTTGCTCAATGGATCCGAGATAAGTTGATTCTCCGGATCGAAGATCTTCTCGGCATTGATCGAGCGCAGCCTTGACTATTTCTGGTGAAGCATCATGTTTTAGTATATGAAGTGGATCAAAATCCGGTGCTAAATAATATAGAACGCGGCTCTCTGTGGATTGTTGGAGAGGTCTAAGCACAATGACATTACTACCTTCATCCTGATATATAGAAAAATGATGCTTTATAAAGTCCGCAGCACTGATATCGACAACCGTACCTATTTCTGTTGCTATATTCACCGAGGATCGCTCATTGTTTTCTGCTTGAACGCGGTCTACAAAAGGTAAAACCTGCAACTCCGAAAGGCTTGTCCGAGGTGGCGGCTCAGTCACGCGCACGGCACTTGGAGGAACAAATTCCCGTGATGGTTGATCAGGAGGAGATCTGAAGGCATTTAATGCTAATGCAGCTCCCAGCATCACACTTGCGCTTCTTGTGACAGCGACACGCTTTGCACGTATCGCTCGCTGGTGATGCCTTATTTCTGCAAGACGTTTCTGTGCGGCGTCATCCTGAGGATTTTGAGGTGGTAAGTTATGGGTGGTGTGATGTGCCATTAAAATCCTAGAATATATATATATATATTTAGGTGCACCATCTTAGTTAATTTTTGTAAAACTACAACTTAATCTTTACGATTGTTGCCTGAATGCTGTATTATATTAAGAATTTTCGTATTGTAATGTGGTGGCTACTTTGCCTCCCGCGCTGCGGCGGAGCTTTCCTGCCAGTTCCAGCTCTAAAAGCACCGTAAGGATTATGGTAGGCGGTAGGTTGCATTGTGTGGCTAGTTCATCCATGGAAACAGGCGTTACGCTCAATTTTTCGAGGATAGTGCGGCGAGCAGTTTGCAACTCAGATTCATCTGTGGGTGTGGATTGTGTTACGCCATCAAATAATGTTTTTGGTGTCTCACCCAATGCTGCATTCCGCAAATGGCTGATACCTTGCAGAATGTCGCTTGCTGCTTCGACCATAATGGCACCTTGCTTGAGCAGTTGGTTGCCGCCCTTGCTGCGCGGATCCAGCGGGCTGCCGGGCACGGCAAATACTTCACGGTTATATTCCAGCGCGAGGCGGGCGGTGATGAGCGAGCCAGATTTTGGCGCGGCTTCCACGATGACGCTGCCCAAACTCATACCGGCGATGATGCGGTTGCGCCCCGGAAAACTTCCGGCAAAGGGAGCAAGGCCAAACGGTTGTTCGCTGATGATGGCGCCACTTTCACGGAGTTGTGCATAGAGTGGTGCATTTTCCGGTGGGTAAATATTATCTATGCCACCAGCAATAACGCCAACGGTGCCAGAAACAAGAGAGCCTTTATGCGCGAAGGAATCAATACCGCGTGCGAGGCCGGAAACCACCGTGATGCCAGCATCGCCCAAATCTTTGGCAAGTTTTGCGGCAAACTGGCAACCGGCGGCCGAGGCATTGCGCGCACCAACAACACCTACACAATCTTTTTTCCAGAGTTGTGCATGGCCTAACATAGTAATGATGGGCGGTGCATCAGGAATAGCATGCAATATCGCCGGATAATCTGCTGCACCATACATGATAAATCGTGCGCCGAATTTTTCCGCAAGCGCGATTTCCTTTTCTGCTTCTGATGCATCATACGCAACCAGCGCGTTGCTGCGTCCGCCGCGCAGCGATAATTCCGGTAAGGCTTTCAGTGCGTTTGCGGCGGTGCCAAACCGGCGGATAAGCTGGAAGAATGTAACCGGCCCAACATTTTGTGTACGTATTAGCCGCAGTGCGTCTACGAGTTTCTCACCCGCAAGGCTTTTATGCTGCATGGAGAATGCAGGAAATGTCATGATTTCTTCTTTCTAATCTTCGGCTCCGTGCCTGCGCGCAGGCGTGCAATATTCGCGCGGTGTGTCCAGGTGATAAGTAGGGCGAGCAAAACAAATGTGATGACGATGTCAAACGGTATGGGGTTATGATTTATAACAGAAAAAGCTACAGCTAGTAATGCCAAGCTCCACATGCTTGCAATAGATGCAACTGAAACAATGCGCGAAAGTGCAAGAGTAAGAAGCCATACTATGCATGCGCCTAGTCCAAGTGGCCAATAGAAGGCAAATATAGCACCAAATGCTGTGGCTACACCTTTCCCGCCTTTAAACTTTAACCACACCGGAAACACATGGCCCAATACAACAGACAGTAGTGTAATCGAAAAAAATAAGGTGGGAAATACATGGGCATTACGAAGTGTTTCCAGTGTGAGCCAGATAGCTAGGAATCCTTTGCCTGCATCAAGCAGCAAGGTTGCAATACCCAGCCATTTCTTGCCTGTGCGCATGACGTTGGTGGCGCCGATATTGCCGGAGCCGATATTGCGCACATCACCCAGCCCGGCAGCGCGTACGAGCAATAACCCGAAAGGGATAGAGCCGAGGAGATAGGCGACTAATAAGAATAATATTTCCATAGTTGCAGATTATGCGCTTAATACACCGGATGCAATCAGTATTGCCATGAATACCCACACTGCAACCAACAAGGTGACTTGCACGGGTAATGCAAGTGTTCTAACGAGTCTCAGCAGTAGGTGATTCAGCGTCAGGAGGTAAACCGCATAGAAACTGCAAGCAAATAACATATCTATAATTAAGCGTAGCCACCGCGGGGAAATTCCATAAGGTGATACCTTGAGATAAAATACAAAAAATGACACGAGCAGTACGATCGCAGTAACTTTGAAATACTTACTGATATGCACAGAACGCACTAGTAAGATACAACCGACAATCGGCAGCAGAAATAGGCTTGCGATCATGACAATGCCGGGAATATAGATCCAGCTGCCTGTGTTCAGTGGTATCAATGTGTTTGTAATATTTGCAATACAAAATGCACTAAGCAGGGATAGCACCAACAACTTGAGAAAGTACATATATACCGGTGTGCAAAATCTCTTCAGTATCATTTCATGCCATCCAAAAACCCCTGCAGCATATAGCTTGCGGCTAACTTATCAACCAGTTCAGCGCGGCGCGCGCGTGACATGTCGGCTTCATCGGTCATCATGCGCTGCACGGCCATGGTACTCATGCGTTCATCCCACAGCAGCATGGGAAGCGAAATGGTTTTTTGCAAATTAGAAACAAATGTGCGGGTGGACTGGCAGCGTGGGCCTTCCGAACCATCCATATTCACCGGGTAGCCGATGACCAGACCGCCGATTTTATGTTCGGCGATGATGGAGGAAAGTGTTGCTGTATCCTTGGTGAATTTACTGCGCTGAATGGTTTCATAGGGCGAGGCGATGGAACGCGTAGCATCCGAAAGCGCAAGGCCTATGGTTTTATCGCCCACGTCAAGCCCCAGCAGGCGCGTGTGAGGAGCAAGAGCAGCATTGAATTCAGCAGGGGTTTTGCAGGTTGTCATTCTGAGCGAGCGTAGCGAGTCGAAGAATCTTATGCAACCATCAAAAGATCCTTCGATTTCGGCCTTGCGGCCTCCACTCAGGATGACACATTAACACTTGTCTTTGAACGATAAAGCCATTAAAACCAGCACTGCCCCGATATACAAGGAATTTTATGTCTCTTGATAAAGCAACCGTAACTAAAATTGCAAGGCTCGCCCGCATCAAACTCGATGATGCCGAGAAAGAGCATTACGCGAAAGAAATCACCGGCATATTGAACTGGATCGAGCAGCTTTCCGAAGTGAAGACCGACGGTGTGCCGCAGATGACCTCGGTTGCGAACATGGCATTACCATGGCGCAAGGATGAAGTGACGGATGGTAACCAACAAGAGGCGGTGCTTAAAAATGCGCACGGTGCTGAGTATGGCTGTTTTTCTGTGCCAAAGGTGATTGAGTAATGGCTACAGAGCAAGAGATAATAGAATTTCTATCGTCAGAAATGTGGGTAAGAAAATCTAGGATAAAGCCGGATACGGATATTCGGCAAATATTAGGAAAGGATATCCAGAGAAACATGATGTTTCTAGACGCGTTTCAAAAAAAATATAACGTCAATATGGCCTATTTCGATGCGATTAGGCATTTTAAAGTACCTAGTGATATACCGCAGGGTGGTCTTGTCGGTTTCTTGCTTATAGTATTAGGATTGGCAGGAATTCTTGCTATTAAAATGGGGTATCCTGTTGTCGGAGGGTTGTTCTTTTTATGGGCAGTGTGCATACTTTTTTCATACAAAAAAACATCGAAAGAGATGCTTTCCTCATCGAATTCATTTTCTAAGGTTTTGGTCATTGCAATGGTTGTCGTTTTGCTTAGTATTGGCGTGTATCAGTATTTCATATTAGCGGCTACATCTTCTGCTATAACATGTTTTTTTGCCGCGTTTGTAGGATTCAATAGTTGGAAGTATTCACTAAAACATACTACAAAATACTCTACCAATAACAAACCTAAAATAATGCCAGACATTATCATTACCCCAAGACTACTCGCACAAGTAGCCAATCAGAAACAATGGCCTAAAGAGATTTATGGACGATAAAGCATTCATAGCATCTTACGTAGCGGGTGAGGCAGAGCGCATCAATGAGCGTCTCAAGAAGATGGTTCAGTCCGACACACAACCGACGGACGCCGAGCGCGACGCGGTGATAAAAGATATTGAAACCACGCTGGCGCGGTTGCAAAGCGCACTGTCGCAGATTTCGATGGAAGAATTGGAAGAAGAAAAAAAATATGACAAAATCCCTCAATAAATTAACACTCGCGGACATGCGCGACGGCTTGAAGTCCAAGCAGTTTTCTGCTGTGGAACTTGCCGATGCGCATTTGAAGGAAATTGAAAAAACCAACGCGTATTACAATGCCTTCATCACCATCACGCGCGACAAGGCCATGGAAATGGCAAAGGCCTCTGATGCAAAACTGGCAAAGGGCGCAGGTGGGTTGATTGAAGGTATTCCTGTTGGTGTTAAAGATTTATTCTGCACGAAGGATGTGTTGACCACCGCTGCCTCACACATTCTGGATGGCTTCAAGCCGCAATATGAATCCACCATCACCCAGAATATCTGGAATCAGGGTGGCGTAATGCTCGGCAAACTCAACCTCGATGAATTCGCGATGGGTTCGGCAAATATCACATCATATTACGGTAATGTCAGGAGCCCATGGCAGAAAAAAGGAAGCAGCGAGCCGCTGGTTCCCGGTGGTTCTTCCGGTGGCTCGGCATCTGCTGTTGCGGCGGATTTATGCCCGATTGCACTCGGCACTGATACGGGTGGTTCTATCCGCCAGCCAGCATCTTTCTGCGGTATTGTAGGCATCAAACCGACTTATGGCCGCTGCTCCCGCTGGGGTGTGGTGGCGTTTGCAAGCTCGCTGGATCAGGCGGGGCCAATCACACGCAATGTGCGTGATGCTGCTATTATGCTGCGCGTCATGTGCGGGTATGATGCGAAAGATTCCACATCAGTAAACATGCCGGTGCCGGATTTTGAAGCGGCACTTACTGGCAACATCAAAGGCAAACGCATCGGCATTCCAAAAGAATATCGCCCTGATGGACTCAATGCAGAAATCGCCGCCATGTGGGATAATGGCATTAAACTGTTGAAGGAAGCGGGCGCGGAAATTATTGATATAACACTACCGCACACGAAATATGCGCTGGCAACGTATTATGTGATTGCGCCAGCGGAAGCATCCTCCAACCTTGCGCGCTATGATGGTGTGCGTTTTGGCCTGCGGGTGATGCCGGATGGCGGCGGCCTTAATGATTTATATGAAGCCACGCGCGCGGCAGGTTTCGGCAAGGAAGTCAAGCGCCGTATCATGATTGGCACGTATGTGCTCTCCGCCGGATATTACGATGCGTATTACAAAAAAGCGCAAAAAGTGCGCTGGCTGATCGCTGAGGATTTCCGCAAAGCCTTTGAAAAAGTGGATGCAATTTTAACACCAACAGCACCTTCGGCGGCATTCGGGTTTGATTATAAACCTAGCGATCCGGTGGAGATGTATCTGAATGACGTATTCACCGTGCCAACCTCAATGGCGGGCCTGCCGGGCATTTCCATTCCGGGTGCGCTCAATAAAGATGGCCTGCCGCTTGGCCTGCAGATCATCGGCAAACCTTTTGATGAGGAATGCGTGCTGAACACGGCATATGCGCTTGAGCAGGCCATAGGCTTTAACGCGAAGCCCCAGCTCGCTGAGGCCGCATGACACAGATAATCAAAGGCAACACAGACATACTTACTTCCCCCTCTCCCCTTGTGGGAGAGGGTAGGGGAGAGGGGGCTTCTCTGTTGGATAATGCCAAACAACTTCGCAGCAATATGACAGATGCTGAGCAGCAATTATGGCGGCAGCTTCGAGCCAAACGTTTTGCTGAATATAAATTCCGTCGGCAAGTGCCGATGCAAAGATACATCGCAGATTTTGTGTGCTTCGATAAGAAACTCATCATTGAATTAGACGGTGGCCAACACGCTGCACAACAGTATTATGATAAGAAAAGGGATCAATTTTTTGCTGAGCAAGGATTTAGGATGTTACGATTTTGGAATAATGAGGTGTTAGGAAATATGGAGGGTGTATTGCAAGTTATTTTCGCTGCAATTTTTACCCCTCTCCCCAACCCCTCTCCCACAAGGGGAGAGGGGCTATGACCCAAATTATAAAAGGCAATACGGGCGATTGGGAATTGGTGATTGGGCTGGAAGTGCACGCGCAGATAACCACTAAATCTAAACTTTTCTCTGGTGCATCGACAGAATATGGCGCAGAGCCAAATATGAATGTGTCATTCATTGATGCGGGCATGCCGGGGATGCTGCCGGTTATTAATGAAAAAGCGGTGGAGCAGGCGGTGCGCACAGGCCTTGCCATCGGCGCGCACATAAACTTAAAAAGCGTGTTTGACCGCAAGAATTATTTTTACGCTGATCTGCCGCAAGGGTACCAGATTTCCCAGTTCCTTGATCCTATCGTTGGCAAAGGCGAGATACTGCTCGATATGCCGGATGGCTCGGTGAAAAAAGTGGGAGTCACACGCATTCACATTGAGCAGGATGCGGGTAAGAGCTTGCACGAATATAACCCGAAGAATTCATATATTGATTTGAACCGCGCAGGCGTTGCGCTGATGGAAATTGTGTCGGAGCCGGACATGCGCTCGGCCGATGAAGCTGCGGCGTATATCAAGAAGCTGCGCTCCATTGTGCGATACATTGGCTCATGCGATGGCGATATGGAAAAAGGCAATTTGCGCTGCGATGCTAACGTATCGGTGCGCAAAGCCGGAGAACCTTACGGCACGCGCTGCGAAATCAAAAACGTGAATTCTGTGCGCTTCCTGCACAAAGCCATTGAGTTTGAAGCAATGCGCCAGGTGGAGATTTTAGAATCCGGCGGCAAGATTGACCAGGAAACGCGCCTGTTTGATTCCACCAAGGGTGAAACGCGCACCATGCGTAGCAAGGAAGATGCGATGGATTACCGCTATTTCCCAGACCCCGACCTGCTGCCGCTGGAAATCACGCAAGCGTACGTGGATGCCATCAAAGCATCCCTGCCGGAACTGCCGGATGAGAAAAAATCGCGCTATATGAGCCAGTATGGCTTATCGGCATATGATGCAGGTGTGATCGTAGCGGAGCAGAATTACACACAGTATTATGAAAAACTCGCCGCCAAGCATAACCCAAAACTAGCCGCCAACTGGATGACGGCGGAACTGTTTGGCCGGCTCAATAAACTCGGCGTGGATATTGAAAATTCACCCATCGATACGGCAAAATTTTCAGGCCTGCTTGCGCTGATTGAAGACAATACCATCTCCGGTAAAATTGCCAAAGATGTGCTCGATTTCATGGTGGAGACCGGCAAAGATGCTGCCGCAATCGTCGAAGAAAAGGGTCTGAAACAGGTAACCGACCTCGGTGCAATCGAGAAAGTCATCGATGAGGTTATGGCAGCGAATCCCGACAAGGTTGCAGAGTATCGCAGTGGTAAGGATAAGCTCTTTGGATTCTTCGTTGGCCAGACGCTGAAGGCATCCGGTGGCAAGGCCAACCCTGCCGCAGTAAATGAGCTTTTGAAGAAAAAGTTATCTTAAGCTCCGCGCAAGGGGGTGTGGTAATAATATTAACCTCTTTGGCATAAAGTTTGCTTTTATACAGGCATTAACACATGAGGTTAGCCCGTGCGCGCTTACTATGTTTTACCATTTCTGATGCTTACTGGCTGTGGCTTTGCACCCACCGACATTGCCATTGGCGGTGCTGCCGCCTATGCGCTTTATGGCGACGAAATCGAAGAAATTGAAACCGAAGATCTGAAAGACCCGAAAACCTATCGGGATGCCGTGCCGCCACAGGCAAAAAGCAGTGCCAAGCGTGTAGCCACCAATGTGCGCGATAATGTGCGCCATAACACTAAGAAACTGAAGGAATGGTGGTTCTATGATCCTGAAAAGGATAAAAAACAGGCTCGCGCTATTCCTGCATCGTACTGTTATGCGGTAATGCAGGATATTGTTTGTTACCGCCAGCCTATGCCAGGTTGGGAAACCCGTCTGGTGGGTTATCAGGGCACGGGCGCTGCGCCGCCGCCGGTTGTAGCCACTAAGCCACTCCCAACACTGGCGCAAAATACTGCCAAATTACCTGAGAATCGACTGACCAGCACTAAGCCGATATTTAAGGAAATGCCAGCCGATCTTGATAAAGAAAAGAAAGAGGCCGGTGATTTATCCGTGCCGGTGACAGATTCAGCACAGGAAATTCTGCCAGACCCGACGAATGCGCCGCAGTTGTAGCGTTTGTCATTCCGTGGAGGCTTTCAGTAGAAAGCCGAGCACGGAATCCAGAAAAGGCAAAAGTCAGTAGGCTTTGGGTGTCTTAATTTTTAAGTAAGCTGGATTCCGGCTTCCGCCGGAATGACGGTTAACTCACCCAAGCGTATCAAACCCATCGCATGTAGGGCAGTGCAGTGTCCATTCTGGCTGGCTGTGTCCACATGCACTGCATGTCCATAGAGCCGCAAGATCGTCAGCATTCGTACCAACTATTTTTAGGATTTTTGCATATTTTTTGTGGTTGCTTGCGGCCAGTCCCTGAATCATGGCAGCAAGCTGCGGGTGCTTGTTTTTCTGCCATGACTTGAAGAGCATTCTAATGGCTTTATCAGATTGCCCCGATGCTGCGTATGCCTTTGCAAGCAAGCTTGTCGCAGGAACAAAATGCCCCAGTGTTTTGCGTGCCATTATGGCTTGCCGTAAGGCTTCTTCTGCGCGGTTTTGTTCCATTAGGGACTGCGCATACATAAAGTGTGTGATCCCGCGCAGGCGAAGCATGTCGGCGCGTTGCATCAATCCTTTGTGCGCGTTCTGGTCTATCGCGCGCAGTGCTTCCTGCCACTGCGAAAGTTTGATATTCAGGCTAACAATGGCCGCAACAGACGAGCTATCTTTAGGATTTATGCTGTGGGCACGCTTGGCAAGGTCTAATGCCTGTGGCAGTAAATTTTGCTTGGTTGCCGCATCGCTCAGTGATCTCGCTGCCAGATATTCGGTTTCTTTATGTTCCAGCAACTGCTCAAGCAGCAATTTTGTTTTTGCATCATCGCCGCGCGTGCGGGCAATCTGTGCAGAAAGCAGCAGGGTGATGGGTGTCTTGCCGAGCAGTTTTTCTGCCTTGCGCGTGTGAGCCTCCGCACCGCTAATGTCAGATGCCGCAAGCGATGCCACGCTGTAGGTAAGCTCAGTAAGTCCCTTGCGCTGGTATTTTAATTGGCGTTTGGTTGACCATTCTTCGGGAGTTTTTATGATGGTGCGAATAACCGTAAACACCACGGCAACCAGCAGCGCAGAAAAACACACCGCAAACATCAGGAAAGCAAAGCTGGTATCAATCCGCCAGCTATCCCATACGATGGTAACAAGGCCAGGATTTTCTGCTACCCACGCGGCAACCATGCCAAACATGGTAAGTGCGGTAAGGAGCAGCAGCAGGTTGATCATGGGGTTTCTTCAGTTTCGCTGACAGATTCTTCGCCTGCCACGTCTGGTGCTGCGGGTTGCTCTTCTGAGGTGGTATCAATGGTGGGTTCTTTTGGAAGCGGGGCAGGAGATGCTGGGGGCACTGGCTCAGAAACGAGGGGAGGTTTTTCTTGTGTCACCACAGGCTGCATCACCAGCACCAGAAGCGATTCAAGTACCTTTTGGGCGTTGATGAATTGACCGGCTGACTGTACCCAGCCAGCAAATGCACTGGCCGCCTGCGGAGAAAGTTCACGCAGTAATTGAATGGTCTCTTCAACTTTTCCTGTATGTAATGCCGTTTCCGCGCGGGCGATGATGGCTTCATCATCACTGCCTTCGGGTGTGCCTACCTTGCGAACTTTCACTAGTGTTTTTAAGTTGGAAAGTACAGAATCCGGTTTGGTATCGGGCGAGAGCGCCGCAGATACTGCCTTCTCAAAAGACGTAAGCAATTCTTGTCGTGTAACCAATCCTTTGGGTGCATATGGTGCAAGTGCGGCAAGCATATCTTTGGCGTCTGCACGTGTGACTAGCAATTCTTCCAGCAAGGTAAGGTGATGGGCAAAGGTTTCTCCCTTATTCACGGCATCCTGCAAGCCTGTGTAAGCGGTAATGGCGGCAATGCGCGAGCTGTTCTCTGCCTTGAGTTTTTCCATGTCTGTTTTGATGGCGGCGATATCCTGTTGCTGGTTGGCAAGTGTTGTTTTGAGTTCGCCGGTATTTTGCTGGCTGGCGTTAATCGCGATGGATTCAAGCTGCGAAATTTTTTCCTGCAATGCAGTGATGCGCTCATCCGCTGTGCTGGTGCCGCTGTGTGAAGTGGTTATCACTTCTTCAAAGGTTTTCAGCTTTGCTTCCAACTGGTCTATGCGGCTTCCGAGAGCTGCAATCTCTGCTTCTTTTTGCTGTAAAATATCCTGAGATACAGGTGCAGTATTTTCTGGTGCATCAGACATATCCATGGTCAGGCGAGGTGCCACCTGCGTCAGTAAAAACCAGGCGACAAACAACAGCGCCATAGTGCCAATAAATTTGGGTATGGCCTTCAGGCGGCGGGAGGTGGTTACAGTTTCAGGTGCTTTAGTGTGATCTGTCATCGCAGGGCATTATCTACGCACTCGGCGACAGATGCAAGCGTTGGCTTGCGAGCAATGTGTACTGCCTTCCATACGGCTTTCTCAAGGCCAGAAGCAACATTTTCACTCATGCAGCAGGCATGAATCTCATGGCACAGGGGTTTAATATCCGTATGCTCTGACAGTGTTGTGAATATTGTAGCAGCGCGCTGGGAGAGAAATGTGATAGCATCTATCTGGCCATGCTTGATATGTTCCAGCAATATATCCGACAATGATGCCACCGCCTGTGCTTCATACACTACCACACGCTCAACACTCATGCCGTATTGTGCCAGCGCTTCTACCAGATCGGTATTTACATGTTCGGCAGAGGGGTAAATAAATTTTGCATCATCATCATAGGCTGAGCGCACATAATCAATCATATCATCCGCAGTTTCACCGGTGACCACCGCGCGGTGAAAGCCAAGCGAGAGCGCGGCCTCAAGCGTTGCTTCTCCTACACAAAGTAACGGCAGGTCACGTAGCGTGGTGAGCGATGCCAGCGCACGCACGCCATGCCTGCTGGTGATAAGTACGGCATCCGGTTCATTATGCAGCGCATATTCCAGCGCACTGCGCGCGGTGTGCAGCAGGATAATTTCAGTAAGTGGCTCATTAATAACATTCAATCCAACATCATGCAGTGCATCGGTCAGGGTTTGTTCATCCCCACGGGCGCGGGTAATCAGGACAGTCTTAGTCATTCTTCTCAGCCGTAATAATCACCTGTGCCTGTGCGAAGGGGTAGGCATCGGTCATGGTTAGGAAAATATGGCTTGTATGCCCTGCGGGCGTCATGCGTTCAAGAAGTTTTTTGGCATCGTTATGCAGGGTAAGGATTGGCACGCCGTTTTCATTATTGGTGATTTCCATATCCAGCCAGGTGATGTTACGTGTGGCTAGTGCTTTGATGCAGGCTTCTTTAGCGGCAAAGCGTTTTGCATAGGTAGCGGCAATCATTTGTGTACCGCCTCCTGCGCGGCTGTGCGCTTTCTCACGCTCTGCTTGAGTGAATACACGCTGCTCGAATTTTTCACCGGAATTCTGGAGGGTTTCCTCAATACGGCGAATATCCGTAAGGTCTATGCCTATGCCCAGAATCATACACTTCCCCTGTCATTCTGACCGAAGCCACTTAGCGGCGAAGTCGAAGAATCTTCAGAAATATCCTTCGATTCGCTATGCTCGCTCAGCATGACATATTTCATGCGTTTGACAGTTTCGTGTAAACCAGCAAACATTGCTTCCCCCATCAGGAAATGGCCGATATTGAGTTCCTGCATGTACGGCAGGGCAGCAATCGGTGCAACATTATCAAAATCAAGCCCATGGCCGGCATGCACCTCAATGCCATTTTGGTGCGCATAATCCGCGCTGCAATACAGGTTGGTGAGTTCCTGTTTATAGGATTCCATGTCAATATGCTGTTTTTTGAATAGTTCCGCATAGTGGCCGGTATGCAGCTCCACAATATCTGCCTTGATTGTTTTAGCTGCATCAATCTGCAATTTTTCCGGCGCGATGAATAAGGACACGCGAATGCCCGCATCATTCAGCTTTGCCGTAAATTCGGTGAGTTGCTTCATCATGGCGTATGCATTCAGGCCGCCTTCGGTGGTAACTTCTTGCCTGCGTTCCGGCACAATGCACACGGCATTAGGTTTTATCTTCAGCGCGATGGCGAGCATTTCATCGGTTGCTGCCATTTCCATATTGAGCGGCAGCGGTACTTCGTTTTTCAGTCGTTCGATGTCACGGTCGCGTATATGCCTGCGGTCTTCGCGCAAATGTGCGGTGATGCCATCGGCGCCCGCTTCCATGGCAATCAGCGCCGCCCGCACAGGGCAGGGATGCTCCCCCCCGCGTGCATTACGCAGTGTAGCGACATGGTCGATATTAATGCCTAGGCGAATCATGAGTTTTTACACTGTTTCAATGCATCGTCCCATACATGTCCAGCATCCAGGCACCTGTCTATTTCAGCGTAATAAGGTGAAAAATCAAGGGCACTCCATATAAAAAATTCCATAGCGATTAATAGTACACCTATAACTACCAACACACTGCACAGAATATATTTTGTTAGATTTAAAATTTTTTTAATCATGCGAACTCACGTCTGATACCGCTCCACGCTCTGCACTACTTCTTTTGAACGCAGACCGGCGATATGATCAATATTAATTCTGATGCAGATGTGGTTCATGAGGTGGTAATTCTAACTTTTTCATCGTTCATTATCTGCCGATATTTTTCAAGTATTGCTCTGTTTTGCTCGACGTCCAGTGGGTTTAATTCTTCAGGGTCATTGACCAGATCAAATAATTGCTCATAGGATACATCATTTTTATAATAACGCATGTATTTGTAGTTGTTATCACGATAGGCTTCGCAATTGTGTAAGTATGGACGATTTTTTATTAATTCGCAATAAAAGCCTTGTCTCGGTTTGTGTGAAGTCAGCACGTTTCTGCCATCCATTCTGTAGGGTGTAATACCTGCCATACCAAGCAATGTGGCAGGCACGTCAAGGTTGAGTACAAGCTTTTTAGAATCAATATGAGCTGATTCCGCCCCCACATCTTTGGGGGGTTTCACTATAAACGGCACCCTGAGTGAAGCATCATACATTTCTGCTTTGCCCCATAATCCATGATCTCCCAGCATAAACCCGTTATCAGATGTAAAAATCATGCCGGTTTTATCGTAGAGATTTCTGTCTCTAAGCAGTTTTATAATACTGCCAACAGATTCGTCTACACCTGCAATAAGCCGGTAATAATCTTTGATTCTCTTGAGATAGTTTCCCCAGTCTTCGCTATATCGAAGGTAATTCTGCCGGTTGATGGAATGCTTTGTCAGTTGATTGAGCGAATTTTTATCCCCCTTGTCATATACAGGTATCTTTGCATCTTTATAAAGTGATGCGAATCTTTTAGGCGGGGTAAAAGGTCCATGTACGGCACTATAAGAAACCACCAGCAAAAACGGGGAGGACGATGTTGCTTTCCTTAGGAATGACAAAGCGTTGCTGGTTTGCAAATCGGTGAGATGACGTTTTACGCCCTTCTGAACAACCCAGAAGAGCCCCGCCTTAAGTGATCTGCGATCGTCAATACGATCAAAATCAAACAAGTTCTTATCCCAGTTGCCAACTCCCCATTTACCCACATAGCCGATTTTGTAACCTTTATCTTTGAAAGCTTTTAGAAAGGTACGGGATTTCTCGGGAAGTGGCTGATTAAACTGATACACGCGATGATTTAATGCATAGTTTCCCGTCAGGATGGAAGCCCTGCTTACTGGACAGATGGGAGTTGTAACGAAGCTATTACTAAACAGATATCCGTCGGCGGCCAGTTTATCCAAGTTTGGAGTCTGAATGACAGGGTGGCCTTCATAGCTTGTCATACCGTAACGCATATCATCAACGATGAACAAGATAAGATTAGGTTTTTTCGATTGCAGTAAATTCAGTGAGCGCAAAGATAAGAGGCCAGTAGCAAGGGCAACACAGCCAGCACCATACTGGACAAATTTTCTACGATTAATCTTCATGTAGAACCTATGCCATAAGCATTATAAATGGCAAGATAAACCATGAGACCTTTACGTCTGATAACGCTCCACGCTCTGCACTACTTCTTTTGAACGCAGGCCGGCGATGATGTTGTTCAAGTGTTTAAGGTCAGACACTTCAATATCCAGCAAAATTTCAAAGAAATCGGATGAGCGATTGGTGATTTTCAGGTTGTTGATATTTCCATTTTCTTTGGCGATGATGTTGGTGACGGTTGCCAGTGCCGATGGTTCATGGCTTACATGCGCGCGCAGGCGGCCAACATGGCGTGTGTCGGTGGCGTCCTTATCCCACGTCACGTCTATCCAGCGTTCTGGCGCATCGGAATAGTTTTCCAGCGTTTCGCAGTCCATGGTATGGATGGTGATACCTTTGCCTGTGGTAACGATACCAACAATACGGTCACCCGGTATGGGATGGCAGCAGCCGCCGAAATGCAGTGCCATGCCTGACATAAGGCCCTTGATGGGCATGGGGGCTGCACCGCCGTTTTTTTTCTTGCGGAACGGGTTAGACAGGCTTGAAAGCATGGATGCTTTTGGCGCGTCTACTGGTTTTTTCTTGCCAATGCAAACTTCCATCACCTGCTGGCGGGAAAGTAATCCTTCACCGACATCAGACAATAAATCTTCTACTTCTTTTTTGCCAAAATGTGGCAGATGCGGCTCAAGTAGTTTTTCATTAAACTCTTCCTCTTCCTGCTTGAAGGTTTTGGTAAGTATGGCACGGCCAAGGTTGATGTATTCATTGCGCTGCTGCGTGCGGATGAATTTGCGGATTTCCGCGCGTGCTTTGCCAGTTACAACAAAACGCTCCCAACTAGGGGAGGGAGTTTGCGTCTTGCTTGTGATAATTTCTACTTGATCACCATTCTTGAGCTGCGTGCGCAGCGGCACAATACGTCCATTGATTTTAGCGCCCACGCACGTATCACCCACACCGGAATGCACAGCATAGGCAAAATCCACAGGGGTTGCACCACGCGGAAAGGCAAAAATATCTCCTTTGGGGGTGAAGCAGAATACCTGATCCTGATACATTTCCAGTTTGGTATCTTCCATGAACTCTTCAGGATTTTCTGATTTTTCTAAAATCTCCAATAGTTCGCGTATCCAGCGGAACTGCTTGCCGTCAGTAGTTTGTGAATGTTGTTTGTATGCCCAGTGCGCGGCAAGGCCATATTCCGCGATTTCATGCATCTCACGCGTGCGTATCTGTATTTCAATACGGTGTTTACCTGGGCCAAGAATCGCTGTGTGTAGCGACTGGTACCCATTCGATTTTGGCGTTGAGATGTAATCTTTGAAATAGCCCGGAATGGTGTGCCATTCGGCGTGGATAACACCCAGCGCGTGATAGCACTGCGCTATATCATCCACCACAATTCGGAATGCGACAATATCTGCAAGCTGCTCAAAGCTTACATTCTTGCTCTCCATTTTTTTCCAGATGGAAAACGGCTTTTTCTCGCGGCCATCAATACGCGCATGTCCAAGGCCTGCATCAATAAGTTTTTGTTTGATAACAGATGCTGTCTTATTAAGTTCTGCTTGGCCTTCTTCACGCAGAAAGTTCAGACGCGCAGCAATTGACTGGCGTGCTTCTGGGTACAGCTCAGCAAATGCAAGATCTTGCAGTTCTTCCTTAAGATGGCGCATGCCGATGCGCTCAGCCAGTGCTGCATAAATTTCAACCGTTTCGCGGGCGATGCGCTGGCGTTTTTCAGGGTTTTTAATATAGGAGAGTGTTTCCATATTGTGCAGGCGGTCAGCGAGTTTTACCAGCAAAACGCGTATATCCTGTGACATCGCTACCAGCAGCTTACGAAAATTTTCCGCCTGCTTCAGGTTTTCTGATTTTCCTTCAAGACGGGAAAGTTTGGTAACACCATCTACGAGGGTACTTATTTCTTTGCCGAATGAAGCCTCGATTTCTTCGAGCGTTACATTAGTATCTTCCACCGTATCGTGGAGCAGGGCGGTAACAATCGAGGCCGTGTCCAGCTTAAACTGTGTGAGTTTATAGGCGACTTCGACCGGATGAGAAAAATAGAGGTCACCAGAAGCACGCTTCTGTGCCCCGTGTGCCTTCATGGCAAACACATAGGCGCGGTTTATGAGGTCTTCATCCGCGTCTGGATCGTATGATTTAACTTTTTCGATCAGCTCGTATTGGCGGATCATAGCGTCCTTGTTAATCCTAAATTAAATATTCGGTTTCAGTGTAACATGTTCATTGGTAACTTACGATACGGGTTTTACACTTAAAAATCTCCAAAGATATTAGGCAAAACTTAGTTAAATTTTATTTACAATTAATCGCAATAACTACCTGACTTACTGAGGTTTTTTTGTCACAATACTTAACGCTTTGTTAAGTATAAAAACGCTATCATCGGGGTGAATTTTGCATATATAGATATAGTGTCATGGAATCGAAAGCCAAACTGATTGTGTTGTCTGTTGCAGGTGTGGTGGTCGCCTTTGGTGCGATCTCCGTCTATAATGCTGTGGTCGGTACGCAGGAAGTGGCGATTGTTGAGAAAGAAGAAGCCAAAAACTTTGCCTTGCTTGCTAAGCGTGATTTATCGGCGGGTTCATTTGTACAGGTGCCGCAGGATGTAGATTGGGCGGAAGTGCCACCAAACAGCACAACAGATGCGCATATTCGTGAAGGTACGGTGCAGCTTGGTGCTTTTAATGGGGCTGTGGTGCGTCGCCAGTTGCGCGCGGGTGATTTGGTCACTCAGGATGCGCTTATGACATCAAGAGAGGGCGGCTTTATGTCCGCCGTATTAGAAAATGGGTTCAGGGCTATTTCTGTTGCAGTCAATCCTACATCAGGCAACGCAGGCTTTATCTCTCCCGGTGACCGTGTGGATATGATTGTAACGCGTAAGGTGCGCAATAGTAATTCAAGCGGTGGAAATGATGAGCAGATAGTCAGTGAAACATTCATCGAAGATGTACGTGTGCTTGCAGTAGATCAGCAACTGGACAATCCGGAGAATAAAGCAATATTGGCCAAGACCGTAACGGTACAGGTATCACCTGAGCAGGCGGAAAAAGTGGCTGTGGCGACAGAGCTCGGAAAAATTTCCCTTGTTTTACGCAGTGCTGCAATGGATATAAAAAAACAGGAAGATGCACAAAATACTGGGGCTGAGCCCGTTGATATGATTGACGCTGTTGTGGGGGCAAGTTCACAGGAAGATACGCAATCACAAGAACGTGGTACTATGGCTCCACGCATCCGTGTTATTCGTGGCGATGTAGTAGAAAATATAGAGATGCGGTAACGTATGAGAGCACATAAAGCATCTATGAAAGTGGTGATTATTCTGGCAGGGCTGCTTGGGGCGTTTTCTGCGGAAGCAAGCCAGCTTGTAAAGGTCGAGCTTAGCAAAGGCTCTATGATTAAGTTAGATTCGCCGATTGTATCAGTTGTAGTGGCGGATCCGGAAACTGCCGATGTTCAGGTGGTATCACCCAGATTACTTTTCGTGCGTGGGAAAAAAGTGGGCGAAACCAGCCTGTATGCGGTGAACGATACAGATGAAACGGTGCTCGATGCAACGGTTGAAGTAACGCATAATATCAGCAAGCTTAATCGCATGGTAAGACAGGTGGCACCGGATGCGGACATAGAATTTAATACCGTTGATGGCGGCATGGTAATGGAAGGCAATGCAAGCTCTGCGCTCGAATCAGAAAATATTCGCAGCATGGCTGAGGCGTTTATTGGCCAGGATGACAAGATGGTCAATATGGTAAATACTGGCGGTTCAGATCAGGTAACGCTGCAGGTGAAAATTGTGGAAATGGCGCGTACGGATGTGAAGCGCTTTGGTATTAACATGCAGGCATTGTTTGGTGCAGGTGGTATGGCGCTGCAGGTGCTTCAGGGGCAGGATATTGCGCTGGCAAGCGGTGTGCTTAATCGTGCAGGCACAGATACGGCACTCTTTGGGTCGTGGACAAATCGTGGACGTGCGAATATCAGCGGTTTTGTTGAAGCGTTGGAAGAAGAAGGTCTAGCAAACGTTCTTGCTGAGCCAAATCTTACCACGTCGTCCGGAAAGCCAGCCAGTTTCCTTGCTGGCGGCGAATTCCCGATCACTGTAAGTACGGGTGATGGTGAGGTGAGTGTGTCGTATCGTCCATTTGGTGTTAGCCTGAACTTTACGCCTACCGTGCTTTCTAAAGACAAAATCAGTATCAATGTAGCACCTGAGGTGAGTACCATCAGCTTTGACAATCCGGTGACCAATAGCGGTATCAACAACCCTATTATTCTTACTCGCCGTGCACAGGCCACAGTTGAGCTCGGCAGCGGCCAGACATTCGCGCTGGCAGGATTGCTGCGTAATGATCATAGCAACACGGTGGATAAATATCCAGGCCTTGGCGATGTGCCGGTGCTTGGCGCGCTGTTCCGTTCTTCCGGTTTCCAGAACAATCAGACAGAGCTGGTAATATTAGTGACGCCGTACATTGTGCGTCCGGTGTCGAATCATGCGCTTCAGACCCCGTTGGATGGCTTTAAAGCACCATCTGACTTCGAACAGTTGCTTTTAGGCAGTTTCTATGAACAAGAACCCATGACCACCGAAGAGCCGATGCCAAAGCTGAGCGGTGAAGGTGGATTTATTTTGGAATAGGTGCGTTATGCGTAGCGGATATTATATGCTTCTGGTTATGAGCGCGACCGCATTGACAGGTTGCGTATCGCATTGGGATATGCAGGGGCATAATCCCAAGGAATATTACGCAAAAAATCCCATCGAGAACAAAGTGGAAACCCGCTTTATCACCCAGAAAGTCGACTTTACTTCCTCAGAGACAATCGCTGAAGATCGCAAGGCCATACATGCGCAACTTGCACAAATATCAGTGTCTGCAATCGATTCTGTTGAAATTCAGGTTCATCCAAATCAGTTACGGAATCTTTCCCGTAATGAACAGCTACGCAAAATGTTGACTAAGGCCGGCATAAAAAAGACGATGATAACCTATGTTGCGGCAGAGGATGTGTCCCCTTCTGAGGCAAATATATTGATTGCACATGCGGCTGTGGTTTCGCCACGCTGCCCTGATTGGCGTTCAGCATCTGTTACATCATATTCAAATGCCAGATATACCGGCAATATCAGCTGTGCGACCCGTACCAATCTTGGGCTTATGGTGGCAGATCCGCATGATTTGGTTGAAGGCAGTGGTAATGAGAGGCCGGATACAAACAGCGCAACAAAAGCGATTCAGAATTATCGCAGTAGCCAGAGTTCATCTGCCGAATCTACAGATGGTGCCGAATCTGCGGGCGCGTCAACGACCGGCCAGTAATAATGGTATTCTATGAGTTCAAATGTCTCATTTCTAGCCTTTACGTCGGATGAGAAAGATGTTGCTATTCTCAAGCAGTTTGCGGTGGCGCAGGGTTGGCCTGATAGCTGTGTGCATCAGGGCAATGTGCTTAATGCAGCGGAATATTTAAAATCTAATGTATCACCTACCCTGTTGCTGGTTGAGGTAACGTCAGCGAAGGATGCTCCGGCACAACTTGATGCTCTGGCAGAAGTGTGTGATCCTAATACCAAGGTGGTGGTCACCGGCACGGTGAATGAATACAGCTTTTATTGCTGGCTGATGGATTTGGGTATCTTTAGTTACCTGCTCAAGCCGCTTGCAGAGACGATGCTTGCTGGAATGCTAGCAAAACTTACAGAAGTACCTGTAGCGGCAGGAGCAAACCAAAAGCAGCCTGGCAAAGTTATTGCCATTATGGGAACACGTGGTGGTGTCGGAACCACAGCGCTTGCTATCAATCTTGCAGGTGTTATTGCAGAACAAACTAAAAAGAAGACAGCACTGATTGATCTGGATTCCCGCGAAGGTTCTATTGCGCTGTGTCTGGATCTGGAGCCAAGCCGTGGTTTGCGTGAGGCACTGGAAAAGCCAGATCGCATAGACTCGCTCTTTATGGAGCGCGTTATGGTAAAACCAAACAAATACCTGAGTATCTTAAGCGCGGAAGAATCGCTTCAGGAGCACATTAAAATACATGAACAAGCTTCAAATACCTTGCTTGGCGAACTTAAAAATTCATACGAATATATCATTCTCGACGTGCCAAGGTATCTTGATGCGTTCAGCACAAAATGTCTTGCGGCAGCGGATCATGTGGTGCTTGCCACAGAGCTGACATTGCTTTCTTTGCGAGATGCGCTGCGCCTTCAGGATTTGATGCGCGAATCACTGAAGATGCGACCACCCGTTGTAGTTGCCATGCGTACCGGGCTCTCATCCAAAAATCAGGTATTGCTGGCCGATTTTGAGAAAGGCATCAATGCAAAAGTGGCATATAGTATTCCGTTTACGCCTGATATTTTCATGCCGGTGGGTACCGAGATCGCAGCGGTGAAACATAAATCACACGCAGCGGTGAAGCCCATATATCAGCTAATGGAAGATATAATACCCGAAGCAAAAATGCAGGAATCCAGTAAAGTTGAGAAAAAATCAGGGTTTCTGGCCAAAAAAAATAAAAATACCTGACGTTATATCAGGTAAAACAGAGGAACCATGTTCGGACGTCGTGGAACAACAGAATCAGCACCTGCGCAGGCTAATACTTCGCCAGTAGAAAGCGTGCAACCTGCACAGTCCATGCGTGCTGACTCTAAACCGCCTGAGGAGAAGCCTGCGGCGTCTAACTCAAATAAAAGTGGCGAGAATCTGCTTGCAGATCCAACAGATGCGAGTGTTGAAGCAAAACCCACCGCTGCAGTTTCAAACCAGCTATCAGAAACCAAAGAAAAAATTTACGCACTGCTCATGGAGCAGATTGATATCACCACCTCATCACGGTTGCCACGCGAGGAGCTAAAACGCCAGATCATAGAAATGATCGGTGAGATTGTGATTGAGCAAAAATTGGTGCTTTCGCAATCTGAGCAGCAGACACTGGCAAACCAGATCGTTGATGATATGCTTGGGTTTGGGCCGCTGGAACCGCTTCTTCGCGATGATTTAATAACCGATATTATGGTGAATGGCCCGTATCAGGTATATATCGAACGCAAAGGTAAGCTCGAATTATCCGATGTTAAATTCCGCGATAATGATCATGTGATGGCGATTGCCACCCGTATCGTAACCGGCGTTGGCCGCCGTGTCGATGAATCAAGCCCCATTTGTGACGCGCGCTTGCCAGATGGTTCACGTGTGAACGTGATCGCGATGCCGTGCGCTATTCGTGGCACCTCTATTTCCATTCGTAAATTTTCTCAGAAAAAGATTACGCTGGATAGTATGTTGAATACGAAGAGTCTTTCAGAACCGCTATGTAAATTACTCAAAATATGTGGCGCGATTCGCCTGAATATCATTATTTCCGGTGGTACAGGTTCCGGTAAAACAACCATGCTTAATGCGATTTCACGCATGATTTCCCATGGTGAACGTATTGTCACCATCGAGGATGCGGCGGAGTTGCAGCTTCAGCAGCCGCATGTGGTGCCACTGGAAACGCGGCATGCAAATCTTGAAGGTGATGGCGAAATCACGATGCGTGATTTGGTGAAGAACGCTCTTCGTATGCGCCCTGACCGTATTATCCTGGGTGAGGTACGCGGTGGTGAGGCCTTTGACTTGCTTCAGGCGATGAACACCGGTCACGATGGATCGATGGGTACACTGCACGCCAATAATCCAAGAGAAGCACTGAGCCGCCTTGAGAATCTGATCGGTATGGCAGCGACGACACTGCCCTCCAAAGCATTGCGTACGCAGATTACCAGCGCTGTCCACCTGATCGTACAGGTGCAACGTATGCGTGATGGTGGTCGCCGTGTAACGCATGTGACAGAAGTGGTTGGTATGGAGGGTGATGTGATCATCACGCAGGATTTATTTACCTTTGAATTCAAAGGTGAAGATGAGAATGGCAAACTTATAGGCGAGTTTCGTTCTACAGGTATTCGTCCGAATTTTACGCATCAGGCAGCGTATTTTGGACTGGAGCAGGCGCTGCTTGAAGCGATGACCGCAGGATCAGGCGAGTGATATGAAAATCGCACTTATCATACTTGGCCTGTTACTGATTGCAGGGCTTGGGTATGGGCTATGGTTTCTGCTGACTATAAAGCGCCGTCAGAATCTTAAGCGCATTGAACGTATCAGAATGCGTAAGGTGGCTGCTGTTAAATCAGGGCAGGATATGAGCCTGAGGCGTAAGACAGACGAGACAAAAGGTCTGGTGTACTGGTTGATGAAGCCCCTTCCTGATTTTAAGCGGCTGGGTGAAACATTGGAGCGAGCGGGTAAGAATATATCGCCAAAGAAATATATTTTTCATAGGCTTATATGGTTTGTAGGTATTGCGGTAATACTATCCATGAAGCTAAATCCAGCACTTGCTGTGGCAATTGCGTTGATTACAGGTATATGGATACCTATTAAATTTCTTAAACGTAAAATCAACAAGCGAAATAAGGCATTTCTGCGTCTTTTCCCAGATGCGATAGATTTGATCGTGCGTGGATTGCGTTCTGGGTTACCAGTATCCGAATCGCTAACGATTGTTTCTACCGAAATTCCAGATCCTGTTGGGAGTGTGTTTGCGAATGTATCAAACACCATGAAGCTTGGGGTGCCGATGGAGAAGGCATTGCATGAAACTGCAAAGAAACTTGATCTCACCGAGTTTAATTTTTTTACCACCAGCATTGTACTTCAACGTGAGACGGGTGGTAATTTGTCCGAGATTCTAAATAACCTATCTGAAGTGTTGCGCGGTCGTTTTATTATGCAGATGAAAATTAAAGCAATGTCTTCGGAAGCGAAGGCATCGGCAATTATTGTAGGAGCGTTACCGTTCTTTGTGGTGGGTGCCGTTTCTATCATGTCTCCTCACTATATGGCGCCACTCATAAATGACTATCGAGGAAATATCGCTGCGTTTATTGCAGCTGGCATGATGATTTCAGGCGGTTTGGTTATGAATCGTATGACAAAGTTTGAGATATAATAAGGGTATGTATCAGGATCAGCCTCTAAGCCTTAAACAAATATTGCCTGCATGGTTACGTGTAGAGGAGTTTTATGTAGGTGTTGCGTGTGCCACGTTTATGGTGGTGGCGTTTGCGCTGTATAGCAACTTTGGGCCAAGGGGCAGAACGCAGGCAAAAATTAAAAACATTCAGGAACGCAGGCAGGATTTGCGCGGTGAAATGGTGGGTGCGAAGCGTCGCAGGAGAAAGCCTGAAGCTTCAGTCAATTTCATGCGTTCTGTGGCCATGAAATTCGAGTTAGTTAAAAAATTACAGGTAGGAAAAGCTGAAAGCACACTTATTGAGGCAGGTCTTAGGTCAAAGGATGCCATATTTATCATGGCTTTCTTTATTATGACATTGCCGATAGTGCTTGGTGTTGCCGGTTTGATTGCGATGAAGCTTAATGATGATATAAGCGAAAAATGGCGCATGATTAATTATATGTGGCCATTACTAGGTGCGTACATAGGGTTCAAGCTGCCTTGGATATATGTAAAGCGCCTTCGTAAGAAGCGCTATATAAAAATACAGCGTTCTTTATCAGATGTGCTGGATTTAATGACCATATGCGCAGAAGCAGGATTGAGTCTTGCCGCATCACTGGAGCGTGTGTCTCGCGAATTGCGGTTTACCTATCCGGAGATGGCGGAAGAACTTGCGCTTACCGCAGTTGAAATGGGATTTTTGCCGGATAGAAATAAAGCATTAACAAATTTGTCAGAGAGATGTCAGTTGCCGGAGGTGCGTGGTATCACCAGTGTTCTGGTACAAACGGAGAAATACGGTACGCCCATTGCTCAGGCGCTTCGTGTGTTATCTGCTGAATTCCGTCAGGCCAGAATGCTTAGGGCAGAGCAGAAAGCGGCACGTTTGCCAGCAATTATGACGGTACCAATGATCTGTTTTATTCTGCCTACTTTGTTTATCATCATCATTGCGCCAGCGGCAATAAAAATCATGAATACTCTAAAGTAGCGCGCAGATATCTGTGCTTAATGTCTTCTCCCTGTTGGGAAGCTATATTCTGCGTTGGCTCCAAAGGGATTGCTCTTCTCAGGTTCTTCTTCAACAGGAGTGGCTTGGGGAGGAGTTTCTGCGCTGCCAGCCAAGGCTTCGTCCTCTTTCTCCTCGGTAATACCTGCAGAAGGGCTTACATCCGTAATGGTTTGTATATCCTCGGGTTGAATACTTGCTTTCTCAGCGGATGATGCGCTTTTTGATTCCGATGTGTCAGAAGGTGTTTCCGTGAACAAATCATCTAGAGGCTGGCCTTCCTGCGTCATGAGTTCTACGGGTTTGTAGTCTTTTTTAAGAGCAGCATAACGTTGGTAGAATTTGAGGTTTTCTTGGGCTTGCTGCTGGTTCAGGCCTTGCAAATTTAGATCCATTGCCTGTTTGCTGTTACCTTTCAGTCCATACACAAGTGCAAGATTATGGCGTATTTTAGGCACATCAGGTGCTTCTGCGAAAAGATTTTCAAGTAATGTCTGGGCATCATCCAGCTGGTCATTCAGCAGGTAAGACATAGCCATATTGTTACGTATGGCAACGGAAGTAGGGGCGAGAGCCAGTGCCTTCTCATATATTTCAAGAGCCGCCGTGTGGTTTCCCGCAGTATCAAACGCAACAGCCTTGCCGTTGTAGGCCATCGCATTCTGTGGTTCGATGGCGGCCAGTACATCAAATACTTCTATAGCGTGGATGGGTTGCTTTGCATCAATAAGCGCAATACCAAACTGCTTGAGTATATCGGTGTTATCTGGAAATTTTTTCTGGGCTTTCTGCAGAACGTTTGCGGCATCTTCAGGGTTGCCACCCGCTCGCAGGCTTGCAGCGAGATTCATATATTCTTCCGGTGTAGCCTTGTTGTTTCTGATCTTCTCTTGAAGTGCCGACGTACCTGTGTTGGTTTGCTGCGCTGAAGCTCCAGCCGGCTGCAAGCGGTCGAAAAAATCATTTGCTGCTGCATTTGAATACGCAACAAGCGCAAGCGATGAAGAAAGGAATAGAACGTAAGACAGATTCCGGCACATATACCCACACCTCATAGCTGGAAAAAAAAGAGGCGCGTATCACCCAGATAAGGGTGATACGCAAGCTGGGGGAGAGTCTACTTGCTTATGCGTAAGTTCGCAAGGGAATCGCCAATCTGCTGGAAGGCACTTTGTAATTCTGCGCCACTGCCGGAATCAAAGAAATATTCAGGTTTGCTGGCGCAATTTTGTAGAAGTGTCTCGATAGATGCGCCAGGATTCCCAAATGCAATGGTATATATGATAATATCATTTGCCTTGGCAGAATTACAGACGGTTGTAAGCCTGCTATTGAGCTGGTTTACTGCATTAGTTGAGTTGGTTGTGCCAAGGTATCCATTGCTCAGGTAGCCATAAGCACCGCGGTTACTATTGTCGATGGTGTTGGCACCGTCGGTCATGATGATCATGACTTTGTCCATTAACGAAGTGTTATAATCGAGCGGTAAATTATCAGTATTCATTTCACCGCCCCACAAGCCTCTCCAGCGTGGACTTAACATGCGCCATCCCCACGAAGCACCCGTTACGATATGAGTATTGCCGCGAGCGGCCATAGAATTAATACCGCTCAAAACGGTGCTCTTGTATTTAGTGAGAGGAGTTAACGCCTGAGAACAGCTTTTATTAGGGCCAAGGGTTGCACCCAGACCGCTCTTGTATTGCAGGCCAGTGCCCGTGCTGCAGTTATTCCTGCTAGAGTTTGTACCGTACCATGCGTTGTTAGTGGTGTGGCATGGCCAATAATATTTAGGGAACAAAGCAACAGATGGCGGATCATCGGTTACGTCCCGATTACTGGTGTGGCGGGCATCAACGCAACCGTTCCAACTGGTGGTTCCCCACCCTGGTGAGGGCATAGATGGGTTGGATGTCCAGCTTGAACGGGATGTGCCAATGTTTACTGCTTGCGCAAAAGGTACCAAGCCCACCCATAAATTATCGGCGGTCTCATCATCGCCGTATAGGATATTCACCATGGTTGTGGCGGCTGATTTAAGTTCAGTCAGTGGCGTGCCGGACATAGAACCTGTGTTATCTAACACCATGACAATTTCCATGCCTCGGCTGGCACGTGTTACTTCAGAGTGCGCGGCAACGGCCATGGTTTCAAAACCAAAAATCCGCATGAATGTGGTATCTACCGTGCCATTGACATCAAGTACCAGTAGGCTGTTATCTGCATTCGGTGTAATGGTGATGGCATTAATGTTACTGCCCATATAATCGGCAGGGAAGTTGGCAGAAAAATATTTGTTGGCTGTAGCATTGATATCGCCAGAGTTGGCAACACTGCCTGCGGCAAGGCCTGCGGCATCCAGTGCGTTTGAAAGCCGAGTTTGCACAATTTGTGCTCGGCTCATGTCAATCGCCATACCTGTTGCGGCAAATAACGCCATAGCCGCAAAGCCAATAATAGGAAGCACTGCCCCATCTTTTGATGAAGCAAGTTCGTGAATGCGTGTCTGACTATATATCTGTTGCAAGAGACGTTTCATAAAACGCTCCTTTCCTTATGCGCCGAGGCTAGTTAATTCGCCCAGGCGTGGTTTATACACACCGACTCTGTATATGGTGTTGGTCGGAAGGATCATGTCGGTAAACAACGGCATAAAACTGAAATACACTTCAGCGATAATAATACCTTCATTCGGATCCAATTCAAAACCGGCAGGCAAGGTCGCAGCACTGCCCTGAAAACCGATCTGGCTGGAATGTGTCCACGTGCCGCCACCAGTATATTGCCAGTTTACGGTGGCTGCATTGCTGCCAACACGACTCACGGATGATACGATTACATACCCCGTATCATTAAACTCTAGCGGTTTCATGACTTCGCCTGCTGCCTGAATCAGAATATCCAGATCATCGGTAGATATCTCTTTTGATTGTGCCACAAGGTCAGACATAGTGAGTGCGGCTTTTTCCGTTTTCTGCGAGATAATTACGAAACGGGTGATTTCTACAACGCCAAGAAACAGTAACATTAATATAGGAGCGACCAGCGCAAACTCTATGGCTGCGACACCGTCTTGTTTTTTACCTAAACTGATAAGCGAGCGTGTCATATCGTTTATAAATTTACTATGTTATATGGTTCATTCTTTACAGCGGCGCGTGTTGTAATTGTAAAAATATTGCCGATGATATTGCTGATAATTGGTGTATTGATTCTCCATGGGTAGGATACTGTATAGACGACTACATCATTCGCGTCGCCGAATCCGGCGGATCCCATATCTGCATCCCACTCGCTATTGCCATTAATATCGGAGTAGGTTTCACCCTCATCATAGAGCATGTTACTATTAGCATCCACGAAGGGCTCAGGATCGCCCACATTATCGAAGGCATCATAGACCTTGGCAGTAATTTGAATCTGGTTTGGATCCAGAAGGCCGGTGGTCAGTGCCTGAATATTTGCAATAATCTGCTCCTCCCGCGTGCTTCCTGCTTCCGTATATCCGGTTTTGCCCAAACGTGATGTATGGCTGGTAGCGCTTTCCATCACCGCCATGGTAAACATAACGAGTGAGAATTCAATAATGCCCATGATCATCAGCAATACAACAGGGGCAATGAACGCGAATTCAATGGCTACCACGCCATCAGTATTGCGTCTCAGTGACATCTTGTGCTTGTATAATCTACTCGCCAACATATCGGGCGTCCTGTTTACAGAATTACAGATGGTACATTTATACCACGATTACCGTTAACGAGTTGTAAATAAACGATTGCAATTAAATGAGAATTATGCGTTTTTAGTTGCGTGTTTATTTAAAATTTTATCTATGCGTGCCGCAGCTCAGAACTTTGCATCCAGACTTCATGAAATCAACTGGTTGATAGTAGGGATTGTATCCGTACTTTCTGCGATTGGTTTTGTGATGATGTTGTCGGCCGGAGGTGGCGATTTTTCGCCGTTTGCTTCCCAACAGATCATGCGTTTTGCATTGGCATTTGTATTGATGCTGATTGTTGCGTTGTTTCCGATGCGGCTGTTGCTCGATTATGCGTATATTTTTTACTTCTTCGGTGTGCTGGTGCTGGTGGCGGTAGACATTATAGGTCATATCGGCATGGGCGCGCAGCGCTGGTTGCGTGTAGGCGGCATGAACCTTCAGCCTTCGGAGTTCATGAAGCTGGCATTAATATTGGCACTTGCCAGATATTTTCATAATATGCATTCGGAAGATATTGGCCGTTTAAGTTTTGCTGTGGTTCCTCTGGCGCTGATTGTCGTTCCAGCCATATTAATTCTGCGGCAACCGAATCTGGGCACCACCATCATTACCGCGTTTGTTGGGCTTACCTTGTGTTTTCTGGCTGGTTTGCGCTGGCGGTATATTATAGGTGCAGCACTAGCGGCTGTTGCAGCAGCACCGATTGCATGGCAATTCCTACATGATTACCAGAAGCGCCGTGTACTTACTTTTCTGGATCCTGAGCAGGATCCGCTGGGGGCTGGCTATAACATTCTGCAATCGATGATAGCGATTGGCTCTGGCGGATTATTCGGCAAAGGATTTCTGCAGGGTACGCAAAACCAGCTTAATTTCCTGCCGGAAAAACATACGGATTTTATCTTTACCATGCTGGCGGAAGAATTTGGCTTTGCAGGCAGTATGCTGGTGCTTGCACTCTATGCAGCATTGCTTGCCATGGGGATGCTGGTGGCCTCACGATCACGCAGCACGTTTGGGGCAATGATTTCAGCCGGTGTGGTGACCATGATATTCCTGCATATACTGATTAACTGTGGCATGGTAATGGGCATGATGCCGGTGGTGGGCTTGCCTTTGCCGCTGATGTCGTACGGCGGCAGTATCATGCTTTCTACCATGTTGGGTGTTGGATTGCTGCTGAATGCCTACGTCCACCGCGACCAGATGCCAAGCCGGATGACCCCGAAGCTCTAAAGGCTTGTTTTTACTTAAACTCCCCTCTATGCTACCGCTATTGGATTAACCTATACGGAATTGCGCCTGTTTTTAAGGCTGCGTGAGAGAGTTTATGCCGCGAAGCGATCGCGACGTGCATGGTGGCACGCACAAGGCTGTGCATGCTGCCGGAGGTATTTGTGCCGCGCTGGATTTAGGCACGAATAACTGTCGGCTGCTTGTTGCCACGCCGGATGGCGGTGTGTCTTCATCCAGCTTCAAGGTAATGGATAGCTTCTCCCGCATTGTTCGCCTCGGCGAGGGCGTAAACCAAACAGGCGTACTGTCCGAAGAAGCAATGGAGCGCACGCTTGTTGCCCTGCGTGCCTGCCAGAAAAAACTCAGCCGTTATGCTATTACCAGCAAACGTTTTGTAGCAACCGAGGCCTGCCGCCGTGCCACTAATGGCGCAGCATTTATCGAGCATGTACGCAGTGAGCTTGGGCTGCACATTGATATTATTTCCAGCGAAGAAGAGGCGCGACTTGCGTTTCTGGGTTGTGCATCGCTGCTTGATTCGGATACGTCACGTGCGCTGGTATTTGATATCGGCGGTGGCAGCACGGAATTAATGTGGGTGGATATTGGAAATGATGGTAAGCACCGCATCATTGATTGGCTTTCTATCGGTTATGGCGTGATGAATCTTTCAGATACATTTGGCGGGTCTAATTTTGCTGATGCCGTGTTTTCTGATATGGTCTCCATGTTATCCGAGAAAATGCAGCCGTTTGATGCAAAAAATAGTATACGTAACGCTGTAGCAGAAGGTAGCGTACAGTTGCTTTCAACCTCCGGCACAGTCACCACGCTTGCGGCCATTCACCTTGATCTGCCGCGTTATGATCGCACACGCATTGATGGCATTCGACTAAAGGTTTCTGATATCAGAAACACCACCAGCCGCCTGCACACCATGCGACCATCAGAGCGTTTTAATCATCCATGTATCGGGCCCGAAAGGGCAGATTTTATTATGTCTGGCTGTGCCATATTTGAAGCTATCGGCGCATTATGGCCTGCTGATCAGATACGAATTGCCGATCGTGGCGTGCGCGAAGGCATTATCTTATCGCTGATAGAGCAGGGTGTATGACGAAGAAAACGCCCTCGCTTTCCGGCCTGCGTATGAAAAAAACGCGTGTGAAAACGGCCAAGAAGCGCAAAACATCCTCAACGCTCTGGCTGCAGCGGCAGTTGAATGATCCCTATGTCATCATGGCAAAAAAGGAAGGCTATCGTTCTCGTGCGGCTTATAAATTGATTGAGCTGGATGATAAATTCCATTTCCTAAAGCCAGGCAAAAAAATCCTTGATTTAGGCGCAGCACCAGGCGGGTGGACACAGGTATCAGTAGTGCGATGCAAATCCACTGCGGAATTACCGCAGGTTGTGGCCATTGATATTTTGGATATGCCGCGTGTGACGGGTTCTGCATTTATCCAATGTGATTTCATGGATGATTCTGCACCGCAGAAACTCCGTGATTTGTTGGGTGGAAAGCCTGATGTCATTCTCTCTGACATGGCACCAAACACGACAGGGCACGGCGCAACCGATCATCTTCGGATTATGGCACTACTGGAACTCGCTTATGAGTTTGCGCTGGAAATATTGAAGCCAGGTGGCGTATTTGTGGCCAAAGTATTTCAGGGCGGCACCGAGCGCGAATTGCTTACGCGTATGCGTAAGGATTTTGAAACGGTAAAACACGCCAAGCCGCAAGCCAGCCGTGCAGACTCATCTGAGATGTATGTGGTGGCGATGGGATTTCGGAAGTAGGATGAGCAACGTCATCGCGTCAGCTTGTCATTCTGATCGTAGCGAAGAATTTTTTAAGATACTTCGCTTCGTTCAGTATGACAAAAAACTATCTGGATTGCTTCGTCGGCTTTGCCTTCTCGCAATGACTGGTATTTTTGTTGCCTCTTGTACCCCCAAAGAACAGCCATTCAACGACATACCATCTCATGAAGTTGTTATGCGTGAGGATGTATTCATAGCATCAGATGGCGCAAAGCTTCCGTACCGAAAATGGTTGCCAAACGGAAAACCCAAAGCGGTGGTGCTCGCGCTGCATGGGTTTAATGATTACAGCAAGGCATTTGAGGGCGCAGGTGAGTATTTATCCGCGCGGCGCATTGCCGTGTATGCCTATGACCAGCGTGGATTTGGCAAAACGGAACACACCGGCATCTGGGCAGGTGAGAAGAATTATATCTCAGACGTAAAGCAATGGGTGGAGCATCTGGCACGTCGCCATAAATCAACACCTATATATATCATGGGTGAAAGCATGGGCGGCGCGGTTGCTGTGCTTGCATCGGCGCAGCCGGATTTTCCTGAGGTGGCGGGTGTCATACTCGTAGCACCTGCCTTATGGGGCGGGGATGCGTTTAATCCACTATATCGGCTTTCCATCATCTTCTCAGCCCATACCTTCCCTTATTACGAGCTTACAGGTAGGGGGCTTAAAATTCAGGCGTCCGATAATATAGAAATGCTAAAGGCCATGAGCAAAGACCCGCTAATTATTAAATCCACGCGGGTGGATGCCGTATACGGGGTGGTAAATCTTATGGATGCTGCTTATGAAGCCATTCCACAGGGGAAAACCCCCATACTCTTCTTATATGGGGAGATGGATCAGGTGATTCCGCCGGTTGCTATGCGAAATGCCCTTCCGCGCTTCCTTGCGCCTGTGTATTGTATAAGTTATCCACAGGGCTACCATATGCTCCTGCGTGACCTGAATGGGGCTGAAAGAATGCGAAATATTAACGACTGGATAGGCAAAAAAGCGAAAAATGCACAAATAAGTGACTGTATTGTATAAATAAGTGCAATTGTAATCAAACGTTAACTTGTAATAGAGTAGGGTGCTGGTACAATTCTTGTATAGGGTACAGTTATATTAAACGCGAAACTAGAAAGCATTTGAGGAAAATTGTGACGATACAGGTGAAACAAATGGCAAGAATGACACTGGCGGTGCTGGTGATGTGCTCTGCTGCGCCTGCTGCACATGCCGTTGCCACTGATTCGCTTATTGAAGGTGCTAAGCTCTGCACCAAGTATATTTCCCGCTATGAGCGCCAGTATGGAATTCCTACCCATCTGCTCGCGGCAATTTCTACCACGGAGTCTGGCCGTTATCATAAAGGCCTTAAAATCAGTATCCCTTGGCCTTGGACTATTAACGTAGAAGGTAAGGGCTATTATTTTGATACCAAGCAGGAAGCTATCGCTGCGGTGAAACAACACAGGGCGCGCGGTGCCAAGAGTATCGACGTAGGTTGTATGCAGGTAAACCTTGTGCATCATGCTGGTGCGTTTGCCTCACTCGATAAAGCCTTTGAGCCAGAACATAACGTGCAATATGCCGCAAGTTTCCTGCGTAATTTGTATCAGGATGGTAAGTCATGGAAAAAAGCAGCGGCGGATTATCATTCCAAAACGCCAAGCCGTGGCGGTAAATATGTAGGCAATGTGTATAATAGCTGGTACCAGATTATTGAAAAGCTGCGCCTTGCAAAAGGTCAGTCTCCTGCTGCCACTGGTACAGTTACTGTTGCAAAAGCCCAACAGGTTCCGGTAACCACAACCAAAACTGCAAAACTGCCTGATCCAGCTAAAAAAGTGGCTGAGTATAAAGCGCCACGCATGAAGGTAATTGAAATCAGCAAGAAAAATGCAAAAGTGGTTTCTAGCAAAGAAAATGGTGTGAAAGTGGTTCGTCCGAAAATAACTGTGGTGGACAAGCCAAAATACCTGACGCTGGCCAAAGCAGAAACGGTACAAACAGTTGCTCGTCCGGTAGCAACAGAAACCCCGCGTATGCGTGACCAGAGCGCAACCAGCAAAAAATCTGGCCCTACCTTTATTTTTAGTAATTAATTTATTCTTTTCTTGTCACTCCTAACGTAAGCAGGACTGACAAAAGTATCCTTAATCCCCCTTGAGATATTTCTTATCCTGCTTTATACATTGCTCCTATGAAGCCATTTGAACTCATTGAATCCACCTCTCTTGAAGTCGCCTGTGATGGCGGTGGTGGCGCACTTGGTCACCCTCGCGTTTACCTGCATATTGATGCGGAATCGGGCGAGGTGGTATGCCCCTATTGCAGCCGCACCTATGTTCTGCGGAAATCCCCAATTCGGAAACATGGTTAATTGCTGCAACTGCGAGATGTATTGGCGTTGATTAGTGTAAAGAACCGTACCATAATGCCCACATGCCTATAGGATACACCGTATTATTTGCTTTGATGCTGGCCACTGTTGGCGTGTTGCTGGCGGGCGTGATATTGATGGGGGCAGGCGGTGCCGCCAATAAAAAATATGGCAATAAATTGATGATGGCACGCGTTTCCTTGCAAGGCCTTGCGCTCTTGGTGCTTGCACTTCTGTTTTTCATGGGCAATAAATAGGCCGCATGGTCAAACTCAATAAAATTTATACCCGAACGGGCGATGAAGGCACAACTGGTCTAACCGGTGGCGAGCGCCGCAATAAGTATGATTTGCGCGTAAAAGCCTACGGCACGGTGGATGAGGCGAATGCCGCCATCGGCATGGCGCGCATATATTCACAAGGCGTGCATGATGATATGTTAATGCGCATCCAGCATGATCTGTTTGATTTAGGCGCGGATTTATCAACGCCTATGGTAACCGGTGGTGATAAGGCGCTTCGTATCATTCAATCGCAGATAGACAGGTTGGAGCAGGAGATAGATAGCTTAAACGAACATCTTGCACCGCTTAATTCCTTTGTGTTGCCGGGTGGAACGGAGCTTTCTGCCAACCTACATCTTGCCCGCACTGTGGTACGTCGTGCCGAGCGCGTGGCGTGTGAGTTGGCTGTGAAAGAAAAAGTAAATCTTTTAGCAATTAAATACCTTAATCGTCTTTCTGATTTCCTGTTTGTGCTTTCGCGTGCAGCAAATGGAAATGGTGCAAAAGATGTATTGTGGAAACCGGGAGTGAATCGATGAAAATACTCGTCGCAGTCAAGCGCGTGATTGATTACAACGTGCGCGTGCGCGTTAAATCCGATGGGTCGGGTGTGGAAACCTCTGGCGTTAAAATGTCAATGAACCCGTTTGATGAGATCGCGGTGGAAGAAGCTATCCGCCTGAAAGAAAAAGGCACAGCCACAGAAGTGGTAGTGGTCAGCATGGGTGTGGATGCCGCGCAGGAAGTTATCCGTACTGCAATGGCCATGGGTGCCGACAGGGGTATTCTGATTCCGCTGGATGCAGAGATAAACTCGCTTGTTGCGGCCAAATTGCTCAAGGCCGTTATTGAAAAAGAACAGCCTGGCCTTGTTATCATGGGCAAACAGGCGATTGATGATGACGCCAACCAGACTGGCCAGATGCTGGCGGGTTTACTTGGTTGGGGGCAGGGCACATTTGCGTCAAAGCTCGAAATTTCCGATGGGCACGCCACTGTAACACGCGAAATTGATGGTGGATTGATGACAGTAAAACTCGCCATGCCAGCCATTGTCACCACGGATTTGCGCCTGAATGAACCACGCTATGTGGCACTGCCAAACATCATGAAAGCGCGCAGCAAGCCATTGGCAAAAATAACGCCTGCTGAGCTTGGTGTTGATCTGGCATCAAAAGTCACACGCCTGAAAACCGAAGAGCCAAAGAAACGCACAGGCGGTGGCAAAGTGAAAACGGTTGAGGAATTGGTGACCAAATTAAAGACAGAGGCAAAAGTTATATGACCCTATTAGTACTGGCAGAACTCCATCATAACGCGCTGCACGCATCCACGCGCCATGCGGTAACTGCGGCATTGCAAATTGGCGGAGAGATTCATGTGCTGGTGGCAGGCAAAGATGCTGCAGGTGCCGCAAAACAGGCGGCAGGGATTGCAGGGGTTGCAAAGGTGTTGCATGCTGATGATGCGGCGTATGCGTATCCGCTGGCGGAAAATATCGCACCGCTCGTGGCAAGTATCGGCAAAAACTATTCGCACATTCTTGCTACTGCTACCACAACCGGCAAAGACATCATGCCGCGTGCGGCGGCACTTCTTGATGTGTCGCAAGTATCAGATATCATGCAGGTGATATCTCCTGATACGTTCCGTCGACCATTTTATGCAGGCAATGCGATTGAAACCGTAAAAACCGATGAAGCGGTAAAAGTTATCACCGTGCGCCAGACGGCATTTGCTGCCGCAGCGGATGGTGGCAGCGCAAGTGTAGAAACACTGGCAGCACAACCTGCCAGTAACAAGGCAACGTTCGTTTCCGTACAGGAAAGCAAATCCGAAAGGCCGGAACTTACGGCCGCACGCATTGTAGTTTCCGGTGGGCGTGGTATTGGCTCGGCAGAAAATTTCAAGCATCTGGAAGTGTTGGCGGATAAGCTGGGCGCGGCGATGGGCGCATCGCGCGCAGCGGTGGATGCTGGCTATGTGCCCAATGACTGGCAAGTGGGGCAGACGGGTAAAGTCGTTGCGCCTGATTTATATATCGCTATCGGCATTTCTGGAGCGATTCAGCACCTTGCGGGCATGAAAGACAGCAAGGTGATCGTGGCCATCAACAAGGATGAAAACGCACCGATATTCGAAGTGGCTGATTACGGGTTGGTGGCTGACTGGAATCAGGCTGTACCTGAATTAGTGAAGTTGTTGGGGTAATATCGTCATTGCGAGGAGCATATGCGACGAAGCAATCCAGTAACTTTGAAGCAGTTGGATTTCTTCGCTGCGCTCGCAATGACGGATAAAAACATATGAAACCTCTATCTATAGCCCTTGCACAACTAAACACCACCGTTGGTGATATTGCAGGTAATGTGGAAAAAATCCGCGCCGCGCACGCCAAGGCAAGTGCCGAGGGTGCGGATATTGTGCTCACACCGGAACTCTCCGTGGTCGGCTACGCACCGGAAGACCTCGTGCTGATGCCCGCATTCCGTGCTGCTGCCATGCAGGCGGTGGAAGAACTGGCAGCAATGACTAAAAAAGGTGCGGCACTGATTGTGGGCTCGCCGTGGGAATTTGAAAACGCCATTTATAATGCTGCAGTATTTCTAGACGGTGGAAAAATTGTGCATGTGCAGCCAAAAACCATGCTGCCTAATTACAGCGTGTTTGATGAAAAGCGCGTGTTTGATGCAGGCATAGGCAGTGTGTTTGAGTGGCGCGGTGTAAAGCTTGGTATTCTTATTTGTGAGGATATGTGGTCGGCTACCGCACCAATGCATTTGAAAGAGCAGGGGGCGGAACTATTGCTCATCATCAATGCATCACCATTTGAAGCAGGCAAGCGCGATGCGCGTATGCAGGTGGCAAATATAGTGGCAACCGAAACAGAACTGCCGCTTTATTATGTGAATCAGGTCGGCGGGCAGGATGATATTGTATTCGACGGCGGGTCGTTTTTTATAACTCCCTCCCCCCTTGAGGGGGAGGGCGGGGTGGGGGGTATGGTTTTTCTCAAAGAATTTGAGGAAGATTTAAAAATCATTCTTAATACCCACCCTCCTAACCTCCCCCCTCAGGTGGGGGAGGAAAATTGGTGTCTCTGGTCTGCCATGAAACTTGGCCTGGGCGATTATGTGAGGAAGAACGGCTTTTCCATCGTGTTACTCGGCCTTTCCGGCGGCATTGATTCTGCGCTCACGGCAACACTTGCGGTGGATGCGCTGGGTGCCGCGAATGTAAAAGGTGTGCTGCTGCCATCACCATACACATCTCACGAAAGCACGGAAGATGCATTGGAATTAGCCAAAAATCTTGGCATTGAAACCATGACGATTCCTATCACCGCACAGATGGAAACATTCGAAGAAGTGCTGAACCCAGTGTTTCATGATGCGGGCTGGATGGATGAAATTTCTATAGGCGGCAATCTGCAATCACGCCTGCGTGGTGTCACGCTCATGGCACTTTCCAACAAATATGGCTGGATGCTGCTTTCCACCGGCAATAAATCGGAGATCGCCGTGGGATATTCCACGCTCTATGGCGATTCCTGCGGCAGCTACAACGTGCTCAAGGATTTATATAAAACGCAGGTGTACCAACTTGCAAACTGGCGGAATGCGCAAAGCGCGGTGATTCCTGCGCGCAGCATCAGCAAAGCACCAACAGCGGAGCTTGCGCCAAACCAGAAAGATTCCGACCAGCTGCCACCGTATGATGTGCTGGATGCAATCCTGCATCATCATATTGAGGGGCATATGTCTGCGGCGGAAATTATCGCGCAGGGGTTTGATAAAATAGTGGTGGAAAAAGTAGTGCGCATGGTACGACAGTCTGAGTATAAGCGCCGTCAATCCTGTCCAGGTGTGCGGCTTTCATCTATGCTGTTTGGCAAGGACAGGCGTTATCCAGTGACGAATAAGTTTTAATAGCCCATGCGAAAATCTACTGATTTTCGCATGGGCGTGGCTCAAGGCTGACTCGCGCTGCTGCGCTCGCATAACACACAAATGTGGCCAGTAGGCCACGCGAGCCATCAGCCCGCAAAGCGGTGTCCCATCTGAGCGTCAGCAGACGCGAAGGGGGACAATTATATATTCTTCCCCTTATATTCACACACATCAACAATTAGACACCGGCCACATTCCGGTTTGCGTGCCTTGCAAACGTAGCGGCCATGTAAAATCAGCCAGTGATGAGCGTGTTGTTTCCATTCATCAGTAATGGCTTTTTCCAGTGCAAACTCGGTGGCATCCGGTGTGGTGGTTTTGCACAGGCCAATGCGGTTGGCCACACGAAATACATGCGTATCCACTGCGATGGTGTGATGACCTCGTGCACAATTGAGCCATACATTCGCGGTTTTGCGGCCAACGCCGGGTAGGCTCATGAGTGCCTCCCTGTCATCCGGCACTTTTCCGCCATATACCTCGATAAGCCGTGCACTTAGGGCAATAATATTTTTAGCCTTGGAGTTGAACAACCCTATGGTTTTTATATGGGTTTTAAGTCCCGTTTCGCCAAGTGCCAGCATCATCTTTGGCGTATCTGCCACCTTAAACAGGGCAGGTGTGGCCTTGTTTACGCCGGCATCTGTGGCCTGTGCAGAAAGCACAATAGCCACCAACAATGTGAAATCATTGGTAAAATAAAGCTCGGTTTTTGGCGCAGGTTCAGCTTTTGCAAAACGGCTGAATATGGTATCAATCTGTGTTTTGTTCATGGTGTCTACGGCACGGAATATAGAATAATAGAGAAGGTTGGTCGCAAATGGCAAGAATTACCGCAGTGCTCGCGCTTATTTTTTCCCTTCTGGGATTGCCAGCATATGCCGAACTCCGTGAAGTGTATATGGAGGATATGACATGGATGGAAATTCGTGATCGTATTCAGGGCGGTGCCACCACCGTGATTGTGCCGATTGGCAGCGTAGAGCAAAACGGCCCGCAGATGGCTACTAGAAAGCACAACGCTATTGTACATTATACATCAGGTGAAATTGCACAAAAGCTTAGGAATACGCTGGTGGCACCTGTAGTGCCATTCTCTCCCAATGGTCGTATCAATCCGCCGGAAGGGCATATGCAGTTTGCCGGAACCATCTCCATATCAGAGGATACGTTTACCCGTACGTTAGAGGATGTAGCGGCCAGTCTGAAGCAGCATGGTTTCAGAACCATATGTTTTGTTGGCGACAGCGGTGGCTCGCAGAACGTGCAGCAACATGTTGCGAATCGCCTGACTGGCAAGTGGCAGAGTAGTGGTGTTCGCGTGCTGCATGTATCAGATTATTATTCTAATAATGGTCAGGAAGCATGGGCAGAAAAAATCGGCACCAAAACCCCAAATCCGGGCGCACATGCAGGTATTATTGATACGTCAGAACTCCTTGCGATCGATGCGGTCAGTGTACGCAGTAATCAGCTTGGAAAACGCAAAGATAGCGATTATAAAACCACAGGCGCAGCAGGCGATTCATCCATGGCATCTGCCGAGCATGGGCGGCGCTTCTTAAGCCTTAAAATTGAGGCGGCAGTGAAGCAAATTGAATCAGGAGCCTATCGTGCAAGATAGTGCAGCAGAAATAGACATGGCCATTCCACCCAAGCGTAAACGCAAGCAATCACAGTTTCTCAAGGCATGGGTGCGCTCACCGTTGGCAATGGGATCGGTTGTTCCCAGTTCGCGCTGGCTGGCGCGTGCTATGGCTGCTCAGGTAGATACCACTCAGGAAGGTGTGGTGATTGAACTTGGCGCAGGCACAGGGGTTGTTACGCATGAGTTGCTGCATTCCGGTATTCCTGTAAAGAACTTACTGGTTGTTGAGCGCGAGCCACGGCTTCATGGGCTGCTTAAAGCGCATTACCCGGCTGTGAATATCGTGTGTACCGATGCTTTGCATTTGAATGAATTGCTGAAAGAACAGGGTATTACCAAGGTGAACGCCATTGTATCCAGTCTGCCACTTCTTAGCATCCCCAAAGAAATCCGCCGTGCGATTGTGGCACAGATGGCGGCTGCAATAGGGGATGAGGGAAGAATTATTCAGTTTACTTATGGCCCGGGGTCGCCCATTAGCCGCTATTCTCTAGAAAAAAATGCGCTGGTTGGGCACCGGGTAAAAACCGTTATAGCTAATGTCCCTCCTGCTCATGTGTGGGTTTATCGTGGTGATCTGTAACCACTCGTTAACTACCAGTTGGCATAATCGCTAGATTATGGCAGGCAAAGACCAACCCATCATTATTAAAAAGATTAAAAAAGGCGGCCACGGGCATCATGGTGGCGCGTGGAAGGTGGCGTATGCCGACTTTGTAACGGCGATGATGGCGTTCTTCCTACTTCTGTGGCTGCTTAATGCCACCAGCAGCGAGCAAAAGGCAGGTATTGCAGAGCATTTTACACCAACGGTTGGGTTAAAAGATTCACAGGGTATCGGCTTTGATGGAGGGCAGAAGGCGGACACCAAAGACGGCACCTCCAAGCAGGATATGACGGCACCAGGTTTGGTGGTAGGGCAGGTGCAGCAGGGTACAGTCGCTGAAACACCCAATCAAGATATTACCAAACCTGAAGAGAATGCCGATGATGCCTACAAGGAAATTAAAGGCGCCAAGAAAGAGGAGTCTGAGGAAACCACTGATGCAATGGGTGGTGGTCAGGAAGATGCTGAAGCATTCAGTGAAGCGTCAGAGGAAATTAAACAGGCTGTGGAGCAGGATCCGGATCTTAAGGAGTATAAAAATAATATTGTGGTACAGCAAACACCTGAGGGCATGAAAATTGACCTGATTGATGACAGGCAGAAGCCAATGTTCCTGCCTGGTCGTGCTGTGCTTACAGAGGTAGGCAAAAAGGTGCTGGATTCGATGGTGAATATCATCATCAAAACACCCAATAACATTACTATCAATGGTCACACCGATGCGGGGGGTACGGTAGTAAATCCACTCTATACCAACTGGGAGCTTTCGGCGGATCGTTCCAATTCTGCGCGTCGTTTCCTTGCATCTACGCAATTACAGCAGGAGCGTATTGTCAAAATCATAGGTTTTGCGGACAGGGAGCTTCTGATTCCTGATGAACCAAACAATCCGCGCAACCGCCGTATTACCATTTTATTGATGCGTGGTTCGTATTTCCGTGATCCGCAGGTGGCTCCAACATCACGCAATATTCTTTCTGTGCCGGAAGCCAAGCAATCTAAACCGAAGATGTCTCCAGGTGCTACGCCTACGGCTAAGCCCGCTGCTCCTGCAACACCGCCACCAGCACCTAAACCATGAAAAAAGTTACCCTAACCATCTTGATGATAACGGCTTCACTGCACAGTGCTGAGGCAAAAACAGTCAAGGTATTCATGACCTCTGGCACTGGTTTTTTTGTTAGTCAGGGTGGACATATTGTTACTAACAAACATGTAGTGAATAACTGCCACAATATCGTGGTGTCTGGCGCAGTTGCTGAGCAACCGGCAAAGATTATCGGCCGTGATTATGATCAGGATTTAGCCTTGCTCAAAATAGATACCACACCGCCCTATGTTGCGTTTTTCAGGCCGGAATCACAACCGGTAGAGAAGGGCGAACGGGTAGTGATAGTGGGGTATCCGGGAGAATCTGCAAAGGCAGGAAACACTATCACGCGTGAGGCGGAAGTGCTTAGTTTAAAAGGGCCAAAGGGTGAAGACCAGTGGATGGAAGTAAGCGATGTCATAGCGCAGGGCAATAGCGGCGGGCCATTGCTGGATGTGTCAGGAAATGTGGTAGGGGTGGTGACGGCAAAAGCTACCATCTACACCTATGAATCCGATAGACCACACGATGGTGTAACACGTAATTCTGGCATTGCTATCACCCTGCCTACGCTTAGAAATTTTCTGGATGGGTACCGCGTATATTACCGCGAGGAAGATTCCAGCAATGATTTATCGGCAAGCAGCATCACCGATATGGCCAACCGCTTTGTAGTGAACGTCCGCTGCGCGTATAAAACGGAAGTGCGTTAATCAGCCCTTCCGGCGGCCGCGTTCTATGCTTCTTTCAAAATCTTCTAGTTTTGTATGTAATTTGCTGATTGCGCCTATATCAGTCATAGTATCGAAATTTCTTTTTGCTTTCTGTGACATGTCTTCGATACGACGTAATCCACTACTTAAATCGCCCAGAATTTGAATATCTTCATGTCGTTCGCCGGTATCTTTTTTCTTTTGCTGTTGCTCTAGCGTATAGGTTTTATCTTCAATATTTCTGGCGATACTTGCGGCTCTTTCGGCTATTTGCTCAAAGGTTTTATCTTCAAATGCTTCCGCTAATTGCTCAGACAGTTTTTTCTGACCCTGCATGCTGGCTTCATAATCCAGTTTTTCTCTGGGGTTCATACGCTTTGTGGTGATATCTTCGGCCTTATCCAGCAGTGCCAAGGCACGTTGCAGTGGTGCGCGCACGTTATCACGATATTCTGCCAGCTGGTTCTCAGCTTCTTCCCCTTCCCATTGCTTATTTATCTGTGCCGTCATTGCGCTATCATCTACCACTTCCAGCAGATTGTTCAGCAGGGATTTACATTCATCCAGTTTAGTCAGGTCGTAATAAATTCTTGCCATAGGCTTAAAGCTCCGTTGTTATGCTGACCATTTTATCAGGCTTAATGGGCGATATTAACTAATTAATTATTATGTTTTTGTGACAATGGCGCACCACAAGGTGCGCCATAAATCATTGTTATATATAATAATATCAACTCACCAATTCACCATCTTCCTCGGAGGCATGTTTCTGGGTGCCGGTGGCCTTGGTGAACTGGAATGTCAGCTCATCTTTTTCCACAGTCACTTTCACCGTGCCGCCTTTAGAGAGTTTACCAAACAGCACTTCATCAGCCAGCGGTTTCTTGATTTTCTCGGCAATCAGGCGAGCCATTGGGCGGGCACCGTTCGCACGGTCATACCCACGGTCTACCAGCCACTTGCGGGCAGAATCATCCAGCTGAATCGCCACGTTGCGGTCAGCAAGCTGTGATTCCAGGCGGAAGATGAATTTGTTTACCACGTGCGACACAACGTCCGGCGTTAAATGTTCAAAGCTAATGATCGCATCAAGCCTGTTGCGGAATTCTGGTGCGAACATGCGGTTGATCGCTTCTTTGTCTTCACCCTGTCGATCTACTTTGGTAAAGCCCACAGGCGCGCGTGCCACATCGGCCGCACCGGCGTTTGAGGTCATGATAATGATGGCGTTGCGGAAATTCACCGTCTTGCCGTTTGAATCGGTCAGGCGGCCATAATCCATCACCTGCAGCAGGATGTTATACACATCCGGATGCGCTTTTTCGATTTCATCAAGCAGAATCACGCAGTATGGGTTTTTATCCACCGCATCGGTGAGCAGGCCACCCTGATCAAAACCAACATAGCCTGGAGGGGCGCCCACCATGCGTGATACCGCATGTTTTTCCATATATTCAGACATATCAAAGCGCTGAAGCTCCATACCCATGAGGGTTGCAAGCTGCTGCGCCACTTCGGTTTTACCCACACCGGTAGGGCCGGTGAACAGGTAATTACCAATTGGCTTTTCTTCTTCACGCAAACCAGCGCGTGCCATTTTAATGGCAGAGCTGAGCGCTTCAATCGCATTATTCTGGCCAAACACCACGAGTTTCAAATTCTGCTCAAGATTTTTGAGTGATTCAGCATCATCAGTAGAAACACTCTTCGCTGGCATACGCGCCATTTTTGCGATGATTTCTTCCACTTCTTTGTTGGTGATAGTTTTTTTTCGCTTACTCTCAGGCACCAGCATTTGTGCAGCACCGGCTTCATCCAGCACGTCAATCGCTTTATCCGGCAGCTTTCTGTCTGGCAGATAGCGCGCAGAGAGCTCTACCGCAGATTTAATCGCGGAGGAGGTATAGCGCACAGAGTGATGCTCTTCGTAATACGGTTTCAAGCCGCGCAGGATTTTGATGGAGTTTTCAATCGAAGGTTCAACCACATCAATTTTCTGGAAGCGGCGTGCAAGCGCACGATCTTTTTCAATCGAGTTTTTATATTCTTTGTAAGTAGTGCTGCCGATGCAACGGAAACCACCACGTGCAAGCGCAGGCTTCAGCAAGTTACACGCATCCAGCGCGCCGCCTGATGTTGAACCAGCACCAATGATGGTGTGGATTTCGTCGATGAACAAAATCGCGCCAGGCACTTTTTCAATATCTTTGATTACGTTTTTCATGCGTTCTTCAAAATCACCGCGATAGCGTGTGCCGGCAAGCAGCGCACCCATATCGAGAGAATAGATCACAGCATTACGCAGCACGGCAGGCACTTCACCGCGCACAATGCGGAGCGCCAGACCTTCAGCAATCGCGGTTTTACCCACGCCTGCTTCACCCACATACAGCGGATTATTTTTGTTGCGGCGGGCAAGAATTTGAACCGTGCGATCCACTTCTTCTTCACGGCCAACCAGAATATCGGTTTTGCCGGATTCAGCTTTTTTATTGAGGTTCACGCAATAGAGCGAAAGCGCATCGGCTTTGTCTTTATCTTTTGCAGCGTGTGGACGCTCCAGAGATTCAGCAGCAGAGGTGGCATCATCGGCATCTGTATCCGCACGCCACTCGGCAATTTTCTGGTTACCAGCATATTTTACAATGCCGTGCGAAATATAATTCACCACATCAAGGCGTGAGAGTTCCTGTTCCTGCAGGAAATACACAGCGTGCGAATCGCGTTCTGAAAACAGTGCGACCAGCACGTTCGCGCCGGTCACTTCATTTTTGCCCGCAGACTGCACATGGATGGCCGCGCGGTGGATAACGCGCTGGAAACCAGCAGTGGGGCGTGATTCTTCAAGGTCTTCTATAACAAGGGAGGTGAGTTCCTGTTCAAGGAATTGTCCCAGTGATTTTTTGATGTTGGCAACTTCAATGCCGCAACCGCGCAGCACAGCGAGCGCATCCGCATCATCAGTGAGCGCAAAGAGCAAATGCTCAAGTGTTGCATATTCATGGCGGTATTTCTTAGCCAGAGCTAATGCGCGGTGAAGCGTAATTTCAAGGTTCTTTGACAGCATGGCGGCACTCCGTTGCGATTAACGGGATGATACGAACCACGATGACAGGATGATACGGGAGCGTTACGCTATCGTTTCATCTTTCATCGTTTCATCTTTCATCCTCTATTCCTTCTCCACACAACACTGTAGGGGATACTCGTTCCGGCGGGCCAGTGTAATCACCATTTCCGCCTTTGTTTCCGCTACATCGCGTGTATAGACACCACAATTTCCGGCACCCTTCTGGTGTACTTCCATCATGATGTTGACCGCTTCTTCATGCCCCTTATGGAAAATGTCTTTTAGTATAAATACGACAAAGTCCATAGGCGTATAATCATCGTTCAACAACACAACTTTGAAGTACGGCGGCCGTTTGGTTTTGGCCTTCGGATCCGCCAGTAGCAGGCCATCAGTCCTGATTTCCTGTACTTCCCCCTCAGTATTACCATCGGAGCCAGACATCGTGTTATCTCTCATCATTATCGCCATAAACGTTGAACAAGTCGTTAAGTGAACCTTGCAAAACCGTTAAAAACAGCGGGTTTTTCCGGGTTTATCGTGAAGAAAGTCTAAAAAAACCGTGTAACCCATTGATTAACCGTGCCGTCTATTTATAGACCATTTTTATCCTGTTGGGAATAGGGGAGGTGCACGAAGGTGATTTCTGTGATTTGTTGGAATTAAACACACCAAAATAATATTTTGACAACACTTAAAAACACACTAGGTAAATCTTCAGTAACCCGCAGTCTTACTGGGTTTTTAAGCGATTATAAAAAAAGTGATAATGTGTGTTGACAACCCAAAAAACCGGTTGTATACATCTGCCTCCTTCCGACGAGAAGGAAAGAAATTGCAGGGTTTGAGTTACATTAAATACCTGCTGCGGTTTGAAATTGTGAATAGGTTTTTCTGGCATCATATTACATTGTCAGGCGCGGGAAAAGGCACGCACGCCATCGCAAGATGGAATGGGCCAATTCTACCTGACGATGAAATTTTGATGAGTTGATGACTGAATTGTGCCGAATGCACAGAAACAGAACAGCAATGTTTTGCTCTGTACGTTCATGGTTCAGGCATCGTATCTCTTAAATTAATAATTCTAAATTGAGAACTAAGTAAATAAATATGACAAGAGCATTTGATGGATGCCTTGGCAGTAAGAGGCGATGAAGGACGTGCTACGCTGCGAAAAGCGTCGGGGAGTTGCGAAGAAACTTTGATCCGACGATGTCCGAATGGGGAAACCCCCTACGTATGTAGGATGCTGTAATGAATTCATAGTTACAGTAAGCGAACCCAGGGAACTGAAATATCTAAGTACCTGGAGGAAAGGAAATCACAGAGACTCCGTTAGTAGTGACGAGCGAACGCGGACTAGGCCAATGGATTGCAAAACATAACGAGAACGCTTTGGAAAAGGCGGCCATAGTGGGTGATAGCCCCGTATCGGTAAAACGTTTGCAGTTCTTCGAGTAGGGCGGGACACGTGAAATCCTGTCTGAACATGGGGCGACCACGCTCCAAGCCTAAGTACTCCTTACTGACCGATAGCGAACTAGTACCGTGAGGGAAAGGTGAAAAACACCCCGGCAAGGGGAGTGAAATAGATCTGAAATCGAATGCTTACAAGCAGTTGGAGCCCGAAAGGGTGACAGCGTACCTCTTGTATAATGGGTCAGCGACTTAATGTGTCGAGCAAGCTTAAGGCGATAGCTGTAGGCGTAGCGAAAGCGAGTGTGAATAGCGCGAATGAGTTCGACGTATTAGACCCGAAACCTAGTGATCTAGCCATGGTCAGGTTGAAGGTGGAGTAACATCCACTGGAGGACCGAACGCACGCCTGTTGAAAAAGTCGGCGATGAACTGTGGTTAGGGGTGAAAGGCCAATCAAACTGGGAAATAGCTGGTTCTCCGCGAAATATATTTAGGTATAGCGTCGCACGAATACTCCGGGGGGTAGAGCACTGGATGGGCTAGGGGGTCCCAAAGACCTACCAAACCTAACCAAACTCCGAATACCCGGAAGTACTATGCGGCAGTCAGACGGTGAATGCTAACGTCCATCGTCGAGAGGGAAACAACCCAGATCCACATCTAAGGCCCCCAAGTGATAGTTAAGTTGGAAAGGATGTGGGACAGCCATAACAGCCAGGAGGTTGGCTTAGAAGCAGCCATCCTTTAAAGAAAGCGTAACAGCTCACTGGTCTAATAGCAGTCCTGCGCCTAAAATGTAACGGGGATTAAACTATCCGCCGAAGATTGGAACTTTATACTTTAGTATTAAGTGGTAGCGGAGCGTTCTGTAAGCCGTTGAAGCAGGTCCGACAAGGAACTGTGGAGGTATCAGAAGTGAGAATGCTGACACGAGTAGCGATAAGAAGAGTGAAAACCTCTTCCGCCGAAAGCCCAAGGGTTCCTGCGCAAGGCCAATCCACGCAGGGTGAGCCGGCTCCTAAGGCGAGGCCGAAAGGCGTAGCTGATGGAAATCAGGTTAATATTCCTGAGCCTGTTGGTGAGTGACGGATGACGTGCATTGTATGTCCTTATTGGATTGGACATGCAGTTAAGTTGTCCCAGGAAAGAGCCCCAACATTATAGGCCGTACCCGAAACCGACACAGGTGGGCAGGTTGAGTATACCAAGGCGTTGAGAGAACTATTGTTAAGGAACTAGGCAAATTGCATGCGTAACTTCGGGAAAAGCATGACCCTTCCTTGGGTAACCTTGGAAGGGTGGCACAAAAATGGGGGTTGCGACTGTTTACTACAAACACAGGCCGATGCAAAAGCGGAAGCTGACGTATATCGTCTGACGCCTGCCCGGTGCCGGAAGGTTAAGCTGAGAGGTGCAAGCCTTGATGTGAAGCCCCGGTAAACGGCGGCCGTAACTATAACGGTCCTAAGG
>JBKDKX010000020.1:0-21929 GCA_046344715.1 Alphaproteobacteria bacterium | reverse complement strand
TGATTATCGTCAGCAACTTGAAAAAACATTGCCACTGGGAAAAATAGCCAGTGTGGAAGACGTTGCAAAAATAGTCGCAATGCTGATACAAACACCTTCACTCACTGGACAGGTGATATATGTAGATGGAGGGGAATCGCTGCTATGATTATCCGGATAAATAACCTGAAAGCGGAAACCATCATTGGTGCGTATCCGGCCGAGCGCAAGGCAAAGCGCAAGGTAGTATTAAATCTTGCTATTGAATACGACGCTACGATTGCAGCATCTACTGACAAATTGGAAGACGCGCTGGATTACGCGAGCATAGAGAAAGTAATTACCACAACACTACCCAAGCAGAAATTCCATCTGATAGAATCGCTGGCCTCTTATGTGGCTCATACCGTGTTGGCGATGGAGCGTGTACGTGGGGTTACAGTAGTGCTTGATAAGCCTGGTGCTATAGAGAATGCAGATTCTGTATCCGTGGAATACAGCTTAAGAAAATAACTATTTACCCGTTTTTGCGCCCAATGCCTGTAATGCTTCAGCCGTTACTGGCTGAATAGAAAATCTGGCGTCAACAGGTGCATATACAGTGATTTTTTCGCCTGTGGCGGTGGTTGATTCTCTGCTATTCATAAATACAAAGAATGTGGAGTTTTTGTAGGCGTTTGATTGCCTGTAGTCGTATAATATTGCGTATAGCGCGTCCGGCAATCCCATGAGTTTGATAGTGCTTGGCGCTGTGGCGGCAGAGTTTGTATTTTTGTGTATATGCGTAATGGTAAATTGTACCATTCTGTTTTTTGACATCATTTCTAAGAGTGTTACTTCTGCAACTAAGGATGATTTTTCGGCAAGTGCCGCCGCATTACTCGCCTTCATATCCTTAGCCCATTGTTCAATACGCATGGTGCGGGCTGCTTCCGTGATAATAGGTTCAGCCTGAACATAATTTTTATTACGGAAGGTTTCCGTAATGATTTCTCCAAGGGCTAAAAAAGCAGCTTGCGATTCTTGATATCGGGCGATAGGGCTTATGAATAATAAGCGCTTCTGTTCATCCCATGTGCCGGTGATAAACCATTTGCTGCCAACAGCCGGTGCTTCCATGGGGGCTACTTTCCAGCTATCAGAAATTTTCACTTCATTTGCCTCCGCCCATGACGTATCATAGGGCAACGGGCGCCAGATGCCGGTTAATTGGGTGGGATATTTTTCCCCTCTGAGGACATCAAATATTTTTAGCGCCAGTTCCGGTGGATTTCCATTTGTCCATGCGCCTTTGGGGACGCTAACCACCTCAACCAACATTACAGGCAAGTCAGTTTTGCCGATAAGATCCACCTCATAGGTGGTCATGGGGAATGCGTTCTTGTCCTTTGCGGCATATACCACCTGCGTTGAAGCCAGCAGCACCAATATATAAAAAACTAAGTTTCTCATTGCGTTGCCTGTATCATGCGAGTTAACTCAGCATAGCATAATTCATTATAAGTGCCATGCCGAAACATATCTATCAACATGCCAGTTGTGTGAGCATTGATGGTCAGGGAGTGTTACTCCTTGGCAAATCGGGTGCAGGCAAATCAGATCTTGCACTCAGGCTGATTCACGCGGGGGCAATGCTGGTTGCTGATGATCAGGTAATGATAACGCTGGCGAATGGACAGCTGTTGGCTTCAAGCCCAGAAAAAATCATCGGGCTTATTGAGGCGCGGGGTGTAGGATTATTAACATTGCATCACAGGCAAAATGTGCCGCTCGTGCTGGCAGTTAAGCTGGTTGAAAGAAAAGCAGTTTCAAGGTTGCCAGAGCCTACGTTCTTTGATTGCTTTGACCTGCAAGTGCCACTATTATCACTTCACGCGTTTGACGATTCCGTTTGCGCTAAAATATTTTTATATCTGGTATCACACAGGTCATGAAACTACTTCTCGTCACAGGCATGTCCGCAGCAGGCAAAAGCCTTGCCATTAAAAGCCTTGAAGATATTGGCCATGAAACGCTGGATAGTATTCCACTGGATTTTCTTCAGGCTATTGCTGGCTCTGCTGCGCAGAAACGCAGTCTTGCCGTTGGTGTGGATTCCAGCAGCGATGAATTCTCGGTTGAGAAATTCCTGAAAGTGATTAATCCAATCCGTAAAAACCCAGCGATTGATTTCAAATTGGTATTTCTTGATTGTGATGATCATGTGCTAAGCCGGCGCTTGTCTGCTGAAGGTCGTGGTCACCCGCTACTTCCTGACCGTGCCATCATGGATGGTATCAAACATGAGCGTGAACTTATCACACCCCTGCGCGATATAGCGGATTTAGTGGTAGACAGCAGCCAGCATGAAGGTATGGAATTCCGCCATTTTTTTGCATCGCATTTTGGCAAGGAAAAGCAGAAACGTTCCGTGGTGCTGACATCATTTTCTTTCAAGCGCGGCGTGCCGCGTGAAGCAGATTTCCTGTTTGATGTACGCTTCCTAAAAAATCCACATTATGAACCGGATTTAACCGCACTCACCGGGACGGATGAGCGCGTGGGGCGGTATATTGAAACCGATGCGGATTTTCAGGTATTTTTTGAGCGGCTCACTAACTTCCTTGGCATCGTTATGCCACGGCATATCAACCGTGAGCGTGCGAATCGTCATATTATTACGGTGGCTGTTGGCTGTACGGGTGGGCGTCACCGCTCGGTATTTGTTACCGAGAAACTCGGTATTTTTATGAAAAAAGAAGGATATGAGGTAACCGTGCGTCATAGGGATATTGTATGATTGGTTTAGTTGTGGTTTCTCACGGCAAGCTCGCCGAAGCGCTTGTATCCGTCACTGAGCATGTGGTAGGCAAGCAGGAACGCATTAAGTCTGTAGGCATAGAGCCAGACGATGACGCAGAAAAAGCCCGCCAGCGTATCTTGGACGCCATCAAGGAAGTTGACGCCGGAAAAGGTGTGGTAGTACTGACAGACATGTTCGGTGGCACGCCTTCCAATCTTGCCATCTCGGTGATGAAAGAAGGCGGCGTGGAAGTCATCGCTGGTGTAAATTTGCCGATGATGATCAAACTGGCAAGTGTGCGCTCTACCGCTAATCTTCAGGATGCGGTGAATCAGGCGCAGGATGCCGCGCGTAAATATATCAATGTGGCGGGCAACCTGCTTACCGGCAATAAAGGTGCGGCGTGATCAACACGGTCACGGTGACGATAAGTAATAAAAAAGGACTACATGCCCGTCCTGCCGCAAAATTTGTGCGGACAGTGGAGAGTTTCGATGCTGAGGTGCGCGTGGCCAAAGTGGGCGATGCAGAATTACCCGAGGTGGTTGGCACATCCATTTTAGGGCTTATGATGCTGGGTGCAGATAAAGGCACAGAACTTATCTTATCAGCACAGGGCGCGCAGGCAGCAGAAGTGCTTGCAGCATTACGGGAATTGATTGCAAACAGGTTTGGTGAATCGGAGTAACCTGTCATCCTGAGCGTAGCGAAGGATCTTAAAGATTCTTCGGCTTCGCCTCAGAATGACAAATTCAGGAGATGTATCATGACACAAGAAAACATATTCCCAATACCTCCCGAATGGCAGAAACGTGCCCACATCACCAAAGAAAAATACGATGCGATGTATCGCCAGTCACTCGAAAAACCCGAGGATTTTTGGGCATCTCAGGCGGAAGCATTCGTATGGCATAAAAAATGGAAGCGCGTGAAGAACACCAGCTTTCACTCACCGGTTTCAATAAAATGGTTCGAGGATGCAAAACTGAACATCACTGAAAATTGTCTGGATAGGCACTTAAAAGAGCGTGGTAATCAGACAGCAATCATCTGGGAAGGCGACAATCCAGAAGAATCAAAACACATCACCTACAAAGATCTGCACGAGCAGGTATGCAAACTTGCCAATGTTCTAAAAAACCTTGGCATCCAAAAAGGTGACCGCGTCAGTATTTATTTGCCGATGATTCCCGAGGCAGCCATTTCCATGCTGGCCTGCGCGCGCATTGGGGCAATTCATTCGGTGGTATTTGGCGGGTTCTCTGCGGATTCTCTGCGTAACCGTATTGAAGATTGCGGCAGCAAATTACTGATAACCGCCGATGAAGGCATGCGTGGTGGCAAGAAGGTGCCACTGAAAGCGAATGCGGACGAAGCGGTAAAATCAACGCCATGTGTGGAACATGTATTGGTGGTGAAGCGCACCGGCTCGCCGGTGGCATGGAATAAGCAAGACCACTGGTATCACGAGGAAATGGCGAAAGCCTCGGCAGCGTGCAAACCGGAAAGCATTGATGCGGAAGATCCGCTGTTTATTCTCTATACCTCTGGCTCCACTGGAAAACCCAAAGGCGTGCTGCATACCACTGCGGGGTATATGGTCTGGGCGCAGATGACGCATAAATACACCTTTGATTATCACGATGGTGATATATTCTGGTGCACGGCGGATGTCGGCTGGGTTACAGGTCATACCTATATTGTCTATGGCCCACTGCTGAATGGAGCAGTTACACTAATGTTTGAAGGTGTGCCGAACTATCCGGATGCATCACGCTTCTGGCAGGTGGTGGATAAGCACAAGGTGAATATTTTCCACACCGCGCCAACGGCAATCCGCGCACTGATGCGCGATGGTGATGCACCGGTGAAGAAAACATCGCGCAAGTCTCTGCGTTTGCTTGGAAGTGTGGGCGAGCCGATTAATCCTGAGGCGTGGCTGTGGTATCACCGCGTGGTGGGCGAGGGGCGTTGCCCGATTGTAGATACATGGTGGCAGACGGAAACCGGTGGCCATATGATTGCTCCAATGCCGGGTGCAATGAGCCTGAAACCCGGATCGGCGACGCTGCCGTTTTTCGGCATCAAACCAGTCATTGTGGATGCCGGAGGCAAAGAATTAAGCGGAGAATGCGAGGGCATACTCTGCATTGCGGGTTCATGGCCGGGGCAGATGCGTACGGTATATGGTAATCATAAGCGTTTTGAGGAAACCTATTTCTCGCAATATGACGGCATGTATTTCACCGGCGATGGCGCAAAGCGCGACAAGGATGGCTATTACTGGATAACCGGCCGCATTGATGATGTGCTGAATGTCTCCGGCCACCGTATCGGCACCGCTGAGGTGGAAAGTGCACTGGTGGGTCACGCGCATGTGACGGAAGCGGCAGTGGTTGGTTACCCGCACGATATTAAAGGGCAGGGGATTTATTGTTACGTCACGCTGGCCAATGGCGTATCACCCACACCCGAAATAGAAAAAGACCTGAAAAATTGGGTTCGCCGCGAGATCGGGCCAATCGCCACACCGGATATTATCCACTTCACCCCTGCCTTGCCCAAGACACGCTCCGGCAAAATCATGAGGCGCATTCTCCGCAAGATCGCTGAGAATGACACCTCAAACCTTGGGGATATTTCTACGCTGCTCAATCCTGAAATCGTTGATGATCTGATTAAAAGCCGGAAGGCGGCCTAATATCTATTTTTCCTCTACCCTTGAAGGAGATGACGTGTTTGCCTTTGGCTTACGAAGTAAGTCATTAGGCCAACCGAGGTGAGGGGTTACTTGCTAAACTGATAGGCATTTCACCCCCACCCGGAATTCCTAAGTTCGCGATGCTCACTAATGAATTCCGCCCTCACCCGTCAAGGGTGAGGGGAATGATGACAAATAAAAAAACCGCCCCGTATTGGTGGGGCGGTTACTCACAGGGGAGAGAGTATTATTGGCGGCTTGCTCCCGCTGGTGCAGGGCCAGTGGAGCCAGTCTGTGCAGTTTTGTTAGTATCACCATCAGCCTGCAGGGCTTTGCCATCCATACCAGCACCAGTTGCTGCTTTTGCAGTGTCCACGGCAACTTTGGCAACGGTTTCCTCAACAGGTGCTTTTCCGGTGACAGCTTCTTTGGTGTCTTTAGTAGTTTCTGCCATGGCACGTTCTGCGGCAAAGTTGGCGCTGATGGCAGCGTCCATATTTCTTGCGAATGCGGCAGCCTCCAGCTTGTCCAGTGTTCCCGATTTGAATGTACCCGCAACTTCACTCACGCGTTCTTGAGCAGATTTGCTGAGGAAGTTAGGGTCTTTATATTTATCGGCAATTTCAGCAGCCATCAAAGAAGCTTCCACATCTTTTGCACCAAGTGCCTTAAGTTTGTTGTTGAATTTGCCGCTGATAACAGCTGATTTATTATCAGTTGAACTCAGCGTATCCATCATACTTTGAGTTTCAGACACATCTGCCTGCACGCGTGCAGCTATTTTGCGTACAGCACCTTCCGCCGCATCTTTCTTATTTTTTTCCACATCACCAGACATTGGAGCAACTTTGTTGCCTGCCAGCACTTGCAGATTCTTCAGGGTTTCATCTGGCAATTCGACTTCAATGGGTTTGCCATTTGCGCCAAGCGCATAATTGCCTTTATCATCCTTAAACAATGCTTTGTCAAAAATCACATTTTTGCCATCATCGCTCATGCGGCCTTGCAGTTCCACATTGACCGTACCCTCTTTATCTCCAGCTTTAAGGGTCGTTGTTCCCATGTTCGCTTTTACGGATTTATCTGCAGCTACTTCCAACTGAATGTCCTGCGGTTTTGCATAGGCATCGCGCGCATCTGCGCCTGGTTTACGTGCTTTGGCAAAAGATTCACCGCCCATTTCCACGGATTTATCACTGCCCACAGTCAGCTGAGTAAATGTTTTACCTGCATTAGGAGAGAGGCGGCCATCCGGCAGCATACTGGTGGTTTCTTCAATATTGAAGTTCGCGCCATCTACGCCAACCCTGCCTTTTACGAGGCCAGTAACTTTCCCGTCATTATCCTGCAGGCGCAGGGTGATTTCCTGCGGCGAGTCGCTGTAGGTGAGCGTGCCATCCTTATCCTGGCCGGAGAGGTATTTTTTTACACCATTCTCCTCTTTCACCATCTTAACGTTCTCACCTTCTTTCACGTCAATGGCGTTTTCAGGGCCGGGTGCGCCGTCTTTCTTAATAGCTAAACCCCTGCCTTTTTCTGGCTGAGGTTTTTCTGGGCCGCCTGCTTTTTCAGAGCCGCCTTTGCCCATACCGAGCATGCCACCAATCAGTATAGCAGCAAGCAAACCAAGGATAAGTCCCATAATGCCACCGCTACCCATAGCAGCAGCCAGCAAGCCCACCATTAAACCGCCACCGAGTGCCATTTTATTATCGTTGACAAACTCGCCTGCAGATTCCATGAAGCCTTTGGGATTTTCACGGCCAGCATCTGTGCCGCCACGGGCAGGATCCGCGTCGCCACGGGTTTTGTCTTCACCTGCGCCAGCGGCCGCGCCAGCAGCAGCTCCGGTGGCTTTCGGGTCTTGCGGTGTAATACCCAAGGCTTTTGCAATTTGGCCGCGTACGCTTTCATCTGTGGCCATAGCACCGAGAGCCTGATCATCAACTAATGTGCTTTCGCTAGTCATTCTGCCTGCGATTGGTGTGCTAAGAGGTACAGAGGTTGACTTGCCATCTTTCTCAACCACGAGAGAGGTGAGTTTTGCTTTATACTCTTTGTCTGCGGTACCCATCAGGTATGCCTTCGCATCACTAGGAATGCCCAGAGCTTGCCGCTGTTCCGCTGGCAGGCTTGATTTTATTGTGTCGCCGTCTCTGGTTGTCCGTAGATTTTTATCGGTCATATTGCTACTCTCTCACCTTAAAATAAATTTCTAATTAGTCCCAGTATGCCATAGGTTTATGGGTTTTTACATGAAGGTTTTGTGACATCGCTGTAACACAGCGTAAGGCAAATATGTTAAATTTGTTACAATGGGGCGTTGATGAGTAATATACTGAAAAATAATAATTATTCATGTCATCCCCGCGAAGGCGGGGATCTCCGTTAGCATCTAGTGAGGTTTTAGAGAGATTCCCGCCTACGCGGGAATGACAGAGTTTAACGACCGCCGGGGGTGCTGCCGCCACGGCTTTTATCTGGTTCAGGCGGCTTGGGTTGGGGTGGCTTATCGCCTGCAGGGGGCTTAACCGCATCTTTTGCTTGTGCTTTCATTTCAGGCGTTATCGGGTTTTGTGGCTCTGCGGCGGGTGCCGTGCTGCGTTCCGGTGCGCGGGCGGGCGCAGGTGTTGCATCGGGTTTAAGCATGTTGCCGATGCCATCGGCGGCTTTATTCCCCAGCCATGCACCAAGGAACGCCGTACCAACGGTTGCCAATATTGGCAAGAGTTCGCCGGTCATAATGCCGCCGCCGGTGAGTTGCGTGGCCATCAGGCCGCCGAGGATAAGGCCAACAATGCCGCCCCACTGCATGCCGCCTTTTTTCTTATCATAAATCTGGCTGGTGGCGGCGCCGATAATGCTGGGACCCTGCATTTTATTATGTAGCTCCTTCCATGCCTCTTGGCCTTCTGCGCCATATTGCGGCACTACGGTTTTACTGAAATCACCAAGAAATCTGCCATATTCTTTCTGGCTTGCGTTGTTTTCCTGTTTGGTCACATCGCGCAGCTCAGACCAGTTCATGTCCGGCTTTTTTGCTTTGGCTTCTGCGATTTTGGCTTTGTTGGTTCTTTCCGCTTTTGATGCGGCCTCAAGATAATCATGCAGATAGCGCGTGTAAAGCCGTGTATCCAGATCTGGCCGCTCTTTGGCAATCTCAAACATGGATTGTTTGAGTTGCATGTAATTACTCTGGTTGGTACGTGACAAGCCATTGACCAGATTTTCATTATCCGGCCTGTTAACGGTTCCTGTTACAGCATTTGTTCCCTGTGGAGGCATATGCCTGATACTATCCCAAAATAGTTTACTCTACCCTAAAGAATAGGGCATTTGCTGTCACTTCAACAAGTTAAGATTCCATGACACCGTAAAAATGTCCGTCATGGAAGGGGAGATTTTAGCACGCAGGAATGCCATTGACCGATATTAAATTCTTTAATTATTTCAAAGCCTAAATTGGTATATGACTGTTTTGTGTCAGCCACCAGCCAGCCAAGCATACCGCTTAAAATGACATATCCACCTGGTTTGAGGTGTTTTTTCATATCCACGGCCATTTCCACCAGCCATTGATCCAGCATATTGGCGATGATCAGGCTATATGGGGCATGCTGGCGTATGGCGGGGGCTGAAAATCGGTCGCTTTTGTGAAATTTTATTTTTTCCTGCATGTTTTGCGCGAGTATGTTGGCTTTGGCATCCTGCAGGGCGGCATCTGAAATATCCACCGCCAGCACATCGGCTTGCCAGATTTGTGCGGAAACGATGGATAGAAGCCCATTCCCACAGCCAACCTCCAGAGTTTTGGCCGGGGAAGTCCTGTCATGTAGAAATTGCAGGCATTCCAAGGCCAGTTCTGTGCTGGGGTGCAGGTGTTCTGTGCTAATCGCAAATTCCATGGGAATAGAGTTAACACATTAATTTCACGAAGGGTAAATACTATTTTAAGAATTGGGTGGCTAGAATAGCTCACTCAAGTCAATAAATCAGAAACCACCGCACGGTACATGAAAAAACGTATCCTCATTGTTGAAGATAACGACCTGAATTTGAAGCTGTTCCGCGATTTACTGGGCGCGCATGGCTATGAAACCATTGAAACCAAGGAAGGCATAGAGGCGATAACGCTTACGCGTTCCGAAAAGCCAGACCTAATTTTAATGGATATTCAACTGCCGGAAATTTCTGGCCTTGATGTCACGCGCCGCATTAAAGCCGATGAAACCTTACGGGCGATTCCGATTATTGCAGTAACCGCATTTGCCATGAAAGATGATGAAGAAAAAATTCTCGCCGCTGGATGTGAGGCCTATATTTCCAAACCTATTTCCATCATGTCGTTTTTGAATACGGTGCGCCGTTTCCTCGGTGAAGAAGAGGTGGGGCAATGACTGCACAGATTTTGGTGGTGGATGATGTTCAGGCAAATGTCAAACTGCTAGAGGCAAAACTCGCCAGCGAATATTACGACGTGCTTACTGCCAAAGACGGCTTTGAAGCTCTGGAATCAGCCAAGCATAACAAGCCTGATTTGATATTGCTTGATGTGATGATGCCAGGCATGGATGGCTTTGAGGCCTGTAAAAAAATCAAAGAAGATAATGATCTTGCACATATTCCCGTAGTGATGGTGACAGCGCTTTCTGAAAAGGCAGATCGCCTGAAAGGACTGGAAGCAGGTGCAGATGATTTTATTACCAAGCCTATCAATGATATGGCCTTGTTCGCGCGGGTCAAATCGCTTATTCGTATTAAGATGCTGCTCGATGAATTACGCTTGCGAGATAAAACTGGTGCGCAGATGGGTATTAAGCCGATTGAGGCCAATACCAGCGTAGATGGTGCGAATATATTGCTGGTGGATGATGATGAAGTGCAGGGTAAACAAGTGGTTTCTCGTCTTGGAGAATCATTTAAAGTGGATTGGGTAAAAGTGCCTGATGAGGCTCTCCAAAAAGCAGCTGCCGGCGATTATGACGCTATTATCATCAGCACACTGCTTACAGATACAGACGGCTTACGCCTTGCCTCGCAAATCAAAGGTCATGAGAATACGCGCAATGTGCCGCTTCTAGTATTTGTGGATGAGGATGATCAGGCGTTGATGTTCAAGGCACTTGAGCTTGGCATCAATGACTATCTTACCGTACCAGTGGATAAAAATGAAATGACTGCGCGGCTCCGTACGCAGATTCGCCGCAAGAAATATCAGGAAGCATTGAAGGCACAATACCAGCAGAGTATCTCTATGGCGGTGACGGATGGTTTGACCGGCCTATATAACCGCCATTACCTCAATACCCACTTGGAAAACATGGTGCGTCAGGCACTTACTAACCGCAAAAATCTTGCGTTGATGATTATGGACATGGATCACTTCAAATCCGTAAATGATACCTATGGGCATGATGCTGGAGATATGGTGCTGAAGCAACTGGCTGGCCTTATCACCCATGAAGCGCGATCTACAGATTTGGTGGCGCGGTTTGGTGGTGAAGAATTTGTGGTGCTTATGCCGGAAACTGATCCGAATGCTGCGCTCGGTGCCGGAAATCGTCTGCGCGAAAAAGTAGAAAAAATGCAATTCAAAATCAATAATGGGCAGGAAATCACCCGCACGGTTTCCATCGGTATTGCAAGCTTGCATCCGGATGGAGATTCACCGGAATCGCTGCTTAAGCGCGCGGATGAAGCGCTTTACTCCGCCAAACATGGTGGCCGCAATACCGTAAAAGTTGCACTTGGAGTGGTTCCTAGCGGTTGGTAACTATACTGCTAGCGTAACAATCACTGGCGTGTGGTCGGATGGTTTTTCCAACGCGCGAAGATGTTTGTTTATGGTGCAGCTCTGCGCCTTATCTGCTGCTTGCGGTGAAAGCAGAAGATGGTCGATAAGTAATCCATCATCACGCTCAAATGCTCCGGCGCGGTAATCCCACCAGGAGTAGTTGGTAGTTGATGGTTGATGGTTGATGGGTAGTTTAAAGGCATTATACAGCCCTAAATGCTCAATGCGTCGCCATGCGGCGCGTACGTCATCATGTGTGAGTACGCTGCCTTGCCATGCTTTGGGGTTATGCACATCTGCATCGGTGGGTGCGATATTATAATCACCGCCGATGACCAGCATTTCCTCGTAGGATAGTAGTTTTTTACAGTGTTCTTTGAATCGCTCAAGGAAACGCAGCTTATATTGGTATTTTTCGGAATCCGTGGTTTGGCCATTTGGCACATAGACTGAGGCGACGCGTATGGCAGTATTTTGCAAATTTATAACTGCTTCAATATACCGCGATTGTATGTCGGTATCGTCACCTGATAGACCTTTTTTTATGTCATCCAATGGGAATTTAGAAAGTATCGCAACACCATTATAGGTTTTCTCGCCATGCACAGCGAGGTTGTAGCCAAGGTCTTCAATTTCTATGGCAGGGAAATTTTCATTGGTGCATTTGAGTTCCTGCAACAGCACAATATCTGGCTTGTCAGCGCGCAGCCAATCCAGCAGATGAGTGAGGCGTGATTTTATGGAATTTACGTTCCACGTCGCAACCGTAACCATTATAGGGAAACTGAAAAACTATTGCCGCAGCCGCAGCGGGCGGTGGCGTTCGGGTTTTTGATTTCAAAACCTGCGTGGCTTAAGTCTTCAACGAAATCGAGGCTGGAGCCTTTGAGTATGCCAAGGGAGGTTTCATCGATGACAACTTCTGCACCATTTTTCTCAAGGATAGTATCATCGCTTGCGGCCTCAGCATCATCCAGCGAAAATTCGTATTGAAAGCCAGAGCACCCGCCACCATTAACGGTAATGCGGAAACGCAAAGCTTTGCCTTCATCCGCCTTAATTTTATTGATACGGGCAGCGGCAGAATCGGTGAAGGTGAAGAGTTGTTCCATGGTTATAGTATGTTATAGCCGCGGTATATTTGCAAGGAGTGGTAAAAAAATATATTTAACAAATGGTTATGTATAGGCTTGCCTTAAGCTGAACAAAGCATTATTTCTTCAGTTCTTATGACAGAGACAAAATATACCCTCGCTTCTTACGCCTGCCACCCTGAAAAAAGCCGTGGGCGGCTGTATCCGGAAACCGAAAGTGACACGCGTTCTGTGTTTCAGCGCGACCGTGACCGCATCATCCATTCCGCTGCGTTCCGCCGATTGGAATATAAGACACAGGTCTTTGTAAACCACGAGGGCGATCATTACCGCACACGGTTGACACACAGCCTTGAAGTGTCGCAGTTGGCGCGTTCAACATGCCGTAAGCTAGGGCTTAATGAGGATTTGGCGGAAGCTCTCGCGCTGGCGCATGATCTGGGGCATACACCTTTTGGCCACACGGGTGAAGATGCACTGGGTGAAGCGATGGAGCCATTCGGCGGGTTTGACCATAATGCCCACACCATCCGTATCTTAACTGGCCTTGAGCAGCGCTATGCGGAGTTTGATGGCTTGAACCTGACATGGGAAACGTTGGAAGGTGTTGCCAAACATAATGGTCCAGTGGAACGGTCTGGCCCACGTTCGATTCTGAATTTCTTCAAGGCATTTACCAGCGGTAAGACGCTGTCTAAAATCACTAGCAAGGAAGAAACCTATGGCGGGCCACCTTCGCAGGGGCAATCGGAAGTGCGTGCAACGCGAAAGCAGAAAGATGAGGGTGGTCTTGCCTCACTCCAGAATAAAGGTGGGGGTATTCCTCGCGCAGTGGCTGAATATAATGAACGGCATAATCTGGAGCTGGAAACCTATGCCGGCGGTGAGGCTCAGGTGGCCGCACTCTGTGATGACATCGCCTATAACAACCATGATATTGATGATGGGTTGCGTGCAGGGCTGTTCACGGTTGAGCAGTTGTATGAGGTAGAGCCGATTGCGCGTATTTTTAATGAAGTGCGGATGCAATACCCGGATATCTCCCAGCCACGGTTGGTGCATGAAGCCATCCGTAGAATCATTAACCGTATGGTAGTGGATGTGCTGAAGCAGACACGTGCTAACATTGAGGCTTTTGGCGTTGAAACGGTGGATGACATCCGTAATCTTGGTAAGCCACTGGTGGCATTTTCTGCTGAGATGCAGGAAACCAACCTGCGCCTGAAAGAGTTTTTGATGTATAACATGTATCGTCACTACAAGGTGAACCGTATGGCAACCAAAGCCAAGCGTGTGGTTAAGGAATTATTCGCGTTCTTTCTGGCCAATCCGGACTGCCTGCCGAATGGCTGGCGTGAGCAGGCGGGAGCAGCAAATACTGCGCGCACGGCAACCGTGGTTAGCGATTTTATCGCCGGTATGACGGATCGTTTTGCGCTGGAAGAGTATCGCCGTATTTTTGATGTACAGGCACGAAGCTGGCTTGGAAAATAATGAATATATTCAAGACAATAGAGAAAGAACTTCATGTAATAATTGAAGGCTTGAAAAGGCAAGGCGCGCTGCCTGAGAACATCATTTCAGACAAGGTTGATGCCACCCCGCCGAAGGATGCCTCGCACGGTGATGTGGCCACCAACGCGGCGATGGTACTCGCTGCTCAGACCGGAAAGAATCCGCGCGAGATAGCAGCACTGCTGGTCGAAAGAATTAACCAGTTAGATATGGTGGAATCTGTCCAGATTGCAGGCCCAGGATTCATCAACATGACTCTAAAACAGGCCGTGTGGCAACAGGCTGTGCTAGATATTCTGAGACAAGGTAGGGCATACGGTGATTCCGATGCTGGCAAAGGCACAAAAGTAAATGTGGAATATGTATCGGTAAACCCAACAGGGCCGATGCATGTGGGGCATGGGCGCGGTGCGGTGTTTGGCGACGCGTTGGCGACTTTGCTTAAAAAAGCGGGTTATACCGTTACCAAGGAATATTACATCAATGATGCGGGCGCACAGGTTGATAAGCTCGCCGATTCTGCCTATCTGCGTTACCGCGAGGCGAATGGTGAAGTAATCACAGAAATTCCGGAGGGCTTGTATCCGGGGGATTATCTTGTGCCCGTTGGGCAAGCATTGGCTAAGCTGCATGGAAAGAAACTGATGGATGCACCGCGTGATGCGTGGTTGCCCATCGTGCGGGATTATTCCATTGACGCTATGATGGATCTAATACGCGGTGATCTTGAGGCATTGGGTGTTGTGCATGATGTGTTCACTTCCGAGCGCGCTATCACCAAAGCAGGCAAGGTGGATGAAGCCCTATCTGTGTTGGAAAGCAAAAAGCTGATTTATACGGGTGTGCTTGAGCCACCAAAAGGTAAAACGCCAGATGATTGGGAGCCACGCCCACAGACGCTTTTTAAATCCACAGAATTTGGTGACGATGTGGACAGGGCTATCAAAAAATCCGATGGCAGCTGGACATATTTCGCACCGGACATCGCCTATCATTTCGATAAATGCCAGCGCGGGTTTGACCTGCTGATTGATATTTTCGGTGCTGATCATGGTGGTTATGTAAAGCGCATTAAATCAGCGGTGAATGCGCTGACTGATGGTAAGGTGGCGGTTGAAGTAAAGCTCATGCAGATGATAAAGCTGATGCGTGGCGGCCAGCCTGCCAAAATGTCCAAGCGCGCTGGTAATTTCGTAATACTCCGCGATGTGATAGACGAAGTGGGCAAGGGCGTGTTCCGCTTCATCATGCTCACCCGCAAGAATGATGCACCGCTGGATTTCGATTTTGATACGGTGATGCAGCAATCGCGCGATAATCCTGTATTTTATGTGCAATATGCCCATGCGCGTGCGCGTTCTGTTATCCGTAATGCATTTGTGGAGTTTCCGGATATTAAGAAAAATATTAATGAACCTGCACAAAATTTGCATGTGCTGATTAAACATCCGGCTGAACTTGCGCTTATCCGCCTGTTGTGCTCATGGCCACGCACGGTGGAATCTGCGGCAGCTGCTCTGGAGCCGCACCGCATTGCCTTTTATCTTCAGGATGTTGCCGCAGCCTTCCATGGGCTATGGAATTTGGGCAATGATGACATATCGCTTCGTTTTATTATAAAAGATGATATACAACTAACGGCTTCACGCGTCATGCTGGCTGATGCCGTATCGAATGTGATTGCATCCGGTTTGCTAGTTCTCGGTGTGGAACCTGTTGAGGAAATGCGGTGATGAGTGATGAAAGCGAGAGTGTTGCAGGAAGCGGTATAACCCGTTGGACTCCGGCAGCTGTGGTGTTCACGGCGCTTGGCGGTTTTGTAGCGCTTGCGTGGTATGCGTATAATGTGGGTACGCAATCCGTCAGTGAAGATTCCATATTGGTGGTCGAAGCCGATAAAACACCAATGAAAGAAAAGCCGGAAGATCCAGGCGGAATGCAGTTTCCTAATCAGGATAAGGTTATTTTTGAGACTATTGCAGGCGATAATAATGAACCTCCCAAGGTAGAGCGTATTTTGCCGGCACCTGAAGAGCCAATGGCAGCGTCAGGCAGCGGCGAAACTACCACATGGGTGAATGATAAAATTGCTCAGGCACCTGTTGAAGTTGAAACCAAAGAAGCTGATGCTGAAGCCACGGTGGTGACTACGGAGTCTAAGGTAGATGTAAAACAGGAGTTTGTGCGTGAGGCAGCGGTAGACAAAAAATCCGAGCCAGCAAAAGCGGCCGCAGCTGAAATTGCCTCGTTCAAGCAGGAAAAGAAGCAGGCAGAAGTGAAAGAAAAGCCCGCAGATGTTTTAGATAAGGCAGTGAAATCTACACCAAAAGCAACCGGTAAGGCAAAAGCACAACTTGGTGCCTATGGTTCTGAGAAGGAAGCAAAAGCTGCTTGGTCTGCGGTGCAGAAAAAATTTGGTGATGCGGTCTCTGGCCATGATTATGTGGTTGTAAAAGCGGATCTGGGCGCGAAAGGTATTTTTTACCGCCTGCGTGTTACCGGTTTTGCAGATGCAGCAGATGTCAAAAAATTCTGCGCTAAACTTTCAGCCAAGGGTCAGGCCTGTATCGCAGCGGGTGATAAATAACCGATGGGCGCGCCGCTTTCTGCTGCTATATACGACCCCTTAAACGCAACACTTTCAGCGGATGAAAAAGCGTTTTTCCGTGATGTGAACCCATTCGGATTTATTTTGTTTCAGCGCCATTGTAATACCCCAGAAGTGGTGCGCCGTCTTATTGATGAGTTGAAATCCCTGACAGGTCGTAACCGTCTGCCTGTGCTTATTGACCAGGAAGGTGGCCGTGTTGCAAGGTTGAAACCACCTTACTGGCCTGCTTACCCAACGGCAGCAACGTTTGCTGCGCTTTACAAGTCTGACAAAGAAGCAGCAAAGCGTGCTGTTTATATGAATGCAAGATTGATGGCGCATGATCTGTATGAACTCGGTATCACGGTGAATTGTGCACCACTTGCAGACTTGCCAGTGGTAGGTGCGCATGATGTTATTGGTGATCGTGCATTTGGCCATGAAGCGCAGCAGGTGATTGATTTGGCACGGGCGCAGGCGAATGGTCTGATGGATGGCGGCATTGTGCCGGTACTAAAGCATATTCCGGGACATGGCCGTGCGACCGCCGACAGTCATGAAGAAATTCCTGTGGTGAATGAGTCACTGGAGACGTTGCGCCGCACGGATTTCGTTCCATTCAAGGCACTGGCCGATTTGCCAATGGGCATGACCGCGCATGTGGTGTTCACTGCGTTAGATAAGGAGCGCATGGCTACCGTATCGCCCGCTGCTATTAACGTCATTCGCGAAGAAATTGGATTTAAGAATTTACTCATGTCCGATGCATTGGACATGAAATCAATGAAAGGAATTAAGCCCAGAGAGCGTTCGCGCGCTGCGCTAGCTGCTGGTTGCGATATTGCCTTGCATTGCAACGCGCCGCTTTCCGAGAAGAAAGAAATCGCCCAAGGTGTATGCACATTGGAAGGTGAGGCACTGGCACGTGCTGAACGGTCGATGGCTTCGGTGGGTGTTCCTAAAGACTTCGATATAGCCTCTGCCCGCAGTGAACTTCAATCCATGCTCGCGGCGTAATAATTACTGTCATTCCCGCGAAGGCGGGAATCTCATTTAAATCCTCGCGAGTGGTTAGCTGAGATCCCCGCCTGCGCGGGGATGACAGATAAAAAGAATGACGGAAATAAGGAAAAACTATGGAATGGTTGATTGACGCTTCTGCATGGGTATTGCCCGTAATTCTTGCCATCACACTGCATGAAGCCGCACATGGCTGGATGGCCAATAAATTTGGTGATGACACGGCAAAGCAGCTCGGGCGCATCACCGCCAATCCGTTGAAGCATATAGACAAATATGGCACCATTATCGTGCCTGGATTATTACTGCTTACCAAAGCACCGTTTATATTTGGTTATGCCAAACCGGTGCCGGTGAATTTCTCGCGGTTGCAGCCATTCCGCAAAGGCATGTTCTGGGTGGCGGTGGCGGGTGTGCTGGTGAATTTTGCCCTCGCGATAATTACCGGCTTGCTGTTGCACATTGATGGCTGGATTTCGCCAGAGGAAGCGCCGTGGTTGTTCCAGAACCTCTATCGCAGCTTGCAAATCAACTGTGTGCTGATTGTGTTTAATATGATTCCCATTTTGCCGCTTGATGGGGGCAGGGCGGTCTATGCCTTGCTGCCTGCGGCTCTGCAACGCCCCTATGGCAGGCTGGAACGCTTCGGCATCTGGTTGGTAGTGCTGGTGTTTCTTGTGCCGATGGCGTTTGGCATCACCGATATTGCGCAAATGGCTATCGCTGAGCCCGCCTTCTGGCTGATTTCAAAGGTTTTATGGCTTACGGGGAATATAGAGTAAAACCCCTTCACGCAGGGCAATGCCTGTGCTAATTTCCGGCATGTCCATGAAAAACAGGAGAATAGTATGGGTTTAAGTTTTTCACATTTGCTGGTGTTGCTGCTTATCATCCTGATTGTCTTTGGTGCGGGTAAATTGCCTAAAGTGATGGGTGATTTAGGCAAGGGCGTGCGCTCGTTGCGTGATGGTATGAAGGAAGACGATAAGACCGAAGATAAGAAATAATTGTCATCCCCGCGAAGGCGGGGATCTCAGCTAACCGCTCGCGAGGATTGAGAGTAGATTCCCGCCTTCGCGGGAATGACAGGAAGCATAAGTATGTTCGACCTTTCACTTGGTGAAATACTGTTAGTCGTTGTGGTTGCGGCGGTGTTCATCGGTCCTAAGGAAATGCCGGTGGTGATTCGCAGCATTGCGCGTCTGATGAAATCCGTTCGCGCGCTCGCCGCTGAAGTCCGTGGAGCATTCGATGAGCTGGCCAAAGAATCCGGCGTAAAAGATGCCGCTGAAGACATAAACAAAAACATCCGCCTCATCGAAGGCGACGACGGGCAGATGTATGAGAGTTATGACATGCCCGTGAATCCCACGAAAAAGTCCCATGGCATCTAGTGCTGAACTCCCCGCCCAACCCCTGCTGGAACACCTGATAGAACTCAGGCGGCGGCTGATGATCGCCATTGTGTCGTTCATTGTGGCGGTGTGCGTGTGTTATGGGTTTGCCGATAATATATATGCCTTCCTCGTACAGCCGCTTTCGGAGGCGTTTCCTGATCCTTCAAGCAGGCGGCTGATTTACACCGGCCTTACCGAAGCCTTTATGACGTATCTGCGGCTGGCATTGTTCGCTGGTTTTTTAGTGTCATTTCCTATGATTGCTGCACAGATATATTTATTTTTAGCACCGGGGCTATACAAGCAGGAGAAGCGTGCGTTTTTGCCATACCTCATCGCTGCACCGGCAATGTTTACGGTGGGGGCAGCCTTTGTATATTATGGTATTTTTCCCGCCGCGTGGACATTTTTTTTAGGCTTTGAAACGGCGGACGCAGGCGGCCTGCCCATTCAGCTTGAGGCGCGTATGGGCGATTATCTAAGCCTCGTGATGCACCTTATCATCGCCTTTGGCCTTTCTTTCCAGCTTCCGGTGGTGCTGGTATTACTGGTAAAAAGTGGCCTGATGCAGCTGGAAACGCTGAAAAAAGGCAGGCGCTATGCCATTGTAATTATCGTGGCGATTGCTGCCGTCATCACCCCGCCGGATGTATTCAGCCAGATTGCGCTTTCCGTGCCGCTGTATATGCTTTATGAAGTCTCGATTTTGTTATGTAGGAATGTGAAGAAAGAAAAAGTAGAAACTGTCACTCCGGCGTAGGCCGGAGTCCACGTCAGACATGGATACCGGCCTTCGCCGGTATGACAAGTAAGTAACTGAGGAAATTATGCACGATATAAAATTTATAAGAAGCAATCCCGATGCGTTCGATGCAGCGCTTGCCCGCCGCGGGCTTCCCGCGCAGTCTGCACAAATCTTAAAACTCGATGAGAAGAAGCGTGCCCAGCAAACTGAATTGCAGGGTTTGCTGAAACAGCGCAATGAAGTAGCCGCAAGTATCGGCAAAGCAAAGTCCAAGGGCGAAGATGTGGCGCCCATCATGGAGCAGGCGGCGAAGCTAAAAGAAACAGTTGCTGCAATGGAAGCGCAACTGGAAGGTCGTGGTGAATTGGAAGCAGTGCTGGAAACCATCCCAAATCTGCCCGCCGATGAAGTGCCGCAAGGAACGGATGAACATGGCAATGTGAAAGTGCGCGAGTGGGGCACACCAAAAACATTTACTTTTAAGCCACAGGAACATTTCGATCTCGGCGAGAAACTCGGACAGATGGATTTTGAAACGGCCGCAAAACTTTCCGGCGCGCGGTTCGTTATTCTGAAAGGTGCGCTGGCGCGCATGGAGCGTGCGCTGGCTTCGTTCTTCCTCGATAATAATATCGCTGCCGGATACACCGAAGTGGTGCCGCCCTTCATGGTGCGCGATAACGCGATGTATGGCACGGGGCAATTGCCAAAATTTGGGGAGGATTTATTCAAAACCACCAATGATTTCTGGCTCATCCCCACCGCCGAAGTGCCGCTTACCAACATGGTATCTGATTCCATCATTGATGAAGAAAAACTGCCGATGCGCTTAACCGCATACACACCATGCTTCCGCTCGGAAGCAGGCAGTGCAGGCAAAGACACACGCGGTATGATCCGCCAGCATCAGTTTTCTAAAGTGGAGCTGGTCAGCATCGTGCATCCGGAAAAATCGAAGGAAGAGCATGAGCGCATGACACAGCAGGCAGAATCGCTGCTGCAAAAGCTCGGCCTGCCATACCGCACCATGCTGCTCTGCACGGGCGATATGGGCTTTGGCTCAGAAAAAACCTATGACATTGAAGTGTGGCTGCCCGGCCAGAATGCCTTCCGCGAAATTTCCAGCTGCTCCAATTGCGGTGCGTTTCAGGCACGCAGGATGAAAGCGCGCTTCAAAGCTAAGAATGCCAAAGAAACACAGTTCGTGCATACGCTCAATGGCTCAGGCCTGCCGATTGGAAGAACATTAGTCGCTATCCTTGAGAACTATCAACAGGAAGACGGAAGTATTGTGATTCCAGAGGTGCTGCGTCCCTACATGGGCGGCTTAGAAAAAATTTCATAATCGTCATACCAGCGAAAGCTGGTATCCAGACGAAAGAAAAACTAGATTCCCGCTTTCGCGGGAATGACGGAGAAGAAATGAGAATCCTTGTTTCCAACGATGATGGTATCCACGCCCCCGGCCTTGCGGTACTCACGCGTATTGCGCGCACGCTTTCCGATGATGTGTGGGTGGTAGCCCCCGAGCAGGAACAGAGCGGTGCCGCACATTCGCTCACATTGCATCTGCCTATCCGTGTACGGAAACTAGAAGATAAGCGTTATGCGGTTTCCGGCACGCCCACTGATTGCGTGCTCATGGCACTGCGCCACATCATCATGGATAAGCCAGTGAATCTTGTGCTTTCCGGTATCAATAATAGCTCGAATATTGGTGATGACATTACCTATTCTGGCACGGTGGCTGCTGCCATGGAAGGCACAAACCTTGATGTGCCATCCATCGCGCTCAGCCAATCCTGCGAGGATGGTGGCAATGTGCGCTGGGACACGGCAGAGCATCATGCGGCGAATGTTATCAAGCAACTGGTCGCAGCGGGCTGGCCAAAAAATACACTCATTAACGTAAATTTTCCGGAATGCGCGCCAGATGAAGTGCAGGGGGTGCGCTTCTGCCCGCAAGGCAAGAGGCTGGTGAATGTGGCACTTGCCGAGCGATTCGACCTAAAAAAACGCCCGTATTATTGGTTGGGCGGTGAGCGTGATAATACAGCGGATAAGCCCGGGGTAGATCTTGAATTGCTGTCACAAAATTTTATTACCATCACCCCGCTGGGCATGGATCTCACCGATTATAAAGCCATGGAAGAGCTGCGCGGCAAGTGCAATCCTTGGCTCTAAAACGAAGTGCAACACTTGTGATAAGCAGGTGTTGCTATGGAAAAACAATATGTTCACCTTTCCCGCGCTGAGAGGGATGAGATATTCCGCCTTTTAAAAGGCGGAATATCTCGGCGCAAAATTGCAAC
>JBKDKX010000019.1:0-177142 GCA_046344715.1 Alphaproteobacteria bacterium | reverse complement strand
TATTTTACCTGCTTCCCCACTGCTTCTAACATCTCGGGCTTTAACGGGCCGGTGTTGTGGTTGTCGGGGGCGCTGTGTTTGCTATCATTGCGGTGTAAACTCCCTCCCCCGTGGGGGGGGTGGTTTGGGGTGGGGGGCATGGAAGCTAAGCCCCCCACCGCATCGCGCGTCGTTTTACTCGCGCTCTGCGACTCCCCCGCAAGGGGGGAGTGAAGTATATGCACCGCCCCATGCGTAAACTTATATGCTGATAATTTCTGCCCAAGCGCACGCAGCACCGCATTGTGTGATACCACCCCAAGCGACAGTATAACCCTAAGGTTCGGCATAGCCGCTATTTCTGCCTTCAGGAACTGGTTGCACTGCTTGATTTCCGATGGCTCGGGCTTATTCTCAGGTGGCACACATCGCACGGCATTGGTGATGCGGCAGTTAACCAATTGAAGCCCATCATCCGCACGCTCTTTATATTGCCCCCTGGCAAAACCATTTACCAGCAATGCCTGATATAAAATAAGCCCTGCATAATCGCCCGTAAATGGCCTTCCCGTCTGGTTTGCACCCTTAAGGCCGGGTGCCAGCCCAACCACCAGAACCTCAGCATCCAGGCTACCAAAAGAGGGTACGGGCGCGTTGTGGAATGAAGGATATTTCTGGCGATTTTTTGCATGAAAATCACACAGTCGGGGGCATAAATCGCAGGTTTTGTCAGGTAAAACGTTAATCATCAGCTTTTTTTACAGAAAAAATTAAAATACCTCTTGAAACCTCATACCATACGCCTATATCAGAGCACACTGAATTATGCTTGGCCATGCAAATGCAGGCTGAGCCTTGTTTTTAACCTTTTTAGGGAGACTATCTTATGAAAATCAGACCACTTGGCGATCGCATCGTTGTTGAGCGTATCGAACAGGATACCAAAACCGCTGGCGGCATTATCATTCCTGATAATGCGAAAGAAAAACCAAAGCAGGGTAAAGTGCTGGCCGTAGGCCCAGGCGCAAAAGATGAAAGCGGCAAACGCATCGCTATGGATGTGTCTGTTGGTGATATCGTTCTGTTCACCCAGTGGGCAGGCAACGAAATGAAAATCGACGGAAAAGAATACCTCGTGATGAAAGAATCCGATGTTATTGGCCTTCTTGAAGAAGGTAAATCGTCTAAGAAAGCAGCTTAACTAGCTAGCGGTTGGCAGTCAAAACTGTCTTTCTGTTTACTGCGAACCGCTAACCGCCAACTTTAAACCTAATTTTACGGAGTAAAATATTATGTCAGCTAAAGAACTCAAATACGGCTCTGATGCCCGCGAACAGATCTTGCAGGGCGCACAGAAACTTGCTAACGCGGTTAAAGTTACCCTTGGGCCCCGTGGCCGCAATGTGGTGATTGAAAAGTCCTACGGCGCACCACGCATCACCAAAGACGGTGTATCCGTTGCCAAAGAAATCACCCTGCCAAACAAATTCCAGAACATGGGCGCGCAAATGCTGCGTGAAGTGGCTACCAAATCTGCTGATATGGCGGGTGACGGAACAACCACTGCAACCGTTCTGGCGCAGGCTATTTTTACCGAAGGCAGCAAAGCCGTTGCCGCTGGTTTGAACCCTATGGATCTGAAACGTGGCATTGAAACTGCGGTTGAAGCTGTGGTGAAAGAAATCCAGAAGAAAAGTAAACCTGTTAACTCTAAGTCTGAGTGGGCACAGGTTGCTACCATCTCTGCAAACGGTGACAAAGAAGTTGGCGATAAAATTGCTGAAGCCATGCATAAAGTGGGCAAAGAAGGCGTTATCACCGTTGAAGAAGGCAAAGGAACTGAGTTTGATCTGGAAACCGTTGAAGGTATGCAGTTTGACCGTGGTTACCTCTCTCCATACTTCGTGACAAACGCGGAGAAAATGGTGGTAGAACTCGAAAACCCATACATCTTGATTTTCGAAAAGAAGCTCGGTGCTCTCCAGCCAATGTTGCCACTGCTTGAAGCAGTTGTGCAGCAGCAGCGCCCTCTCCTCATCATCGCAGAAGATGTTGAAGGTGAAGCGCTTGCAACTCTGGTAGTAAACAAGCTGCGTGGCGGCCTGAAAGTAGCTGCTGTTAAGGCTCCTGGCTTCGGTGATCGCCGTAAATCAATGCTTGATGACATCGCGATTCTCACCGCTGGTGAAGTGATCAGCGAAGACCTCGGCATGAAGCTGGAAAGCGTAAGCGTAAAAAGCCTTGGCCGTGCCAAGCGAGTGGTAATTGATAAAGACAACACCACCATCGTGGATGGTAGCGGCAAAAAAGCCGAGATCGAAGCTCGCTGCAACCAGATCCGCGCTCAGGTAGAAGATACGTCTTCTGATTATGATCGTGAAAAACTGCAGGAACGCCTTGCTAAACTTTCTGGTGGCGTTGCCATCCTTAAAGTGGGTGGTTCTTCAGAAGTTGAAGTGAAAGAACGCAAAGACCGCGTTGATGATGCCCTGCACGCTACCCGCGCTGCGGTTGAAGAAGGCATTGTACCAGGTGGTGGTTGCACCTTGCTTTACGCATCAAAAGCACTTGATAAAATCAAGTGTGAAAATGATGATCAGAAAGCTGGCGTTGCAATCATTAAACGCGCACTGCAGGCTCCTATCCGTCAGATCGCTGAAAATGCTGGTCTGGATGGTGCGGTTGTCGCTGGTAAATTGCTGGAAAGCAACGACACCAACTACGGTTTTGATGCGCAAAAACTTGAATATTGCGACATGATCAAAGCCGGTATCATCGACCCAACCAAAGTGGTTCGCGCTGCATTGCAGGGTGCTGCTTCCGTTGCAAGCCTGCTTATCACCACAGAAGCTATCATTGCTGACCTGCCAGAGGAAAAACCTGCTGGTGGCGCCGGTGCCGGTGGCATGGGTGGTATGGGCGGCATGGGTGATATGGGCTTCTAAGCCTAAAACCCCGCATTTATTGCGGGGTCTGTCACATATAACTGACGTTTCGAAAGAGCCGTGCCAATGGTACGGCTCTTTCTTTTTAATATTCAATATATTACAGCATAACACCAGACCCCGCCATTCGGCGGGGATATTCCACAGCCCTTAATTGTTCTACCGTCACAGAACTTTAACAATAAAATGCCAAAAAATATGTTAGATTGGTATCATAAATACGTGTTTTAGGCGTTCTGCCAAAGGAGTTACTATTAGCTTAACACCTGAAAAAGAACAGGAAATCAAGAAACCGGCTGCCGCCAGCGCAAGTCCGGAACAACCTGTTGCAACTCAGGAAAAGGCGCAGTCCACTGAACCGGCTCTCTCCCCTGAAGAACAGGAAAAACAACGCCACCTGCAAGAACTGCATGAGAATCGTAAGAAAAAACCCGGCGCACGTATCGCGTTTCATGCAGTGAATTTTGGCGGCCTCCACCAGATATTCAATAACGCGACCTCGGTGATTATCGCCTACTACATGACCACCACAAAACTTGCCGACACGATGAAAGATAAGATGGCCAGCACTGCTATCGGCAAGACGCTGAGTGCTGTTCTGTTTGCTCCTGCCAAAGCCGTAAATGGACTGTTTAAGGTTGTAGGCATAGATATGGACAAAGGCCTGAATGCCTTGCCTGCCGCTGAGCGTGAGGCAGAACTACTTGCGCGTGCAACCAAGCGCAGTCGATCTGCAATCGAAACTGCCTTCATGTGCGCCGCTGGGTTTATTGCACTATTTCCAGTGTATTATCTGGAAAATCATCGCGAAGGCTTCCTGAATACGGTTGATAGTTGGTTGCACCCTGGCCGCACCAAGGAAGAAAAAGCAGCCGCAGCGCTTAAACCTGGGGATGAACCGAAGGAAACATGGTGGAATTTGATAAATGCTCGCATCGTTGCGCTTGCCGTTGTTTTCGGCTTTGACCAGACGCGAGATAATGTAGACAGCATCTTGAAGCATAAACATGAAAGCCTAGTGAAAGCGGGCAAAGTTCCTGCTGGTACAATGTATAAAAACATGGATACTGAATTTGGCTGGGGCTTAGGTAATAAAATTTATGAAAGCATGTCTCCCAAGACCCGCAGCTGGCTGACTCGCTTCTTCTCTGGTAATATGAAGGGTGAGAACATCAAGTTGATGGGCATTCAGCATGAAACCCGCAGCGATGTTTTGCAAATGATCAAAGCACCGGATTTTGTACGCAAAGCCAGCGATGAGATTGCCGAACTAGCACAGAAAGCTAAATTAGACCCAAAACTGGAAGAAACGGTAGCACAGCAAATCAAAACCATTGAACACAATGTAAAGGCCATGCCGGGTGGTGCACAGACCCTTGAGCGTGCAGTGTTCGCCGAGCAATCACGACTGTTCCTAACCAAAGAGGTATTGCTGACTACCATTCTTTCTGTGGTAATTTATGGTGCCACCAAATGGCCGCCAGCACATAAAGCCTTAAGTAAAATTGGCTTGGTTAAACCCCATAAGGAAGGCCATGACAATGCACTGAATCCTAGCGCTGCGCCGCATAATGGAGAGCCTCAGCCACAAGCAGATGCTACTATTCCATCACCAACTGCTGAAAAGAAAAGCTGGGCTAAAGATGCTCCACATAAAGAAGATTCCAAGACCTTTTCTGAAACCGTAAAACCATCACAAAAACCTGAAAAATCAGCTGATTTATTTGTTGAACAAATCGCCGCCAAGCAGGAAACGCCAGCTGCACAGCCCAGCCTGTGATTGTGACTATTTCGTAACCTGCGGCAATTCCTTAATTTATACACATCTTTTTTCTTCATTAAACCTTCATATAACCAAGGCCTTGCCTATGGTATAAATGATAGTGGGAAGGTGTGCTGTTCACCTGCCCAGTATTCTATTAGGGATTTTAGTGACTGATACTGAACTAAAAACGCCGGAATCCAATACTATCCCTCAGGTGAAAAAAACTGAGGCAGATGAAGCTGTGCCCGCTAAACAGCCCGATAAAAAACTGGACATGGAGCGCATCACGCCTGGCGAACGCTTTTATGATGTGTTTCAATTTATGACCGGAAAAGTTTTTATTCTGGGTATTACCGCACTACTTGCCTTCACCGCACACAAAGAATATGGCCCAGATAAAGTTGCTGGTATCCCGAATTATCTAAAAAAATTGCAAGTATGGGCCGAAAAGAAATTTGAACCGCTTGCAAAAATGGGAGAAGAAGGTTCTAAGAAGCGCGATTTCGGTATGTTGATGGCTGGCGGCCTGACCAGTACACTCATTCTTTCACACGGCGGTAATTTCTTTGCGCCCATTATCAAATGGTTGGAAAATAGCCGTGAGAAAATTACCAATGCTTATAACAAAAAATTCGGTACAGAAGAAGACGTAGAAATCGCGCATGAAAAATTTAAAGACATCCCCAAACAAAACTGGGGCGATGTCATCAAAGGGCGTCTTACTGGATATGCAACTGTATTTTCATCAATAACTGGTGCATACCTTGCCTTTGGCCGTAGCAGTAATCCACATCACCATTTCAAACTGGATACCTACGAAGAATGGTTTGGCCGCAAAGTCGCATGGTTATCCAAAGGCAGTCATGATATTGCCAAAACCCCAATGACAGAAGCCTTAACGCATGCACAAAAAGCCAACAAAACCTACCGCTTCGGCAAAGTACTTGCTATCGACCTGTTTGCCACATCAACAGCCATTATTGTATGGAATACAGTGAGCCGCCTGTCAGCAAAAAATCGCGTAGAAGCCGAAGCACATTCGGCCAAAGCTGCATCCGATACACAAAATACCGATATTCCTGCATCTGATCCTACTAGTGTCACCAGTCCTACTACTCACACAGAAAAAACCACACCGTGCTGCCGCAAAGAAATGCTGCTGGAAGGCAGGGCAGCTTCCTATGCTAAACTAATTAAATCACAGCAGAACGCAGAGCAACAAGCGCATACCATATCTGGCTAGGCATTGCCTAAGGCATATAAATATGCCTATAATACAAGCGATTCATATTCACACGGACATTCATGAAAAATTACTGGACACAACCATCACTATCCAGAGATTTTACGTTTCTGGCCGCTGCCGTGCTTTTTGTGCTGTTTGTTATTTCAGTGTGGATCACCTATTCAACCTACTCGCACTATTCAAAAGAAGTAGCCGTTGAGCTTGAGCGCGAGGCGCAGATTATCGAGCATACGCTTGCAACGGAAATGGAAAATGCCAGCTATCTACTGTCTGCGCTTGGCAAACAATTTGTTCTGGATGAAGCACGCACTCCGCTTTATATGGCTGGTGTACTCAAATCCTTTGATAGTAAAGGTTTTATCTACAGCATTCTTTCATGGGTGAATACCGAACAAAAAGTAATCGTAAGTAGCAATAAAGGCGTGCTCGATACGCCTGTTGACATTTCTGACCGTGATTATGTCAAAAAAGCAACGTCAGATCCGTGGAAAATGCAGATTGGCAGGCCCATTGAAGGTAGAGTTTCCGAGCGTTGGGTGATTCCTGTGTCTATGGGTATCACTGACTATACGGGTAAATTTATCGGCACTGTCATGCTCAGTATTGATATTAACACTCTCTCTGAGCACCTGAGCCGACTCATTAAGAAAGACGGCATCAGCTTTGCGATTGTCAGCAAAACGCTCATTCCACTCACGCAGGTATCTGAAGATAAAAACTTCGTCACCAATAATTTTCCTACGCAGAAACTGGTGAATGTTAATTTCTCCGACAGCCCGTCTGGCTTACTTACCTATGGTAGTTTGTTTTGGGGTGCGGGTAACTATGCTTACTATAAAACGTCTGCCGATTACCCGTATATTATACTGCTAGGTTATGACGCGGCGCGTGCCAAAACCTCTGCACGTGATATTCTGGCCTCACGACTACTTCAAATTGTCCTTATCGCTTCTTTCCTTATTGCAATCCTGTGGATCATGCGCACACGCATGATTAAGCCCGTGGTGGAAATGACTGCACTTGCCGCAGCTGTTGCACGCGGCGAACACAACTCTGCAATGCGGGTGAATGGACCAGTTGAAGTGAATGCACTTGCCGGAGAGGTAAAGCGTATCGGTGAATATATTGCCGAAACTAAGCGTATTGAAAGCGAACTTAGAAACAAGGTATTTATGCTGAAGAAAGCCAAAGAAAAGGCTGAAACAGACAGACGCAGCAAAACCGAATTCCTTGCATATGTGTGTCAGGAAATGCGTACTGCACTCAACAATATTATCGGCTTTTCGCAGGTTATGCGAGACCAACTGTATGGCCCCATCGAGAACCGTAAATACAGGCAATACTCGGCGGACATCTATAAAACTGGCAATACACTGCTCAGCCATATGCAGGATTTACTCACGCTCTCTAAAATTGAAACAGGGTATGTGGATCTAATTGAGAAACCGCAGGATGTGGCCAGCGTTATCAATAAGGTTCTCCGTTTTATCGCTGATAAGCTGCAATCGGAAAACATGAATGTGCGCCTGAAACTTCAGGAACCGCTTCCACGCATTATAGCTGACGAGTTCCGCCTACAACAAATGCTGATGAACCTGATGCTGCACATGCTCCAGCATATGCTGCCGGATCAAACATTGACACTGGAAGCTAAACTCATAAGTGAAGGCAAAGAAAAGCCATTTTTTGTCTTTATTCTCAGTAACGATAGCATTGCAAGCACCAGCAATGCTGAACTGCTCAGGCTGGTTGAAACCTTGCAGAACACTCCCAGAATACATTATGACCAAAATGCACAAAACCGCACGGACTTATGCCTTGAGCTGGCAAAATCACTGGTAGAACTACATCATGGCTATATGGATATACAATGGTCATCGACAAACAACATGACCATCAAAGTGTTTTTCACCAACAGCCGTATTATGCTGGGAGAAGAAAAATAACCCTGACTCTGTAAGGTATTGCCTACACTTACATTTTTATTGTAATGGCTCCGCGAGCTGGGCTCGAACCAGCGACCGTCCGATTAACAGTCGGATGCTCTACCACTGAGCTATCGCGGAACACGTGGCAAATAAACAAGAGGCGTCTATATAGCAAAACTGTTTTTCGAATACCAGCAGTTTTTGCACTCTACATATTAGAATATATACGACAGGGAACCCCGCGCCCAGTGAGGTTTGTACACAGTTCTGTGGCCGCGCTGCCGCTTTCTAAGGGGCCTACCCGCACCATATATTTGCTGCCCTTCATCAGGGTGGCGGAAACACTGCTTCTTAGGCCCTCCAGCAGGTCTGGGTGCTGTTCCCGCAGATCATCCCAGCTTTTGAGAGCATCCATCTGGTTTTCTGCCACTGCCACCTGCACCCAGTATACCTTGGTGCGGTTTTGTTCACTCAACAGGCCTGCCTCACGCCTGTTATAGCGGTTTTGGAGCGCCTGACGGCGGCGTTCATAGCGTTTTCCATGCTCAAAACGTGGCGAAACCAACTTCGATTCAGGCAGACGTGATTCGCCCACCGCAATATCACAACGCAAACCAGCATTTTTAGACTGAATTACCGTATGGCAAAGGTTGCGCGCATCAGCATTATCGGCGAATGGCCCGATATTCAGAGATACATTATCTTCACCAGAATCTGTGAATGGACGCACAATTTTCACCCTGTAACCCGCTGTCTGTATAGGATCACTGGCACGTACAGCTTGCCAGAACGCCGAAGCCTTTTCATTGTCAGCAAAGGTTTTTACCGTAAGCCACACGCCGCTATCCGTTGATGTGCTTGCTTCTGCCATTGATTTTGCAGGAGATATGATTGCTGGAGCAGGCACTGGATCGGGCTTTGACGTATGCTCAAACACAGGCCTGGCGGTATACATCGGTTTTGCATCAGCAGTCACTGGCACATTGATGGCCTCCGCCACTTCCACTTCACCTTTTTTATTCGTCACAGGCTGTTTATTGCCACTCTGTTCGTCTTCATCATCACCAAAAATCCATGAGAAAAAGCCAGAATCTGAATCATCATTGGACTCTACGGCTTCTGTTATTTCGAGTGGCACTTCTTCGCTCACCTGCTGCTGGCTCTGCAACCACGGCAAAATAGCCTGCTGCTGGCCGTTATAAGAAGTATTCTCGCCTTTTTTCTTCTCAGCCCCTTCCACGATGAAACATGGAACCTTATCATCAATAAACCGCCCACACAGGCGGTATGCGTCCAGCTTAGCCGGAAGTGGGCCTGCCTGAATGCGTGTGCCCACCTGATTACTATCCTGATGCAGCACTGTTACGGGGTGAAATTGCAGACCTCCCAGCGTATCGGCATATTTTTCTGAATAGGCCTGCCATTGCAGCAAGGCTTCTTCTTCCGAGGATTCTTTACCAATTTCAATGTAATACGCATCACCCGCACGGCTGTTATGTGCAGTCAAAAGGAAAACGGCTGCCCCAAAGAGCGCAATGATTGCTTTTTTCACGAATTCCCCCGTTTATGTATTCTTTTTGCAGTATGAACTGGCCTGCAAATATAGCGGGGTTAATACAAAAAACCAGCGTATTTTAGAGGATTTGGAGGCGGGGGGTCTTCGGAACTGAGCGGATAAGATTCTGATATAGCTAATTAGCTATGCCCTTTCTTTCACCCGCTGCCCCCAAAAATGCCCCCAGCTTGGTATTTCTAGTCGCACTAGTACATCGGTGTTCGTGTATGTATTCTATTGTTTGCACAAGCAAATACAAGCGTGCTTTTTATTTTTCTGCATGAATCACCAGCCTGGCGGCAAAAACAGCTCCGACTTCACCCCTGGGGGATACCCCCGCGGCGCACAATTTTTAGATACCTGATGCGTGCTTATAAAATTTTTTGGCAAATACACTTTGCGACAAAGTGTAGGAAGCATTTGCTATCTATTTCACCCGCAACAAATCATCCCACTCAGTGGTGTAGTGTGGGCTTTTGAGGTCGCGCTTCATCGCCCATGCTTTTTTAATACCCGCACCTGCATAAAACATGGTGTTGCTACCCCAACGGGAATTGATTGCATCAAGTGCCACCATAACAGAATGTTGCTTTTCTCGGTTATGTGTTTCGAACATATCAAACTGCGGGGTGTGCTGGCTGGTTAGCCCCATCATCATGAGGCCGCATTTCTTGTAGCGGAAACCGTGGCGGTAAATGCGCTTGATGCCATTAGTGGCGTATTCAATCAGCTCTGGCGTGTAGCTGGTAGCTATAGGAAACTCCAGAGTGGTAGCATTAGCATAAGGCGCATCATTATTGAATCGGTTGGTATTGAGAAACACCTGAATATGCTTTGCAACCAGCCCCTGATTCCGCAATTCTTCCCCTGCGCGGGTGGTGTAGCTAATGATTGCTTCCAACATACCAGCCAGCGTGGTGACAGGTTGCCCGAATGAGCGTGATACGATGATGCTTTGCTTGGGCTTAGGTGCATCCTCCATAGGTATGCAGGAAATACCGCGCAACTCATGGGCTGTGCGTAACCCTACCACACTCATGTTCTTACGAATCCAATGGTCAGGCAGATTAGCAAAATCAAGTGCGGTTCTTACACCATACGCATTAAGCAGCTTGATGGATTGACCACCAATGCCCCACACATCACCTACATCTACCCGAGCAAGCACTGCATTAATGAAGTCGGGCTTATCCAGCACCAGAACACCATCAGCTTTCTTAGCTATTCTGTTGGCGAGTTTTGCCAGTGTTTTGGTTTTGGCCACACCTATGGATACGGGAATGCCCGTCCATTGCTTCACCTTGCGCCTGAGCGTGTGGCAGTATTCATCCAGATTAAAATGGGTGAAGCTCGATAGGTCACAGAATGCCTCATCAATAGAATACACCTCCACATCACTGGTAAATTCCCTAAGCGTATCCATCACCCGCGCACTCATATCGCCATAAAGGGTGTAGTTGCTAGAAAACACGGCAATACCATGCTTCTCAACAAGATGCTTAATCTTGAAATAAGGCGCACCCATATCAATACCTAGTGCCTTTACCTCATTGCTTCGTGCTATTACACATCCGTCATTATTCGAAAGCACCGCAACAGGCTTACCCACCAGCTTGGGCTGAAACACCCGCTCACAGGAAGCATAAAAATTATTGCAGTCAATGAGGGCGAACATAGCTTATTTTTTCTCTGGGGTGTTTTTTGTGCGTTCGTCCTCATCTACTTTTTTGACTTGTTCCATAATTGCTTTTGCTTGCACCACACTTGCTTCGTCAGTAGCTTTTCCTTCAAGGATTTTCTTTAATTCATCCAATAAGTTGTTTTCGAGTTCATCAAGCAAGTAATGATAACAGGCAGATTTATGTTCTTCGATGAATTTGGATTGATGAGGTAATGCGGCCTTTAATAGGTCCTGAATATGTTGCTGGTTTAAAAGTTCGATGGAGTTTTTAAAGCCAGTTTCTAGCAATTTTGCTGTTGCATAATAATATGTAACAACCATTCGATAAGCAGAAAAATATGCCCAAGCAAGAGGTGAAATAAAAGGCTTTTCATTATCAACAGGGTAATCTGAAGCTTTAGGCATTGCTGCCATATCACCAATAATTTTGAAAATTTGTTGGACTTTAGGATCACGAGGAGCTTCTTTGGATGCCACATCCAATTTGATACGTGCCATCATCGCTGAAACGTTTTTATAAGGTGTAAGCGTAATAAAGGCTCCCCATACTCTTTCAACAGCATCAATTCTCCGTTTATCTAACAGGGCTTGCCTATTTGCTCTCCCACTTAAGATAGTATCCCGCAATGTTGAAATTTCAGTTTCTTTAGAACGCAGTTCGCTACTAAACAGCTCCTTGCTTTTGTGAAATTCGGTTCTAACGCTTTCAATTTTTTCGTCGAATTTGTGCCGTAAACTGTGTTCAATATTAGCCTTTAACCAATGCCTTCCATACAACATCCCTAATCCTAATAACAAAAGTACTGATGTCTGTATTCCGGCAATCCATTCCATTTTTGCACCTCAGAATATGTTTCTCTTACAATTTATGAATTACATTCGTCACCACGCCCCAGACTTCAAGCTCAGAGCCTTCTAGCATTTCCATGGGCTGATAGTTTTTATTCTCTGGCATAAGCCACACGCGGCCATTCTCTTTCTTGATACGCTTCACGGTAAACTCACCGTTCACGACTGCCACCACCACACTTTTGTCCTGCGCCTCCAGCGATCTATCAACAATCAGCAAATCACCATCATGGATGCCAGCACCGAGCATAGAATCACCCGTCACACGCACGAAGAACGTAGCGGCTTTTTGTTTAATCAAATGCTCGTTCAGGTCGAGCTTGCCTTCCAGATAATCATCTGCCGGTGATGGGAAGCCCGCCGGAACTTTCGACAAGAACAGCGGTCTCTCAACGCTGGTTGAGAAGTAGGGCTGAATGATGGTGAGAACAGCATTTTTCATATGGGTTTCGATGTTTTAAAATTATGAGCGGAAGCACGTAGTGTCTCATAAAGACCAGCTTGATTTAAGAGCACATCTCGTAATCCCATGCGGATCGTCTCCGAGTCTAAGGCTTGGGTGCTCATGGACGTATGGGCATCAAGAGCTGCGATGATCGCACTCATGAGTTCAGATTTTAAATCTGGGGAATTTGCGAACTGCTCTTTGGTATTATTCGCCGCTTGTTGCATTAGCGTCTCCGACTCAAGTAACTTACCCTTGATAACGCTGTTTACATAGACCAGCTTATCCTGGTCGGTTAGGTCGCCATCGAAGAGGTCATTTACTTTCTCGATAATCTCGTTAAGCAGCGCTTTCTCTTTTTCTTGTACGCTACCGCTGCCAGATTCGGTAATGGGATCAAGCTTGGGGTTCTCGCCTTCGTTCAGTGGCATGGCGCGTTTGCCAAGATTTTTCAAGTTATGGTGCGTCAGAACAACCTTCGAGAGGTCGATGCCCTCCCGCTCGCGACCAAATTCCAGCAGCGGTAATAGGCGTTTGTAGAATATGGCACGTTTCTCAATGGCGGTATTGCCGTAGTCGAAGATTTGGGAAAGGAATGTGTAGAGGCGAAGGTAGGCGCCCATGTCGCCCTTAAAGAGGACAAGGGCATTTAGCTCGTTCTGTGCAACTTCAGTGGCCGCAGTATCTTCCCTAGCCTTTGCTGCGGTCAGCGCTTCCTGCGCGGCCTTATAGCGCTTCATAACGCGATCACTGACCGGCTCAAGAGCATTGATCAGTTCACTTTGTTTTGCATTCGGATTTAACTCTACCGCGACCACACGATCCACTTCGAAGTCATCGTAGTGCCCGGCGGTATCGAGTTTAGAGCGAAGATCAAAAACAAGGTTAGGATCGGTTGCAGCTGAGAGCTCTGCTGTGGTGTAGTAGGCTTTAAACGCATCCAGGATATCAGCCGTGTCGTTTGCAAAATCGATCACATAGATTGTGTCTTTGCCAGGGTGCGCACGATTTAGGCGCGATAACGTTTGCACCGCTTGGATGCCAGCGAGTCGCTTATCGACATACATGCCGCATAACAGGGGCTGATCGAAGCCAGTTTGGAACTTGTTCGCAACCAGCAAAATTTTACAATCCTCATCCTTGAAAGCTTCACGAATGTCGCGTCCCCGCAGGCTGGGGTTGAGGATGGCGCTATTCTCGGTGAAAGGGTCTGGCCCCGATTCCTTGTCATTAACCTCACCCGAGAACGCGACCAGCGTGCGGATGTTATAGCCGCTTGCTTTAATGTATTTGTCGATAGCCAACTGCCAGCGTACAGCCTCTAAACGGCTTCCCACTACAACCATGGCCTTTGCCTGACCCGACAGCAGCGGTGCCACATATTGGCGGAAATGCTCCACCACAATTTGCACCTTTTGCGAAATATTATAGGGGTGCAGTTTCACCCAGCCCACAATTCGCTTCAGTGCAGCACTCCGCTCCACTTCCGTTTGGTCAATCTCATTGCCCTCGTGCGCCAGTTTGAATGCCAGACTGTAGGGCGTGTAATTCTGAAGCACATCGAGGATGAATTTCTCTTCGATCGCCTGACGCATCGAGTAAACATGGAACGGCGCCGGAAGATTGTTGGGGCCTGCTGGCTGCTCGGGGTGGGGACGTGTGCCAAAAAGCTCCATGGTTTTGGTCTTCGGTGTCGCGGTGAAGGCGACATAGGTGATTGAAGAATCTGCCGCACGCGATGCCATTTGTGCAGCAAGAATATCCTCTGAACTTATTTCACCGCCATCTTCTAGCTCTTTTAGCTCCTCCTGCGAAAGTAGGGTCTTCAACTTCGCTGCAGCCTCGCCGCTTTGCGAGCTGTGTGCTTCATCGGCAATTACCGCGAAGGACTTGCCTTGTGTGGCCGCCAGCTGCCGTACCGCTTCAAGCGCGAAAGGGAAAGTTTGGATCGTACAGACAACGATCTTTTTATCACCGGACAGTGCCGTCGCTAGCTCGCCGCTCTTGCTGCCTTCAGTACCCTTGATGGTAGCCACTACACCACTGGTGCGTGCGAAGTCGAAAAGCGCATCCTGCAGCTGCGAGTCGATCACTTTGCGATCCGATATCACCAGCACCGTATCAAACACCTTCTTGTGTTGTGCATCATGCAAGTCGGCAAGGAAGTGCGCTGTCCATGCGATAGAATTGGTCTTGCCAGAACCCGCCGAGTGTTGAATTAGGTATTTGTTACCAGTCCCGTCGGCAAGCACTGCCGCCTGCAGTTTGCGCGTCACATCTAGTTGGTGGAAGCGCGGGAATATGATTTGTACGATCTGTTTCTTTTTATCACGCTGGGCAATCAGGTAACGGCCGATAATTTCCAGCCAGCTTTCACGCTCCCAAACCTGCTCCCACAGATACGCCGTGCGGTGGCCGCCTTTAGGGTTCACAGGGTTGCCCGCCGCGCCGTTGTCACCTTGGTTGAAAGGCAGGAATACCGTAGCGGGGCCATTCAGCTTCGTCACCATATGCACTTCACTGTTGCTGACGGCAAAATGCACCAGCGCACCATTGGGGAAGGACAGCAGCGGCTCGGGCGCTTGGCTTTTGGGCTTGGGGTTGCGGTCGAAGCGATATTGGTCGATCGCATCGCCAATGCTTTGGGTGAAGTCCGTCTTCAGCTCCACTGTAGCCACCGGCAATCCATTGAGCAAAAGCACGACATCGATGCTATTTTCATTGTGCAGGGAGTATTTTACCTGCCTCACCACACGCAGACGGTTAGCGTTATAGCGAGCAAGGATGTCGGCATTAATACCGAGGGCAGGCTTGAACTCTGCAAGTTTCAGTGGTGTGCGCAGGCCTAGCAGCTCCACCCCTTGGCGCAACACGTCCAGCGTGCCGCGTTGGTCGATCTGGTCGCGCAGGCGGCTTAGCAATGTTTCGCCCGCTTGTGTGCCGTGGTTTTTGGTGAGTGTTTCCCATGCTTGGGGCTGGGTTTCCTGCACCCATGCCAACACATCGGCAGGGAAGAGTGCGCGGGCGCGGTCATAGCCTGCTGCATCGCCCTTGGCATAGAGCCAGCCATGCGCCGAGAGGTAGTCGCAGATTTCATCTTCGAAGCTGATTTCTTTATGCAGGCTCATGCGGCTTCCTTTTTCAGCAAGGGGCGAACATCAATTTGGCCAGTGACAGCAGCGGAGATAAGTGCCGTGCGGCGCTCTTGGAGTAGGTCGATAGCGCGTTGGGCTTCTGCGGTAAGCGTGTCGAGTTTGGCAAGATCGGTGTCGAGAAATACTGTAATTTCTTCTTGTTCTCGTTTTGGCGGCACCACAATCCAGATCTCTTTAGTTTTTTCTTGATTCATGATTCCTATTGTCGAAGCGTTTGAAAGGAACCTCATAACTTCAGTTTTTACTAGAAGGGAGTATGCTAAGAAGTAGCCATTAACCCTCTCATTTGGGATGACAGCGTTGATTTGTTGGTTTGAAGACGATGCTTGCTCGGCAAAGCCAACTTTTCCCAAGGTTGCACCTATACTCACAACCAACACACTCCCTGGCGGGAATACCTTGGCTTCACCAGACATCACTATTTCAGGCGAAATCTTCCGAGTTGAGGTTACTAGCTTTAATGAATCACTAAAATCACCAGGCGTATACCACACCATTCCATGCTCTAAATCGATGCTGGGCGCTTCAGTTGATGGGGTGCCCCCTGTCTGGACACCGAGCACACAACGACGCAAGCTCATTACCTCCCAGTGCTTCGGTACATCGCCGAGCCATTCGATGCCGGAGGGCTTCATGGGGGCGTTGGGGTTTAGGCCTTTGGTGACAGCATGGGAGATAACAGCTTGGCGTTTTTCTTTCAGCAGCTCCATCAGCCGCTGCTGCTCCGCCACCAGATCATCAATCTTCGCTGTTTCTTGGTCTAGAAAAGCGGCGACGTTCATCTGCTCGGGTAATGGCGGCATTCCGAGCACGATATTGCGCATTTCTGAATAGTTGGTGCTCCAGAGATCTGCGACAATGCCCTTACCATTTCTATAAAATTCTTCCTGGAATGGTTGGCAGCGAAGAAGGTGATGTATAAACGGCGTATGAACCTTCTCTTGTGGCTGCAGGACAGTGCATATCAACGACACAGAACCATCGAGATCAGATGCGCCAGCAGAACCCTTTCGATCGGATCGACTGTTGATTACGAAGTCACCTTTGCAAACCTTTTTTCTGTTATCACCATCATCAGATTTGGCGGCGGTATCAAGCTGAGGGACAATACCATTTTTAGTTACAGAAAGCGCTGCGAAATCCTTGTCGCTGACTTTCTCTCGCCGTTCGGCAAAGTAGTAGCCAATGCGCTTTACATCCCAGTGATCAGGCACATTGCCGATCCACTCTACGCCGCTTTCTTTATATTTCTGGTAGCGAGGGAAGCTCATGCGGTTAGCCCACCAATCATGCTTAAAATGCGGTCCGTGACGCCTTTCAATTCAGCATCAATCTCGGACAGTTGGCGTGGTGGCTTAAATACATAGAAATAGCGGTTGAAGGGAATTTCATAACCCACTTTGGTTTTATCGTGGTCGATCCATGCATCTGCAGCGTGGGGCAACACTTCTCGCTTAAAGTAGGTTTCTACCTCCTCGCTCAGCGGTACATTCTCGGTATCGCGCAACGCCGAATCAGGAACGGGCTTGCCTTTACCCTTCCCCTTGGCACCAAGGACCACCTTGCCCGCCGCATCGCGCACGGGGCGCTCCACTGTGATGGTGCGGTAGCCAAAATCCTCGTTCTTAAATATGCGGCTGATGGGCACGCCATCGCGCGTTGATTCTTGGAATTTGCCGAACAGGCGGGTGATTTCCTCAATATGATCGGAGCTGAGTTCCTTGCGTTTGCTGCCAAGGCTTTTACGCATTTTTTGCCAGAAGCTGCTGGCATCAATCAGCTGGATTTTGCCTTTGCGGTTGGCTGGCTTGCGGTTGCTGACGATCCAAACATAGGTGCTGATGCCGGTGTTGTAGAACATGTCGGTCGGCAGGCCGATGATGGCCTCCACCAGATCATTCTCAAGCACATAGCGGCGGATCTCGCTCTCGCCACTGCCTGCACCCCCCGTGAAGAGCGGCGAGCCATTGAGCACAATACCGAACCGACTGCCGCCATCCACCGCTGGGCGCATTTTGGAAATGAGGTGTAGAAGGAAGAGCAACGAACCATCGCTCACCCGTGGCAGGCCTGGGCCAAAGCGCCCGGTAAAGCCCATTTGCTCGGCTTCCTTGCGGATTTCTTTTTCAATCTTCTTCCACTCTACGCCGAAGGGAGGGTTGGAGAGCATATAGTCGAAGACTTTGCCGTGGAGCCCATCCTCGGAAAGCGTGTTGCCCTGTATGATGTTGGCGATATCCTGCCCCTTAATGAGCATATCTGCCTTGCAGATCGCGTATGACTCAGGGTTGAGCTCCTGCCCATACATCACCAGGCGTGCATTCGGGTTGAGGGTGGAGAGGTGCTCCTCCGCCACCGAGAGCATACCGCCCGTGCCCGCCGTGGGGTCATATAGAGAGCGAACAACGCCAGGCTTCGAGAGGGCATCGTCATCCTCAATGAACAGCAGATTGACCATGAGGCGGATGACCTCGCGCGGGGTGAAGTGTTCCCCCGCGGTCTCATTCGAGATTTCGGCGAATTTGCGGATAAGCTCCTCGAACACAGCGCCCATCTGTGCGTTGCTGACGACTTCGGGGTGCAGGTCAATATTGGCGAATTTCTCGGTGACGAGGTAAAGCAGCCCAGCTTTAGCGAGGCGATCGATTTGGATATGGAACTCGAAGCTTTCAAAGATATCGCGCACCGCGGGCGAGAATGCCTGCATGTATGCGCGCAGGTTTTCGCCGATATGGTCTTGGTCGCCCATCAGCTTCTTCAGGTCGAGCGGCGAGGTGTTATAGAAAAGCTGGCCTGATTTACGCAGCAGGAACGGCTCTGGGTTCACCCCTGCCTTTGTGCGCTTATCGAGCTCGGCGAGCACATCCACCTTGGTGGATTCTAGCACACAGTCGAGACGACGAAGTACTGTGAACGGGAGAATGACCTTGCCATACTCCGACTGCTTATAATCGCCGCGCAAAAGATCGGCCACGGACCAGATGAAGGAAGAGAGGTTTGGGTCGCTCATATTTGCACTGCCCTTGAAAAACAACTGTTTGAAATAAAATGGAATTATTAATTGCGCTTTAAAGCCTACAATTTGTTCTAATCGAAATAATTAATTTTACAACATTAGGTTTGTTCACGCTCACCTGTAGCCCGGAGCAGTTAGGCTTGGGCGAGCGCAGTCTTCGTTATTCAGATTACATTAATCCCATTCTCGGCGCCGCGTTTCAAGCCCAAGTTCCGCACGCCTTTGTTCCCAAGCCATCGACTTTTCAAGTTCACTTATTTGCTTCGAAGCAAACTCTTTCACTTTTTCGCGTGAGTCTTGAAGCGATGGCTCAAGCCTTGCTTTTTGTGCCATATGCGCTTCCACATAACCAAACTCACCGCGAAGCACACCAGTTACCTGAAGTACGGAAGCGACTGACTCTAGTAGTGGGCTATCTTCTTGCAATTTATCAACGATATTCATGCATAGTGCGTATATACGCTCATTTCCTTCATAGCAGCGAAGTGAACTGAGGATGAACTTTATATCTTGTTCATTGCCGGCATGCACAAGAGCGCCATAAGCTTCCAGAAGCTCATTTGGAAGCCCCGGAAAAATTAAACTCATTAAGCGGCCACCACCGAATTGGTGGTAAAGCGGTTCACGAGCATACCAACGGCTAGCAGTGTCGAGAAGTTGACGCACATGACCTGAAAGCACGCTGGGTAAAGAGTGAAGGTGGTAAGGAATGGCCTCAAAATACTCCTTACTTTCGGTGCGATCATGCTGCATACGCTTACCAAAAAAGTCGATAATGAGTTCAGGATAGCGAGCCCCTAAAGCGGCCATGACACAAGTTGCTTGGTATTCAATACGGTCAATTGTCTCGAACGAATTGAGAACCTTTTGTGCATCTGCTGTCTCTAACTCATTGATTAAAGCAGGTTTTGCTCCACCCAGCCACACTGCGTTCACCCATCGATCATTTCTGCGCGCGGCAAAAAAATCTACACCGGGCATGAAGACTCGCTTAATCAAGCCATCGGGCTTCTCAGTAAACATCCTTAGCGCAATATCCATACATTGCATCACCGCACGATCATTGCCCGTTTGCATGGCGTTGCCCATAATTGCGACAACGTTTTCAAGTTCAAATGTGGCGGGGTCATCATAGTAAAAGGATAACCATAGTACAAACCGCCCATCAGCAACCCATCGTGCGATTCGCTCAATAATTGCATTACTTCCAGCAGTATGAAGACCTTTAAGAATGCTGGGCACAAATCGGCCTAATTCTTCCTCGAAACCATCCAAGAGCGCGATTCCTACATCTGGTTTTGATGTAGCCAGTGCTTTCAAAAAATCATCGAGCGCTATATATTGCGCGCCGTCATTCGTGCTTAGGTCAAGATATTGCCGTAGGCGCTTAAGCCATTCAGGTACGGCTTCAACTGTTATGGATTCAATAATATTTGGAAACTGGGCTTTTCGCCATTGGCCTGTTGCTTCATAGTCAAAAGCAATTCCTTCCCAAGCCTCAGGTCGAACACTGTCATGACCAACTAGTGTTTTAAAGAGTACATACTCGGGGTCAGCATTGAAACTATCCCGCAGGGCTATTAATGCGCTTACGACTGCTTGTTGTGCCTTAACAGCCTCAGGCTTATCCTTTAAATCTGGTCGCAAATCTCGAACGGCGTAATGCCAGTGATGTGCTTGTGATTCGCACCAATGCTTTAGACCCAACCCGTATTTATCAGCGCCTCGTACAATCATGTTGGCTGCAATTGCTCCATCGCGCATCACCATGATTGCAATGTCATCTCCATACCTGCCAAGATGTGGATTCTGACCTGCCTTGCGTAGCGCTTGTAGAATTGGTTTTCGAGTCGCGTCTGTCGTGACTTCGTCTAGATACTGGCCGAGAAGCTTCATGGCATCAGATCGAATTTTGTCGAGCGCTATTGACGGCTGCACGGAACCTTGATGAATGGTGACAGAATCGAATGTTGACGTAGTACCAGATACTTCTGCCGACAAAATAGCCTCAAGCATAGGTACCAAAAAGTCACGTGCAGCCCTGCTCTCTTCCGGTTTCAATTTAACAATGAATTCTAATATTAGCGCTTGAAGTGCTGGCCCATGCGTTTTCCAAACAAGTAAATTATGTTCGGCTAACTTCTCGCCAAACTCTATCCAGATAGCCTTTTCTTTTGTATCGGTGGCGCCACTGTAAAGTTGTAGAACACCCTCTAAGAGAGGCTGGCTATCGCTATAATAACGATAATCTGTCAGCATGCTTCCGACCTTTTTAGCTATATCAAGTGCGCTTTTGCCGTCAAAGTTGCCAAACATCGTTTCAATGGGTTTTGTTGGGACAGCTCGTGCTTTTTCGACTGCCAATACTAAATCTGGAACCAAATGCGCAAATTGCTCATGAAGATTGTCGAACATGGGAATGACTAGATCATCCATAGCCTCAAGTGCATCATGGCATATATTGTTGTCTGGAGCTTCGCAAAGCTTTCCTCGGGCTTCATCCGCAGCGGCATTCGCTTTTATCAATCTCTCATAATCACGCGCGATTTTGTCAAAATCATGCCCAGCAGGAATGAGGTGATCGCGCATAACTTTATTCATGCGTTCATTAATACGCTTTAAGTATTTTTGACCCAATCCATCTGCCAATTCTGGCTTCTTGTAAATAGGATGGCTCATTTCGGACCATGCGCGGTTTAGCAAGGTCTGAACTTGTATTTCACAGCGCATTCCCGCAAATTTACGGAACTGCTCTTGAGCAAGCTGTTCCGGTTTAAGTTCTACTAGAAAATTGTTTGAGTCAAAAAGTTGATCTTCTGTTTTTGTCCCCGGCACCGGATGGTGAATATCAACGTCAATGACGTTGAAATTATCACGCAAAATCCCAATTTGATCAAATGCATTCATTTCCGAATTGGTCAGAAATACCACACGGCATCCAGCAAAATCCTTTATAAGCCCCTCGATAGGCTGGGTAGGGTCTATTCCCCGATCGTGCAATTTTTTTAACAGCGATGCTGGTGTCTTGGCGCGCCCTGTGATTAGAAACGCATGCAAATCATCTTGCCGAGCCAGTGCGGATTTTAAGATGTCCTGAACCGTATCTACCAAATCTTGGTAGAGTAGATGATCTTGTTGTTCGTATTCATCAAAATTCATATATTGTCCTTGACAAGTAGAAGCCAATTTAATGGGGTTATTAGAATTTACACGGATATTGCAATTCCGTTACCATCACCCGGCCAGCCGCGATGACCATCCCTTCGGTCTCTGCTGAGAACATTCCGTTTTGGTTGCCGGAAGGAGGGATTCAGGAAGCCATCATGGTCCCCAATTTTTCTTTAGGCATAACTCTATCCGCCGCACCCCATAGATGTTTTTCCAGCTGGGGGAGGTGAGTTCGATATCGTTTTTTGCTGCTGCCGCCTGCGCCATTCTCTGCCCTTATTCTCGATTGTTTTACGGTTATTGACTAGACCAAGAAAATAATAAAATCCTACAAAATGTTCCATTTATGCCGCCGACCCAAGTGACCGTATCTAACATACCCTTTAAATTTCTGGCGCTTTAGCTTCAGCACAAACGGTCCCATACCAGTAATCTTAAGAATACCACCCCTTAAATTCGCTCCTCAGGTGTTTAGGGCGCACGCCCCGCATAATCCTCCAAGCTGTGGATTGGCAAATACCCAACATGCCGCCCAGCTCGCGGGTGGACATGCCGTAAGGGTTGCTCCTGATATATTCCACATCCGAAGCCGTCAGATGGGTATTGCTCTTCTTAAAGCGTCTTCTCGGAATTCTGGGTGTCGTGACCACGTTTTCCGATGTGCCTGCCTCTATAATCTTCACCGCTCTTTTAGCACGGGGCATTCGTTTAGAAGTCCTGCGATAATAAGTATAGCGATGTGGGGTGGCTTTTGGTGAACGAGCTGGTGCCGGTGGTGTTGTACCATAGGCTCTTTCAATTACCCCCAACTTTATCAATTCTAAAATTTGACGCTCAAGGGCAGAAGATTTTTTAGGAGAAGTTTCCGCATGAGGGAGAATTTGTAAAAACACTTCCAGGAGCTTCTGTTTAGAGCGCCACTCCAAATAAGGCAGCAAAGCCATCACCAGTTGTTTCTGTGTAGTGATGCCTTTATCTCTTATCCATTCAGGTAAGCAGCGGGTTGGATGTTTCATAGCCATAAAATGTGCTTTCTATTGGTCTACGTTATTCTCCGAATCGCTCTCTAGGCTGATACGCACTTCGAAAATACATTTTTTCTATTTGATTGGCATTTGAATTTTATCAAGAAAAACAAACATGCCTCAATTAAGCATAAAAACCATAAATCAAAATTGATCCCAAATCAGGTAAGCGGCTGTTTAATATAAATTCAGTAACAAGGTGGCCTAAACACTGAGCTACAAGCGTTATACAGAAGCGGTGTTTTCGATTGTTATATTTAGCTTTTTTGTCTAACTTCTCATTGGAAACGGCATATCCGTTTCTGGGGCATAGTAACCCCTATCCATAGCGGTCTTAGTGCACCGCTAAGCACTCCTCGACGTATGGTCGGGGAGGCGCACGTGTATGTCCAAGCCTCACGGCCAAAGACGTGCGCGACCTCTCTATGGATAGGTTTACTAACTCCCCGATCACCAGGGCACTCAGCGGCCCTATAGGAGGGAGCTACAATGAAAACCGCTATTTTTATTTTACCCGTCATTCTTGCCATCGCGGGATGCGCCAATCCAAGATCGACAACTAATCAACTGGAGCTTGGCATGAGCAAAGACGAGGTTCGCACTATTATGGGTGAGCCAGATAGTTCGGCTGCTATCAAAGATCGAGGCGATTGTTATTTTTACAGCATGTGGCGCGACTTCTGGAATCGCCGTCCAGGAGACTATTCTGATCGATATTATGCCTGCTTCCAGAAAGGAAAGCTAGCATTCTACGGACGTGTGGGAGACCCGATGTGACAACAGCGCAATACATTTTTTCCTGGGATAAAAATGCGCCGCTCAATAAAGCTATGACAGAACGCTGGCCCGAATATGCGGAAGAACTTTTCCTTTCTTGCTTTGAAACCTATATGGCCGATATCGAGCAAAAATTCCTCCATGATGATGAATATAGTGATGTGATCGCTGCATGTGCTAACCCAGAGGAGCTAACTTATAATCCATTAATCAGGGTCATAGGATTGCTTGCCATTACATGGCGAGGGGAAACAGGATGGGGGAAGGAAAGTGAGCTGTATGTCATCCAACAAGAAATTTTGAAGGATTGGTCGGAATGGTTGAAACAAATCCCCAAAGATTTAGAACAAAATAACCCTGACATTCTTGTTCATATTGTTAAATGTGTTGCATTCCATTCTACATATCGCGGGGAAATAGCACTCCAAAAATTACAACTACTGATGGAAACGCATTATCTGGAGCCAGTCCAAGAAAGAATCCAAAGAGGAGAATATTGGGATGCTCTACAAAATGAATGGCGAGAAAAACGGGAAGCAGATGCTGCCGCACGCAAAGCCAGATATGCTGAACGCTCCATCATCGGGAAGGGCAGACTGTATCTGTTAGAGCTTTGGGAATCGGAAAAAACCGCGTGGATAGGCCATGAGTGGCCCAACAAAAAACAGGTGGTAGCATTTTTCAAATATTCCGGCCTTTTTCTTCTGGCCGTATGTGGCGTGGGGTTACTGACGGTCATTCTATGGAAACTTTTTGTGCTGCTGGGTTGGAACCCTTACATCCCTTATTCCGAGGAAGAAAGCATCGGCGGCATAACCACTGTTGCTATTAGTGTAACCTCGATTCTTGCGGTAGCGAACATTTACGCTCTGATTTTTTTGCGCAAGGAATACGGTGATGAAAATGATTTAAATAATCGCATGGGATTGCCAGAGGCGAGTATATCAAAAGACATACAGCCCTGGTGGCTTGGCGTACTATGGAGCTTCATTTTTGCAGTGATATCCGCTGTTCTCGACACGCTCACATCCAATTATATGTATCAGGAACATACAAATAACCTGTTTCAGATAGGACTGATGTGCGTATATGGCGTTTGCGCCTTTTTCATTTTCTATCTTTGGGCGAAAGGCGCAAAGCTTGCCCCCTTTGCGTACATTTCATCCAGTGCGGAAGACTAAATCCTATAAACCTACAAAACCGGTTCCAGCCGCCATGCGCTGGCATTTCTCGCTCCATCGGTAGAAACGAAACGGTAGGCGATAGTTTGGATAGATTTCATGAGGCTTACTTGGGTTGGAAGACGTGAGCGATGACCTTGGACAGGAGCACTTCTATGAATCCTAGCATTTCTGGCATAGTCCTGTCTGTTTGTGCCAAAGTCTCTAAGGGTAGGTGCGTTTGCTTTCGATCCTTGCGCTGCCCCTGCGGGGTGGGGGGCGAAGCCACCCACAAGGAGCGAATGCGAACTCACCTACTGAGACCGTGATCTATTTCTATAACTATATAGTTATGCGCAGACGCGCAGACTCTAGAAAATTTCAGATAATATACTGTAATATAAGAGCTAATAGTCTGCGCAAAGCTAAGTGTAAATATCAACTGCTTTTCTATAGGTTTTACAGAAAGCAATTACTGCAGAGAGTTATTTTCTGGGGGCTTACGGTCACACAAAAGTGAAACGCTAAAGCGTTTCAGTAGAGTGAATCGCCGTAGCATTACAAACTGCTAGCTTATTGCTTGCGAATATATTCGTTGTTTTCTGAGTCGTATTCGTATTCATCCCACGGCAGTACGGGAGTAACTTCAATGCGCTTTGCCTGAAGACCGCTCGCATAAGGGCCGTTAACAACGTCCAGAATATGGCCGTTGGTGCCTTTAATTTTGATCTGTTTAATCCAGCCATCGGCCAACAATTGATTGATAAGCGGTTCAATCTCATTTTTATAGCCCAGATGATTGACCGTATCAGGCAGAAACACATCTTTTTCTCTTGTAAGATTGGCCTTGGAAAGCGGCCATTGATGCTCGGCATACCAGCGGCAAGCAAGAATAATAGCTGCGCGAAGTTGCTTTCTTAGTTCCTCCAGGCGACTTTCCTTATCCGATGCCAGTTCCAGGCGCTTTTTGTGAAATTTATCGTCGAAAACGAGCATCCCTTTTTCGGCGCGCCTTAAAGTGATCATGGGCTCCAGGTAACGAGGATCGCTCCGGCCATCCCAGCTAATGCCGGTATTATTTTTCAAAAGGCCCATATTATACAATGTGGTTCTTTCGCTGACACCCATTTCACTGATGACAGCATTGGCATTAGGCATTTCCCAGATACCGTAACAGGCCCTGATTGCGTTCATGAATGCGTTGGAACCACGCACTGACAGCCTCATATCGGTGGGGGTGCGTATTTCATAGTTTGGATCTGTTTTTCGTACGTGGTGGGTAATTATAAGAGTGGCATCAAGTTGCTTGAGTAAGCCAGCAGCCCTGAACCATTCATTTGTTCCAGTCGCCGAATTTTCATCTGCATGATGAGTGGCGCTGTAAGTGTCTATAATGATAATCAAAGGTTCTTGTGTGCCCAGCTCTTCATCATAATTTCTAATAAATTTGATTAGTTCTTTCCAAACTTTAGAAGCTGTATAGCCACCGTTCTTATCTTTCTCAGCAAGCACTAGGCCATCTGCAAGTTGTTCTCGCACGGGTACGATACAACAGTAATCACCGGCCGTTTCTCGAAGCTCTCCATTGGGATCAATAAAATCGAGCCGCCTATGAATATCTTCTTTTCCATCCTCCATAGTTAGCATGATTACTTTGCATTTTTCACTGATCGGAAATCCCATGAAGAGGTTGGTTTGGCCGTTAATTTCGGAGCCGCAAGCCGCACGGAGAGCAAGTTCCAGCGCTATATATGTTTTTCCTACACCGCCATCTGCCACTAAGGCTGTTGTCGCCTTATGTACCAAAAAATTTTTGATCAGATGCCTTTCTACAGGAGCCGGACCAGCATAGTAGGTATGAGCAGCGAATAGCCTAATAGACCATTCAAGTGGATTATTACCCGTACTAGAATTGCCGGTCATTTTAAACTCTCAGGCAATGATTCAAGCCATCTATTCAACTCAGTAGCCAAGATTAAAGTGCGTTTGCCACATTTCCTGATTTTCAGACGACCAGCCCGAATCTCTTTGTACAGCATTGTGCGTCCGATTCCGACCAACTCAATGACTTCGGTGACGGAGTAAAGGGCTTTATCGTTTAAAGCATTCATAGATTTACCCTGTTTTGCGTTCAGGGCCGGACAGTCCGGCCCATGTGCGAATCAGGATAAAAAGAAAAGAACATTGGCGGTAATGGGGAAAAAACGCGATATTTTACGTTTATAAAAATTTACTTTTCTAGCTCCATTTTTGCGATTTCAATTGCCTCAGCATCGCGCGGTCGGTTCTGATATTGAACGTATTTCTTCTGCCAAAGGCGGATGAAAATCTCATCCTTGATCCATTTGTCGAAGATGCGGCGATAGTCGTGTTCTTCGTTACCTAAAAATGAATCCAACTGGCGCGGCTTTTTTTGCAGCCCTCCGTGCTGCTTGATGATACGGCTGACTTCCGTTTTTACACCCGGCGGTAAATCCTTGACGGCCTTTGCGGGTGGGCAAGTTGATGCAAGATAGCTTACCACGGCAAATTGGGCGGTAGACCTGTCGTGCCGCTTGCCAAGTATGCAGCTGCTGAGCATGACAAGCTCTATGGGAGGAGGAATTTCCTCGAAATAACACTCCCACAGCAGTAGCATGACCTGCTTCTTGAACTGATCTTTCCATTGTGCGGATGGTTTTTTCTTTGCGCCTGAGTGGAGAAACACATCCATCATCTCCGATGACTGCTCCACAATCATTTTCTCAATCCCGCGCTTTTTCTGTTCAAGCAGCATTCTTCACCTCCTTTACCGGACGTTGCGGTAGATGGTTGCGCGCTTGCATGACGGAATCAATATAATCCGCCCATTCCTGCATCATCTCACGGCGCTTTTCTACGAATTGGGCGCGATTATAAGCTTCACCCAGCGGCCCGGCGGCTTTGTGCGCCAGCTGGCATTCGATGACATCAGGGTCATAATTCAGCTTTTCGCGTATGCCGGTGCGGGCAAGCGCACGGAATCCGTGGGCTGTCATGCGGCCTTTGAATCCAAGCTTATGCAGGGCAACCCGCACAGTGGCATCACTCATCGGCTTTCGGAAGCTAATTTGGCTTGGAAAGACGAAGGAGGTATTGATATGTCCCGTCTCCTCATGCTGTTCCCGTAAAATCAGAATCGCCTGGCGGGAGAGTGGCACAATCAACGGGCGGCGCATCTTCATACGCCCGGCAGGGATAATCCACTGCTTCTCCTCAAAGTTGATTTCTTTCCATTCTGCCTGGCGTATTTCTCCCGGCCTAGTGAATACCAGCATCGACAGCTTGATAGCACGCCTTGTCCTGGCGTAGAGCCTGGCATCGTTGCGCTCTACTGCTTCCAGCAGTTCCGGTATCTCTTTAACGTCGATAGCGGCAAAGTGTTTTGTCTTGCGTGTTTTTAGAGCGCCTCTTAGGTCAAGCGCAATATTGCGGTCGCACCTGCTGGTCTGAATACCGTAGCAGAATACCTGGCCGCATATCTGCCGTGTTCGGCCTGCAATATCCAATGAACCACGCTTTTCAATTTTCCTAAGCGCATCGAGCAGATCTTGCGCAGTAATTTTGGAGATGGGCATCGTTCCAATATGCGGAAAAACATCTGCCTCCAGGCGGCGCAGTGTACCGCTGGCGTAATCCTCGCTCCAGGTGTCCTTGCGGTTCTCGTGCCATTCCAGAGCAATGGCTTTAAAGGTATTCTGTGCCTCGCGTATTCTTTTGGTTTCGGTATCCTGTTTTGCCTTGGCGGGGTCGATGCCTTGGCTCAGCAGCTTCTTCGCCTGGTGACGTCTGTCACGGGCATCGTCCAGCTCTACTATAGGATAGACGCCGAAGGAAAGACGCTTCTCTTTATGATCAAAGCGGTATTTCATCCGCCAATATTTTCCTCCCGTGGGCGCGATTTCGAGATACAGCCCTCCGCCGTCACTCAGCTTGTATGCCTTATCTCTAGGTTCTGCTTCCCTGCATTGAGCCTTGGTTAGTGTCATAAATGCCCCCATCTATTCTAAATGCCCCCAATAATACCCCCATACTTCTACGGTTGAGCAAAATTAGAGGCGGGTTGTTGCGAATATATGCGCCCAATAAACCATTGTCAAAACAATGACTTATGTGAACATATACGAATAAGGATGAACGGGGGCGATCAGAAAATTGGAGGCCGGGGGGGGAATCGAACCCCCGCATGTCGGTTTTGCAAACCGAAGCATTACCACTTTGCTACCCAGCCATTTCCTTGGGGTACGAGGGGTATATAGTAACGAAACCCCACGGGTCAAGACGATTTAGGCTCCTCATACCCGGGAATAATGAAATTTTTGCCGCAGAAAACCTGCTTAACCACGTTTTTGTATTTAATGATCTCTCCTGAGGCAATTTTCTCTTCAATTAGTGGATGACGAATAAGGTAGTGTGCCAGCAAATACACATCCTGCGATAGCGGCACAAAAACAGGCATAATATCCTTAAGCGGTTCGTGTGAAATTTTCATAGGTGCTGGTATGCAGGTAAATCGGTTTCCCAGCTTTTTGACAAAAATTGGATGGTCTATGACTAAATTGACGCCATTATTTGCCAGAAATGCTATTTTTGATTTTCTGCGATGACCAGGCCGCGCTATGTGTTCAAATGTATTGCCATCCAACAGAACACGACGTGTATTTAGTCCATGCCTGTCAACCACGGGTAATTCTGAATAGTAGGAAATAGCACCTGCAGCGGTAACTGCCAGTTTTACATCCTCTTCGCTGCCAGTGTAAAATAATTCTTTTAAACGTTTCCCAAGAAATGACCAATTATATGGCTCTCCTGCGACCCAATCGTTTAATTGAAATGTTGATTCAATAAAATTCTCATCCATCGATTTTTTACTGAAATAATATGGCTGAGCATAATTTCCGACCAGAGACAGAAACAACAAAAAATATAACAATCGCTTCCGACTGCTTTGCAAAAGCAGATCCACAAGCAATTTAAACATCAACAAGTAAAAAAACGGCAGTATCGGCAAGATAAAGCGAAATTCCATAAAATCGCCACCTGTATGCAAAATATACAACATCCACAACATGATGCTGCTTGATAACAGCCAGGTATAGCGATCGTTGATGCGTGATAAATCGTCTAATCGAATACTGAAAAACCAAACCATTATATATATCGCCGGCACAAAAAATTGTGCCCGAACGAAAGCGTAAATATATGACAATCCCTCTATAACGTACCAACTGTCGAGTTTTGCGTGGAAGGTAGTCGGCAAAGCATACCCATAATACCAATAGCAGAACCCCAGCACGACACTAACACCGCACAACGGCAAAGCACTTGCGTTCACAGCAAATCGTAAGAATACACGAATATTTACTCTGCCATTAGGCAATAATTGTTTACGTAATCCCCATAGAAGAAAAACATACGCTGGAACTAATAAAATAGCGCTATCCAGACGAATCAGAAGCGAAAGAACCGCAAACAAAGATATTATGATAATGCGCGAATGTTTTAAGTCTTCCTCCCAATGTAGCGCCAGATAATACACCGTATAAACAAGACACAGCACCACCGAAGTCTCTAGCCCACCTGTCGCATAAGAAAGAAAAGTATGATTGGTAGCAAGCGCAACGGTTGCAGCCCATGCAGGAATGGATGAACGCGTTATCTTCTTTCCTATGCCATACACCAGCGGCAGTGATATGAGCGCAGCAGGAAACGTAAGCATGTAAGATGCAAATTCGGGAGAAAACCCGAATTTCATCAATATTCCAACCATTACCGTGAAAAGAAAATTGGTGTAGCCATATTCATCGGATCCTGGATACCATCGAAGCCCATGCCCTTCGGCAAAATTGCGCGCGTAGACGAATGAGATGTAAGCATCGTCCTGAATGAAGCGTTTATCGATCGCAAGATAGGCGGCCACAAAAATGATGAGAGCCAGGAAACACTGTTCCAATGTGAATTGTATTTTACCAAATTTCAGCATGATTTTTTGATACGATAGTATCAGGCAAAAGTCTACGCGCTAATTACTTCGCCGTGCAAATCATACGCATCCGTTGTATCTACGCGAACTTTAACAATGTGGCCGGGCAAGTGACGCTTTTTGGTTTGTGCATAGACCAGCCCATCAATCTCCGGCGCATCGGCTTTGCTGCGGCCAATAATACGCCCCTGCTCTACTTCATCAACCAGCACATCAATGGTTTTGCCGATTTTTTTCTTGAGTCGTGCAGCACTTATGTCCTGCTGCACTTCCATGAAGCGACTGTAGCGTTCTTCTTTTACTTCTTCCGATACATGGTTCACGATGGCATTAGAATCCGCATCAGATACGTTTTCATAACGGAAGCAGCCCACGCGGTCGAGCTGTGCTTCCTTCAGCCAATCCAGCATGAACTGGAAATCTTCTTCTGTTTCGCCAGGAAACCCTACGATGAAGGTGGAACGCAGGGTAATATCAGGGCAACCTTTGCGCCACGCGCTGATGCGATCCAGCACTTTTTCCTGATTGGCAGGACGGCGCATCGATTTAAGCACCTTAGGGCTTGCATGCTGAAATGGAATATCCAGATACGGCAGGATTTTTCCGGCAGCCATCAGCGGAATCACATCATCCACATGCGGATATGGATACACGTAATGCAGGCGTACCCATGCGCCTAAGTCACCCATCGCTTCACACATGTCATAAAATTTTGCACGCACATCTTTGCCACGCCATTGGCTCTGCGCATATTTAACATCAATGCCGTAAGCACTCGTATCCTGCGATACTACGAGCAATTCTTTTACACCGGATGTCACCAGCTTCTCTGCTTCAATCAGCACATCCGCCACGGGGCGGCTTACTAAATCGCCACGCAATTTGGGGATAATGCAGAATGAGCAGCGGTTATTGCAGCCTTCAGAAATTTTGAGGTAGGCATAATGGCGGGGTGTGAGCTTGATACCTTGTGGCGGCACAAGATTCACAAATTTATCATGGCGCGGTGGAATAGCCTTGTGCACCGCCTCCACCACCGATTCATACTGCGCAGGGCCTGTGATGGAAAGCACATCGGGGTATTTATTGCGGATGAGTTCCGGTGTCGCCCCCATGCAGCCCGTTACAATCACTTTGCCGTTTTCTTTCAGAGCCTCGCCGATTGCGCCTAATGATTCTTCGCGCGCACTATCTAAAAACCCGCATGTATTGACGATAACGACATCTGCACCGCCATACTCAGGCGCGAATTCATAGCCCTCTGCCCGAAGCTGGGTGAGGATGCGTTCGGAATCTACCAATGCCTTCGCACAGCCGAGGCTTACAAAGCCGACTTTCGGGGCAGATTCTGTTTGTTGCGTGCGTTTTGCCATGGGGTGATGTTCTATCGTAATTCACAGGCAAAACAAGGAAATAGTGCGTTTATGCACGGCTGGAAGCGGCAAACCACAGGGCAACCATCGCCAGAAGCAAGGCAAACACCTTCCGCACGTTTGTTTGCTGTTCTGGACTATCAAACCATGGCCTGATTGATGCTGCAAATATCACTAGCAGCAGATGCACAACTGTTGCGATAGAAACGGAAATGGTAATCAGCAGGAATGGCTGCCACAGCACAGGTGAATGCGGCAGGTATGCAGGCAGCACCGTCAGGTAAAACACCGCTGCCTTAGGATTTAGCACATTCACCCAAAAACCATGCCGGAAATAGGTAAGCTTTGCCCCATCAGCCTGCGTGTCGGACTGTGCCCCGTTGCGCCAGCAATCAAGTGCCAACCATAACAGATAAAGCACCCCTGCCCAGCGTATCACCTCGTACAGAGCCGGATATAACCGCACCATTTCCGCCATACCCACAGCAGCTGCAACAGCCACACATGCAAGACCTGCAGCAATACCTGCCACAGTCGCAAAACCGGCACGCTTGCCCGCCGTCATCGTCAATATAACGAGATAGGCCATATTAGGCCCAGGCGTCAGCTCGATGATAATGCAGGCAAGAACAAACGGCAGTAATTCCATATCATCCAATCTAACGACTACGCAAAAAATGGATAGTGGTTTTATTGCGCGCCATTTAAAGATGATGGGCAATCATAAGCACGGCGAAATCATACATACGGCAATATGCTTTTTCATAAAGGCAAAGATGCCTGCAACATAATAATTGTGTCAAGCGAAGGCAGATTCTTCAAATATACCTTTACGCTTATAACCCGCGCGATTCAGCAGTGGTGGATTGATCGGCTCGCTCTTTCCAATCAGCCGGTTTTGGTACACTGGCCTTTTTCCTGGCTTTATCACTATTGATTAGATATGCACCAACGCCAGCTGCCGCAATAATTCCTAACGCCCACCATCCTGCCTTGGATTTACTTTTAGGCAATTCTAGTTGCTGAGGGCGCACAGGCTGCGTTTCTGCATAATAATGCCCACCGCCTGATGATGCATTATGAGTATGGCTTTGTTGTTGGCTATGGCTGTGATCATGCCCACAACCCGTACCGCAAGTGTGCCCACCCTTATTAGAAGGTGTTGTGACACCAAAATTTTTTTGTGGTTCCATCGGCTGGAATTCAAAAGATGAATCAACCTTTGAGCCATGACCTTGTAGCTTTGGTTCTACACCTGCATCACCTGTGTTAGCAGTAGCTTCTGAGGGGGAATGCCCAGAAGCATCTGCCTGTCCTGCATTATCCATTGAGCACCCAATATTTGTTATGTTATAACAAATACATTTTTACCAGCAAACACCGCTATATGTAAAGCTATTTAACACTAAATAACAGGCTTATTGATATATTGAAAACGCTTGCAAAACTTTGCTAGTCCTGCATTTCAGGGAAGGTAACCATGAGGCCACGCTTCTTAAAGTAAGACTGCATCATCTTACGACCCTGCCGGTTTGGGTGCGGGAGTCTTGCTGGATCCGCCTCGAAGGACTTTTTTCCTTCGGCAAACAAGGCAATTTTCAATGCCAGAATTTTCTCGTCAATTCCTTCATTATCGTTATGAAGCGAGGCATATACGTCATCGAGTGCTTTGTTTATTGCGGCATTTGTCATAATTTACTCTTCAAAAAAACTGGCTGGGGGACTAGGATTCGAACCTAGATAAACAGAGTCAGAGTCTGTTGTCCTACCGTTAGACGATCCCCCAAAAACAGGGCTGAACCTTTACAAATCTTTGCTCACAAGCGCAAGCCAAATTATAGGATTACACGCCGCTTGCAAAAGAGGAATTAATAGTTAATATATGGTATATATTAGTTAACTGACCAAAGCGTAACCATATGATTAATCAAAATAAACGCGACCGTCTGATTGATTCCGCCGCGGAACTGTTCCACCGCTTCGGCCTTACCACCACCTCCCTTGCTGATATTGCAAAACATGCAGATATTCCGATTGGGAATGTGTATTACTATTTCAAAACCAAGGATGAGCTGGCGATTGCTGCAATAGACAAACGCCGCAAACAGTTTCAGGCCGCGTTTGAAACACTGAATGAAACATTCCCTGCCCCACGCCAACGCCTGACGGAAATGCTGGGCTATTACGACCGCGTGCGCGATGAATACACGCGGCATGGTTGCCCCATCGGCCGCATCATTGAAGATGCTGACACTGAAAAAGATACCGTAGCCCGCGCCGCCGCCGAAGTATTTGATGATTTTCTGAAATGGGCAGGCCGCCAGTTTGAAGCGCTCGGCCATAGTAGCGATGCCGCAAAATCTTACGCCATCACGCTGCTGGCCGGCATTGAAGGCTGTGTGATTATGGCCAAAGCATTCAATAATCCACAAATCATGACGGATGAGCTGGCGCGACTTACATCATGGCTGGAATCATTACCTAATAAGCGGATAAGCCTTGGAAAAGTGGCCGCAAAAGCGGAAGTTAGCTAATTAGATAAAATGCAATCTATTGCTAAATCTTAATTAATATATAGCTGATATTGTGTAGTTAGCCTTACATAAAGGAGCTAATATGCAAAATATCGCAAAATTTCTGTTTATCGCGCTGGTGTTTACAGCGGTTTCTTATCCATCCAGCCAGTTAGCCACCGGCAGCCAGAATATCAGCCTTGATAAGCCAGATCCGTTTATCAACGTGGCATAGGTAGTCATCCTGAGCGAAAGCCATAGGCTGGATACGAAGTATCTTAAGATTCTTCACTGCGTTCAGAATTACAGCAAGAAAAGGCCTCACATATTGGGGCCTTTTCTTATTTCACCGCCGCCCTTCGCAATCTGTCATTAATCGCGACACCTAAACCTTCTTCTGGAATCGGCATCACGGCAATCTTTTTTGCACCCGATGCATCCAGTTTGCGCAGCATGCGGAATAAATTGGCGGCAGCTTCTTTTAAATCACACATATCACTTAAATTTTCTACAACGCGCGCACCTGCAATCGGCGCACCAAATGCGAGTAATGCTTCCTCTGCCTCTATTGTTTTTGCATTCAGCCGCAGCTGGGCATCCGGCGCGTAATGTTTTTCCATCATACCGGGTGATTTGATAGCACTGCCCGCCTCTGCAACCTTCACAGTACCCACTACATCTTCCAGCATTTCTTTGGTGATTGCGCCGTGGCGCAAAATAACCGGTACAGCTTCTGTTACATCTACCACCGTAGATTCTACACCCACGGCACAGGCACCACCATCCAATATCATATGCACCCTGCCCTGCAATTCTTCACGCACATGCGCGGCTTCGGTCGGGCTGATGCGACCCGATCGGTTTGCGCTAGGTGCAGCAAGCGGCACGCCGGATTCTTTGAGCAATGCAAGTGCGGCCTCATGCGCTGGAATACGCATAGCCACACTATCAAGCCCCGCACTTACCAATAATGACAAGGTACAATCTGTGCTACGCGGCAACACCAGCGTGAGCGGTCCAGGCCAGAATGATTCTGCCAGTTTGCGCGCGTTATCACTCAAATCCACATATTGCTCGGCAGCGGCAATAGAAGGCACATGCACAATCAACGGATTAAAACTTGGGCGGCCTTTAGCTTCATAAATTGCCGCAACCGCATCATCCATCAGCGCGTTACCGCCAAGGCCGTATACAGTTTCAGTTGGAAATGCGACGAGTTTACCGCGCATAAGAAGTACTGCGGCTTCACGCAACTCATCGGCATTTACATACTTCATCTTGTGTTGTTCTTTTTTCATTCTACTAAATAATGTTGTAGCAAACGCAATAATTGTTTATTCTCCTGAATGAACAATCAAGCGGGGCGAGTATGGCAAAAGTTATTACCATAGCACAACAAAAAGGTGGAGCAGGAAAAACAACCGTGGCAGCGCATCTGGCCGTGGCCTTAAGCCAGCGTGGCAATCGCGTGGCCGTAATTGACATCGACCCGCAGGGTAGCCTTGGCCACTGGCACCGCCTGCGTGAAGAACGTTTTGGTGAGGGGTTTACGGGACTTAGCTTCTCTTCCCTCTCTGGTTGGCGTGTGGGTAGCGAAGTCTCCCGCTTAAGCAAATTGCAGGATTATATCATTATCGACAGCCCGCCACACACCGAAACCGAGGCTCGTACCGCCATCCGCAGTGCTGACCTGATTATTATTCCCGTGCAGCCCAGCCCAACCGATTTATGGGCCACGAAAGCCACGCTTGATTTAGCCAAAGCAGAAAAAATTCCGGTGCGCGTGGTGCTGAATCGTGTATCTGCCAATTCCAAACTAGCGCAAACTATCTCCGCCGAACTTTCAAACCTTGCCAATACCACACTGGGCAACCGCGTGTTGTTTGCATCCTCATTGCTCGAAGGTCGCTGCGCTACCGAGGTTGAACCTTCCAGTCAGGCGGCTGAAGAAGTAAAATCGCTGGTGAAAGAAATTATCACCCTGACTAAAGACGCAGATGAAGAACAGGAAGTGCCTAAAGCAAAACGCGGAAAAATCCTCGAGGATGCTTAAAAAGGCATTCTCTTAAGCCCTGTTAATGCTAAATCTGGTTAAAAAGCAGTAAACTTCTCCAAACGCCATCAAATCGTAACATTCTCCTGATAGGATGGGAGCTAGTCGGATGTTATAGCATTTGCATAAAATAGGGAGAATAATATGTATAATCAATTTCTTGTCGTCACCCCCCCCTCTTTTTTAACTAAATCTTCCGGCTTAAAAGCCGCTCTATTTGCCTTATCCTTTATTCTTCTCTCTTCGCCATTTGTCGAAGTAAAGGCGCAAGTGCCTGAAGAGCCTTTTATTATTGACCCAGTCATCGACCTAGAAATAATGGGCCAACTTGCGGATGAATACCCGGATGGTGGCAACTTTGGCGTGCTGCATTCAGCGTTGACAGACTTGCTGGGCACAACAGGTTATTCTGATTTTGAAAAAACCTGCAAAACACATTGTACATATTTCTATACGATACCTACCCAGGCAGAGTGGAATCAATGCTTGGAGCAAGTTCTCTCATTATGTCACGCATCAAGAATGCCAGGTGGTGCCAATTGTAGAGGAATAAGCGTAACGTCACGACTTTTTGATTATGCTCCAATCATCCGCAGCATTATTCCTTGCCCGTAAACTTCAGCTTATTAAGAAACTCTAAGGCCTTTCCTGCGACGGATAAGTATTTATCGCCAATGCATGCAGGCCGGAGTCCAGCTCTGGCTTTAGCAATGCATACACCATCTGGTGCGCCTGTACTTTGGTTTTACCTGTAAATGCGCTACTTCCTATAATCAGGCTGTAATGCGTCTCACCCTCTGGCCGAGCACCTGCATGGCCTGCATGTTTTCCTGAATCATCGATAATCTCAAGATGGTGTGGCGCAAGTTCCCGTGTTAATATATCTCTTATGCGTTCAGCGCGGTTCATAACAACTTGTCTCTCATGGCTAAAAGAAATCCTCCCAAAGATTATGCCCCACATATCGATAAAAGCAAGGCACCACCTTGCGAAGTGGCAGGCTGCAAAGAATCTGGCATGTATAAAGCGCCCAAATCACGTAGCAAACTGCATGATTACCAATGGTTCTGCCTGGATCACATCCGCGAACACAACGCCAAGTGGGATTTCTTCGCTGATATGGATCGTGACCAGATTGAAGATTTCATGAAAGATGCCGTCACTGGCCATCGGCCAACATGGGACAGAACAGCGCAGGTACAAAAGCACTATGAGAAACTACAGCAGGCACTGGATGATTTCCTCATGCAATCCCACCGGAAGCCAAAACAGCCCGTACAGCCTGCCCTGCCACCGAAGGTAAAAAGCGCGCTTTCCGTACTGGATATAGATTATCCAGTAACGCAGGCAGAGCTTAAAGCGCATTACCGCAAGCTGGTAAAAAAATACCACCCAGATGCCAATCGCGGCGATAAACACGCAGAAAATACCTTCAAAAAGATTACCGCAGCCTATGCCTGTGTTATAGAGTTTCTGGAAAAGCAGTAATGTGTCATTCTGAGGGCAGCGAAGAATCTCCTAAGATTCTTCGATTCCGGCCTGAAGCCCTTCACTCAGGATAGTAAATAGGTTTCTGTTGCGACAAGCCAGATATGCTGTAGAAAATACCTATGACAAAACCAGCCCTCAAAGAAGACATGACACAAGACACCCCAGACAAAATGGTTACCGCCGATAAGCAATTTGGCATTAAACTCAATTTCCAGATTCCATCATTCACCAAAAAGCCAGCAGAACTGGCCAATCATGTGCCAGATGTGGATGATGCCTATTTTTTTGAACCCGAAGCCACACGTGCCATTTTAGCAGGATTCGCCCATAACCGCCGCGTGCTGGTGCAGGGTTATCATGGCACCGGCAAATCTACCCATATTGAGCAGATTGCCGCCCGCCTTAACTGGCCGTGTATTCGCATCAATCTGGATAGCCATATCAGCCGCACCGATCTGGTTGGTCGCGATGTGATCACCTTAAAAGACGGCAAGCAGGTCACCGAGTTCGCCGAAGGCATTTTGCCATGGGCACTTTCACGCCCCGTGGCACTAGTATTTGATGAATATGATGCCGGCAGGCCGGATGTGATGTTTGTTATCCAGCGCGTGCTGGAAGCGCAGGGTAAATTCACACTGCTGGATCAGAACCGTATCATTACCCCTCACCCGTATTTCCGCCTGTTTGCCACATCAAACACCGTGGGGCTTGGTGATGCCACCGGCCTGTATCACGGCACGCAGCCCATCAACCAAGGCCAGATGGATCGTTGGAATATCGTCACTACACTCAATTATCTTGCACCAGAAGATGAGCTGAAAGTCATTCAGTCCAAAGCCAAAGAAATAAAAAGCAAAGATACCATCAAAACCATGATCGCCATGGCAAACCTAACGCGTGAGGGATTCATACAGGGCGATATTTCTACCGTGATGTCTCCCCGCACAGTCATCAACTGGGCAGAAAATCTGGAAATATTTGGTGATGTGCATCTAGCCTTCCGCCTCACCTTCTTTAATAAGTGTGATGAAAATGAGCGTGCCACCATCGCGGAATATTATCAGCGTTGCTTTAACGTAAACCTTCTGGAAATGCCTTGAACAAGCACGTTCAGGAAGACCAACTGACGCGCCGCAAGGACTCCATTGTGGCAACCACACGCGCACTGGCAAAAAACAAATCCATGCGTATTGCGTTTGAAGGTACGGCATCCGCCAACAATGCCGACCTTGTACTTCCAACGCCTGATTTTGCAGCCGAACATCAGGTATCTAACGTGCGTGGAATGGCTGATTTTGCTGCACTGCTTATGCGCCACCATGATGCAGTACTGCATCATCGCCTGCGCCCTGCCACACCGCAAGCCAGTGCGCTTTTTGATATTCTGGAGACCGTACGTGTGGAAGCACTCGGCAGCGAAAATCTGCTAGGCACACAGTATAATCTGTATCGGCGCATGGAGCATAAATACCAAAGCCAGCAGCTTGAACCGAAAGACCCTCCATTTACAACGCTGATTGATTTATTCGCAAGAAAACTCATCAGCCACCAGAAAACGCCAGATTTTCTGGCTGGCATGTTGGATAGTGCACAGTCTGATTATAGCTTGCTGATGCCTGAGCTTGCCAAATTAGGGCTTAAAATTGGCGATCAGGAAACTTACGCAAAACATGCACTGGCATTTATTGAAAGCCTTGCTGAAAAGGCAAAAGAAGGTAACGAGAAACAAGATCAGTCTTCCAATGGTACCGAAAAACCACCGGAAAAATCCGCAGACAAAAATCAAAAAGAGCAGGAAGAGCCACCATCGCTGAGCGGAGAATCATCACAAAAAGACACACAAAGCAGCTTATCACTGATGATGGCAGGACTAGCCAGCGCAGAAGAAGCACCGGCGGAAAAGATGGAAGACGCCCCAAGCCGTTCGGCGCCCTACCCCTTTAATTCACCGGAAAGCGCAGAACATTTCGCGCCATATCAGGTATTCACCAAAGAATATGATGAAACAGTACACGCATCGGCTCTTGCAACACACGATGAGCTGGCGCAGCTTCGCAAACAACTTGACCAAAAATTACAACTATATCCCAGCATCACCGCCCGCCTTGCCAGCCGCCTGCAACGCCTGCTGCTCGCACGTCAGGCTCGCCGGTGGATATACGATGAAGAAGATGGGCTGCTAGACAGCAAAAAACTGACACGTCTGATTATCGACCCAAGCTACAGCTATTATTATAAGCGCGAGAACGAAACCGATTACCGCGACACGGTGGTGACGCTGCTGATTGATAATTCCGGATCCATGCGCGGCAGGCCAATTACCATGGCGGCGATAAGCGCGGATATTTTAAGCCGTACGCTGGAGCGCTGCGGTGTGAAGGTGGAAATCCTTGGCTTCACCACCAAAGAATGGAAAGGCGGCAATGCGCACAAACTCTGGCTGAAGCGCGGAAAACCCGCCCGCCCTGGACGATTAAATGACCTTCGGCATATTATTTATAAGCCTGCCGATGCCAGCTGGCGCAAAGCACAAAAAAATCTTGGCCTGATGCTGAAGGAAGGCATACTCAAAGAAAATATTGATGGCGAGGCGATTTTATGGGCGTGTGACCGCCTGCTGGCGCGGCCAGAGCAACGGCGCATCCTGATGGTGATTTCCGATGGCGCACCGGTGGATGACAGCACGCTTTCAGTGAACGCCGGAAGTTACCTTGACCTGCATCTGCGCGAAGTAATTTCCCAAGTGGAAAATGACATGCCGATTGAATTACTCGCTATCGGCATCGGACATGATGTCACGCGTTATTATAAACGCGCCGTGACCATTACCGATATTGATAAGCTCGGTGAGACGATGACGGAGCAGTTGAGCAAATTATTCAGAAAATAAATCAGCGTATACGCTCATCAAGCGCTGCATCACGTGCAGTAATCTGCCTGTCTAATTCTTCCAGACCTTCTATGACTACATTCATTTCTGTCTTGTTCGGACAGTTCTGCATTTTATGGAAACCATGCAGCATCTTGATCAACTCTTCACGCTTACTGTGATGCTGCCATGAGAAATAATGATACACGGCTTTAAGCTGGAGTGGCATTTCGTTATACGGGCTATCAGCTGTCTGGGATTCTATGCCATTCACCCTACGCAATCTGGAACATTCTGCGATCAACTCTGCTGCTTTATATACTTCCTGCAGAAAGTTAGCCTGCGAAGTATGTACAGAAAGGCGATACTCCTCTGGCGGCGGCGTTGCACAACCAGATACAATCGAAGCAACCAGCAATGCCTCAGGGCGAATGCTACGCGTCCGTGATAACATTTAAAAGGATTAAGCCGCTTGTTTAGCCAGCTTACGTTTAATCTGGCGTTTCAGGCGCGCAGCTTCTTCGGTCATTTTGCTTTCAGAGTGCTTGAGCAAATATGCATCGAGGCCACCGTTATGCTCAATGCTGCGAAGCGTAGCAGCAGTAACGCGAAGGGTTACATATGAACCCAGTACATCACTCTGGAGCGATACCGTCTGGAGGTTCGGGCGGAACAGCCTGCGGGTCTTGCGGTTTGAGTGGGAAACATTGTTTCCAGATTGGGTACCAGTGCCGGTAATTGCGCAGCGTCTTGCCATAGTCGTAATCCTTTTTAGCCTCGAATATTCTCGAAAGAGAAGGTATCTAGGGGTTTTTCACCCCTAAGTCAACCCAATTTATCAATATTCTGTCGAATATAAACGATATATAAGTGACTGTTTTTAGGGCTTTTCGCTTTAGTCATGCGCTAGGCAGCCGAGGCGAGGTGCGGCGGAGCGTACAAAAAGTACGTGAGCACACCGAGACCGAAGGGTAACGACGCGCGGGGCTAAATGGGAAAGGCCTACTTAACCTTGTAGATATTATTGATATAATCCGTCCAGAATCGCTCCAGCTGGGTAAGCGTTTTATTCAGTGTAGCAAGGTCGCTTTCGCCCATTTCCTTGGACAGGTCATTTACGTTGCGCTGATAAAGTTCGTCAATCTTAGCGCAAAGAGCAAGCCCTTTGTCAGAAAGCCTGATGCGGGTTGAGCGCTTGTCATGCGGGGCACGCTCCTGCATCAGATAGTTATTTTCCACCAGTTTTTTCACGTTATAGGACACGTTAGAACCCAGATAATACCCACGGTTGGTCAGCTCTCCGATGGTCAGCTGTTCATGGTTGATATTGTATAAAATCAACGTCTGGATGTTGTTGATGTCATCAATTTTCAGACGATCCAGCTCGGTTTTCACCACGTCAAGAAAACGACGGTGAAGACGTTCAATCATTAGAATGGATTCGGTATAAATCTGTTTCAAGGTAGCCTCGTTTAACGGAATGATAGTATGATATCACCAGCTTAGTTAGCAAAGATTAAAATTTCATTTATATTACTTATACTTCTGGCACATAACCCGATTCTGGAGGAGGAACCATAGGAAAAGTAAGTGTTACCAGCGTTCCTTGCCCCAGTTCGCTTTCCAAAAGAATGCGTCCGTAATGCAAATCAACCAATCGCTTTGTAAGCGGCAGGCCAAGGCCAGTGCCCTCATATTTACGGTTCAGGCCGCTATCCACCTGCCCAAAACTCTGGAAAGCCTTGTCCACGTCTTCTTTTGACATACCAATACCGGTATCCTGGATTTTGACAACAAAATGCGTTGGTGTGCCTGCATTACCCTGCGTTGCCACCGTTAAATGCACCTTGCCACCCTCACCCGTGAATTTTACGGCATTGCTGAGCACGTTGAGTACAATCTGGATAAAACGAAGACGATCAGCCACCAGTGGTGGTAATGTTTTAGGAATATCAGTACTGATGGCAACTTTGCCTTTTTCAGCACGCTCCGCCACAATAGTCAGACATTTATTGATAGATTTGCCAACATGCACCTCTTCAAAATTGAGCTTGAGCTTACCCGCTTCTGCTTTCGATAAGTCCAGAATGTCATTGATGATGTCCAAAAGATGCGCGCCGGATTCATTAATGTCTTTGGCATATTCCAGATATTTTGCATCTCCCAGCGAACCAAATAGCTGATTCATCAAAATAGATGAGAATCCAATAATTGCATTCAGCGGTGTGCGCAGCTCATGGCTGATATTGGCAAGGAATTGCGACTTGGCACGGTTTGCCGCCTCCGCCTCATCCTTGGCTTTTTCTAAATCTATATTCTGCTTTTTAAGCTGCGTATCACGCTCACCAATTTCGGTTAACATGTCATTGAATGAATTGGTCAGAATCACCAGCTCGTTGTTGAACTCTTCACGCGCATCGCCAATAGAGGGGGCACGAATTGCGTAATCCTTATGAATAGAAATCTGCCGCGCCGTATCCGCAAGACTCAGGATAGGACGCGATATGGCTCTTTGCAGATTTATCGCCAGAAAATAAGAAACAAGCACCGCAGCAAGTACAACCAGAAAAGCAATCATTGTCTGCTTTTCGATATATTTATTTATATCTTCAAGCGTTGCCTCAACATAAATATACCCCACCTTGTAACGCACCTGATCACGCACCGTTACAATGGGTTTCATGATTTCAATATATTCTTTTATAACCGCACGTTCCTCTAGTATTTCAGGACATTCAAGTGTGTCACCTGATGCGCTCTTTTTATATGCAGCGAACAACTCACCGCTTTCTTTGTATAAGCAGCCAAGACGTATCGTCTGCTTGCCCGAAAGCACCTCAAGGTTACGCTCTGCAAGATCATATTGTTCGTAGGTCAGTGCTGCCGCGTTGCGATCACCCACGATATTTGCCATTACCAGTAATTCATCAACAATGCTTGCACGGAGGCTGTATACGCCCATCACCGAAATAGCGAGTGTCGTAAGCAGCACCGAGCTACAGCTAATCGCCATGATAATGGAGGTAAGGCGTTTTTTGATGGAGGCATTTTTAAGGAAAAACATCTCCAGCCCCACTCAATCTATTACATTGCGGGCAATGCCAAGAAGATCCGCACCAATCACGAATTTGGCCTCTCTTGCCGCTTTATTATTTATCGAAACCTTCACGTTCTTATTGATAAAGGCTAACTCTATCATACCACCTTTTTGCGCAAAATTTTCCATATCACCAATGGTCAGTATGGGCTTCCCAGCCAACCCAGCCAGTATATCCCTGATTCTGGGTTCCTCAGATTGCCTGATAAACACAATATTACAACTCGCGCTAACAGCATTGGCTTTTACATCGCTAATAAGAGCATATTCCCTACCAAACGCTTCCAAAGCACTTCTGAAAACTTTATTCAACTTACCGGTTTCGGCATCGCCGATCACACATACATTCACTTTGCTATGGCTTGTAATTGCGCTTTCAGGAGGCCATTTAGTGTCTAGCGCAAACTTGGTAATAAGCGTCGCCTTCACGCTCTCCGCATCAATCTCAGCCGCATAAGAACAGGATGCCCGCAATGCCACCGCAGCAATAAGCAAACCTGCAAATATGAATTGAGAGCATTTATTCATCACGCATCCGCACTTTAATGTATTCCTGCGCATGGGCGCAATGTTGAAATGGCATTCTTATATCTTTTTTAGTTGTTATTTATCTGTTGTTTTCCAACCGCGCATATCTATAGGAATAGCGTTAAAAACAGGTTAATTTCGCTTTCTTTGGTTAACAATAATAATGCATAGGTGCATTGCGAGAATAGCATTACTCGTGTATATCAGTCGAAACAAACTGGAGTGATTATGCTCAATCCGTTCATCGACCTGCTAGCCAATGTACTAAGACTATATATGTATGTAGTCATCGCATGGGCCGTACTTGCCACGCTGATTTCCTTCAAAGTGGTCAATGCCCACCAGCCAATTATTCAGAAACTAATGCACAGTTTGAACAGGCTGTGTGAGCCTGTGTGCGCCCGTATCCGCAAATACCTGCCGGATTTGGGCAGTATTGATATTGCCCCTATCCTCTTAATCCTACTTATCAACTTCGGTATTCAGGCGTTATATACCTATTTCTATTCGTATGGTGTCCGATAAACCATTTTTTGAATATCACATTTTCTGCTGCACAAACCGCCGCGAAGAAGGTAATTCACGCGGTTGCTGTGCCTCAAAAGGTTCGGAAACATTGCGCGATTACATGAAAGCGCGTGTAAAGGCTCTTGGCATTGCCTCTACCCGTGTGAATAATTCCGGCTGCCTCGACCGCTGCGAACACGGCCCCACCATGGTAATTTATCCTGAAGGCACATGGTATAGTTGCAAAACCAAGGAAGATGTGGATGAAGTGATTGCCGAGCATCTGCAAAAAGGGAATGTAGTGGAGAGGTTGAGGTTACCCTAATGATTGTCCGGTTCGATTAGACGTTCTTGTCTGCCAGCTTCTTTGCTGGACTTCATCAGCTACAATGCCAGCATCTTTAATGTCCTTGCGTACATTGGAATAAACCTCATCCATCTGTATAGCCACAGCATCTACCACTTCACGCTTTAATTTGTTTTTTCGCACTTTTTCTGCATCCAAATTAAATGCTCGCGCAATAGTTGCTATATGGTCGCGCTCAGTATCCTGCGCGATAGAACCCACGGCGTTACTGTCTGCCACTATCAATACGGGCGTATTATCAGAATACCGTACCAACTCACCACCTGGTTTTCTAAGTTGCATCAGGGCATCTGGCCGTAAGTCCCATGCTTGCGGCAATACCCCATTACTATTCAGTGCCGCCAGCGTGAGGGCGGCTGCCCTCGAAGAAGGTGCGCTTTCCAGTTTTTCAGCACGCGGCATAATATGCGCTACATGATCGGCACTTTCAACACTGGTTATGGGCTGCAACACGAATGGGTGTTTTGAATTACCGGAAATACCTTTAGCTTCTATTCTAAGCACGGCCGATTCAATTTTTTTGCCATCTTTATTTTCCAACTCGAATATAATGGCTGTGCCACCCGCACCAATAAAATCACCAACTTTTATGCCTTTTTCCGTTAGCGATGCTTCCAGTGCGGCAATATCCGTTTCATTTATCTCCGCCAATGCAACCAATGTATTGAGGCTATGATCAGAGTATGAATTGAGTGCTTTTATCTTTTCGTGCAATGACGGCATAGAATCCCATATATGGCTTTTATCCTTGTTAATTTAACCGATTTCGCTAGAAATACCCATGATTTTGACATGAAGGTTTTGTGACAGGCATATGTTCTCCAATCTTTCCAGCAAGTTAGGTGATATTTTTTCCAAGCTTAAAAAGCGTGGGGCACTCACCGAGGCCGATATTGACGCCGCCATGCGCGAAGTGCGTGTAGCACTTCTGGAGGCCGATGTAGCCCTGCCCGTAGTAAAAGAATTTACAGCGTCGCTTAAAGCCAAGGCTGTGGGCACAGAAATCATTCAAAGCATCAGCCCAGCCCAGATGGTCATCAAGCTGGTAAATGACCATTTGAAGGAACTGCTCGGCAGCGAGCAGCAGTCTTTAAATCTTGCCGCAAATCCTCCAGTTGTGGTGATGATGTGCGGTTTGCAGGGGTCAGGTAAAACCACCTCCACCGGCAAACTCGCGCTGCGGCTAAAAAATAAACAAAATAAAAAAGTACTGGTGGCATCGCTGGACGTATACCGTCCCGCCGCACAAATGCAGCTAGAGCAGGTTGCCAGCAAAGCAGGCGTTACCTCTCTTCCCATTGTTGAAGGTGAAAAACCCCTGCAAATTACCGAGCGTGCACTGAAAATGGCGCGCCTCGAAGGGTATGATGTGCTGCTACTGGACACCGCCGGACGCTTGCACATTGATGATGAGCTAATGCAGGAATTACAGTCGGTCAAAGAAATCTCGAAGCCTCTGGAAACCTTACTGGTAGCGGATTCCCTCACGGGACAGGACGCGGTGAACATCGCCAAACAATTCCATGAAAAAATTGGCGTGACCGGCATTATCCTCACCCGTGTGGATGGTGATGGCCGTGGCGGTGCAGCACTTTCCATGCGTTCTGTCACTGGCCAACCGATAAAATTCATCGGTGTGGGTGAGCGCATTGATGAGTTCGAAGAATTCCATCCAGACCGTATTGCATCGCGCATTCTTGATATGGGCGATATTGTCTCGCTGGTGGAAAAAGCGGCTGAAAACGTAACGCAGGCCGAAGCCGAGCAGATGGCCGAGCGCATGATGCAAGGCCAGTTTGATTTCAACGATTTGCTGGATCAAATGCGCAAAATGAAAAAAATGGGAGGCCTTGGCGGTATGATGAAAATGCTGCCAGGCGTCGGCAAACTTCAGGAACAAATGGCAAATGCCAATGTAGATGAAAACCTGCTTTCACGCCAAGAGGCCATAATCCTGTCCATGACACCGAAGGAGCGCAAGCACCCCAAATTGCTCAATGGTTCCCGCCGCGCCCGCATTGCAGCGGGGGCTGGCGTGGAGGTGCAGGATGTGAATAAGCTGTTGAAACAACAGCAGCAAATGGAAACCATGATGAAAAAAATGAAAAAGCTGGGGCAAAAAGGCATGATGCGCGGCGGCATGAGCAGCCTTTTCGGGATGCGGTAAGTCTATTCTGTCATCCCCGCGTAGGCGGGGATCTCATTATCAGCCTGTACAAGTGGTTAAAGAGATTCCCGCCTCCGCGGGAATGACAAATTAATATATTGATTTATAACAATAATTAAATTATTACAGCCCTGTAACATGTCATTTTACCGCTGTCATTAAAACTTCATTGTTAAAACCATGATATCTTTGGCAAAATGGTAAGGTAAAAATACATTTGGACACATGGTAGACGAACCCAACCCAGTCGATAAGTTTATGAAAGACGCCGGCATTGCCGGTGCGTTTCATGGCGCGACGGATGCGGTGGCCAAAACACTCAGCGAAAAAACCAACGGTGGTATCAGTGAAAACACCACCAAGAGCATTATGCCATGGATGGCGGGCGGCGCAGCAGCATTAGTTGGCATGCTGCTATTGCAACCTATTCACTGGCTTGTGAAAGGCACGTTCAAAGCACTCCGCAATATCGTGACACTCGGCGGCATGCTGGAAAATATCCCCATCATCGGCGGATTATTTACTGCCATTGGCGATGTAATTGACACTATCGCCGAATATGCCGGATATGTCGTTCCCGCTATCGGCGCATTCATTGGCTATAAGGCGTTTCAGACCGCCCCAAGCCCAGAGCCTAAAACTCCGCTAGACACAGCAAGAGAATTAATAAGTAAGACAACGGATACCGCTGGCGATTTGGTGAAGGGTGCTAAGTCAGTTGGTAATGCCTTAGTAGAAAATGCGACCGAAATAGGTGGCACAGGAGCTATAGCAGGAACTGCTGCGCTTGTGGGTGCGCGTGCGAATAATCAACAAGCCGCTTTATCCTCTGAAGAAGCCACTGCCCGCCTCAAACAAAGGCTTGAAGCAAGATATGGAGAGGATGGAGCACGTAAAATTGCTGAGAAAGTGGGTTTTGATAAATCACCATTAAGCGCAAAAGATGCCGCTACAGTTGAAGAAATTGTAGTCAAACACAATGTTGATTTTGACCGCCAAAAAGAAGCCGAAGCACTTAAAAATCTTAGGCCTGGGTTTTTGAACCGGATTGGCAATGCATTAAAACCTGTTGGAAAAATAATTTACCCCGTGGTTAAGCCTTTTGCACCGCTTGTCACCATCCCTTACAACATTGCGGCCATGCCATTCAGGGTAGCTGGAGGCGTTTGGAATTTAGGAGCCAATGCAGCCTATAAAGTCACCGGCGGCAGGATTGGTCACAACGACCAGATAGAAGCTGTAAAACAATCCATGAAAGTGGATGCCCGAGCGGATGCTGCAAAAGAAGCCTTACGCCGACAATTCACCATTGATGATGCTGTGGCCGAATCAATAAAAGAAGAATTCACCGCAAAACGAGATCCTGCAACAGCAAAACCACCCACCGCATCAGATACACCCGACGCACCAGCAGCAGCAAAGCCCAATGCTCCGGCAGCGGAAGCTTCTCCAACACCCGGTACCGCAAAAGCCCCCGAACCTCCCGTAAATCCTGCAAAACCTGCAGCTTCAACCGCGCAACCATCTCCAGGCAGCATGGTGAAAGATGGCTATAGATTTTCCTACGACCCAGTAGAGGGAGCTGTTGCCAGACCCGTTGATGGAATAGCCGTTCCCAGACAAGGAACATCAAGCAGTCCACAATCTGGAGCAACGGGATCTTCTGGCAGAACTGCTGTGATGGATGCACCAGAAGCGCCAGCGCAAGCACCGCGCACCGCAACGCCAGTCACTGGCAACACAATGACTGCAGCAGAAAATATTGCACTGCAGATGGAGGCGTCTGAGCCACTTGCTCGCCCAACCCCTCCTAAGGCACAAAATCCCTTGGATACGTTACTTGATCCCCCCACAACACAGAACAATGCGGCAAAATCTCCTAACCTGACTGCCCGCACAGGCTTTGTACGACTTGGTAGCGGAACCGGCTTTGCTACAGGTCTTGTAGTTCTGAATGATCCGAATGCCGACGGATGGGATAAAGCAGGCGGCTGGGCACTCACTGGTGGTGGCCTCGCCGGACTTATGAAGCCGCAATTGGCGGGTCCGCTTGCACCAATAGTCACTGCAGCTTCTGCTCCACTTGTTGCAAAAACAGTCAGTCATCAGATAGGTGAGGCTTTAGATAGCAGCAACTCGGCACTGGAAAGGCTTGAAGCTGGCAGGCAAGCAGCTACCACCTTGACTTTTGCCGCTGCCGTACCTCTTCTTCTCGCAGGCGGAAAGCAACTAGTGACAAAAGTTGCAGGACCAATTGCCGTAGCAGATCTTGCAGTAAACAGCTACAAATTAGGCGATGGAATAATTGGTGCAAATAGTGCTATGAACACGCTCGATCAAGCACTAGAACAGAAAGTTGACACAGAGAATTTTGTTCACCTGCTTGTGCTGAGCACCAAGGAGTCTTATCTTGCCAAAAATTCACCTGTAATGGCCCCTCACCTGAAAAATGCTGTGCGTAACAGTGATGGCTATATTGATCTTAACAACCCAGATAATATACCAATGTTACGTGGAGCAATAACCGCAGCACTGGCAGACAGCACCAATAAAATTGATGCGTATGAAACCATCGGACCGCGCTGGCTGTGGAGTGGTGACCGTATTAAATACTATAGCGATGCTCAGGGTGACCGTAATACCTTCCAAGCTGCGCTGGCTGAGCTTGACCTGCTAGAGCAGAAACTTAAGGTATCTGGTAAAACTGTACCCTCTCACACACCAACAGTTCCGGCTGTCGATATTATGGCGAAGAATGACGCCCCCGATTTAACAAACTATTCAACGCTTAGACATCTTGCAGAAGTTGAACAGTATCTACCTGATAATGGATCCACACATTACTATTTGCATACACTGATAAAACGCGACGAAAACGGCAAAATTGATTTTTCAAACCCAGCGAATATTGAACCAATAGGAAAATGGATTGTTGCGCTGGAAAAAGATGCAAAGTTACGCGCAGATCTCATTGATGGTACATGGCTGAACGACAATGAAACGAAACATTATAATGCTGCAAGCAAAGAAGCTGCCATGTATGGCAACGCATTTGCAGAACTTAAGGACTACGCCGCAAAATGGAATGCTGAAATAAAAGCAAGACAAGACGAAGAAGCTAAAAGGAAAGCCGCTGAGGAGGCGAAAGCTGAGGCCAAAAGAGCTGATGAACTTGAAGCAAGATTGAGGAAACTAGATGCAGAAGGCAAACTTTCTCTAGGAGACGTTACAAGTCCCCAAAATGGGAATACCGTTGCCCACTCCTCTACTCAGCCAATACCAAGACCAACGAATGATCCCAACCTGCCTAAACCACCACAAAAAGGCGGCTAATCCACTTCACCTGAATACTTAAGCCTTAAGATTGCTTCCTGCAGGTAATTCACACTGACTTTTTCCGGTGGAATCACAGTGCCGCATTTCACCGTTACCTTACCGCGCAGCCATGTGCGTGGCAGCCAGCGCATCGGCGATTTCAGGTATTTGCGTGAAAACACACTGCCCCAAAGACCGTTAAGTGAGAGCGGTATCACCGGCACGGGGTCACGCTTTATCATCCATTCAATACCCGGGCGGAAGCGGCCAAGGCTTCCGGTGAAGGTCAAAAAACCTTCTGGGAAAATACAAATCACATCGCCATTGCGTAGGCCTTCAGACACCGCGTTAAGCGCGGCTTCCACACTTTTACGATTAGGCGAAATAGGAATTGCCCTGTCCAGCTTCATCAGGTAATGCACGCCTGGAAGGTTATAAATATCCTCATCAATAATGTAGCGCACTTTACGCGGGCAACCGGCATCAATAATCGGCCCATCCACATAGGATACGTGGTTAGCAATAATAATCGCTGGCCCTTCTTTGGGCATATTCTCAAAACCGCTATAATGCGGTCGGTAAACAAAGCGGGTGACGCGGTGGGCGATGGCACTTAAAAGAGGCTCCGGATCAAACGAGACTTTCCACTTAGGCAGCTTTATCCTAGGTAGTGACTTCAACGCAGAGACTCGCAAATGCAGGGTTTCCATCCTTAACTGTATCATAATAATAGTTAATTTTGTAATAAATCGTGGCACCAAAACCGCTCTAAAAAGGCCTAAAATGTGTATTTTTTGCTTTACCTTGGGGGTAAATACTGGTAGAAAGCCCGACCTTAAACCATAAACTTGAGATCAGGAACCTATGCCAACTACCATCAGAATGTCCCGCCACGGCACCAAAAAACGTCCTTATTACTGGATCGTTGTAACCAATTCCCGCAGCCCGCGTGACAGCAAATTCATCGAAAAGCTTGGCACTTATAACCCACTGCTCGATAATACCAGTGAAAAACGCGTTCAGATTGATGTTGAACGTGCAAAACACTGGCTTTCTGTTGGCGCTCAGATGAGCAGCCGCGTTCACCTGTTTTTCAATCAGGCCGGCCTTGTTAAAACCAAGCCAGCACAGCGCGCAGCCCGCAAGTCTAAAAAAGACAAGGGTGAAGCACCAGCAGCAGAAGCTGCCGCTTAAGCCTTAAGGCCGTATCATGTCACGGCCTTCCTCCGAGTTACTTCAGGCCGCAGTTGTTGTTGCCGCGCATGGTATCCGTGGGCAGGTAAAACTTCGTAGCCTCCTTCCCTACCCTGAAGAACTGGAAGAAATTGACACGCTCTGCGATGCGTTCGGCAAAAAAACCTATAGCATCAAAATCACATCCGGCACGGCACCACAATATATTGCCAGCATTGAAGGCATCAAAGATCGCAACGCGGCAGAACTTCTGAAAAAACTGGTGCTATACACCAAAGCCGAAAATATCTCCGAGCCCGAGCACAACTATCTTGTCGGAAAATCGGTCACCACTGCCGAAGGCAAGGCCTACGGCGTAATTACTGAAATAGCCAATTACGGCGCCGGTGATGTAATAGAAATCAAAAAAGCCAATGGCGAAACGGAGATGCTGCCGCTGAATGACCAGTTTATAAAAATTTCCGGCGAAGAAATTACGATCATTCCACCCAATTATTTAGAGGCAGAAAAGAAATGAGCCAATTTCACGCCATTGCCCTAACCTTGTTTCCTGAGATGTTCCCAGGCACGCTGGGGCATTCACTGGCGGGCAAGGCTTTGGAAAAGGGCCTGTGGTCACTTGAGGCCATCAATATCCGTGATTTTGCTACCGATAAACACAAAACGGTGGATGCCAGCCCCTATGGGGGCGGCACCGGCATGGTGATGAAACCGGATGTGGTGGATGCGGCCATAGAGCATGCCAAAGCAAAACTGCCAAATGCAGCGCTGGTATATACAACCCCACGCGGCAAGCCTTTTACCCAGAAAATGGCCACAGAATTGGTACAAAAAGACCTCATTATCCTCTGTGGGCGGTTTGAGGGCGTGGATCAACGGGTTATCGACCATCACCAGATGCTTGAAATAAGCCTTGGGGATTTCGTGCTTTCCGGCGGGGAAATCGCCGCTCAGGCCATTTTGGATGCCTGTGTACGCCTGATTCCGGGGGTTATCGGCAAGGATGATGCGGTTACCCAAGAAAGTTTCGGCTTATCATCAGATTTCACTAGACTGCTCGAGTATCCTCATTATACTAGGCCCCCTTTGTGGAACGGGCAGGAAGTGCCAGAAGTGCTTTTATCCGGCAACCACGAGAACATATATAATTGGCGCTTGGAGCAGGCAAAACACATAACTGCGACTCGCCGCCCGGATTTATTGAAAAAGAAGGACGAATGATATGAACACGCTGCAAAAATTCGAGCAGGACTATAAAAGCAAGCTCGCTGCTGACAAAAAAATTGACAATTACGCTCAAGGCGACACTGTTCGCGTTGGCGTGCGCATTATTGAAGGCGCTACCGAGCGTGTTCAGGTGTTTGAAGGCGTTGTTATCGGCAAGAAAAATGCTGGTCTGCACTCTGCAGTAACCGTTCGCAAAATCAGCCACGGCGAAGGCGTTGAACGCGTATTCCCAATTTACTCTCCGCGCGTTGAAAGCATTGAAGTTATCCGCAAGGGTGATGTGCGCCGCGCAAAACTCTATTACCTCCGTGGCCTCACTGGTAAAGCCAGCCGCATCACAGAAAAACGTGATAATTCTCAGGACGCAGCTGCTGAATAGTTATCATTACATTGAAATAAAAAAGGGCGCTTGCACAGCGCCCTTTTTTATTTCTTTATGCTTCCCGAAAACATACGACTCAGCGATTCTTTTTCCTGCAACAAACGCCCACGAAAAGTACCGTCTTTACTTGCCCAATCTCTGGGAATAGCCGTATGCACAGCGATACCTTCTTTTTCTTCTACCTTTCGCTGATGGCTTAACCATTCCTCAATATTGGCTACAGACTTTCCATCATCATCACGCAGAGCAATTCCCACGGCAAACTCTTCAGCTCTGCGCCTTTGATCATCCACGCTTACGCCTTCGCGTATCGGTTCTAATGTCTCCACACCATAAGGCGAACCACGCACCACTTGCCAAGGCACTTGCGTTGCCACCACAATCGGGTGCTCTGGATCAACATGTGCAACAATTTCACCGCTTGCAGTAACTGCCTTAAAACCCAAGCGTTTGGACATATCAAGCAACAAGGTGAGATCCAGCTGTTGAGCTGTAGCAAGCTCTAACACCAAAGTGGCCTGCTGTTTCTCATTCGCAGACGATGTAAATCGCATGTGCTTTTGATATAAAAATTGCGAGAGATGATTAAATTGGAATAGTTGTGCGGCATCATTAAGGTCAAATGCAAGACACAGTTTATTTCCCTCCAATGAAGTTCTCTGATTCCCTAATGAGCGCTTAAAGCTGAGGTGCACATGTTGCACTGTTACGGATGTTTTACCATCATGGTGCCTTGCGAAATCCCGCCACGAATCTTCCATTGCTTTTACCAGTATATTTTCATTAGAATAGCATCTCCGCAGAAAAACAATTAACCATCTTTAACCATGTGTCAATATGCCAAAAACGCTTTACGATAAAATCTGGGAAAACCACATTGTTCACCGCGCCGATGACGGCACCTGCCTCATTTACATAGACAGACATTTGATCCATGAGGTCACCAGCCCGCAGGCATTTGAGGGCTTGCGCGCCGCTGGCCGCAAGGTTCGCAGGCCAGATGCCACCCTCGCCGTGCCCGATCACAACGTGCCCACCACGCCAGAACGCAAGCAAGGCATCATCAAAGATGAAACGGCGCGCACGCAGCTGGATACGCTGGCGCACAACACCAAGGAATTTGGCGTTCCTTATTACACAATGGATGATAAGCGTCAGGGCATTGTGCATATTGTAGGCCCTGAGCAGGGATTCACCCAACCTGGAAATACGATTGTGTGCGGTGATTCGCACACCAGCACACATGGCGCATTCGGCGCGCTGGCATTCGGCATTGGCACTTCGGAAGTAGAGCATGTGCTAGCCACCCAAACACTCATCCAACGCCATGCGAAAAATATGCTCATCCGCGTGGATGGTAAATTACCTTTGGGTGTAACTGCTAAGGACATCGTTCTTGCAATTATCGGCAAAATCGGCACGGCTGGCGGCACCGGATACGTCATTGAATATGCGGGCGAAGCTATTCGTAACCTTTCCATGGAAGGCCGGATGACCGTGTGTAACATGAGCATCGAAGCCGGCGCACGCGCAGGCCTGATTGCGCCAGATGAAACCACCTTCGCTTATATCAAAGGACGCCCACTGGCACCGCAAGGCGCGGATTGGGACAAAGCCGTTGCGTATTGGAAAACCCTGCCTTCTGATGCAGGCGCAAAATATGACGCAGAAGTGGTGCTGCAAGCAGCAGATATAGAACCACAGGTGACATGGGGTACTAACCCGGAGCAGGTGCTTCCTATCACCGCACATGTACCACAGGCTGATACGCCCGCCATTGCCCGCGCACTGGAATATATGGGGCTTACCGCCGGCCAGAAACTTACGGATATTACTATTGACAAAGTATTCATCGGTTCATGCACCAACGGCCGCATTGAAGACCTGCGCGAGGCTGCCATGATGGCATCGGGGCGGCGCATTTCAAGCAATGTAAAACTGGCGATGGTGGTGCCCGGTTCCGGTCTTGTAAAAGAACAGGCAGAAAAAGAAGGGCTGGATAAAATTTTTATCGAAGCAGGTTTTGAATGGCGCGAGCCCGGCTGTTCCATGTGCCTTGCCATGAATGCAGACAGGCTGGAACCGGGCGAACGCTGCGCTTCAACTAGTAACCGCAACTTCGAAGGCCGGCAGGGACGCGGCGGCCGCACACATTTAATGTCACCTGCCATGGCAGCAGCAGCAGCAATTACTGGGCATTTAGCGGATGTAAGGGAGATAAAATAATGCACGCATTCAAAACACTAACATCCATCGCCGCACCGCTGCCGATTGACAATGTCGACACGGATGCGATCATCCCTAAACAATTCCTCACCACCATCAAACGCACCGGTTTGAAGGATGGGCTATTTTATGAAATGCGCTATACGGTAGATGGCAAAAAGATAGAAGATTTCATCCTGCACAAGCCGCCGTTCGATAAGGCGCAGATATTAGTTTCCGGTATCAATTTTGGTTGTGGCTCCAGCCGCGAGCATGCCCCGTGGGCACTTTTAGATTTCGGAATTCGCTGCGTTATCGCGCCTTCTTTTGCCGATATTTTCTTCAACAACTGCTTCAAGAATGGCATCCTTCCTGTTGTATTACCTAAAGAACAGACTGATACCATCATGGGGTATGCAAAAAATGGCCTGCCGGTAAATGTTGACCTTGAAAAACAAACAGTTACCGCTGGCAATGAAAGTTTTTCCTTCACTGTTGAACCCTTCCGCAAGCACTGCCTGATGAACGGGCTGGATGATATTGGCCTGACTCTGGAAAAGATGGATGCGATTGCCGCATACGAAAAAAAACAGAAAGAAACCACGCCGTGGCTGGCTGCATAAAGTAAATGGGCGCACATCACGACCACCCCCACCACGATATTGACGCCAGCAAACGTATCATCTGGACGGTGCTGATATTAAATTTTGGCATGTTCTGCATGGAATTATTTCAGGGTATCGACGCCGACTCTAGCTCGCTGATTGCCGATTCTATAGACTTTCTAAGCGATTCTTTCAGCTATGCCATCACACTATACGTCATGCAAAAAACGCTGCATTTACGCGCTAAGGCCGCGCTGTTTAAGGCATATTGCATGATTGGGGTAGCATGCGTTGTACTGATGCAGTCTATTCATAATATCATTGATAATCGCCTGCCAGATCACCTCACCATGGGGTGGGTGGGGGCGCTGGCGCTATTCGTCAACATTTACTGCACCATTTTGCTTTATCGCACCCGCGGCAAAGACAGCAACATGCAATCCATCTGGCTGTGCAGCCGCAATGATGCTATTGGTAATATATTGATATTAATAGCGGCAGCACTGGTTTATGCCACCGGCCGCCTATGGCCAGATCTGCTGGCAGCCCTCGTAATTGCTGGACTTGCGGGCACATCCGCATTAAAAATTATCAAACACGCTAAAGAAGAATTGAAACATGACCACTAAACACATCCTCCTCCTCCCCGGCGATGGCATTGGGCCAGAAGTCGTAAAAGAAACAGCCAAAGTGATTGACTGGTTTAGCACCAATGGCTCGGTAAAATTCACCACCAGTACCGCCCATATTGGCGGCAGCGCGTATGACGCAGTGGGCACGCCCTTCCCTGCGGAAACACTGGCCGCTGCCAAAAAAGCCGATGCCATATTGCTTGGCGCAGTCGGCGGACCAAAATGGGAATCACTCCCTATCGCCTCGCGCCCGGAAAAAGGATTGCTGGGACTCCGCAAGGAGCTGGAGCTGTTTGCGAACCTGCGCCCTGCCATTTGTTTTGATGAGTTGGCCGATGCCTCAACCCTGAAACACGAAGTGGTTGCCGGATTAGACATCATGATTGTGCGGGAACTCACGGGGGGTATTTATTTTGGGCAGCCACGCGGTGTGGAAACACTGGCAGATGGCTCGCGCCGTGGCTTCAACACGGAAGTGTATACCAGCCCGGAAGTGCACCGCATCGCCCATGTGGCGTTTGACCTCGCCGCAAAACGTAACGGCCGCGTATGTTCTGTAGATAAAGCCAACGTGCTGGAATGCACGGAAATGTGGCGTGAAGAAGTGAAGAAAATCCATCAGGAAGATTACCTAAATATCGAACTCACGCACATGTATGTCGATAATGCCGCCATGCAGCTGGTGCGCAACCCCAAGCAGTTCGACGTGATGGTCACCACCAACATGTTTGGTGATATTTTATCAGACATCGCCTCCATGCTCACCGGCTCGCTTGGTATGTTGCCTTCGGCATCGCTGGGTAATCCGGGTACCCCTGGGGTGTATGAGCCTGTGCATGGCTCTGCGCCGGATATTGCGGGCAAGAACATTGCAAACCCTATCGCCACCATCCTTTCCTTTGCCATGATGCTGCGCTATTCGTTTGATATGAAAGCGGAAGCGGACAGGCTGGAAGCAGCCGTAAAAGCCGTGTTAGCAGAAGGCTACCGCACTGCCGATATTATGCAAGATGGCATGAAGCGAGTTTCCACCAGCGAAATGGGCGATGCTATTGTGAAGAAACTGGCGGATAAAGTAGCAAAGGCCGCTTGAGGATTTGGGCCATGGACAGACCAAATCCCCATCCTGAAATATCATGGCGATACACCAAAAGCGGCAAACGCACGGTGATACAGTCTTGCGATATCCCTGATGTTTCTGATGCCTCTGCGCTTGAAGGATGGATTATAACACGAATCAGAGAAGCAAATGTGCTGGCAAACGTGACCCAAACTGAGCCTTATGAAGCGTTCGATGTAGATAGCTTCAAGACGCCTGCACATGATGTTTCTATACGCAGACCTCACGGTGAATGCGGCGAACGCATTATCGAGGTAAGGAATATCAGCCCTGAACATTTTACCGAGATTACAGGCTCACCAGTAATACCTGAAATTCAGCACCCCACAAATACATCGCCCAAGAAATGGGTGGATACAGCCCAGTCACCCAATCGCCGCCCTCCCTGTCAGGGATTTTGAACTGCTTTTTGACTAATAAAACCCTAGATTTATTGCATAAAACTGCTATTTTATGCGCCCCTGAATTGGGCTACAAAATACAATTACGAAAGAAAAAATAATGAGTTACAAAGTCGCAGTCGTCGGCGCAACCGGTAATGTTGGCCGTGAAATCCTTGAAATCCTTGCCGAGCGCAATTTTCCCGCACGCGAAGTGGTGGCGCTTGCCTCCAAAGCCTCTGTGGGCAAGGAAGTAAGCTTCGGCGAAACGGATATACTCAAAATCCGCGCACTCGATGATTACGACTTTTCTGATACCGACATTGCGCTTTCTTCTGCTGGTTCCAGCGTATCCAAAGAATTCGCGCCGAAGGCTGCTGCGGCTGGTTGCGTGGTGATTGATAACACCTCCCTCTTCCGTATGGAAAAAGATATTCCGCTGGTGGTGCCAGAAGTAAACGCACAAGCGCTAAAGGATTTCCGCAAACGCAACATCATCGCAAATCCCAACTGCTCCACCATGCAGATGGTGGTGGCGTTGAAGCCGCTGCATGACATTGCAAAAATCAAACGTGTGGTGGTTTCTACCTATCAGTCAGTTTCTGGCGCGGGCAAAGCGGGTATGGATGAGCTTTTCGACCAGACCAAGCAGATATACATGAATAACCAGATGGATCCGGCAAAGTTCACCAAGCGCATCGCGTTTAATGTGATTCCGCACATCGATGTATTCATGGATGATGGCTACACCAAAGAAGAATGGAAAATGATCCATGAAACCAAGAAAATTATGGATGAAAGCATTGAAGTGTCCGCCACCTGCGTGCGCGTGCCGGTGTTTGTTGGCCACTCTGAATCGGTGAATATTGAGTTTGAAAAACCACTTTCAGTGGAAGAAGCGCGTGAAATCCTCGAAGAGTCAGACGGCATCGTGATGTATGACGAACGCATCAATGGCGGCTACTGCACACCCATCGAATGTGCTGGCGAAGACGGCGTGTTCATCTCCCGCCTGCGTGCTGATACATCGGTGAAGCACGGCCTTGCCATGTGGATTGTCTCCGATAATTTGCGTAAAGGTGCGGCGCTTAATGCCGTGCAGATTGCTGAAGAACTTATCCAGAATTACGGTTTAGCTCCTAAAAAAACGAACTGAGGTTTTATGCTTGCATGGATAAAACAAAACCCGACACTGGCCGCAGGTATTGGGTTACCACTGGTACTGATAGTGCTATTTTCTCTTGCAAGTGCCATTCCGGCGATGTTTGTGGAAGCGCCTAAACATGATGTGTTGTTTTATTCTCAGAGCTACTCCAGCAAGCCGATGGCCGATGTAACGCTCAGCGTTGCAAATGGAAAACTGAAAGCGCAATACAAGAAGCGCGCAGACCAATATAGCAGCAATACCCAAAACCTATATTTATATTCCGCTAAAACCGGCACGGTAAAACAGATAAACGTTACACCGCCAGATGCAGGCACCGCAAACTGGCAGGATTTCCAGATTCCTGAAGTAAGTAATCTCAAACTTGATACCAACCTAACCGCGCCGGACGGCTATACGTTTGAAGCATACCGCTCAAACCGTGGCGGTGATATTGGCAGCCTGTTTTTTATGGGTTCATACCGCAGCAATGGGCCTATTATTTCCAAAGATGGCCGCAGTATACCACTCAATCCTGCTACCAATGATTATTATGGCTACAACGCCCAATTCCTTGGCTGGGTAAATGAATAGCAACATGACACAACCGGCCAACAAGCAGGAAGCCATCAGCGAGATCATCCGCCTTGCCAAGGCGTTTGAGATTTGTGCTGAGGAAATTTCCGCAGGCCTTATCCCTGCTGCTGATAAAAGCATCAAAAGCACCGGAAGCGTAGTCACTCGTGTGTTTGGTTATCTCGGTGGCATCTTTGTGCTGGCGGGCATTGGCACCTACATCGCCATGTTCTGGCCGAGCATGAATAGCTTCACCCGCGTGCTAGTTACCTTCGCCAGCGGCTTTGCCTGCTACATACTGGCGGTGATTGCGGCAAAGGACAAATCTTCGCACGCACGCATGGTTGCCCCTCTCCTGCTCATTGCAGCACTCTTGCAACCTACTGGATTATTTGTTGCCATCTATGAATGGTTCAACTCCGGCAGTGATGAACGCTACGCAGTACTCTTCGTATTCGGCGTCATCGGCATACAGCAATTCTTCACCTTCCGCGCGCTGAAGCACTGGATTTTGCTGTTTTTCACCATCGCTTACGGCATGATATTTACCGGCACCTTAATGGATCTGGTGGATATTCCGCATGTTTACACTGGCCTTGCCCTTGGTATCAGCCTGCTGTGCATCGCTTATAGCATCAGCAAAACGCCATTTCACCGAACGGCGGGGCTATGGTATTTCATCGGCTCTGCACTCTTCCTGTTCAACCTTTTTGATTGGGTTGAGCGCACACCACTGGAGATTCTCTACCTCGCGGCTACGGGATTTATGGTGTATCTCAGCGTATTGGTGCAGAGCACGGCACTGCTCGTGGTTGGCATACTTGCCATGCTTTCCTACATTGGCTATTTCACCGCGCAGCACTTTGTGCAGTCTGTGGGCTGGCCTATCACCCTCATTGTCATCGGCGGTCTGTTCTTTGCCATCAGCACCGGTGGCTGGAAAATTAAACAAAAATATTTCAAAAAATAAGGCACTATGAAACCACTACCCAAACAATACGACCACAAAGAAGCAGAAACCCGCTGGCAGCAGACATGGGATACATCCGATGTCTATCACTGGAAAAATGACCTCCCGCGCGAACAGACTTTTGTGATTGATACGCCGCCGCCAACGGTTTCCGGCGTGCTGCATATGGGGCATATCTTCAGCTACACACAGGCGGATTTCGTGGCACGCTTTCAGCGCATGGCGGGCAAGGACGTGTTTTACCCTATGGGGTTTGATGATAACGGCCTGCCCACTGAACGCCTGGTGGAAAAAGAAAAAAAGGTTCGTGGCAATTCCATGCCGCGTGCCGATTTCGTGGCCATTTGCCGCGAAGTTGTGGTGGATGCGGAAAATGAATTCCGCCGCCTGTTCAAAAGCACCGCCCTTTCCGTTGACTGGCGGCAGGAATACCAGACCATCAACGATGATGTGCAGAAACTCTCGCAGGCTTCTTTCCTTGACCTTTTGAAAAAAGGCGAAGCGTACCGCGATTTCCGCCCAACCTATTGGGACTGGGTAGACCAGACCGCCATCGCGCAGGCGGAAGTGGAAAACAAGGAAATGCCCGGTGTGATGAACGAAATCGAGTTCACGCTGGAAGATGGCTCACCGCTTGTGATTATGACGACGCGCCCTGAGTTGCTCGGTGCGTGCGTGGCGGTGATGTATCATCCCGAAGACCCGAACGCTTCAAAATATAAAGGCAAACACGCCATCACCCCACTCTTCGGCGTGAAAGTGCCGATGATCGCCGATGAAGCCGTGGAGCGTGAAAAAGGTACTGGCATTGTAATGTGCTGCACCTTTGGTGACGATACGGATAAGGAGTGGGTACGTAAACACGAACTTCCAAGACGCTGTATATTAGGTCTTGATGGTAGAATCACCGTCATCACAGGTTTGCTTGCAGCAGGCGGAGTTGCCTTTCTTGCTGGAGCAAATGGAAAAACAGAAAAGGCGGATTTAACGCAAGACAATTGTATTAATATTGAAAAGGCACAACATACATTTAGTGTGCTTTGTGATGAAAAGGGTAACGGCCTCAAACCCAAACAGGCCAACACCAAAACCATCGAGTTACTGCAAGAAGCAGGCAAGCTGCTTAAACAAACACCAATGGTACATACCGTAAAATGCGCCGAGCGTTCCGGCACACCTATTGAGATCATCCCCACGCATCAGTGGTTCGTACGTATCATGGATAAAAAGGAAGCACTCCTTGCTAAAGGTGCTGCTTGCAACTGGAACCCGGAATATATGCGCATCCGCCTCAACCAGTGGATTGAGGGTTTGAAGGAAGACTGGTGCATTTCGCGCCAGCGTTTCTTCGGCGTGCCGTTTCCGGTGTGGTATTCCAAACGCGCAGGTGAAGAAGGCAAAATCCTGTTTGCAGATTTTGGCCAGCTCCCCGTTGACCCAATGGTGGATACCCCTAAGGGCTATACAAAGGATGAAGTGACGCCAGATATGGATGTGATGGACACATGGGCGACGTCGTCCATCAGCCCGCAGCTCAGCTCCAAGGGCATCAATAAGGATTTCACGCTGGATGCCAACCGCCACGCCAAACTCTTCCCCGCGGACATCCGCCCGCAGGCGCATGAGATCATCCGCACCTGGGCGTTTTACACCATCGTAAAAGCGCATCTGCATGAAAATTCCATTCCTTGGAAAAACCTGATGATATCGGGCTGGTGCCTCGCTGCCGATAAAACCAAGATGAGCAAATCCAAAGGCAACGTAGTAACGCCCGTGGAGCTGATTCAGGATAAAGGTACCGACAGCGTACGTTACTGGGCGTCCACCTCCCGCCTCGGCGCGGATACAGCGTTTTCAGAAGACCTGCTCAAGATCGGCAAGAAGCTGGTGGGCAAGTTGTGGAACGCCAGCAACTTCGCCGCACTGAACCTTTCCAAGCTGGAGGGTAAACCTACTAATGCGGCAGCGGATGTAAAAAACGGCATCATCACCGAAGCGCTCGACCTCTGGATTCTCTCCCGCCTGCATGTGGCGATTGCTAAGGCTACAGCGGAATTTGAGAAATTCGAATATTGCGATGCGCGCGTGGCCATCGAAGATTTCTTCTGGAACGATTTCTGCGATAATTATTTGGAACTCGCCAAAGCCCGTGCATACGGCGAAACGCAGCAATCCGGCCAGCAATCAGCGCTCTACACCATCTATCACTGCCTTGATGGGCTGCTGCGCTTGTTTGCGCCGTTCGTGCCACACATCACGGAAGAACTCTTCAGCCATATTTTTGATGATAAGTTTACGGCTACGGGCTCTGTACACGCTCGCGGAAACTGGCCACTGGCTGCGAATTACCCGTATGATGCCACCGCAGAAAAATCCGGCATGGCATGCGTGGATATACTCAATGTCATCCGCAAGGCAAAATCAGAAGCTTCTGTTTCCATCAAATTCCCTGTGGAATCTGTGCAGGTACATATACTGGATGGGGGTATATCTTGGAAGCAGGTGGAATCCATCATGGCAGATCTGAAAGCCGCTGGCAGTGCCGCAAGCCTCACGCAGAGCAACGAAAAAAGCCTGAATTATACATCTGATAAAGGCTGGTTTAGCGCAAGCGTTACCCTCGCCCCGCAGGATGCGAAGACGGGCACTTAAGCCGCGCCCTGCCCGCCTGATTTTCCTTTGAGGAAATTAGCTATACGCGGCATAGCAGCAGCAAGCGGCGCGGGTGCTTCTGTAGCTTCGAACACGGCCAGTTTCGGCATGTCTTTCGGCACAAGATCAAGCATACCAATTTTGCCTGTGTATGCAGCCTTGCGCGACAGCGACGGAGTTTTCTCCAGCTGTTCTTGAACATTCGTTACTTCTTTTTTCATGTCCTGCATGCGATCATACAACCAGCCTGGGACATTCTCTTTCTTCCATGCACTGGGGTCATTTTCTTTACCTGCGGGAATCAATTTATTTTTTTTCAAACTATCTACAGCTTCACCTGTCATACGATCGATGGCATCTTCAAATTTTGCCAGTTCCTTGTGCAATTCTACGAGATGGGGTTTGCTTACCGCTGTACCATCGCTATTCAGCATTTGACTCGCCTGTGCGTTGATATTCTCAAACATGCCCTTCAATGCTTTTCCACCTTTTACATCCCCAGCATATTTACCGCTCATGATGGCTTGAATTGCACTGTTATTCAAATGACGCTGTGCAAAACCCTGCACAGCTTTTTGTGCTGACAGCTTCTGCTGTGGCGTATCTTCTGCTGTCTCGTTTTCAACTGTCGCGCTTCTACCTGTACTCGTACCAGTCGCAGGCGTTAGACTATCAACGCCATACGGCAAGACTGCAGATACTGAAAGATCTACTTTTCCTGGGTTTTTAAGCTCTACAACGCCACGCGCTTGCCCCGCAGGGATACCGTATTTTTCTTTTTCACGCGCCAGCTGGCCTGCAGAAAGCGGGCTATAAATGTCCAGAGTGCGCTGCACGTCTGCCATAGCATCGCCACGTGCTATCCTGAAACGATTCTCAGACGCCCCAATAGCATCGGAACCAAGCAACGTAAAAAGCTGACGGTTATTATCTCTACTGTTGATAAAATCAACGCGAGCACCACGCTCAACGAATAACTGCCTCTTTGCACCACTGCTGGAATATGAGAACGACTTTGCACCAGTTTTTGCATTTTCACTGAGTTTGCCATCTGGTGTGCTGAGATCATATTTTGTTACTTTAGGTTGTGTAGCCATTGCAGTTTTATCAGGGTTTGCTACCGTCTTTTTGCTTTCCACACCCGCCATACCGGTAAGTTCCACGGGCGTTACATCAACCAGAGCAGACTGTGTACTTTGCGCAGATAATGTGAATGATCCCTTTATCAAAAGCGGATCGGTAGTTGAAAGCGTAATAAGCGGTGCCCACTTTGGATCAATATCAATTTTAGAACCAGCACCACTGCCCGTAATAATCAGCGTATTATCTTTTGTGATACGCTGACCAATATCATGCACGCCAACGAGCACACTGCCATCCGCCCGAATGGTAATGTTCTGGTTTCTTTCTACCTTGAGTGTAACGGGTTCAGCTAAAGCCATACGCACTTTCACATTAATTTTTATTTACCTACGCATATTAGAAGAAAAAAGAAAAATATCAACAAAATCACATGTTATTTAACACTGATATTTCATCTACTTAAGCCATCTTCACGAGACTGTAATCTTTTTTTCTGCACCCTGTCAGCAAATCCTTGCGGTTTAGCGATTTGCGCCACCGGATATTCCATATGCATCACGGCGTAATGCACTTCATCAGCACCTTTCAATGCTTTTTCAATATGCCCCATCACCGCTTCTTGCCTTGCGGGATCTGCTACTTTATCGGCCACGCGCGCGGCAATATCCGCTGGCACATCACCGCTTGCCACTTTATCCAGTGCTTTATCAGATAGTTTAGACAGGCGATATGAAAGTGTAAGGTTGCCCTTATCCATTTGCAATTGCGGCAGAAGATCAGTATGCACGCGGCCAGATGCAGCTTCTTTGAACACTTTTGCAGAATCCACCACATCAGCACGGCCATGCTGCATATTTTTATACGCGGCGATGACGCGCACATCTTCCGGCGTGTAGCCATCCGCTTCACGCAGTACGATTGCAGCTATTTCTCCCGGGCCAGTGCCTGCGGCATTGGTGCGCTTTGCCAGCTCCAGCCGATGATGCCCGTCGGCCACGAATACGCTGCCATCCAGCCGCTCATGCACCAGTATGGGGTTGCTGTGCAACACAGGATCCCACTTATTCGCCGCATATTTTCCCTGTTTGGTGACGCCATTTTTTTTATCGCCGCCGGAACGGAATTGGTATGTGGCGGGGTCTGCCTGAATGGATTCAGGGTCAAAATAGACAATCTGGCCGGAATGCGGTGAGGCCTCAAATTTTTTGACTACGGAAGGGACAAGCTGCTCAATACTCAGGCCAGACAGTGCCTTCCATGCCTGCTCGGCTGGGATAACATTGTGGTATGAACCACGCATGTCTACGGCACTTGCCACCTTTTTCCTTCCTTACAAAAACCCCCGCATGTTGCGGGGGAATTTATTCTATCTGTCATCCTGAACAAAGTGAAGGATCTTAAGATTCTTCCCCCGCAATTCATGCGGGGTCAGAATGACAATATTAATTTACACCACGCGGCCTTTTGCAGCTGCTGGTTCAGCACGCTTAGCAGCTAACTGATCTACATGCGGTTTGCCAGCTTCAGCTTCCAGCCTTTCACGCATCGCCGCCACCTGATTTACTGGCTCGGTAGGTTTTACTTCTGCTACTGGAGCTTCAACTTTTACTTCAGCCGGAGCAACTTCTGCTTTTACTTCTTCTGCTTTAGCAGGCGTTGCCGCTTTCAGATCTTCCACTATTCTTGCGGTCTGGCCTTCAACCAGCTGCTGCTGGGCGAGTGCTGCCGTTAATGCAGACTGCATCACACTATTATCAAGGTCGCCACGCACGCTGGCTTCCATCATAGCAACGGCGGCATCAAGCAACGCATCACTGCCAAGTGCCTGACGCGCAGCTTCCAAATCGATTTGATTTCCGGAAGCACGCGCGGCATCGGCCAGCGCTACCAGCTGCGCCACACGCGCCGCTGTGTTATTTTTTGCTTGTTCCTGAGCTTTTACTTCTTTTGCAATTTCTTCAGCCACGACAAACTCCCCACTGTTTTTATGGTTTAATAATTATAGATTCAGGATACTGGGTTAAGCAGTTGCTTACCGCCAAGCAGCAAGTTTTGCACCACCGATAAGACCAGCAGCCACCTTAACAAGGCCAACAAACTTGTTGGACTCCACTGGCTTGCCATCATCATCGGTTCTGCCAGCAAGATCCTTAAAGCCGCTAAGCGCAAGACCACCACCGGCAATTACGCCAAGACCAACTTTTGCTTTAGCGCCAAAGCCACCTTTAAGATTCTGCCCCATTCTAGAGAGCATACCAGCTTCTTTTGCCCCAGCCTGCTCAGCAGCCTTTACAGCGCCTTTTTCGGCAGAAGTAACAGCGGTAGAAGCAATATGATCCGCAGCCTTCATGCCGGTTGCTTTTTCGAGTTTACCAGTGTGTTCAGCTATTGTACTGATGTGCTCGTCCAAATTCTCAATTTTTTTACCATAGGTATTTTCAATGGCATCCATAACATTCTTGTGACGCTCGTTAATTGCATCATAGGCTTTGTTATAGTTAGGTGCTTTTGGATTAAGAGCCTTCGTTTCTTTGCGCAGAAACTCATCAGCTACTTTAATTTTTGCATCGCGATCTTTCAAGAGTATAGTGCGAGCTTTTTCAGCAACCTTGTGAGCCTCATCAAGATCCTTGAAATAGCCCTTTGCATCTTTACGCAAGTTCTTTTCAAGGTCTTCTACATATTTTTTGTATGTCTTTGTATCACCCTTACCGGTTTCGTATTCAGCAAGACGTTCTTTTGCATCTTCCAAACGCTTAATTGCACCAGAAATATCATGACGATTACCTTTAATACTTGTAAAAGCATCGTCAACAAACTTGGCTTTCTCAGCCTTAGTGAGACTATTTACAACTTTATCGTCTGGGAAATCCCTATGAAAACCAACATCATGCTTATTAGCAGGCTGACTATGACCTGTACGACCAGCAATGTAATCTTGCATATGCTTCTGGTTTTCTAAAAGTATCTCGACCATAACCTGTCTCCAAATTGTATTATGTTTAAAGTTTTACCTAAGCCAACTATACCTGAAAACCCAAAAAGTTATATTACAATTCTGTGAAATCCGGCTTACCACTGTACAAAGCGGCCTCTGCCGCCCGCCTACGCACAAGGCCGGAAAGCCGGTGTCCGCGGGAGAATACCCATTTTCCAAGCTCTGCGGGCACTTTTTCATGCTGCCCCTGATTTAATAGCGTTAATAACGTTGATTTTTCAAAGGCTTTATTGCCTATATTATAGGCAAAAGAAACCAGTGCATCAAACTGGTTTTGGTTGATTTTGGCCGTCACCAGCCGGTTTATAGCTGCCTCAAACCTTTCAACATCCTGTTTAAGCAGCATTTTTGCCATTTCTGGCGATATTCCGGCTTTTGGGAAGGCTTCCCCCGCAATTATGACATGACCGTAACCAATAGTTGGCAACCCAGCAGGGCATATATAAGGAATGGGCGAAAACCCCTCATATTTCATAATCAGGGCATAGCCACGTTCTGAGAGTTTTTTCATGTGTTTTCTCCAATCCCCTCTCCCCTTGTGGGAGAGGGTTAGGGAGAGGGGGATTAAAAAATAAGAGTACCCCTCTCCTCGGTTTGCCTAAGCACTTACTTCGTAAGTACAAGGCAAACACGTCCTCCCCCTCAAGGGGGGAGGATTTTATTACTACTCCCGCATCAACCGATTCGTAATAAACCCAAGTTGTTTTTTGATCGCCTCGGTATCCTGCTTCATATATTCGAGGCGTTCTTCAATGCGCGCGAGTTTCTCGGTGTGATGCTCATTACTTGTATTTTGTTTTTCCACATGCGCCACCCGCGCTTCCAGCGATGCCGCCCACACGAACATGCCAATCACCTGAACTAAAATTGTGATGATAACGGCAATCGGAATATGCTTATCAATTTTCCAGCCGTGATTGCTTTTTTTCATAGAATCTCCTTTGTCATACCGGCGCAGGCCGGTATCCACGCCTCAATATTATATAACCGTTAAACATGGATTCCGGCCTTCGCCGGAATGACGAACCTAAAATTAATCCCAGTAACTATTCACCGTGTAAAACAACTTGATGCCATGCAGGCGCGCACTTACGGCGAGGTTATCTGCTGCATCTGCCGCCTTGCGATACACGCGGAAAAAGCACACATCTGCATCCGCTGGTGTGCCTGTAATCGTGATGGCGGATGTTTCAGGCGTTGTGTAAATATCATTTGTGGTGCCGCCAGAGTCGGTCACCGTTTGTGCCGTGCCGAATGCCACACCCATAGCATCATCATTACTGATTGCCACGCCCTGCACTCCCCACACCACATCAAAATTGGTGGCAGTGGCCGGATGGCTCCAATATAGCACTGCTGTTACCGTGCCTTCGTCCCACCCCTTGCGGAAGGCCACGGGGAATTGGGCATATTGCTCGGTTGCTGCATCAAACCCCAGTGTCAACACATCCGGCTGTCCGGCGGCGATTTCCAGCTGTGCCAGCGCGCTGCACCCGTTTGTAACTGATGGCCGCATCTGCGAGGCCGGAATCCACAGGGTTTTGCGCACCGTACCGCCAACAGTCACCCAGCTGGCACCATCAAACACATACAATATATTCTCATCATTCACCCAGAAGGCAGCGCCCTCATTTGGGGTTATGAATTTCCACGTCTGGTCAAAATAGCCAATTTTCCCCGCCTGCCCTGCCCAAGCGCCGGTGGGGCTTGCCGCAATAATATATACATCACCGCTGGCAGGTGAGCCTGGCGGGGTATTTATGGTGCGGCTTTTGGCGCCGGTATTCATCAGCGCGTCAATGCGGGTGAGTGCCTGATTGACCGTTACTTCCTTTTGCGATTGCGATTGTTCCACCAGCGTCATGCCGATATGTGTCGTGGTTGCCATAATTGCTCCTACTACTCTGTAAAATTGCTTTATTGATAAAAGCCGCTGCATTACACTGCGGCAAAACTAATGAGGACACGCCATGCCTTCACTCGATGAGGTCAAACGCCAGATAAGCCAATATAAAGACGGTTATATTTTCTGGACGAACAAAGAAATCCGTACCCTGCCCAAAATCCTCGATGAGGATGAGGACATCAAAGCCGTCACCTCCGGTTATATGAATAATGCCACCTGGCTGGCGGTGTGCACCACGCGCCGCCTGATATTCCTCAATTGCGGCATGTTTTTTGGTATGCGACAAATTCAGCTGCCGCTCGACCGTATTCAATCCATCGATCACGCCTTCACTATTGCTTTTGGCTCCATCAGCGTGTGGGATGGTGCTTCGTCATTCACCATCAGTATGGTCATGAAATCTGCCATTGTACCTTTCGTGCGCGCCACACAGGAAGCCATGTATGCCCACCGCAAGAGTATGAACCAAGCCAGCCAGCCAGCACCGGCAGCCGCTGCACCGCTGGATGTTGCTTCCCAGCTTTCTAAACTCGCTGACCTCAGAGAGCGCGGCCATTTAACCGAAGAAGAATTTCAGGCACAAAAGAAAAAGTTGTTGGGGTAGTTAATTGTACTTCCCCTCTCCCTAACCCTCCCCCTCAAGGAGGGAATTATACTGAAACCTCCGCCTTATACCCTCGCCCTACAAGCGCAGACATTTGATATACGCGCACTATAACCGATGCTTGCGGGCTGCCGAAATCAGTTGTTTGTTGTGCTGCTGAATATACCACTGATGGGGTATTTGTGGTTATTGTTCGCACCACATTGCTGCCGTTAATTATATCCACCTCATACCCCTCAGCGGTTTCTGAAAGTGGAACATCCACACCATCCTGCCAATGCCCGCCAAGGCGTGTGCGCCGCACCCAGCTGATGGTCAGGTTGCTGCTGCCATCACGGCTTCCAGTCACATGTACCGGCGCATAAGGCTTCAGTGCCACACCACCATAGGTAAAATCTTCTGCCACCGCCGATGAAAGGGTGCTGCCAAACGTCACCGACTTATAGCTACGCGAAAGACCTATCAGGCTACTTGGCACGCTCTGACTGGCAAGGCTTCCATTAAGCAGCACAAACCGCTCGGAAATAGCATGTGTACCCACCGCCCATTCGGTACCAAGCCTTCCGCGCAGTAACCCCGATAGGGTATATTTATTTGGCTCAATAAGCGTTGCCGTTTTAAACTGAATAATCTCGCTGCCCAGCAACGCAGCGTTTGCGCCATTCAGCACGGCAAGCTCGGTAACGCTTTGCAATTCACCACTACCAAGCAAACTAACAGTGACCATATTTTCGTCATCAAACACGTGGTACGTGCCAGCAGCCAGTACATTTTGCGCGCTGCCAATGACTGCTGGTGCCACAATATCCATCACGCGGTTATAACTGCCACCGCCGTCATCGGAACGATACACCGCTGCACCATTCCATCCAGCAGATACCCCTGCACCCGCATATCTTATGATACCTTTATCAGTATCATTACCAGGAAATGCCGGAATATCCAGTATCTCAAGGTGGGTGGAAGGAATGGTATTGTTGCCTGTGGTTTGCATGGAACCCTGCCCGGGTGATGTATGAAAATCATACGTGGAAACATCATCCGCCACTGCGCTTACACGTATCAACCCATGCGAAAGTATCTGCACCGAGGTCACACGCATGCGATGTGTTACGCCGGAAACGGTGACTGCCAGAATATCTGCTGGCTCAATATCCATATATTTAGCAGGTAATGCAAATTCATACTGCGTACGAGAAATCCACTCAGTGAAAAGTGTTACATCAGCGATAGTTTTTGCCACTTGGTCAGCAAACACAATCGGCATGTCGAGCGTGAGGATTTGCCTGCTCTCGGTCATCTCGCGCTGGGAATATTGCGTGGCATTCTGATAATTATATAGCCGGTTGATATACACCACATTCACGCGCTTTGGCAGATCGATTTCCTGCGTGCGGCTTATATTCAGCAATCCACTGGCATCACCATTATCATCGGGTACAATATCCGCTTCAGGAATTTCAGCACTTACTGCACCGGCACGACTGATAAACTTCAGTATCCCATCGGATTCCACCGTATCAAAGAAATACCCCTGCTGGAGTATCTCGATGGCATTACGTATAGTTAATTGGTTATTGATAACATACCCCTCCACCTGATCCGTCACCTGCGATACATTAAGGTCGCCTTCTACAAGTCCAGAGCGTTTGCACAAATCCACTAGAATAGCTGCAAGGCTGGATATACCTAACTTTCCCTGCACCCAGTGGCCAGTTTTCCAGGCTGCGCCGTCTGACCATATACTTGTTAAATCCGGCCAGTATGGGTATGGCCGCGCATCCCACGTCCAGATGAACATGCGCTCCACCATTGCTGAACCCTGCCACTTCATTTCCGTAGCCATAAGCCCTGTGCGCTGCGCGCGGAAATCCACGCGGCCTTTGGAATAATAGGGCAGCGCACTGGATACACTGTTGGGATCAAAAAATACATTAGGCTGGTTGGTGGCACCATCTACACTGGGAAAGCCATATTCCGTAAACCAGATAGGCTTGGATTCCGGCACCCAGCTTGTAGTGCTTAAATCAGGATTAGTGTGTGTATTCTCCCAGAACCATGCCAGATTTTTCCATGCATAGGGGGCAGAAAGCGGAACTTGAATAGTGCGTGCAGGGTCAGAATAATAAAAATCATACCCCTCGCCTTCCGTCCAGCCATCCATCACCGCCTGAATGTCATATTTTCCCTGTGGAGCATCAGAAAGCGGAAAATACGCATCAATACCCACCACATCAATGTCAGCGGAAGCCCAGAGTGTGTCTAAATTATACCACCCCCCATCGGTATGGTGATATTCCGACCAATCCGCCGCATAGGTTACCTTCACGCTGCTGCCGAGTGTCGTTTTTACATCCGAGGCAAGGCTTACTAGCTCATCCACCGCCGGATAGCTACCGGGGGTATCCGTCACTTTGGTAAGGCCTTTTAATTCTGAACCGATAACAAAGGCCTCCACCTTGCCATCTACAAGGTTGGCATAATGGTTTATGAACGCATTATAGCCATTGGTCTTAGTAAAAAAGTCTGCCACTTCCGTTGCCGTACCGGTAATATCCCCGCGCCATGGTTTGCCCGATACATCCATGAATACCATGGGATAGAACATGATATTGTAACCTCGTGTTCTTAGGTCATTGAGCAACCGCAGCACGCTATTATCATCCGGCGTGCCGCCATATTGTGGTGAGCCGGAAACCAGCGTTATCTGCCGCGCAGTACTACGTGTATAGCTACCCACCTGCCATGTATCCGGCGAGGTAATTGCTCCCGTTTGATATTCAACACCTGGCTTGATAATACAATCTCCCGCATCGAGGCTATCGCCAAACCAGCTCACCACCACCGAAACCCATTCCACATTTGGGCAGGTGCGCTCCAACTGGTCTAAGGATAGATTAGCATTGGCCGTGCCATGCGGATTATGCATATTGATAGCAGCCTGCTCGCCCTGCTGTTGCCAGCCTGCGCCGAAATTTCCCCCGGGAATTTTATACTCCACCTGGGTATCATAAACGAATTCGCCCGCACCAGGGATTAGCGTTATGCCTTTAATAGTTTCTTCCAGCAACTCACCATCAAAATCCGGATACTGCGCTTTTTTCTGCACCTCAAAGGTAAAATTAGGAATACGGTTGCCGAAATCCTCCAGCGGGAAATCTTCAAATACTACATAGGAAAGGCCACGATAGGCGGGCGTATTATCTGCGCCATCAAACGCCTGTATCAAACTGTCTGGCAATTGTTCTTCATTACCATGATACACACGCAGGGTATATTGCGATAGATCAAGCTGCATGGCATCCGCCCAGATGCGCAGCACCTCATCCACCGGCCCTTCGCATATACCCACCGCCAGCGTGATGCTGTAACTGTAGGTGGTAGATGACTGAGTCACTTTACCCCCACCCCCCTTACCGCCACCTGCGCTGGATGATGTAGTTGTGGTCGTGGCTAGTTCCTTGATTGGGCGCGACCATATAATATTGCCGCCAATCCGCACCGTGCCATACACAATGGGAATCATGTTGCCATAGGTAGAAGTCTGCACCCCTAAATCGGCAAGTCTTGGGCCGTTCCTGTGAGTATGTTTTCCGGATGCGCCAAAGAGTTTATTGTCAATAACACCACCGATTGTACGGCCAATCTGACTGCCGATAACATTTGCAAAAGGAATACCCGTAGCTGTACCCGCAGCAGATCCTGCCGCACTTAAAATAATAGATGCCATGATGTAACCAAAATTAGTTGTTTAAAGAAGAAAGCCGGAAAGCCGCGATAATGCGTTCCTGCCAGTATGCATCCAGCAGATGCTCCACCACTGCGCGCGCAGGCGCATAGGCGTGAATAATCCCAATATTGCCGGAGTATTCCGTGATGATACCAAGGTGCTGCGGCATATTATCAATATCCATAAGCAACACATCGGCTGCACGCATATCCCCCTTGGGTATCTCGAGCATTATTTCATTTAAGGTCTGTCGCAGATGATACGTATTGGGGGTATGAGTATATTCGGTATGGTCATATGCGGTGATAGGCGTGCCATTTGCTGCCTTCAATTCCAGCTCTTTCGCAACTCCCACCAATAACCCCAGGCAATCTACTCCACCTTTATGTGTATCCGTTTTTTTAAGCCTGCCCTGGTGGTGAAAGCGCGTGCCAAGCCAGCCGCGCGCGGATGCCACCACGTGTTTCTGCAATGTTGTCATAGCTATACATATGTAAGAGTGAAATTATATCTTCGTCACTGCGAGCATTTCGTAGAAATGCGTGGTAATCCAGCTAGATAAAAACTAGATTGCTTCGTCGCTTAGCTCCTCGCAATGACGGAGAAACTAATCCGTTTCCTGCGGTGCTGATTGCTGCACAGGCGCCGAACGTTCTTTTTCCGGACGGAAATGCGTGCGCATGGTTGGTCGTGCGAACAGTGGCCGCTGCCCCATGCTCTTGGCATATGCCCACACCAGCCCTGCCATACTCACAATCGCCATACCAAACACCCAGATGAATGCGGCGATGGTGGTATTACCGTAAATGCCGATAATGGTAGCAGATACGAAGATGGAAACCGCAATCAGGAAGCCAAGTATCTGCCCCAGTATAGTGGTGAAGCGATGTACGCTGAGTGCCTGCGCCTCCCATTCATGGCGGTGTTTCTGTTCAATCTCAAACATGGTGAGGATCATCTTGGCAGACCCTTCCACCACATAATTATAACTTTCCAGCACGTCTGGATGCGGTAATAATTCTACAGTACGGTTCTGCACACGTTCTCGTGTTCCGGATTGCCTGTAGCCACCGGTTTTATACGGCTTTTGGGTATAGCTTGGCTCCGTTGTATTTTTATCTTCACCTTCCATGACGATGCCCTTCTTCCATACGCCCCATCACACTTTCGACATCATCACCAATACGACTCCAGTCAGATCGCAGACCTTCTGCAGAATTTCTGTATGGGTAACGATACAGAAGTGGGCTGCCGGTGATCTTTAACACCGACAATAAACCCGACATGAAGTTGTGTATGATTTCCATGAATAGGCAGCCTTTACGCTTTTTGCCATTTTATTGTAGTTTCAAGCAGTTAAAATAGTATTACCATGTACTGCGCGTGCCTGCGGTTTCTAACATTTTATCCAGCCCAGGCACAGCCGGTTCGCCCCTAAAGTTTAAGATATTGTTAAAGCGGCTGTGGCAAATACTTACCGTCTTGTCGCAACCTTTTGTGAGGCTATAATTATCACCGATACTGATGACGAATGGCATGGGAAGCACCAGAATCAGCCTTCCATCACCACCTTGCAACATATATTCTTTTACCTCTACCGAAAGGCCATTGTTATCACCGCTGGTGAAGGTAATTGTACCAAAATTGAACAGGCCTGTGGCTTCGCTGCGCGCACTATCAACAAATTCCTAAGTGGATACCGCCATAGTCACACTGCCGGTAACGGTATGTGTGGCCATATTTACTTTGCAGCGTAGATCGCCCAGTGTTGCACGGCATGATGGAGAATAAAGCTCGCCAATGCGCTGGGAAAGACGCTGCGTAAGCCCCCTCACCTCAGCGATGAAACTGCTTTTATGCAAAGACACTTCGCCCATCCAGCCGCGCCGTAGCTTTAGCGTGCCTTGCGATAAATCGTTATAATTCACCTGAAAAATTTCTATTTCTGCAAAATCATACTTTCCTGCCATGATGTCGGCTTCCGTAATGCCATCATCTGAAAGCATCCCTTCTGCATCCAGATTATCCACATTGAGCGCAGAGCTACTTTGTATGCTACTTGGCGTAAAGCCCGTGGAGGCTTTGTAGGTTATGCTTTCAAACACAATATCTCTATCATGGCTGGTGAAGCCAAGAATAACGGTATCACGACGCGTAAGTTTCCAGCATGTTGCAAGAGTTGTTACTTCTCCAGAGATATGGTTTTTAAGTGCAGTGCTAACATTCTTCATGCCTATACCCTCACTTCCACCAGCGGAATATCACCCCAGCTATAGCTGCCATAATTATCAAGTGATGCAGAGAGTCTGTCCGTATCAAAACGCACTGGAACATCAAACTCAAAACTTGCCGTAATCACCACAGATAAGGCTGGAACACTGGAAAATGTTACCTGACCATTAGTAGTATTTACTGTAAAGTTTGCCGGATTCTGCACCACATTATCAAATTTAATGGCTACTGTACCCGCCACTGGTTTGATGATGGTGCGTGTTTCTGTGATACCCCCACTGAGGTATAGCTTTCTAAGCTGGAATACCGTGGCCACGCCATCGCCCGTGCCGATATTCTGGTCTATGCCCTGATAATCCGTCCAATCCTTAAAGCGGAAACCATCGGCGCGGCCTTTGCGCGCGCGGAAAAATGCAATCAGCGTATCAAGCTGCGATTGCGTTTTAACACCTTGCGCCACATTAAAGCGCGCGCGTGCCTGCGCCCAGTTAACATTGCGCTGCTCATACCCACTATGGGTAACCACAATATCGGTAAAATACTCAGGTCCTCCCGCCGAGCCATAGGCAATATCGGTCGGGAAGCGTGCTTCAACAAACGCCATAAAAACTCCGTTTATGATTTGAAATGATATCGTCATTGCGAGCCGTAGGCGAAGCAATCCATTCTTTTATGTCATCCTGAACGCAGTGAAGGATCTTAAAAAGATTCTTCGCTTAGCTCAGAATGACAAAATGGATTACTTCGTCACCTGCGGTTCCTCGCAATGACGGAAGTAGAAATTACCCTGCGCGGCCTTTAGTTTCAGGCTTTCGCGGGAGTGACAATCTTATAGCTTAGAAAATTTACTCTTTGGAATAGCTCTTGCCGGGCTTATTCATCTGTTGCAGCGGAATTGTAGTAAGTTGGCCATCATCACCTATAGCAATGGTTATTCCACGCGCATTCAAATCAGCGGCTAATGATGATAAATCATTTCCCTTGAATGCAACACGTTTGGTGGACTGTTTTGGCACAGCGGCTATTCCTTGTTCACCAACAACAACGTCATGATTGCTTAGCTCTGCTTTAGCATTAGACACGTCTTTAGAACTGATGGCAGGTTTTTTCTGCTTCTCCATATGCAGTTTAGTAATTTCCATTACCGACGGCATATCCTCACGAATCAGCAGCGCACGCGCATCCATTTTGCCACTGTTGATAAGCTCTGCATATTCTTCTGATGCTGTTTTTATTGGACTCAATGGATTCTCCATAGCGTCATACGACAAACCAGTATCTACTCGCACTTCTAAATCAAATTCATGCATCAGGCGTGTAACCGCCATAGTATGACCATCCTGAATAGCTTCCGCAAATTTGCGTTTTCCGGTGAGTGCAAACAGCCTGTCTTCTACTTTCTTTGCTTCTTTATCTGGCAGGTTGGAAGCAAGTGTGGCAAAGACATACTCAGCGGCGATTGGTTGCTTACGCTTCTGCATTTCCTTCATTTCAATGACAAGGCCAACAGCATCCTGATCCTGCGTTTTGATGGCTTCATCGTATAATATTTGCGCGCCTTCAGCACCAAGCCACATACCCGCCATGTGCCCCACAAAGGGTATCGGCAAAACGCTACCCACAACTGCACCGCCGGCCATTGCGCCAACCCCCATCATGCCGACTTCTTCCAATTTCTGGCCAGAACGCCCCGCCAACTCATTCAATTTGCGGCGTAGCGCACGGTTTTTAGAGTCACGAGCGGCCACACTCGTGTTGCCCAGTGCCTTTTTGATTTCCGCCATATCACGCTCGCTAGTGATAGAACCATGCAATGCTTCAATGGGTGCAGCGGCAAGTTGACCAATTTTACCAGGAATCAACCCACTCGCTGCGCTTGCGGCATCCAGCGTGTCATCCACATCAAAGGAGGCTATATCTCCCTTGAGAGTTTTTTCGATATATCCGCCGTCTTTTTTCTTATCCACCATGGTAAAACCTGTGTTTTCTTATATATCCATTATACCGTAACTGGCAGCCATTAATAAGAAATTTATATGACAGTATAGTGGGCGTTTTTGACAGTTATGTGACAGCGTGGCCAGTGGCTTGCTGCACGCCGCTTTCACGGCTTATAACCTGCTGTGTATGCTTGCCAATTACCGATTTTTCTTTGGCAATGGGCGCTTCTGGGGCTGCCGCCTTATTAGCTTCTATCACGGCTTCTATGCGTTTGGTTAATGCACCAGATTCAATATCCTTGAGCATCTGCTGCGGGGTGGCCTGCGCCTTGGCATATTGCTCGGCCACTGCTTTAGTAAATGCGCTATTTTCTCCGCCGTGCTTCTTTAATTCACTGCTCATGGCACCTAAAAATGCCTGATAATATTCCACCGGCATTTTCTGCTTAGGGTCAAAACTTTGCTTCAGTGCCTGATAGGTCGGCAGCACCGATTCGCCCATCAGCATATCCGCACCCTGCGAAGCAAACTGCGGCAGCATAAAGGCAGCCATAGCCTTAAGGCCGCCAAACGCGGGATTCAGCAAACCTTTTAAGTTCACCAGCACACCGGCGACATCGGTGCCTTCGTGTATCAGAATATTCTTTAGTAAGTGTGAGCGCGCTTCCGCCACCACCTTTGGCACACTGCCAAACAGCACACCAACCGTTGATGCTTCCTTGCCGGTGAGGTCATGATACATCTGCTTGAGCGTTGCCAGATTTTTCGTAAAGCTCCGCGCATCGGTTGCCATGGAAATACCAGACATGGCAACGAACGAACCGTTCATCACCGTATGGCCAAGATCCATCTTACCGAGCTTACCCGGAATGGCGCGAATAGTGCCAGACACATCCTTCATGCTGGCTGCGCCATTATGGTGATACACCGCGCTTTCCAGCTGCGCGATGGCTTTTTTTATCGGTTTCCGCGCCGCACGTGGGACTTCACCGAGTTTTTCTTTTGCTGCTTTCAGCGTGCCTTCGAGTTTCTCTATATTAGTATGGGCAATGCCCGCAACACCGCTGGTTGCCTTATGTATTTCCTGCACATGGCCGCGGAGAGCTTCTGGTAATTCATCCATTTTCACTGCGCCAAGAAAACCCTGTGCCTTGCCAAAGCTGCTTTCTGCAAGGCGTGTGTGGCGATTACCAAAGTATGTATCCAACCCCGTTGCACGGGCAATACCACCGACTATGCCTGCCGAAACATCAGATATACCTTGTGCAAGACCCATAATAGGCTTGGCAAGGAATGTCTGCTCCAGTGGTTTGGCAAGGTAAGCCTGCGGGGCTGATAATGCCTTACCCAAACCGCCAGCCAGCGGCACACCTTTTTCACCTAAATTTGAAAGTCCGCTACCCACAGCTCCCAGCGGCATTGTAACGAAGGGCGCAAACGCTAATTTATTTAAAGTACCTTCAGCAACGCCAAGCGCATTATCCAAGGCACTGGGTGCAAGTGTATCAGGCTTAGGATTCGGAAGTGTTGGTTGCGCATTTGCTCCCTTTTCAACTTCAGCAACCATCGCATCAAGTTCAGCAGGGGTGAGTGCCTTGGGATCAGGAAGTGGCCTTGTATCAGAAGCGTTTTTAGATGAAGCATTCTTACGCCGTGGATCTTTTTTACCACCAGCAGGCACAGCACTAGCACCAACATTAGGTGCCTTACTTGCGTTACTTGCGCGCGCAGCAGCTATTACTATGTCATCCGCAACGTTCGCAAGGCGCGACAAATCCATAGCGCCGGTTTTTACGGCACCTAGTGTAGTCGCTGGATTTGCGGCGAATGCTACCATCAGCGGTTTATCCCTCTATCCCAGTTTTCAAGCTCGCCCGGATCGCGCGAGGTGATAACTTCCTCGTGCCTGCGCGGCTTCAACCCAAACACCATTTTTGAAAGCCCATCGGAAAAATTCTGCGCCGCATTAACTGCCCGATCTCCCAGCTTGTCGACAAAGCTCTTGCTGTGCAGGACGGCTTCTTCCCGCAGGCCTTCTGCCTCATGTTTTTTTCGGTTTTCTTCACGAATTCCATCAAGGCCGATGTTGATTACTTTATCTATTTCCGCTTCAGAACGCTTCACCGCATCCTGACTTACCATATGTTTATCGTCCGCGTGGATATTCACTTTGCCAAGACCAAAGAGATATACCATCTCGGGTACACCAAACTTACCATCATGCTTGTTGCAAGCATCCGCCATTTTTTTAAGTAACGGCCTAAGTGCATCATACTCTTCCGGACGTTCAATAAACGGCAGATGCATATCCACATTGCGCGTGCGCTGATACACACCAAGCAGGTCATTAGTCGACAAATCCTTGCCGGTGGAACGCAAATTCTCAATTAATTTTACCACTTCATAATGGCCGCTTTTATCCACGAAATAGGTTTCGCCCGCCCAGTAACCCGCCTTACCCGCCAGCACGCTGAAGTCCCACGCATTATGGCCACTAACCATCATGGACCCGAAGCCAATTTTTTCACCGTTCTCAATCATATTATTAACTTCGCGGCTATGCTCGATCCACGGTATACCTGTTGCCTTCGATACTGCCCGCAACCCAATCGGCATCATAAATAATGCATCTGTGCCGTAGCGGTATTTTTGCAGACGAATGATGTCATTATATGCTGTACTAATAATCGCGTTCTTAGAATATTTATAATCTGAGAAGCTCAGTTTTTTAGTGTCTACGCCAAGCTCTGCTGACAACGCTTTCTTTGCGTTTTCATCGATCATCTCTGATTCTGCACCCAAAAATGCTGTGGTAAGACCAGAATACACCACAGCGCTGGTAACCCTTGCCAGATCTGAGGCCCAAGCAATACGTGCCTTGGTATCCCCCATGCCACTCAACGCCACCAGCCACGCTGCCTTTGCAACAGGGAATACCCCATACTGCATCACGCGGTCTAGGTTTCGGCTCGTTGTCGCGTAATAGTGGAAATAGGTCATTGTATACCCCCATTAGGTATATTGTAGAATGACCCAGAGATTACTTCTTTGCTTATCATAGACCAGTATTCTAAATGCATAGCTGCCATACGTCAGCCCCTGCCCATTGTTTCCTGCATATCATCCGGCGCGGCGCGGCGGCTTTCCTCACGCGCCAGCATGGACATATCAGGATCCTGCTTCACAACAGGTGCTTTTGGCTTTTTAGTCGCGGCAACCACTTTCTGCCAGAAACTATCCGGCTTTTTGCCTTCCAGATGGCCTGCCGCGTTTTTATCCAGCACCATCGCCGCATTGGCCACAGCCGTTTCCAGCAATTTCACTTCTTCACGGTTTGCAGCAAGGTCAGCCACATCTTTGCCTTCCTGCTGCATACGCCCTGCGAGACTGCGGATAATATCTTTTTCATTCGCAGTCAGTTTAATTTTTTGATCCAAACCTTGCGGATTTTGATCCAACATATCCGCCATCACGCTGATGGCAGCATCGAGCAGCTGGTTAAAGTTTGCGGTGCTTTCAGCACGCAGGGTTTTAATCTGCTCCGCATTCAGCCCAACCATCTTGCCGAGTGTTTCATCGTTTCCTACGATATTGCTAAATACCGTAAAAATAAATGAACGCTGCTGCGGCTCCATATCCGGAGAAGTGAGTGCCGCTTTCATGTCATCCACACTGAATACAAGATCACCCAGATTTGCATGCACCTGCTCATCAGACTGGTGATGGCCGGCATGCACCATGATGGTATGCTCATCAATAATTTTCATTATCGCTTTTTTCTGCGCTTCGTCTGTTTTTGCGGTGCCGCGCGGGCCAAAATTACGCCCATCATCCTGCACAATTTTCTTCCGTTTATCACCTACCAGCCCCACCAGCGCAATCGCATCCATGCGGCCATCTTTAATGCGCTTAGAAATGGTTTTTACGGCTAGCTCATAGGCATTAAGCTGGTCATCCGGTGTAGACTGAATGGCTGCATCATCCCAACGCGCACCTTCCAGATGCTCAACAAACCGACCACCAATCTGGTTGCGGCCACAATCCTGCTGATGCTCCTGAAATATTTTATGCACAAACTGAGCATAGCTCATATCGCGATCATATTGCTTACTGTCACGAATACCCGGCACCATTTCAGGACACGCATCACCTGCTTTTTCCAGCTCACGGCGCAGATGTAGAATTAAATCCAGCGCCACCGGCTGTTCATATTTTTCCAGCTTCTTGGCACTGAATGCATTGGTTGCCATCTCCGCCACGAAACCCGCACCAAGACCAGCCGCCATCGCACCGATGCTGTTTGGATCATGTGGTTTTTCTTCTTCGTGCGGCTTTTTCTGCTTGGCACCGATGTCGTGAATTTTCCGCTCAATTTCTTCCTTGATGGTTTTGCGTTCAAGACCACCGCTTTTATTCAGAAGATACGCTTGCTCATCATCAAACGCGCCATTCTGACGCACGAACTTAGTCTTCACCGCCTCGTCCACATAATGTTCAAGGCTGTGCTTCATGTCTCCTTCAAATTCTTTGATCGCCGCGGCCGTCCGTTCGTCTGAAATACCTACATGGCGCTCTACTCTGCGATCATATCCCTCACGCAGCGCTTTTTCCAGAATGGAGGTATCAACGCCATGATGCTTCAATTCACGAATTTTGCTGCGGATGTTGGCAACTTTAATGTCTTTGGCAACATCTTTCAGCTCTTTCTCAACCTCACGTTTGTTGTCTTTAACGAACTTCTCCATGCGCTTTTTGTAGGCTTCACGCTCACGATCCAGCAGCTTTTCGGTGGCGATGCGCATATCAGCGCCTTCAAGCTCTGTGTGCCCTGTGCCACCGGATATTTTCTTTTGCAGCACATCGGCCAACTTGTCGCTGTTACCCTTGGCATCCTTAATGGCGTGCTGCAATTCATGCTCGTCGATCTTTGCTTTCTGTTCGTTCCATTTAGTCATCAATGCCGGTGTTGTTGCGATGGTGCCGGTTACTGTGTTCAGTAATTTGCTCCAGAACACACCGTCAATTTTCTTGCGGGCATTGGCGATTACTTCATTATTGCCGCTGAGTGATCCTGACCCTGCAGATTGAGAAAGCGGCTTCACTGCTTTGTTCAGCTCACCCAGCGAATGCGCAGAATCATAAATATTACGGCTAACATCGAGCAGCTGGTTACTGAGAATAATGCCGTAACCGATAACATTTTGTGCCGTGCCGCGGAATTTACCCAATTCATGCGGTTTATAATCCAGAGCTTTGGCGGCAAATTTTTCTGCCAGCGGAACACCGTATTGCTCCCCTTTGCGCCGCGCCCAATCGAGAAATGCCGGATAGAATGTACGAAGCTGCGAGGCAGTTTCCTGCGAGAGTTTTACGCCAAAGAACCGCCCATCTTCACTAAGGCCAATGGTGTTGAAATTTGATGTGCCGCCAAAATGTTCGCGGCCGCCATTCGTGGTCGCAGATGCGCCCGAAGCCCCAAAGCTGTCATAGCCTTGATCCATATTTCTGCTATCTTCAAAACTGCGCCGCATCATCAACCTGTACTTTCCAAGTGAAACCAACTGGAAAAACTACACTTTTTTACACATACAGTATACCAAGAGAGGGTTAACGCTCACACCCATTTTTTATGACATTTCCGTTACGAGCTAAAAACTTATGTCGTGGATTCAGCAAATCTTTACGGATATGTAATAAATTAGAGTTAAAGATAGTGTTCTTATAATATATCAATAGCTTAATTTATTACTTTGCAGTAGAAAAACCCTATGTCGTTTAAGATTCATCTTATTATCGTATGTGTCATCATCATCGCTGTGTATTTCACATGGCAGATATCGCAGCGCTTTGAATCAAGGCAACCATCTGTAAAACAAGGAGAAAACATATCTCCCTATAAAATATCCATTATCAGCGCGAGCTATGGCCTGAATTGTCTGGATAACTATGATCCTTCCAGCGAAACATCAGAGGATCCGTTCGCTTACAAGGCCAAGAAGAATGACAAACTCAAAAAAAATAACGTGCTGGAACTAATTGCCAAAGCATGTAACAACAAGCTCAAATGTGGCATCATACTAAAGCCGGAGCTGCTTGGTGGTGATCCAGCACCCGATTGCACGGGCGAAATACTTGAAATTGAATATCGCTGTTTTTCATTCGACCGTCCATGGAGAATAAATAGTGATGGCAAGGGGAAAACCCTTGATATTGATTGTAGTAATGCCGAGGCGCGCGCCGCGCAGTAATGTTTGGCGCAACACTCATCCTCTGGCTTGGGTTACTAGGTGTTTTTTCCTGGTGTGCATACTGGCATGTGCAGGAAAATAAAAAGCTCTCCGAACATTGGAAACAAACGTTAGATGAAAATCAAAGCCTTTGGCTTTCACGCTTTGCATGGTCGCGCTCTATCCAGCTTTTACTCGCACTGGCGTGCGGGACACTAATTATTGTTTTTTACAGTATAAAACTTGATAGCGCACAGGAAAAAATCCGTGAACTTTCTATCCGCAAGCCTATAGCCAATAATCAACCATTATCAGTGGCAACTCCTTCTACACAAAAACCGGCATATTATCCGCCTGCCAGCACGACTCAGGCAGCACAAACGGCACCGCAAGTTGTTGCTCCTGCAACGGCACCTGTGCAACCCGCCGCACCAAATGTGCAGGATATTTATACACCCAGCAGCACTGAAGGCGATTCACAGTCAACAATGGATAGCCTCAAGCAACGCTATGAAGACATGCTGGTGATACATTTCTTTTTAGACCGCTGCGGCAAGATAGATAAGAATGATTATTATATTATCATGGCAGCATTAAGTCAGGATATGGCCTCGGTAAACGCACCTGGCCGTATGCAACATGACGTGCTAACTGCTGCTCAGGGGTCATACAACGAAATGTATGCCAAAAGCCCCTGCGACTCGGTAGATTTATCCGCGCTGATTTCTCAGTATAAAGCCTATATTGAAGCACTCTCCCAATACACCAAACGTTAGGCTGACTGCAGCAACACCTTGTAGCGCATCATTCCGCGATAGGTTTCGCCATCACTTTCCAATGTAATTGCGCTGGATGCAAACCGCATCATCACTAAGGTGTGGTTATCAACGCCCATATCAGCATCATGCATCAGTGCGTATAAACGCTCCATAATTTGCATGGCCTGCCTGCGCCCGCCCTCACGGCTATAAACAGTTAACAAGGCATTGCATTCCATGCCGGAAGTGGTTTTACTTGCCCAGTCCGCACATGCGATATCCCCTATCATAACATAAGGAAATTGTGCATTTTCAGGCACTTTATCGTGCACTCCGGTTATCAGATTCATGAGTGCGGTATCGCCGGTGAGCAACTCATATATAGCTTTCTGTAGTGAGAAATGGCTGAAGATTGTCATATTTTTTTCTCCAAACGGTCATAAAATTGTCATGAAAAACTGATAATGTTAGCATATGGGAGAGTGCGGATTAATAATTCCTCCGGCGGGAGAGGATGATACGGAAGGTGCGCGTCGCATCTTCGGCGAGTTTATTACCCAATATCAGCCCGTACTTATGCAAATCGACACCCAACTCAGTAAAACCATCTCCACGCTGGAACCCATGTATGCTGAAGCGTATCGCCCATGGAAACAAGCACTGGAACAGCTGATGAAAGGGACATATTTCATTTCAAAAAAGATACCCCTGCCCAGTACCGATAGTTTTCTGGAGGCACTTTCCATGTTCAGCTTTGAAGGTGCTATTGCCTTCCTGCGGGATATTGCAGCAAGTTGCAAAGTAATCATCACAGATGAATGGGTAAAACGTTTCAGACAATATATTGATCTGATGCTGTTCTCGCTTACTATACTGCATAAACAGCAACAGACAGGCATTTCACGCTAGCTAGCCACACCCTCTTCCACCAACAATTCAAGCATATCATTGCGCTCATGCTCATTCATTACCGCGCGAATATTAAATATTCTGCTTTCAAAAACCAACCGATGCGAAGTGCTTATATCATTACGGTAACGTATGGATATGCGGTGCGTGGACTCTGCTTGTATCTTGCCAGCAAATAATTTTTCTCTGCCGCTTAATGGCAAAATTTCTGCCCATAATTGTGCCACATCATTCCAGCTTGCTGTATACCCCCCTACACTATCAGGCGTCTGCAAAACTTGCTGTAATGTCAGGCGGTGACGCAACCTTGAGGAAGTTGATTTCTGCCTCATAACCGCACCTCACGAAACGGCGTATACAGCCGTTGTGTGGTTTCTGGCATAGCCGTGCCGTCGATTCCGCGCACATCATACATTGCGGCGATATGCTGCAATAACCCCTGTTTTATAGGTGCTGGAACATCTGAAGCAGCACCATAACCTGCTGTGAACACGACTTCAATACGATGTGCAAATAGCACCGTATCACATTTCAGAATATCTTTTGTGGCACTCAGATAGTAGACATCAGTGTCTATCAGTTGTGGCGCAGCTGTACGATCCAAAACAGTGATGCTTGTTATTCCAATAACAGGTGTTACTGGCAACAGCACTTCCGTGTCCATATATTCGTCAAAAGATAATTTCCACGTTTGCGTAATGAGTGCACGACGCAAAAACTGTTCTGCTGCCATACGTGCCACCACTATCATGTCGGTAATGACGCTATCTTCTGTGCTTCCATCGACCCGTAGGAATAATTTTGCTTCCGCAAGTGTTACTGGCTCTGTCGCAGGCGCAACGGTGCGCGCCAGCGCGTATCGTCTGGTAGTATTCATGATTAATCCTTATGATTATTTGTTATCAAGGGAAATATTGTGCGCATCGTGGAATGGAGCATATTTAGATTCCACCGCATAGCCTTCGCTGATAAAGTACCTGGCCAGGGTATCTGCTATATCATAGTGCTGGCCACGCTTAAAAAAAGTTACACGATGCCCATCCTCGCTTCCAAAGCGGGAGCAAAGCATAAACAATTTCATAAAATCTATCCGAAGATACTAACTGTGAGACAATCCGTTATGGGGATGTTCGCTCGTCACACGATCTGCGAATGATCGTGGTCTACGCTGGTCACCCCAGCCATATTTATGTTTGCCGTAAATGACACCAAGACCAGCCCCCCAACCCAGCACATTAGGCAATTCCCATACAATCGCCATATTGGCCAGATCATGCGCTTTCTGTTTTGATAAACCAACGCCTTCCAGCATTTTACTGGTGGCCTTTATCAGATCATCAGAATATTCCGCACCGGCTGTGTTCAGGTAAATCATCGAGCCATAATGGATTCCCTCATCCGCAAGACCGATTTTCCATTCATTCGGGTGCAGTATCTTGAATGCCACCTCATCCTTGAACCAGTTGCCTGTTTTTTGAATTGTTGGATCTTTGATATTAAACACTGCATTCATTCGCCGCCTTGTCCAGAATTTGGCCGCCATGCTGAGTCCCCAGGCGGGCACAAATAACACCAAACCACGCGCAAGACTTTCTGCACGTTCAGAGCGTGGTTTTTTCTCATCCGGCTGGCAATCTTTAATACGGCAAACCGTTTTTAGGCCGCGCTCTATAGGGTCAAGATACGGCTCAACTATGTGTTTAGCGACAAACCTGGTTGCACCCTTTACAACATCTGGAGCCACACTATCCGCAGCGCCAACTGCCAAAAGTGACACACCCATGGAGACATATTCAGCCACAGAAAACCCGACAGATTCTGCTGCGAATCCACCCTGTTTTCTACGCTCAGTATGTGATATCTGGCCTGAAATGGTCACCTAATAATCCTCATGGATACACTATCCCAATGCTGAGAATAGCATAAAACCACGGGGGCACTATATGACGATTCTGTGAATTCGGAGGGGTTAACTGCCGGAAATTAATCTTATTCTTCGTTTTTAGGGTTCTGCGACATGTAGGCCGAGAGGTTACTGGTGATTTCATGCGCCGATTCAGGCGTGTGGATATCCAGCATGGCATCATGGTTAAACCCATATTCTTCCGTCATTTTCTGGCGAATTTCGGCAGAAGGTTCCCCCTCCCCCGATTCCACTACGATACCAAAATCCTCTGGGTAGAACGTGCCATTTTTCTGGGCTTCCATAAATTCTTCCAATTTATCAGCACGTACAGCGACATACGCGAATATACGTTTCCCCTCAGGGCTTTCACCACGAATCAGTAAAACGCATACTGTTTTCTCAGCAATAATCTGCTCAGTTTTAGAAAGTTTTGTCACACATTTTCCCTGCCACTGTTTCTAAAAATCTACCACATTCCGCAGCTTAAGCCAACCTGCTTAAAAATAAGCTAATGCGGAGTTTAGATTATATTAACAACAAAAACAAGGGGAAAACTCGGGCAAAAGACAAATTATCATTACAAAACAGCCGCATAAACACCTATTTCTTGTCATCCTCGGGCTTGACCCGAGGATCCATCTTCTTAGAAAAAGAGTTTTTAGATGGATGGTCGGGTCAAGCCCGACCATGACAACATTTAAGGTAATTACCTATGATTTACACCACTGGTGAATATGCTGCTTCACCACGTAGAGCAACCACAGCCATAGGTGTACCGTTGGTATGCGTGCCGGTGGGAGTGGCCACCGCCTTCAGGTAGCGCTTATTCCCAACATACCCGAAGCGATAAACGGTTTCATCTTCGCTGTTCGCATCCACCACATAGCTCACAACGCCGCCATGCACATCTGTTGATGTAACATCGCTGTAGCTACTGTCATCGCTACTGTGCTGAAGTTTCAATGTCCAATATACACTGCCGGAAAGCGTATCCCCGGTTGCGCCGAAGGAAAACACCACATTGGCTGCATTATATCCCTGAAGGTCAATTGTTGTTGAAGTTCTCGTAGTGGTTGCAGTCAACGGATTCAGGTGCGCCGTCACCATTATATTACGATATATATCTCTCATATTTTCCTCCTGAATTACGCGCTGAATTTCATCAGTTTGATGGCTTCGGAATTAATCACATCACCGCCAACGCGCTTGGTTGCGTAGAATTTTACAAATGGTTTTTCTGTGAAGGGATCGCGCAGAATGCGAATACCGCGACGGTCAACAATCTGGTAGCCCGCCTTGAAATCTCCCACCGCAATGGAAAGTGAGCCGGTGGCCGCTGTTGGCATATCGGTTGCCATCAGCACAGGTACCCCCATGAGGGTATCTGGTGCGCCAGTGGCAAAGCCTGGCTGCCAGAGATACTGGTTGGTAGAGGTCTGCTTCAGCAGGCGCACAGATTGCACCACTGTGCGGTTCATCAGGAAATTGGCGCGTTTGCTGTAAGCGTCTTTCAGGGCATAAAACAGATTGATGATGGCATCGGCACTCACCGAACCATTTACGCCGGAATTCACCTGCTCAATCTGGTTCCATGAGGTACCCGCCGGATAGGTTAGAATACCGCGTGGTTGCACCACACCATCACCGCTAATAAACGCTGTATTTTCCTTGCGTGAAAAAATATCGGCAATCTTGCCGGAAAGCCAGCTTTCCACATCCACTGCCGCATCATCTACCAGTTTTTGCGTGGCTTTTGGCTGCGCATACAGTTCATGGGTGGTGATGTTGCGCTTGGCAAGTGTTGGCGTAGAAGTTTCACTGATTGCGCCTGTTTCCGCTGTCCAGCCTGCGGCTGCCTGATCATGATCATCAATCAGTTCCAGTGAATCGGTAGAGATCGTTTCCACCGATGCCAGTTGGCGCATAGGCGAAGTTTCAAACACGCTCTGCACAATTTTTGATGACATGGTTGGGGTGACTAGATACCCACCATCAGGATCAGAACCCACTGAAAGCGCTTTGGTTTGCAGTGCTTCAAGCCCAGCATCCATCCCTTTGCGCAGATAATTAGAAAACGCCTTGCTATATTCACCGGCCTGAGCAGGAGCTACATTGCTGTGTTCCATGCCAAGCAGCGGGCGATTATACGCCGTTTCGATATGGTCAAGACGCTGCTTATAATTATCCAGCGATTTGCTTATATTCTCAAGATTTTCAAGATACAGCGGATCAGCGCTGCCCTTGCGCTCAATATCACGCAGCCTTGCGTCATTCACCTGTTTGAATTGTTCCCACGCGTTGCCCAATGAGTGCACGCGCTGGGTAATTTCTGATATACTCATAAATTATCCTTTTAAAGTTAATACACAACCGCCGCGCCAACCAAGGCACGGTGATATTTCTAAAAAATTATTCTCTTAAATTACGCCGTGAGCGTGTGGATAGCGTTATCGAGAGCCTGCGACAGCTCAATCAGCGCCCCGGATTTTTGTGCGGTTTTCCAATCATAGCTTTCGCCATCATGCTTCACCACCGTCACCTGCGCTGCTTCATTGGCAGGAAATGTCACAAGGCTTACTTCCCATAAATCCACATCAGCCAGCAGGCGGATACCCGTGTCAGGTTCCACCCTATACCGTATGGGGGAATAGCCAATGGAAAGCCCCTTCACCGCCCCCGCTTTTAGCAAAGCCATCGCCTCACTCGCCTTTTGCACATCCAGAAGCAACCGCCCCTGAATATACAACCCATACTCATCTTCAAACGCTTGTTCGATAATGCCTATAGGTTCACTCTGCTGGTGCTGCCAGAGTAATTTAATATCCGTTTTTCGTGTTCGCAGGGTTTGCGAAAACGCACCACGCAGCATGATATCGCGCTGGTTATCCATCACATCAAAAATACTGGCATAGCCAGCAAAGCGCCCTGCTTCGTCCAGTGATTTAAGCTGCAGGCCAAACGCCATATGTTTACGCTCGCGCATCATCGCGCTGATCTTTCGTTCAGAATACATAGGAATCCTTTGTTATAATACTTGTCACCCCGGCGTAAGCCGGGGTCTACGTTTCTACGTCATGCACTATATTTTACATGGATTCCGGCCTTCGCCGGAATGACGCTACACCTTCTTCGCAGCGATGCGGAATTCTACGCGCACTTCGTTTTTAATGGTGTCGGTTTTTACCCACTCACCCTGCCCGACGCCAAAATCATTACGGCGGATGGTGGCATAGCCTTCAGCAATCGTTACATCACCATAGTCTTTAAGCTGGAAATTAAGCGTTATCGGCACGGTTTTATCACGCAGCTTCAGTGTACCTTCTGCATAATAATCTTTGCTATCTGGAATTTGACTGATTTTTGTAGTTTCAAAAACTGCCTCCGGAAATGCTTCCACTGCCAACCACTCCGGCAGTTTCAGGTTTTTTTCCACTTCTTCATAATCAGTGGAAACACTGCCGGTTTTCACCACTGCTTTAATCTTACCATCTTGCACCCTGGTAAAATCAAAGCTGATGCCTGCATCAAATTCATTGAATTTCCCGGTTACTGGCGCATTATTCTGCATCGCTACAAATTTCAGGTGGCTCTTTTCTTTTATCATCGCAAATTTCACTGGCTCTGCAGATGCCGCATTAAAAAGTCCAACAGCCAATACAAAACCAAGTATAATCTTACGCATTGTTATCCTCTTTTACTTTTACGAATGGCAGCATACGTTTTAGCACATTATCTTTGTGATAAAAATGGTGCAATAGTGCCGCCAGCGCATGAATGGATACCAGAACCATAATGGCATTTGCCAGCAGTTCATGTACATCTTCCATATCCTTCATTAGGTGCCTGTCTGGCGCAACTAAATCCGGCAATGTAAATAATCCAAATACAGAGACCGGAAAACCCGCAGCAGATGACATCACCCACCCAGATACAGGCATGGCAATCAGCAGCAGGTAAAGCGCCGCGTGACCAGCATGTGCCATCAGCTTTTCAATGGGCTTCATATGCGCTGGCAAGCTTGGACTGGTATTGGTTATTTTCCACAGCAGGCGCACCGCAACCAGAATCAACACAGAAATTCCCAGTGATTTGTGAAGCCCGTACACTTGGAATTTCAACGTCATCGGTTCAATATCTTCCATGAAGCTACCAACAATAATTAACCCCACAATCAACAAAAACATCAGCCAGTGCAGAAATTTTGCAACCGAGCCATATTGGCTTTTGGTGTTTCGTATTGGCATATATCCTCGCTGAAAACCTTTGTCAGTTTCTAGCATAATTATAGATTAAACGGAAGGTGTTCTCGGACCGAAGCCTACCGCTGCACGTTTTTCATCTTCCGTTAAGAAACTTGCTTTTTCTACACGCTCCCATACGGCCTGATTACGCAGTGCCAGCGCCGATATACCATCGGTATCCGGCACCAGTTCCAGCCCTGCGCCAAACATCGGCAGCAACCAATTCTCAATTGCATCCGCTGTGCATGTCAACAGTGGCACAATGGTTTGTTCCCACAGCGCAAGCCGCGCCTCCTGCAAATTAGAATAGGTATTGTCACCGGGAATGCCGAGTAACTGCGGCGGCACACCAAAAGCCAGGGCAATATCCCGCGCGCTGGAATGTTTGGCCTCAATAAAATCCATATCCTTCGGCGTTAAGCTCATTTCCCGCCAATCCAGCCCGCCTTCCAGCAAAATCGGCCTGCCTGCATTTGCTGCACCCATAAACTGATCATCTATCTGGTGTTTGATGCGGTTATATTGCTCTTCGGAAAGTGTTGCTCCCCCCATTGCATCGCCGCGCACCACCAGCGCACCACTCGGCCTTGCACCATTTTGCAGCAATGCCTGATTCCATGCACCGGACTGGTTGTGCTGGTCAATACTGTAAGCCGCTGCCTCCACCGGAGACAGCCCATACCAGTCATTCAGCGGGTGAAAATTCTTGATATGCAATATGCGCGAAGCACCCGTAAGCCTGTCCACCGGAAAATCTTTGCTATACTCCCCAACGGTATATCTATACCCCGCAGGCAGCGTGCCTTTTCCAGCAATTACCTGTACCCTGTCTGGCCGCAGCAAATGCAATTCTGTGGGTGGCGCATCTTTTACCCCAACTGCCTGTATATAGGCATTGCCACTGATAAGCCGGTATTGCTGCATATTCTGGAAAAACTCGCCCATACCCTGCAGGGGGTTTGGCTGTTTAAGCAACGCCAGCACCGGATGCTGTTTTATTTCACGACGCACACCTTTGGGATTTGTGCTGTATAATTTCAAGCGCACGGAAGATGCCGCCGCAGAAATCATGGTAATGGCGCGATGGGCGATGACATTCTTTACATAGGCTTCCTGCGCGAACTGGCCGTAATCCCTGTCCATCCACACCGCCTGCCCGGGCATCACCATATAAGATCGGGTAGATACCCCACCAAGCACATCGGCATAGCGGTCTTTGGTTGCTGAAACACGATTGCTTTTCATTCCAAGCAACGTACGCATTTTTTGCGCGAGCGAATGTTCTTTCTGGCCAGCATGGACAGATGCTTTCATGGATACCTCCGGATATATGGGATAAAACGTTGCGCTCGTCACACGAATTCGAGCCTATATTTATAGAAATACGCGCGAGCGTTACACACCGGAAGGGGGAAAATGAAATTATTTTTATTTTTTTTCATTCTGAGGCAAAGCCGAAGAATCTTTTTTAAGATCCTTCGCTACGCTCAGGATGAGAAGATGGATTGCTTCGGCTTTGCCTCGCAATGACGAATATCACTTATACCTTCACCAACCTCGGCTCAATGCTCTCCGACACCAGTGCCTTCAGCACCGTATCAATTTTCTGGCATTGCTCTGCGATGCGCTCCGTCAGCGCGAATACGGAAAGCCGCGCCTGCGCGCTATTGGCTGGTAATTGCGAAATAATACGCGTGAGTGTCACCAGCATGGCAATTTTTTTATGCAGATATACGGATGTTTTCAGCTTATCCCAACTACTCACATCTTTTTCACGCGTGATATAATGCGCCTGCTCGATTAATCCGCTGGTTTCATGTTCCAGCTCTGATGACATCACCTCACCCATAATGCCCAACGGCAGCATGGCAAGCCCTTCTGCCGTAAGCGGCTCGGCCAGATAGACTTTTATTTCTATGATTTCCACCATCAATTCTTCCATGCGCTGGTTAAGGCGCCGCGCTAAATCATCAGGAGAATAGGGTTCGGACATAAAAAAAGGCCTCCATCACGTTACATGATGGAGGCTAGCATATTCACATGTCGCTATTATGACAGCTCAGTGAACTTTTTGTGACAGTTTCTACTGCCTCTGCTCTTCGGGGAAAATCGTTATCGGCCTCGGCCTTTATCTTGTTGTTGTAATGAAGTACACGCAGCTTTACACAGAACGCCAAGCTTCTGCTGGTCAACCTGCGCCACAAGTGTAGGCTCATATTCATGCAGATGTTGTGCAAGCATCTCTGGTGTTATTTTTTTCACATCAATCATAATCCCCCCTGTTGCGGTAGTATCAGCGTCTTACGCGCTGGCTTGTGATTCTTGTTCCTGAACGAGGCTCTGTGCCACATTCAATGATATTCCGCGTATACGCGCCGGCTGCACCAGCATGCCGTTTTCATCGCGCACACCTTCAAACATCTTAGTAAACCAGGGACGCAGCTTTTCAGCTATTTCCATGATCTGCGCACCACGGCTTTGTGTTTCCTGACGGCGGATAACACGCACACCAGATGGGCTTGCAGCAGCGGCTTCCGCCTGCTTTGCCTTTTCAACCCAATCACCAATTACGTCCTGCGACATACGACCCTCTAAAATTAACTAATTATCTAATATTAATGATAATACGGCACTATATTTAATAATAAGTTAAAATTATAAAATTATTTTTTTCGTGCTGTAAGCCGCAGTTTTTCTATATTTTTCTGATGATATAGGGGTATTTTTTAAGTGACCGCAATGCATCAAGATACTGCGAAAATGCATCAACCTGATCATCATTCTTACCTTCTGGGAACGAAAATAGCTCTTCCTCAAACGCGGCGAGCCACGGGGCACGTTTCGGCAGCATTACCTTTCCTGCCTCACACATGGCGGACACGGCGGCAAAGCGCGTTATTTTATCACCCTTCGGGTTTGCACCTATAACCGGCAAGGTGAATTCCCGCCGCATATCCTGCAGGAGCTGCTGGCCGCTGGCCTTATCTTCTATCAATATAGATTCCGGATGCCATAACTCCGCCATGTTGATGACAGCTTTTTTCAGCTCCGGATATTCCACGCGCATCACCGCCACATCCAGCACATAGCTTTTACCTTCTGATTCCCCGAAGGTAATACACACGCTGGCATCGTTGCCCTGCCCGCTTTTGATGGCAGTATCCCAGCTTTGCACCACGCGATCAATTTTTTCCGGCAATTCCTTATAGCGCTCAAACCACCACGGCCGCACCATTCGCCCTTCCTGCGGCACCGGCTGCTGCTGGTACTGCGCGGCGAATACGCTGCTACCCAACTCCGCTTTGGCACGTTCAATGATTTCTTGGTCTTCACGCAGCGGGTGCATCATCTCCCCTTCTTTCATGGTTTTTTGCATACGGCCAAAATCATATATTCTGTCTTCGGTGGCAATCGCTGGCAGGCATAGATGTTCCCAACCGCCACGCGCCAGCAGCACACCGCTTAAATCATCCTGATGTAACCGCTGCATCACCAGCACGATGGCGCCTTTACGCTTATCATCCAGCCGCGTTGCAAAGGTATGGCTATACCACTCCGCCACGCGCTCACGCTTGGCCGCACTCATTGCTTGCAGTGGATTCATGGGATCATCCATGATGAGGATATTGCCGCCCTCGCCCGTGGTGCTGCCGCCCACGGAGGTTGCGAAGCGGTAACCCCTGCCAGTGGTTACAAATTTGCGCTTTTCATTCTGGCCACGCACAAGCCGCGTATTTGGAAATATAGTTTTGTACCATGATGATTCCATCACCAGCCGCGTATCCAGCGAATGCTTGATGGCAAGCGAGGATGAATAACTGGCGGCAATAATGCGGCACTTCGGGTCATGCCCTAAAAGCCACGCTGGCCACGCCACGGTGACGCAGGTGGATTTCAGCGCGCGCGGCGGCATATTGATAATCAGGCGCTTTATTTCGCCACGCCGTACCGCCTCCAGATATTCGCCTATTAAATCTATATGCCAGTTGGGCATGAAAAGTGCGCCCGGATTTACCGTCATCAGCGTTTTGCCGGTGAAGGTCGTAAAATCGGCTTTCAGCAGCCGCTCAAACCAATGGGTCATGCGCTATTGCTGCTTACTTAAGAATTGTTCCAGCAAAGCAATATCCGCCTCGGAAAGTGGCAAAGGCTTTTCTTCCTCACAATCGGCGCTGCCTTCCAGAAGTACCCGTTCCCGTGCTTCCAACGCCAGCACCAGACCTGTTAAGGTATTAAGTGCCGAAACCAGTGAATTGCGCCCGCCCAGGTGCTCTGCATCGTCTTTCTGCGGCGTATCCAGTAATTCATCCAGCCGCGCCATCATCTTGCGCGCCATCTGGCTGAGGTGGGTTAAATCGTCTAATGACTGTCTGTTTTTGTGTAGTTTTTCTGACATTATGTACTCCCCTTAAAACCAAAGGATACTGCGGCTTTGCATGCTCCGGAAGGGGTTGTCATATATCTGTCATATGCGCTTTCACAATGCTGTAACCCACACAAGCCCAATGCCCTGCTAGAATACTCCCATGAACCAAGCTTTTGCCATGATCCATACCCCTATGCACGCGCTGGGAAATCTCCGGCCGGCAGCATTGATTGCCGATACTTCTTCGCATATCAGTGAGGGAGAAGCCGTCATCAATGGTGTCGCCCTGCCCCAGCAAGTCATTGAGGAATTACGAAAACTGGGCATTGCCCTTTCATGGTATAACTCGGGCGAGCTGCGCGATGCCATCAACGCCACCCATTTCGATGGCCAATTGGTGGACGACCATCACGGTGTTAATTTCCGCGATAAATTACACCATACAGAAGAAGAAAAAGAAGCTGATGAGCAGAGCTGGTATAAACACGCCCGTATGCGTGTGAGGAACAGGAAGCGAAAACACCAATCACAGCACTGTCAGGACGATACCAGAAAACCAGAGGAAAATTGCGGCTATCATGGCCTGTTGTAAGCCCTATGCGCGATGCGCTGAAATGCCATTAATTTCGCTGTTTAACTCACCAATGGTTTCAACCAAGCTATTAAACACACGAAGCTGGCTATTCAAATTAACAATTATGAAAAGAGATCCCATATCATGCACAGGATACCTTGCATCATCGCATTCTAAGGGCGCCAGTTTTTTCTGAATCATGGAACGCAAAGCAAGCAACATCTCTTGTGCCTTTTTAATTTCAATTCTCTCTATTGGATTTATTGATTGATCCTCTGCAATTTTTGGTAAGATCTCATTTACCAATTTGCGTATAGGCCGCCGATTATCAAGATTAGCAATAGCTTCCTCAAATTTCCTTTGATCTTTTTGAGAGCACTTTCCTACCATACCATAGCGCATGATATTATCATATACTTCCCCTAATTCCTGCTGATTATGCGGCTGTTTTCGCATATCATCTTCAATAAGCACCAACATTTCTTCATATTTCTGCGCCAGAAGAAAATCGGAAACGGTACTCTCAGGCGTTAAGGTTGCATCAAATGCAATCTGCAAGTTGCCATGCAAGCCAAGTTTATTATTTAGCAGCTCCTGCGCTATCTGCTTGGGCGTGCGCCGAGGGGGTATACCATCGCTAAAAACTTTGATTCGCGCCATAACAGCCCAATGTTAGTTATTGGCCTATTATACGGGTAATTCAGCAATATTTACAGAAGCCACTTATTACACTTTCATGACAAAACGATAATCAACATACTGATATTTAGTCCTTAACAAAAAAATTGAATATCTTTTCTAAAATTCCCCTTCCGGTTTTATTTATTTAGGATATATCTTAATTAAGATAGATATATCTTGATTAATTCAATACGCATACCCTCATAGCAAATAAAAAATATTGGGAGAGGATACAATGATGCAAGAACAACCAGAAGGCCTAACTACAAATAATTTACAACATTCCAAGACAAAAAGTTCTCCACATCAAAACCTCAAAAAACGAAAGCGCAACAAGCACGATTACCAATACTGGTTGACAGGACCCTATAATAGCGCACGTGGAGAAACCGCCTTGTGGGTTGCGGTAATTACCCAAGCCATGACGGATGCGCTAAGCAACTCACGAAATCCGGAAACACTCGTGCATAAGCATGAGGCTATTCGCTGGCTTACCAGTAACAGTAATGATTTTCGCACCGTCTGCCATTATGCCGGCATGGATCCCGATTATGTGCGAAGAAAGGCAAAACGCAGCATTGCACATCCTACGAGTTGGAGAGCAGAAGCAGGAAAAGGCAGCCGTTACGCCGAGCGCAAAGCCTACCGCAAGAAAATCAAAGAGCGGAAAGCTCTGGATACTTGCGATACCAGAATAGATTCAACCACCGTCATCAGCGGATGCTGGGAATAAAGGAATACCGCCATGCAATCAAAAATCTCTTATGCCAACACGCTAACCCGTAAACGTGGACGCCCCAAAATCGACAAGCCTATGCTCGATAGCGGCACTGCAGAACTGGTCATGAAACGCCTCTCCGGTGAAACTACCGAAGCGCTGGATTTATGCCTTAAACGTGAGTTGATTTCCAAAAAACAGCATTGGTGCGGCGTGCATCTTCGCTGGCTCTACACACTCCGGTTTGGCGCACCAGGCGTGCGAGCCATTGATACCGCGCATCTCGGCGGCACTGAACTGAAGCTGCATGACAATATATGGCTAAGCGCCCGCGAAGAAGAATATCAGACTGCGCTGGCGCATCTTTCCCGCAGCGGAAACACCTCGCTGGTGATGAATATCTGCATATTTAATGAGCGCCCCGTGTTCCTGAAAAAACCCGCAAGCCTTCTAACCAGCAAAAATAGCGCTGCCACACTAAAACAATTCAGGGATGGATTGGGTATACTGGAAAAACTCTGGTGCTAAACAGCTACCAGTTGCCTTGCGGGGGTTTTTTGAATACTCGAAAGCAACTCAAGCACTTTGTACCGTGGCACGCGCAAATCCTGCTCGGCTACATAAGCGATGGAATACACCCTGTCTTTAATCTGCTGTATGTCTTCCGGCGGCAATGAGTAAATAGGTTGTCGCTGGAGCCTTTCTAACATCTGCATCACGGTCTGTTTATTTTTATGGCACGCGTCAATCACGCGGCTGCCGCTAATCTTCAGGTTGATAATATTTTTGCTGGCTTCAAACGCTTTCTCAATACCTGCGGTTAAATCTTCTGTTGCCTTGTTGTTCATCATAGTAAATTCAACAAGCGTCTGATTGCCGGTAAGGGCTTTGGTAAGTGCGGTGATACCGGCATAACCAATGCGATTGCCATCAAGCTTCAGTCGCGTGAGAGCAATATTTTCCTTAAAAACTTCAGCGATTACCGCGGCACCATCATCACTGATTTTATTATCAGATAAATCAAGGATATTCAGCAAACCATTATGCTTAAGCGCTCTCACAAGCGCACGAATGCCCATATCCCCAATATTAGACTTACACATATGCAACGATGCAAGTGACTTGCTGTGCTCTATCACAGAGGCCATTGCCTTGGCACCGTGATCGCCTATGTCATTATTCTGCCCAAGTGAAAGCTCTACAATCGATGGGTGATGCTTAAGAGCGTCTGCAAATGCCTCAAGCAATTCGCGGTCAAACTGGCAACTACCAAGAATAATCGCCTTCATTGACGTATTATGTGGCAATACGCGGATAATGGTTTGCATATCTTCACGCGTGATGGAATATGGCGCCAGGTTCAGCTCGTGAACCGTGCCTTTTTCAAGATTTTCCAGTGTTTCCGGAAAAATTGGCATCTATTACTGTGCCTTTCTGAGCCATTTTGTAATTACCTCAATTTTGACATAAATATGTTAATTATAATTTAATATATTAATGGAATAATGATTGGAAATATATTAAAATTGGGCTGGGTGGGCTGCTGATGTATATTCGAAACCATAAGGATTCATTGCAAACGATACGTACGCTACTCAATGATAATAGCGGCACGACCGCCATTGAGTATGGCCTGATAGGAACACTGATTTCAATTGTTATCATATCCAGTGTTGAAAGCATCGGCACAAGTTCGGCAAATAACGTATTCGGTGCAATTACCGGGATTCTTCGTTAACCTCAAATTAAACATTCTTTGCTTAACTCGCCCCGCTAGAAGTAGATACATAAAATTTTATTATAATTATAATAAAATTTATCCTGTATTTTTGTAAAAACCTTTTGATTTATATAAATAAAAACATATCTTTTGACTTGCTTTGACTATTTTATTTTGTTATTCTGTCACTAGCTGATTTTTTCAGCGATAAACTTTATCTTAGGAGCATATTTTATGAAAACGATGATTCGCTTATTCAAAAATGAAGAAGGTGCAACCGCCATTGAGTATGGTTTGATTGCAGCGCTGGTATCTGTAGCAATTATTGTGGCACTGCAGGCACTGGGTGGCGCGCTTGGCACTACATTTACTGATATCGAAACCGAACTTACCTCTGCTAGGTAGTTTGCTTATACAGAAAAAACCCGCCTCAGCAATGGGGCGGGTTTTTTGTTGCCTGCAATCCTGCTATTGACGCTATATGTGGTTTGATATATAGTTTGCGCATGCAATATGTAGGTGTTTTTCACGGCTTACATTTCCTCCCCGTTGCATCTAATGACAACGATGACTTACTGTCTCTCTCCGCTCCCGCCAATGAATTATGCCTGCTACGCGCGCTTAAGCATATACTTTATCAGGAGAATTTGCAGACCGGCATGCTGCTGCGCTCACGCAAGGAGCGGTTTTTCTTTCAGGAAATTATCGACGCCGAGCGCTATATACTTCTTAAGTATTTTACCATTTCACCGCCCGAAAATGTGCTTCGGGATCTAAAGCGGCATATTATGGATACGTATTTGTTTCCACGGCGCAAGAAAACCAATAAATCCCGCCGGAAGTAAGTTTACCTATTACTAACATAACCTCGGTATTATGCAAAAAATGGCATTTTGAGGTATTATGACAATCGAGAAAATTCTGGGAATGTGGACAACCCTATCTGTTTGGGCGATTGCCTTTTCTATAATTTTTCCAATCCTTGCCTACACAATGGCCTGCAATAAAAATCAGCCCATTATACGCAAAGGCATGGTCACGGATCTTGTATATTACTTTGTGATACCCATTCTGAATAGCATCGCAAGACTTGCTTTCCTTATAGCAGGTAGCAGCCTGATGTTTTATGGTGAATCAAAGGAGGTTATCTCCAGCCATTTTGTCAATGGATATGGCCCACTTTCCTCGCTTCCACTGTGGTTACAAATCGCGATGATGTTTGTACTGTCTGATTTTTTATTGTACTGGATTCATCGTTTTTTCCATACAGGCGCCGCATGGAAATACCATGCCATCCACCACTCATCTGAAACTCTAGACTGGCTTTCCACCTATCGCTTTCATCCTGTAAATACATTTCTGGCATTTGCTTTGGTGGATGCGTTGATGTTGCTTATCGGATTTTCACCTGCATGTCTAAGCGCGCTTGCTGTATTCAATATGTTATATTCAGTTATGGTACATGCCAACCTGAACTGGACGTTTGGGCCATTCAAATATGTGTTTGCAAGCCCAGTATTCCATCGCTGGCATCACACCTCACAGCAGGAAGGCATGGACAAGAATTTTGCTCCCACCATCCCACTATTTGATGTAATGTTTGGCACATTCTACATGCCAGAAAAAAAATTGCCTGATCGCTACGGGGTACCAGGCAGCTACATTCCCAATGACTTCATTGGTCAAATGATGTGGCCGTTTAAGACTAAGTAGCAGGCGCGGCTTGCTCGGTAGACTGAACCGGCTTAGACAGTGCATTCATTTGAATAATCCCAATGGAAGAAAGAAGCGCGCGTTCCACCTTTACAGGATCTTTTACCCCACTGGTTTCCAGTGCCTCTATAACCGTACCCGCCGATACCTCTACACATTCGCCCGCAGCACTGTATACCTTATATTTTCCAATAATATCAGGCTGTTGTTTGCGTGGTATATGCAATTCTTCAAAAGGTTTTGTAGGTGCCATAGTCTAATTATCCATTTACTTCTGACATGTTAAAAATCAACTTTCACACAATTGCAATATTCGTGCCGTCGGTTTTGTTTTGTTCAAAGAAGCATATATGGTACAAAAAGAGTAACAAAAAAACCTACGGGGAATTTCATGGCGACGGCCTTACTGGATACAAACGTACAAGACAGGGTTTCCGCTTTGCGTGGGCGCGTTGCCGCCTCTCGTGAGAGAGCCTCTAGTATGTTTAGTGACCTGCGCCAGCAGGCTAATTCTGTGCCACCTGGCATTAACGAAGTGATTGCAGGTATCCGTGGTAAAATTGCCATGTCGGGTGATGATGTTTCCATAGATGCAAATCCAAATCCTGGCCTTCCTATGATGGCAGGAACCACCAGCAAGCAAAAAATCTAGCTTAAAATATCCAGCAGGCTCTGTTCCATCTCCTGCTGAACCTTGATGGTTTTCAGGTTGGCCTTATAATCGTAACTTGCAATTTTTTGCTCTACGATCTCATTTTCCAGCTTCACATTAGGATATGCTACGAATCCATTGGCATCTGCATCCGGATCATCCGGATCAAATAATGGCGTTGATGTGGGGTTTACATCCCTCACCTGCGTAATAACACCGCCGCCAGCAAGTGATACCTGCTTCACACGCTGCGCCACATAGGGGCTGTTTACAACATTACCATCTACAACGGTTTTGGTGCTCTGCTGGTTTGCAATGTTCGCTGCACTCACCTGCACACGCCTGCTGGCGGCACTCAGACCCGAAAGGGCGGCATTGATAGCATTTACCATAACGGCCTCCTGTTAATGACCATTATTAATATAACAGGCATATCTTAAGCTCTTGTTAACAATATATTGCATACAATATATTATATCTTTTTGATTTTTATGGATAAAAAAACATACCACCTCATACGCTGCGTACAATTGGGCGAAATGCCGCTGTATCTCATATTTTATGAGGATACGCGCGGTCGCAAATCGCACTGTGTCATGCTGTGCACGTTGAAGAAATTGCGTGTGTTATTACGCAAAAAACGAGGATTTACCCATCCCGAACAATACGGCAATATTGTGTATAACGGCCATGCAGAAAGACCGAGCGAAACTCTTTCGGCCATGCTCAAGGCACGCTACAATTTTGATATAAACGCTCTGGAAAGCACCGCTTCGGATTTGCACTAGGCGCGGGAAAGATGCCCGTTCTCGCGTACTTCATCGATAACGCCAGTAATGACCTGCTGGCAATGCTGCGCCATTTCTTTTCTGTCAGCAAATTGCTCCATGCTCACCGTGGGCAGAAAATGCATTTCAAGCTGCATGGGCCCAAGCCTCAAGAAATCCATGAGATGCGGTACTAACTCAGCATCGCCATACCACGCAATCTGGTGCCACAGCCGAGAATCCACCGGAAGATTACGCACCCGCGTATACGTCATGGCTATGGGCTGAACATGCAATTTTTTGCCGTTAAATTCTTCCTCAGCCAAACTAAAAAAGCTGGATTTGAACGGCAGGACATGCACACCATTACCTGTGGTGGATTCTGGAAAAAATGAAATCACCTCGCCCTGCTGCAATACTTTATGCAGCGCATCCGCCGTATCTTTTACCTTGCCAGGTTTGCGCTCTACAAATACAGAATCCGTTATGCGGCATATAAAGCCAATTACTGGCCATTTTGCAATTTCGCTTTTGGGCGTAAAACGCATGGGAAACTGACTAGCCATCACCGGTATGTCCATATAGGTCAGATGATTGCTCACCACCAGTAATGGGCGGTGATTGCTTATCTTCCCATGTACCTTCAGTTTGATACCAACAATCAATAACAGCAGCTTACAAAAACGCTGGATAAGCTCATCACGGACATGTTTCTTTTTAAGTGCGTGGCTTACCCATACTGGCACAATAAAAAGCAGTGCAGTAAGCGCAATCAGTACAAGCTTAACAACAGGTATGAACATACGACTTACAGGCCGGTTTTGAAGATTGGCGTACAACGCACATCAGCAGCCGAAAGATTATATATAGTGGTAATGGCATCGCTGGTGGAACAGTCATACCCATACCAGTCTTTCTGTACTACCATTTTACCCAGAGTAGGCCTGCCATCATCCACCTTATTATCCATGGATTTTGCTTCGGCCGGAGTAACAACATATTTCTGCGCTGGCCCCATATGATCATCAAAATAATTCCCCCCCAGCACCAGCACATGGTTCGGAGGAACATCATTCTCTGTATAATTGACCAGCGTATCATTAGCCTTAACATACTCCACGGGAAGCCCAACAATCCCCCAACCAGCACCTCCCAGCTTAGAAGCGGGTATATTATAGCCAACGGTTTTGCGCTGGTCAGCACCTGCTGAAGAGATAGGGGTTATTTCGCTCTCTATCATACCCGCAAGACGCAAATGCTGCCATGCGCGAAATTGCTCAAAGAATGCTCTAGAATCTAGCTGATCCGCAATCCAGCCACTACCATCGCCATTACAGGTTCTTTTCAGGTTTGTGATAGTAGTTATACAGGTATTTTTATCTGCATGGGCAGCTGGCCATATGGATGTGGCCGTATTGAAATCACCTGGCATCTGGCCATATTTATCCTTAAATGCATTTAGCGCCTGAATGTAATATTGTGATTCATCAATAGCTGCACGAAGCTCAGAATTGCGAATCATATCACGGGCAAAAATAATACCGCCCGTGGTCAGGGCAATCACCACCAGCACAATCACCATTTCCAGTAGTGTAAAACCATGTTTTTGCATAAGCTAGAATCCTAATATGAATAACAAGGAACAATCGGGATCAGTATGTGGTACGCCACTTACGGTAGTTTTGTATTGCTGTGTTGTTTTCAATCCATCATTTGTTGTGCACCTTGGCAGGTAGCCCTGTTTCCAAGCACGCACTTTGCCCATGCCTGCCATGCCGTCATCCATCTTGCTGTCAATGTCCAACGCATCAATTGGCGACATAATTCCACCACGTGTGTAAGTGCCGGACGCAGGTTTACCAAAAGAAAGCATATGGCCATAGCCACCCGTTGGCTCACCATGCAAATCCGCAGAATCTGCAATCTGCTGCATGTAAAACAATGTCCAGCCGCCGGATGGAAACTTTGAACTTGGCACGTTGATATTTAGTTCTGCCTCACCTGCCGTATCTGTTGATGATCGTCCACCAGTGTATTTTCCATCAATTAATCCGGCATTAGAGAGGTGCTGCCATGCGTACCACCACTCATGAGTATCACTCAGCACTCCTGCGCTTGTTGAACTTCCTATACGTCCATTGCCATCGCCATTACAGGTTTGTGTTGCGTCAATACCCTCGCTGTTTATACCGCCCGACCAATAGCCCACGTTGTTTGCATCACAATCTGCGTAAAGTGTTATCTCACCCCACATATCCTCTGCACCAGAAAAATCCCCCGGAAGCTGAGCATATTTCGTATTAAATTCATGCAACGCCTTCACGTAAAAATCATATTCCTTGATAACTGCCTGAAGTTCCGCCGAGCGAATCATAGTGCGACCAGCAAGCACACCGCCAGCAATCAGCGCAATAATCACCAGCACAATAGAAAGCTCCAGCAGTGTGAAGCCTTTATCACGTTTATACGAAGTTATTTTTCTCATATGTGCCTATTTCATAACCCAGTAACAAATAATAAGAAACAATATCGATTATCTTTATTTACTATATAGGTTGATGCTGATACATGGCCAGAAGAGCAATAGGCAGCCGACCCTCCTTCAATAACTGACGGTGTTATTATATTTCCAGTGGCTGGCTTTCCATCATCAATTTTAGTATCAATCGCGAAGGCTTCTGCACCGCTTAATACACCGCCCACAGGTGCAAAGTCATTACCATTGTAGTTAACGGTAGCTTTGCCAAATGATATGATATGGCCGCTATTGACTACAGGTGTAGTTCCAATAATTACCCCGCCATAAGAAGCATCATGAAATGAATATGCAAGTGGCGAAGGTAGATTTTCTGAAAAATAAAACGCAAAACCGGCATTATCCATACCTTTGGGTATGTTCACTCCTGACTTCCATCTGTTTGTTCCTGCGGAATACCGTCCCGTATAGGCACCTTCAAGAAACTTTGAATTAGTAAGATGTTGCCACACATAAAGTGCTTCTTCGATATCCATTGCCTCTGCAATATCCAATAAACCAAGAAGATCAGAGGCTTCGGCAATCTTACCATTTCCATTGCCATTGCAGGTAACCGTCAACGGCGTATCAGATGGGTCAGATGTGCATACGCCTGTTCCCCAGAAATCAGTCGCCGTTGGCATATCCCCCGGCAGGTATTTGTATTTATCCTTAAACTGCTTCACCGCATCACGGAATTTAAGGAAGCTGGAGGCCACTTGCTGAAGCTCCGCATTGCGAATCATATCCCTGCCAACCAGCACCCCACCAATAACCAACCCTATAATGACCAGCACTATCGATAACTCAATAAGTGTAAAACCGTTTTTCCTATTCAACATAAGACCACCACACCTCAAAGCCCCGTAATAAATATGATTGAGCACCTTTTTGCATCTGATGAGGTAACATACACTGCCGATGTGGCATTTGTGCTGTCCACACATAAATAGGTAGAACCACCGTCTTGTGTTTTGGGAATGGTAACTACATTGCCAAGGCCTGGCTTGCCATCATCAATCTTCTGATCAAGTGATAATGCTTCTGCACCACTCAACGCCATGCCTGATGCCGTGCGGCGATTGCCTATATCCCTCGGATTTCCATATACAATAACATGCCCATAATTGAGTTCGAAGGTATAATTATCTACGTTGCCAATTTCCGGATAAACGATGCCATAAGCTGTTGTTCCGTGTGCTGAATAGGAAAATGTGTATGCGGAATTTTCGTCCATACCTATCGGCAGGTTTACCCCGGGATCCCACCAGTCAGAACCACCTGTAGCTCCACGACCCGTATATGCCCCTTCAAGAAAACCTGCATTTGTAAGATGCTGCCAGAAATATAAAGGCTCCCTGAATTCCGCACCAAACTGCAAAGGATTGCCTACAGATCCTCCCACAACACCATCACCATTACCATCACAGGTTGCCTTCACAGGATCCGTCGGATTACCACCACATACATCAGCCAGTTCCCAAAAACTGGCTGCCTCAGGAAAGTCCCCCGGGAAATATTTGTATTTGTCGTGGAATTGCTTGGTGGCATCACGGAACTTAATGAAATTAGAAGCAACTTTCTGCAGCTCCGCACTTTTCATGATACTGCTACCAACCAGAATGCCTGCCGCCAACAGCCCAATAATAACCATGACCACAGAAATTTCTACTAAGGTAAAACCTTGTTTGTTATTGTCACAACGCAGGCGCATGAAATTTCCAAATAATTTATTTATTTGATATAGTTTAACAGGTTAACATTAAAAACTGGCTAAAACTTGCCTTCATGTAATTTCTGTGTAGATTGCTTGCAGTCATAACACAGGAGCAAAACCGTGCCAAGCAATGTATCGCGCATCGAAGCAAAGTGCGTTGAGAAGGGTCTGAAAATGACCGGCCAGCGGCGCACCATTGCCAAGGTGTTGTCAGATTCTACCGACCACCCAGATGTAGAGATGCTTTATAAGCGTGCCTCTGCGATTGATTCCCATATCAGCATCGCAACGGTATATCGCACTGTACGCCTGTTTGAAGAAGCCGGCATCACGCAAAAACATGATTTTGGTGATGGCAGGGCGCGCTATGAAGAGACCTCCGAAGATCATCATGATCACCTGATTGATCTGAAATCCGGTAAAGTTATTGAGTTCAATAATGATGAAATTGAACACCTTCAGAAAGAAATTGCTAAAAAATTAGGGTATAAGCTGGTAGATCACAGGCTTGAGCTATATGCTGTGCCACTCGATGACGACAAACAAAAAAAATAATCAGTGAGTGCATGCAGCAGCAATCAGAGAAAAACAAAACACATCCTATTTCAAAAATCATTCCATTATACGATCTAGGCGAAGATCTAAAAGCAGGGACACTTGAAGTGTTTGTGGCCAGCCGCGCTGAAGATATTGTGGCGTCACAAGGATTGCGCTACCGCGTATTTTTTGAAGAAATGGGTGCACCACTCACCGATGAGATTTCCAAGACTCGCCTTGATGTGGATGCTTTTGATACGGCCTGCGATCACCTGCTGGTTATCGACCATCAGCCAGACGGAAGCTATAAAGTAGTTGGCACATACCGATTGCTGCGCCGCGAAGGTATGAAAAAGATTGGCCGATTTTATACCGATGGAGAGTATGACATTACCGCCATCAAAAACCTGCAAGGCGAAATACTTGAAGTTGGCCGGTCATGCGTTGATGCCAATTATCGCAACCGCGCCGTGATGCAGCTTTTATGGCGTGGCATCGGCGCGTATGTGGCAAAATTTGAGATTGCGCTCATGTTTGGCTGCGCCAGCTTCCATGGCACCAATCCGGATGATCACGCCATGGCACTTTCCTACCTGCATCATTATCATCTGGCACCGCCAGAATTATGTCCGGTTGCCCTCAAAAGCCGTTATATTGAAATGAACCGTATGCCCAAGGAAGCAGTCGATGCAAAACGTGCCTTTGCTTCACTGCCTGCACTCATTAAGGGATATCTGCGCTTAAGTGGCTATATTGGCTCAGGTGCGGTGATCGATCCTGAATACAACACCACCGATGTAAGCATCGTAGTAAAAACCGACCGCGTGACCGACAAATACGCCGCGCGTTATGGCAAGAGTTGGTGATGTTTTGTCATCCTGAGTGAGCGTAGCGAATCGAAGGATCTCATTCTATAATTGTCAGATTCTTCAACTTCGGCCTTGCGGTCTTCGCTCAGAATGACACCTTTATATCCGCGCCAATATCCACCGATGGTGCGGAGTGGGTAATCTTTCCAACTGAAATATAATCCACTCCAGTTTCGGCAATTCCTCGCACAGTTTCCAACGATACATTACCGGAAGCTTCCAGCGGTACTTTGCCTGCGGATAATTTTACCGCCTCACGCAGCATGGCGTTATCCATATTATCCAGCAATATGCGGTGGGGCTTTGCGGCCAGCGCTTCCTGTACTTGCGTGAGGGTGTCGCATTCCACGACGATAGGAACTTTTGTGCCTGCACGTGCTGACTCAACCGCATTGGCAATACTGCCGCAAACTGCAATATGATTATCCTTAATCAGCACCATATCATCCAGCCGCATACGGTGATTTTCTGCGCCGCCGCAACGCGTCGCGTATTTATCCAGAACACGCAAGCCGGGGATGGTTTTCCGTGTGTCTAAAATAACTGCTTTTGTACCTTTTATCGCATCCACATATTTGCGCGTAAGCGTGGCAACACCACTCATGCGCTGCATGATATTGAGCGCTGTGCGTTCGCCAGTAAGCAACATTCGCGCATTGCCTTTTAGGGATACAAGCACTGTATCAGCCTGCACACGCTCGCCATCGGAAACATGGGCTTGAACCTGCACCGATGCATCAATCTGATGAAACACCATCTCCGGAACCTCAACCCCACACACCACCATTTCCTGCCGCGCTAACAGCTGCATTTCAGCAACAGACTCCACTGGAATGGTAAGCGTAGAGGTAATATCCCCTGCCCCTATATCTTCAGCTAAAGCCCTGCTAACCAGCGTATTCAGGTATGTTTTGTCCAGTTTCATGCCGGAAGCATAACGCATATTCTTGCTTTGTCACTATACTGGTTGTAACAAACCCTTCCTTATGGCCACATACGAATACACCATCCATAACCATGACGTGCTGATTATCGGCGCAGGTGGTGCAGGCCTGAGAGCAGCCATTGCTGCTGCTGATAAAGGCGCAAGTGTTGCCTGTATTTCCAAAGTGCCCCCTACCCGCAGCCATACGGTAGCCGCGCAAGGCGGCATCAATGCTGCCCTTGGAAACCGCGTGGAAGATAATTGGCAGTGGCACATGTATGACACTATCCGCGGTGCTGATTGGCTTGCAGATCAAGATGCAGTGGCCTTCATGTGCGAACACGCGCCCGCCGCCATTCTGGAATTGGATGCCATGGGCATGCCCTTTACCCGTGATGAAAACGGCCAGATATACCAACGCGCCTATGGCGGCCAGCATACAGATTTTGGCAAGGGCGGCCCCGCCTACCGCGCCTGCGCGGTGGCTGACCGCACGGGGCATTCCCTGCTGCATACACTGTATGGGCAGGCCGTACGCCAGAAAGTTGAGTTCTTCTCGGAATTTATGGCACTGGATTTGGTGTTTGATGATGAAAATATCTGCCGTGGCCTGCTGGCATGGGAACTGGCTACGGGCGAACTGCACCTCTTTCAGGCACACAGTACCGTCATCGCCACTGGCGGGTTCGGTCAGGCCTATGCCTCCACCACCGCATCCAGCATTTGCACCGGTGATGGCGGCGGCATGGTGCTGCGCGCTGGCCTGCCGCTGCAAGATATGGAGTTCGTGCAGTTCCACCCCACCGGATTATATGGCACAGGTTTGCTAATTACCGAAGGGGCGCGTGGTGAAGGTGCAATCCTTCTGAACAAGCATGGCGAACGCTTCATGGAGCGTTATGCACCGCATGGGATGGAGCTGGCCTCACGTGATGTGATTGCCCGCGCTATGACACAGGAAATACTGGAAGGCCGCGGCTGCGGCAAAGACGGCGACCATCTGCATTTAAGCCTCACACATCTGGATAAAAATGTAATTGATACCAAGCTACCTTCCATCCGCGATATTGCCAAAACTTTCGCCCGTATTGATGTGGAAAAAGAATATATCCCCGTGCTGCCGACGGTGCATTATACGATGGGCGGAATTCCCACGAATGTGCATGGGGAAGTGATACATGGCTTATACGCCATAGGCGAGGCTGCCTGTACCTCTGTGCACGGCGCAAATCGGCTGGGTTGCAATTCCCTGCTGGAACTGGTGGTGTTCGGCAAATCTGTGGGAACACACGCTGCACTTCATGCCAAGAAAGCACAGGCACACAAACCTATACAAAGCCACCAGCTAGAGCCAAGCTTCAGCAGGCTGGAGGCATTCTCACAATCACGCGGCGGTAGCAAAACCGCCGCCATTCGTAAGGAACTGCAGCACGCTATGCAAACCCATGCAGGCATTTTCCGAACCTATGACCTATTAGAAGAAGGCCAACAAAAACTGCGCCAACTCTGGAAGAAAATGCAGGAGGATTTGCTTATTTCTGATACCTCCCGCATCTGGAACAATGAAATGGTAGGCGCACTGGAAACTGATAATCTGCTGCGTCAGGCAACAGTAGCCATCGCCTGCGCGCTTGAACGCACGGAAAGCCGCGGTGCCCACTGGCGGCAGGACTACCCCGCAAGAGATGATACCGAATGGCTGACCCACAGCCTTGGCGCGGTGGATGATAACGGCAATGTGCGCCACTCCACCACTAAGGTGCGCATGAATTACACCGAGCCAAAAACGCAGAAAATCAAGAGCGTGCCGCCGGAAGATAGGGTGTATTAGATAATACAATACACACAATAATAAGCATTATTATCCATATATAACAATTAGTTATATTGTTTTTCTCAAAATCTTCATCAAATTGTCACATGAATGACATCTGGCTGTAACATTCCTAATGTAGTTTCGTAATTCTTCTGAATAATATTTAAGAAAAATTAATAAAATTAACATTATAAATTAACTTTTTTTAATTAGTATTGAGGGCAGTATATGGAGGGGGTAGCTCCATATTCGTAATAATAAAAACCAACGGAGCATTTATGAAAATGAATACAAAAAACTTATTGATGAGCTTTGCAGCTATTGTTATCGCAGGTACAGTTTCTGCAAACGCACAAATGGTTAGCAATGTTAAGGGCACGCTAGCAGCTGATGGAACTCTAACAGTTAAAAGCTTCGGTACCGGCAACCCAAATGACCCAACTTTGAAGTATTATTGTGGCGCAGCATATGACCTGACACCAAGGGATATAACAAGGCAGCTTAATGCGCTAGCAGGCGATGTGGCTACAACGTTTGCAAAAAATGGCGGAGCCAAAGGAACCATTAACAAAGTATGTTTTGACTGTCACCCACAGAGAACCCTGAAGATATGTTTCGACGTTAAACCTGTAAGTACGGTAACCGGTTATGACTCTGTTACCAGCGCAGACACTGGAACTGACTCTGGACTGTTGCTGCAACAAACACAGGGAAGCGGAAAACCAGCACAGCAGCAAGGATTCTAATTTAATAAACCACTAAGCAATACAAGGCCGGAGGCACCCCCCTCCGGCCTTTTCTTTTGCCCCTCGCCACACCAGCCAGCCATTCCGTGGAGTGTTTCAGCAGAAACACGAGCACGGAATCCAGAAAAACAAAAAGTCAGTAGACTTTTTGTGTCCAAACATTAATAACTATGGCTCTGGATTCCGGCTTTCGCCGGAATGACGTTTATTGGATTTATAAATGGTTACTATCACCCTACCCGACAACTCTAAACGCGAATATCCCTCACCCGTCACCGGCGAGGAAATTGCTGCATCCATTGGTGCTGGCCTTGCCAAGGCTGCCCTTGCCATCCGCGTGAATGGTGAGCTTAAGGATTTATACCTGCCAATTGAGCAGGATGCCTCCATCGCCATTATCACAGGTAAGGATGCTGAGGGTTTAGAGCTCATCCGCCATGATACGGCGCATATTCTGGCTGAGGCGGTGAAGGAATTATTCCCCGATACGCAAGTGACCATCGGCCCTGCCATTGAAAACGGCTTTTATTATGACTTTGCGCGCAAAACGCCCTTCACGCCGGATGATTTGGTAAAAATTGAAGCGCGCATGAAAGAGATCGTAGCCCGTAACGAAAATATCCGCCGCGAAGTGATGAAACGTGACGATGCGGTAAAATTCTTCAAGGATATGGGCGAAGCATATAAGGCAGAAATCATCGCCTCCATTCCTGCGAATGAAGATATTTCGCTGTACCGCCAAGGTGAATTTATTGATTTGTGCAGAGGCCCACATGCGCCAAGCACCGGCAAAATCGGCACCGCCTTCAAACTCATGAAAGTGGCGGGCGCATACTGGCGCGGTGACCACCGCAATGAAATGCTCCAGCGCGTGTACGGCACGGCGTGGGCAAGCGAAAAAGACCTGAAGAATTACCTCACACAATTAGAGGAAGCCGAAAAGCGCGACCACCGCAAGCTGGGCAAAGAGCTGGAACTCTTCCATATTGAGGAACATTCCCCCGGTATGATCTTCTGGCATGATAAGGGCTGGACACTCTACCGCACCATTGAAAATTACATCCGCAGCAAACTGCAAACTAATGGTTATATTGAGGTGCGCACGCCAACGCTGGTTGACCGCGCACTGTGGGAGGCTTCCGGCCACTGGGAAAAATTCCGTGAGAATATGTTTGTGGCGCCTTCCGATGAAGACCGCCACCTGTGTGTGAAGCCGATGAACTGCCCGTGCCACGTGCAGATTTTCCGCCAGGGTTTGAAATCATACCGCGAATTGCCACTGCGTATGGCTGAGTTCGGCTCCTGCCACCGTAACGAACCATCAGGCTCTTTGCATGGGATTATGCGTATCCGCGGTTTCGTGCAGGATGATGCACATATTTTCTGCACTGAAGACCAGATTACCAGCGAAACCATCGCCTTCTGCGCACTGTTGCAGGAAGTGTATAAGGCGTTTGGCTTCACCGATGTGAAAGTAAAATTCTCTGACCGCCCGCCCGTGCGTGCGGGAGAGGATGCGACATGGGACAAGGCCGAGAATGCCCTGAAAGAAGCCGTAAACGCCACCGGTCTGGAATGGACGCTCAACCCGGGTGAAGGCGCGTTTTATGGCCCTAAATTAGAATTCGTACTGCGTGATGCTATTGGCCGTGATTGGCAGTGCGGCACGTTGCAGGTCGATTTTGTGTTGCCAGAACGCTTAGACGCTGAATATGTGGGTGCAGACGGCGCAAAACACCGCCCGGTGATGCTCCACCGCGCTATCCTTGGCTCGCTGGAACGCTTCATAGGCATTCTGATTGAAGAACACGCAGGAAAATTCCCGCTGTGGCTTGCGCCAACGCAGGTGGTGGTTACCACCATTACCGATGCGGCTAATGATTATGCGCAGAAAGTGTGTGATGACCTGAAGAAGGCTGGCATCCGTGCCAACCTTGACCTGCGCAATGAAAAAATCAATTACAAGGTGCGTGACCACAGCTTGAAAAAAGTACCAGTCATGTTCGTGGTGGGTGCGAAGGAAGCGGAAAACAACTCCGTCTCCATCCGCCGCTTGGGCAGCGAGCAACAGCAGGTGGCTAAATTTGATGAAGCGCTGAAAGCGTTGCTTGATGAAGGTAAGATGCCGACCTAACCCAACGCCTGCTTACCATCTGGCCTTGGCGCAACAGCACCATCCATTTCCGCCATCCGCTCCGCCCTCAAAGCAGATACAGCATTATTATAGGCATCTCGGATGCTGCTGAGTGCAGGCCTTTCCTGAAACTCACCAATAATTTTTTTAGTGGTGGTTGTGTTTTGTGATGCCGACCAGTCTTTCGCACGCTTCATTTTTCCTGCGTCCAGACCTTGCTCTTCTGACGCAGCAAATTTAACAGGTAATTGACTATCTAAGGATTTTAAAATTTCTGCCGCCTGCCCCATACTTATAGTGTATTCAGATACATTCACAATCGGCTCAAATTTATTTTTATGCAAATCACGATGCATGGTCATAAGCACTGCTTCCGGCAGCGTCTTTCCATCCACCATATCAAATGTGGCGTCCGCCGAAACTTCCGGCACATACGCACCATCTTTAATATAATGCCCCTTGGTAGCAGCTTCAGGGTGGTATTTCTGCAAACGTTTTTGCAGTTCGTCCTGCCACTTTTCACCATAAACTTTATGTATGGCAGCAGCCACGACGAGTTTATCCAACTCCTCCGTGGTACCGTTGGAAGGCCATGGGGTATGTGCATTAAGCACACCGGCAAGGCGCGGGATAACAACACCCAGCCCTAAATCGTGATACAAACTTGCCTGCAATTCCATAGCAAGTTTAGCGCGGCCATAAGACCCCTTAGGAATTGAAACCAACGATGTAGACGCCTCTTCCTGTAAAGCTGCGCGCATCTTCTTAATTTCATCTGTGTCATCAGGATGTGGAGAGAATTCCTGCGCCGCCATAGAACTCATCATCATTACACGCTTCACGCCTTCTTTATGACAAATCTCCATAAGCTGCAAAGGCGCAAATAAATTCACTTTGCGGGCAAGCTCAGGATGCTCATCCGCAGCCGCAGAAAGAAGCGCAGCAAGGTTGATGACGGCCTTAACATTGTTCTCTTTAATAAATGCAGTGACTTTTTCAGGATTTGTAATATCTACAGGCAGCATGCCTTTCTTTTCAGCTAACCCCGGAGCGTCGCAATATAAAACCTTACCTTGATACAGTTCCTCAAGCAGAGGTTTTAACTTTGTGCCAATCTGGCCACCTGCGCCAAATACGGCGATTTTCTCATCGCCCGTTACCAGCGGATTATTGTGTGCCATATTTGATAGGCGCATTTTATTTGTCAGAACGCTCATAATTACTCTCAAGGCAACGATATAAAGTTAAGCCATATTAACCATATAATGTACCAACTAGCATGTTAAGTTTTTTTAAAAATACCGGCCAATACAGGAAAACACACATTTCACTTGATTTCCATGTCGTTTAGGGTCATTAAGAACCCTCCGCAAAGGGGTTGTTAACCTTTTTGGGTTACATTATTATTTTCCAACTACGAATGGAGTTTTGTTTGAATTTACTCGAGACCGCTTGCATATGAGCAAGCAAGATGAACCCCGCGTAAACCGCGAAATCGTTTCCCCCTCAATCCGTTTAATTGATGCCAATGGCAACATGATTGGGGTTGTATCCGTAGCAGAAGGCTTAAGAATGGCTGATCAGGCAGGTCTTGATCTGGTAGAAATATCGCCTGGTGCCAGCCCTCCTGTGTGCAAAGTGCTGGATTACGGTAAATTCCGCTACGAAGCGCAGAAAAAGGCGCACGAAGCACGCAAAAAACAAAAAGTCATCCAGATCAAAGAAATCAAGCTGCGCCCTACCATCGACAAGCACGATCTGGAAATCAAACTCAAGCATATCCGCGAATTCCTGGAAGAAGGCGACAAGGTACGCATTACCCTGCGTTTCCGTGGCCGCGAGATGGATCATAAGGATATTGGCATACAGGTGCTGGATCGAGTGCAGGAATCCCTGAAAGAACATTGTAAAATCGAGCAGCCGCCGAAATTTGAAGGCAAGCAGATTGGCATGATGGTCGGGCCGCGTTAAACTGTATTTGTCATCCCCGCAAAGGCGGGGATCTCAACTAACCACTCGCAAGCATTGAGAGTAGATTCCCGCCTTCGCGGGAATGACAATATTCAATGGATTCTTTGCTTTGCTCATAATGACAAATCTGTATAATTCCACCCCATGACCCAAACCGTACTTATAACTGGCGGCAGCCGTGGCATTGGCTACGCAACCGCAGAACTGTTCGCACAGCGTGGCTGGAATGTTGCACTGTGCAGCCGCAATGAGCAGCAAGCAAAAGCTGCGGCTGAAAAGATTTATAATAATGTCATCCTGACCCCGGGCTTGCCCCGGGGGAAGGATCTCCAGAAAACAGCAGATTCTTCGGCTACGCCTCAGAATGACAACCCAAAAATCTTTGGCCTCAAAGCCGATGTTGGTAACCCACACGATGTCGATGACCTCTTCGCCTCAGTGAAAAAGCATTTCGGCGCGCTGGATGCGCTGGTAAATAACGCAGGCATACTCCACACCGGCAACGTGTTTAGCCTGACCGACGAACAATTCGACGATATGGTTCGTATTAACTTAACCGGCCTTGCGCGCTGCTGCCGCCGTGCGTTTGAGATGATGAAAATTTCTGGCGGAAGCATTGTGAATATCAGCTCAATTGCTGGCATCCAGAGCGCCGAGAAATTCAGTGGCCTCTGGGCATATACCGCTACAAAATCCGCTGTGGTGGGATTATCCGAGGCGTTGGCACTGGAAGGCAAGCCTTACGGTATCCGCGTGAACTGCCTTGCCCCGGGAGCCACCGAAACCGAAATGCTCCACAAAGCAGCACCCGGACTGAAAGCCGATGCACAGCCAGAAGATATTGCAAAAATAGCCTATTATTTATGTGATAAGGAACAATCTGGTATTTTAAGTGGTTCTGTAATTCCTGTGTTTAGTAATGGATAAATCAAAATAATCCCCTCGCCCCCTTGGGGGATAGGGTTAGGGTAAGGGAGTTTGTTACCGTATATATAACCCTCACCCCACCCTCTCCCTAAAAGGGAGAGGGAGAAGAAAGATACTCAATATGCCCACTGCAATTTTATCGCGCCGCGAAACATTCTCTGCCTCACACCGCCTGCATAGCACTGAATTGAGCGATGAGGAAAACCGCACGTTGTTTGGTAAGTGCAACCGCCCGAATGGCCACGGACATAATTATGTGCTGAATGTGCTGGTTAAAGGTGGCATCAACACAAAAACCGGATTGGTGATGAATTTGTCTGATTTGCAGGCAATCATATTACAGCATGTGGTTGATAAGGTGGATCACCGTCACCTGAACCTTGATGTTCCAGAGTTCAAAACGCTGAACCCAACCACCGAGAATTTTTCCGTCGTCATCTGGAACTGGCTAAAGCCTCATCTGGGTGAATTGCTCTATGAAATCCGCCTGCATGAAACAGAAAATAATATTGCTATCTATAACGGGCAGTAAACGCACGCTGTACCCACGCCTGTAAATTCTGCTTAAATACACCAAAATCCAAACGTTTCTGAACATCGTTACGGCAGGATTCCCTGCGTAACTGCATCGCATCCCGCGTGGCCTGAATGAATCCCTGCCTGTCCATGCGTTTCACCACATACCCTGTGATGCCGTGCCGCACTATCTCGGCTGCACCCGTACCTTCATAACACACGACCGGCACACCACATGCCTGCGCTTCAAGCACTACAATACCAAAGGCCTCCAGCCATGAAGACGTCATAAGAAATACACTGGCTTCACCGAGCACATGCTGAAACGTATTTGTTTCCATAAAACCCATATGTTCAAGCTGCACGGCAGGATATGCCGATTTGCAGCTTTCCCAATACACATCATCCTGCACTGCACCAATCACACGAAGCGGCAAATGCAATGTATGCGCCACATGCATCGCAAATCCGACATCTTTTTCCGGACTTATCCTGCCTGCCCAGCATAATATGGGTTTAGGTACAAGATTCAGAGCGTAGGCAGCAAATTCGATACCCATGGGGAGTATATTAGCTTGCCTGTTACCAATAAAAAATGCTGCCTGCGCCGCACTCATAAATGCGACATGTGCAGGACAATCTGTGGCTAGTGTTGTTATCGCCTGTTTTGTTTCTGAATCCTCCAGTGCCATGGTTACGTAGTGTAGCAGCGGCGTATCAGGATATAATCCAGCGGCACTGAATGCAGGATAATCATAGGCAAGGCTGATAATCACATCGCCCTCACCCGCCATTTTACGTGCTTCCTCAAGCATTCCCTGAAGTACATCTGCGATGTGTTCCGACTGTTCTGTACCACCATCATATGCGTGCCTTGCAAACACACCTGCTACCTCCAGTAACTGTATGTTGTCAGATGTCAGTGTCAGCACGGAACCTTTGGGTGCAATGACGGTAACCTCCTCAGAAAACTCGGTGGCAGCTTTTACAAGCGCATGCACCATCTGAGTCACCCCACCGGCCACGGGATTCCACAATGGCGCGACGGGAGTAGAAAGTATAATAAAGTTGCGAATCAACTTAGCCTGCTGCTTTAAGCCAGCGGCTGCCAGGTTTTATGGCGGGTACATTCTTCAATTCATCCGGCAATGCATCTGGCTTGTAGGTCGGTACATCGAGCTTCAGCAATGAAATTAATGGAAGCGTAAGGCTGGTATCGTTGTTAGAACGGCGGTCAATCAAGCTGCACACAGCAAGCGGCACGCCGCCTGCTTCCTTGATGCAGGCAACGGCCTCCATGGAGGATTTTCCCGTGGTCACCACATCTTCCACCACCAGCACTTTTGCGCCTTGATTCAATGAGAAGCCACGGCGTATCTGGAAGCTGCCATCCACGCGCTCGCAAAACATGGTGGGAATACCAAGCTGCCTGCCCATTTCATACCCCACCACCACACCACCCATGGCCGGTGCAACAATAGCATCGAATGCATGGCCGCTGGCGCGTATTTTATCGGCTAGTGCCTTACACAGGCGTTCGCCGCGCGATGCATCCATCATCACACGCGCACATTGCAGATAGGTCGGGCTGTGCAAGCCGGAGGATAAAATAAAATGGCCAGAGAGTATCGCCTCCGCTGCCTTGAATTCTTTGAATATGTCTTGTTCGTTCATAATCCCCGCACTTGTTGCGGGGTCTGGTTCTCCCGCCAACTTATAAAATAAATCGTCCCAATATGGATTAGTTCTTTCTATTGCATTTATTTTATATTGTCTTTTCCATTTTTTAATCAAATTCTCACGGTGCTCTGCATCCTCGAATCTTATATAAGACTCATAATACACCAGTTTATGAACACAGTATTTTCTGGTAAATCCGTTATATAGTCCCCATTTATGCTCTGCATTCCTGCGTAATTTATTGTCTGTTAGGCCTGTGTAGAAAATTTTATTTCTGCCGTCTGTTAGAATATATACAAAATACATGTTCAATATACCGGACCCCGCCATTCGGCGGGGCTATACAGCAATATTATCAATCAATCTTGTATTCCCAAGCCATGCAGCCACCAGCAACCGTCCTTCCCCATCCAGCGTTTCCATCGGCTCCAGCGTATGCGCTTTGCGTAACTCCACGTAATCTACTTTGAATCCAGCTGCTTTGAGATAATCCATTTCTTTGGCGATAACGGTTTTAACATCGCCACCACCACTGCCTGTAACATACTGAGAAATTCGCATCAGCGTTTCATATATCTTTGGCGCAAGCGCACGTTCTTCTTTGCTTAAATACATATTGCGTGACGACATGGCCAAACCATCAGACTCGCGAATAGTAGGCATCCCTACGATATTAATCGGCATATCCAACTCTCGCACCAGTTTGCGGATTACGCAAAGCTGCTGATAGTCTTTTTCGCCAAAGAGTGCGGCCTGCGGCAAAATACGGAGCAAGAGCTTTGCCACCACGGTCGCCACTCCGTCAAAATGCCCTGGGCGGTGCGCTCCCTCCAGTATCTGCCCTAAATGCCCGACAGAAATACTGCTGGAAAAGCCTTGCGGATACATATCCTGCTCGGTGGGTGCATAAACAATCGCGCCACCAGCGGCCGCTACTTTCTGCACATCGGCATCCAGCATGCGTGGATATTTGGAGAAATCCTCATTCTTGCCGAACTGCTTGGGGTTTACAAAAATACTCACTACCACCACATCGCCAAACTGGCGTGCAGACTCAATTAGCGACGCGTGCCCCGCATGCAAAGCTCCCATGGTCGGCACAAACGAAATGCGTTTGCCCTGTGCCGATGCGGCAATAAGCATTTTTTGCAGTGTAGTGACGTCTTGAGCTATGGGTAATTGCATGTTATTCCTCTGGTTTTACGAATTAAAGCAACATGCAGGAAAAAGCAAAGCAAAACATGGTAACACCAGCGGCGGAAACGCCACAAAACCACCCTGAAAGCCTGCTAGCGGCCTATGAAAAACGCATTAAAGAGCGTGGCTTGCATGATGATGATGCACAGCGCACAGTGCTTTCCACACTGGAAATCCTTCGCCAGCAGCTTGGCCAGCCTGACAAACCCGAGCCTTCGCTCATAAAAAAACTCCTTGGCAAGGATAAGCAGGAAGCAAAGCAAACTGGCATTTATATCTGGGGTAATGTCGGCCGTGGTAAATCTATGCTGATGGATTTATTCTTTGATAACACGCCCCTGTCCGCTAAACGCCGCGTGCATTTCCACGCCTTCATGCAGGAGGTTCATAGCCGTATCCACCAGCTGCGTAAGTCGCGCGAACACAGCCAGAGCGGTGCCGATCCCGTCATTATACTTGGCCGCCAGATTGCTGCTGAAACACGCCTGCTCTGCTTTGATGAGCTTCAGGCCACCGATGTAGCCGATGCCACGCTGCTCTTTCGTTTATTCAATACGCTGTTTGAACAGGGAGTCGTCATCGTCAGCACATCAAACCACCCCCCCGCTTCACTTTATACCGGCGGTATACAGAAAGAACGCTTCAACCAGTTCATCACACTGATTGAAGAACATACGCAGGTGGTGTCGCTCTCCAGTCCACATGATTACCGGCATATGCAGGTGCGCGGCATTGAGCAGCGTTATTTCCACCCGCTTGGTACCCCAGCCAATCAATTCATAGAGAGTGCCATACAGCGTCTTTGCACAAATCAACGCTCCACGAAAGAGACGCTTTCCGTGCATGGCAGAGATATAAACTTCGCTTGTTATGATGGCTCCGTTGGCCGTTTTACCTTCAAGGAACTGTGTGAGAACCCGCTGGGTGCCGCCGATTATCTGGCCATTGCGCAGCGTTGTGATACCATCATTCTCACTGATATTCCGAAACTTACACCGGAAAAACGCAACGAAGCCAAACGCTTTGTAACACTCATTGACGCGCTGTATGAACACAAGGTAGATTTGCTGTGCACGGCGGCAGCTGCGCCTGAAGCACTATATGCAGAAGGTGACGGCGCATTTGAATTCAAGCGCACCGTATCGCGGCTGGCCGAGATGCAATCGAAGAATTGGGGCAATTAGTGACAAACACACTCAAAATCATCCTTGCTGAACCACGCGGCTTTTGTGCCGGTGTTGATCGCGCCATTGAAATTGTAGAACGCGCCCTACAGCTTTATGGCCCACCGGTCTATGTACGCCATGAGATTGTGCATAATAAATGGGTAGTGAATGATTTGCGCTCTAAAGGCGTGGTGTTTGTGAATGAAGTGGATGAAGTGCCAGACGGCGCTATTACCGTATTTTCCGCCCATGGTATTTCAGAAAAAGTAGAAAATTCTGCGCGCCTGCGTGAACTACCGGTGATTGATGCCACCTGCCCGCTGGTAACCAAAGTGCATAAAGAAGCACAGCGTTATGAGGCGGAAGGCCGTGAGATAATCCTCATCGGCCATGAGGGGCATCCGGAAGTGGAAGGCACCAGCGGCCGTGTAAAAAATGGCGTGCATTTGATTCAGACTGCTGCTGATGTTGAGAAACTTAATGTAAAGAATGCAGATAAATTGGCCTATGTAACCCAAACCACCCTAAGCGTTGATGACACTAAAGATATTATCGCCGCACTCAAAGCAAGATTTCCGAACATTGCAGGCCCTGAGCTACGTGATATCTGCTATGCCACACAGAACCGACAAAACGCTGTGCGGGATTTGGCCAAGGCAGTGGATATGGTGCTGGTGGTAGGCTCTGCGAATAGCTCGAATTCAAATCGCCTGCGTGACCTTTCGGAAGAAATTGGCGTACCATCACATCTCATTGATGATGAAAAAGCCCTGAAGCCGGAATGGTTTGATAGCATCGCTTCGGTTGGTATCACCGCAGGTGCATCCGCACCGGAACATCTGGTGCAGGGTATTGTAAAAGCAATCAGTTTATTGCGTCCCGTGCGAACAGAAACCCTGCAAACCATGACTGAAAACACACGTTTCAAACTGCCGCCGGAAGTAACGGGTGAAAAGCGCATTGCCTAATGCGCGAATTTTACACGGTATGGGCTTTCACCACCGTTTAAAGTAAATGTAAGCGGTCTTGCTGTTCCGTCGGAGCCTTTCAACTCCTGAAATGTACTGGCACCGGTGCGCCTAAAAATGGTCGCTCTTTGATCTGATGCGCCACCTATAAACGGCATCACCAGAAAATTTGAATCAGCAGAGAACGCGATATCCACAAACGCCCCTCCCCCATAAGTAAATGTCCCAGCAGGGGTAATATCAGTGATAGAACCACCGCTTAGGGCATCAATCTTGTAGATCCGAAACATACTATTATACGCAAGCGTATCTCCAGGATTACCACCAACCATCGCAAAATATTTTCCATCCGGCGAAAAATCCATTGCCACAATTGTTGAAGTTCCGGTTTTTGATATTACGGATCCAAAAGTATTCGTTGTTTTAGTAATTGGCCATATTCTTGCTGTGGAAGCCGTGCCCATCGCCATCATGGTTTCATCATCAGAAAATGCAATTGCGGTGGCAGGATTCGGCTTGCTGCCCGGATCTGACATACGTGTGTAAGTTCCCGAAATATTCTTGTAATAAACGTATGTATAGGGAGTAGCTATGTTGCGTGTGAATGCGACATAGTTTCCACTCTTTGAAACAGCAATTTTTGTCGGATCGTCTGCTAACTGTTGACCAAGTGCTGCTGTTCCAAAAACTTCTGCTGGAGATGTATCAGGTTCCTGCACAAATTTACCATTTAAAAAACGCCACAGACGTGCATATGGAACACTCACAGCACTAGACAATCCAACCACCAGATACCCGTCCTGCGACATATCCATTGCAGGCGCAGTGCCAAAATCGGTAGATTCTATACCTGTACTTGGTGTTTCCGCCGGCCCCACGGCAGGATAACTGTGAATATAATATAAATTACTATACTGGGCGGCGCCTGCATTACCATTATACGTGAATAAAGCGCCATTATTTTTAGTAAACGCCAAACCAACCGTTGCAGTAGCGGAAACTGTAGTGGTGTAATTTGCTGGTAGTGTTCCCGTATACGCCTTTAGCTGCCCACACTGACGCTCAAAAAGCTTCACGTTATTGCTACCATTTTGTGTAAGGCTTATGGCCATTTCTGGCCCTTTATAAGCGGTGGCAAGCAGCTTGGCGTCCTCCTCGCTTTGCATCTGCCATCGCTCTTTATACCGCACAATATCATCGAATGTGGAAGTTGTTTCCTTACTTACAAACTGAGCATCAACTGCCGGCAAAAATCCACTGTCATCACATGCGCAATTCTTTTGCTCATGACTATCAGAGCCAGCAAGCATACGCGTTCCGCTTTCCAGATATCCACCACTACCATTTGGCCCATGACTGACAAGGGCATATATCGCGCCACCGGCATAATTTTCATCACCGGATATAGCATTTTCGGCATTATCCAGAATAGCGATTTCACAATATTCCCGAGGACGGATAACAGTAAATACATCTGCATAGGTTGCATTAATATCGGTTGCATAAAGAAAACGCCTGCCCCAGCCATCATACATAAATGAGTCTGGCAAACCGAGTGATCTTACAGGCACCGCACCACGCACAGCATATTCGTTTAAGCCATACTGTGTTGCAGCGGGAGTGCCTGTTGTACAGCCACCAAGTGGCTGGCCTTCCAAGCCATAATTTACATTCGATGGTGCCAGTGTAAGACTAGCCGGACATGGCAGGCGATTATTTTTTAGCCGGAAGACCTGCAATGCTTTTTCAATTTCATCCAGCTTCTTTTCTGTTGCCGCCGATTTGGCAGATTCAACCAATCCAAGCGTTGCCACCGTTCCCATACCCGTAATGAGGGCGATGATAACAATGACAACGGAAAGTTCCAGCATGGTAAAGCCAGATCGGGCTTTGTGTATACGCATCGAGGTACCTAGCTAACGTATGAAAGTATATAGAATAATTCATTAACCTTAAGGATTGATTAAATCAGCCCATCAACAGAATTGACGCGAGGCCTGTAACCCATTAGGTTGCGCGCTCTTTAATATGGGAAAAACATGCTGTTTATTCAGGATTTAACGTATCGTATCGCCGGAAGAGTGCTGCTGGATAAAGCATCACTTTCTATTCCTGCTGGCCACCGCGTTGGGCTGGTTGGGCCAAACGGCACGGGTAAATCTACATTGTTTAAGCTGATTTCCGGTGAGCTGGCGGCCGATAGCGGTGACATCACCCTCATCAAAGGCGCCAGCATGGGCATGGTGCGTCAAGACCTGCCGGATGATGATACCACACTGATTGATATTGTTCTCGCTGCTGATACCGAGCGTGCAGACCTGCTGGCCGAAGCAGAAACCACCGAAGATCCCGACCGCATTGGCTACATTTATACCCGCCTTGAGGAAATAGGCGCATACGACGCCCCTTCCCGCGCCGCTACCATTCTTGCCGGACTTGGATTTAATGAACACGCGCAGAATAGTCCGATTTCCTCCTTTTCCGGTGGCTGGCGCGCCCGCGTTGCTCTTGCGGCCGCCCTCTTCCGTGAGCCTAACCTGCTACTACTCGATGAACCCACCAACCATCTGGATTTTGAAGCCATGATATGGCTGGAGAATTTCCTGATTAACTACAAACATACGCTGGTTATCATCAGCCATGACAGGGATATCCTCAACAAAACCGTGAGCCATATTGCACATCTGGAAAACCAGAAGCTCAATTTATACACAGGAAATTACGACAACTTCGAGCGCAAACGCGCCGAACAGATGATGGGACAACAAGCCCTGCACGAAAAACAGATGGCGCAAAAAGCCCATATGATGAAGTTTGTGGATCGCTTCCGCGCCAGCGCAGCCAAGGCAAGGCAGGCACAAAGTCGCCTGAAAATGATTGAGAAAATGGATATCGTGGATGCAGTAATGGCCGACCGCGTGACCGCATTTACCTTCCCAGAACCGGATGAAGAAAAATCTCCCATGATTGTTCTGGAGAGCGTGGATGCCGGTTACGATACCGCAAAACCAGTACTCAAAAAACTGAACCTGCGTATTGATGCCGATGACCGCATTGCGCTGCTTGGCGCAAACGGCAACGGTAAATCCACCCTGATGAAACTGATTTCAGGCCGCCTGCCACAACTTTCAGGTGAAATCCATAAATCCGGCAAGCTGCGCGTGGGCTATTTTGCCCAATTCCAGACTGATGAGCTAGACGTCCTGCAAACACCTTATGAAATTATGTATCGCGAGATGAAAGGTTCTCCGGAAGCAAAAATCCGCGCGGCACTCAGCAAATTCGGCTTTGATAAATTCAAGGCGGATACCAAAATCGGGGATCTTTCCGGCGGTGAAAAAGCTCGCTTGCTTTTTTGCCTGATGAGCCATGATGCACCACACATTATGCTGCTCGATGAACCCACCAACCATCTGGATATTGATGCGCGTGAAGCATTGACGCGTGCACTCAACGAATACACAGGCGCCGTCATCATTGTTAGCCATGATCCGCATTTGGTGGAATGCGTGGCAGACAGGCTGTGGATTGTGGCCGATGGCAGCTGCAAACCGTATGATGATGATTTGGAAGCATATAAAAAGCTGGTGGTGCAGCAGCGCAAAAAAGAGCGTGAGAACGAAAAGAAAAACGCACGATCCGCAAAATCAGCCCCTGAGCCAGCAGAAAAACCTAAATTGACACAGGCCGAAAAAGAAGCGGCAAAACTTGAAAAGAAAATGGCAGAAATTACGCAGCGCAAAGACGCTATCGAAAATGAAATCGCCATTGCCTGTGAAAAGAATGACCTCAAACAGCTCAAAGACCTAAACGTAACCCATGCTGAACTGCAAAAGCAGCTGCAAGCGGCAGAAACAGCACTTGAAGCCGCCATCGCAAAACTGTAGACTGCGAGGCAACACAGGAGGCGGCCATGAAACCTATCTATGTAAAAACCATTGATTCACCGGTTGGTAAACTTCTACTTGCTGCATCAGACCGTGGCCTGTGCGTCATCGAATTCGCATCCGGCAAACAAACCTATGCCAAATTTCTGGCAGGCGTGGAAGCATCGCCTGAGCATCCCGTGTTATGCAAAGCAGAAAAGCAACTGGCGGAATATTTCGCGGGCAAGCGTACTGCGTTTGATGTGCCGCTCGATATGCAGGGCACCGTGTTCCAGATAAAAGCATGGCGCGAGCTGCAAAAAATCCCCTATGGAAAAACCATTTCTTACGGGCAGCAGGCAAAAGGCATGGGTGATGCAAACAAGGCACGCGCCGTGGGCATGGCCAATGGCCGCAATCCCATTTCCATCATTGTCCCCTGCCACCGAGTAATTGGCGCTAACGGCACACTCACTGGCTTCGGCGGTGGCCTGAATGTAAAGCAGAAGCTGCTGGCGTTAGAGCAGGCAGTGGCAACAAGAGACCAAAAAACTGCCGCATAAGGCATTTCAAGAGTAGTGGGCGGTAGAGGATTGACTCGGGTCTACTGACCCTCGCCCTGCGGGCGGCTTCGCCGTCCAATTCCGCTGCTGCGGAATTGTCGAACCCAGGGGTTCTCGTCCATTCACTTACCACTGATATAAGGGCAAAAAATGCCCTTATATCAGTGGTGGGCGGTAGAGGACTCGAACCTCCGACCTCTACCATGTCAAGGTAGCGCTCTAACCAACTGAGCTAACCGCCCCTACAGTTGACAGTTGTCAGCAGACAGTTGCCAGTGTAAGACAGCGCATACTGATAACTGGCCACTGCCAACTGTCAACTGGTAACTGATATGTGCCCGTAGCTCAGGGGATAGAGCAACAGCCTTCTAAGCTGTGGGTCGCAGGTTCGATTCCTGCCGGGCACGCCACGCCATGAAAATCAACAGCTTGGCGATATATCTATGAAAAATTTGTAGCTAACCTCATCACTGAGCATTATATACAGTGAACTATGCAGCAAGCTTACATTACTTCCGCAGGCACTTATCTACCGGGGCCACCAATCGACAATAAGGAAATGGAATCCTATATTGGGCTGATACACGGCAAGCCCTCTAAACGCGGTGCGTTTGTGTTGAGACAGAACCGTATCAGACAGCGGCATTATGCACTCGATAAACAAGGTATACCTTATTCCAACAGTTCTAAAATGGCGGCAGAAGCAGCCGCCAGTGCTATAAAAGCATCGGAGAGTTCTTTGTACGACATTGATTATCTGGCCTGTGCCTCAACGCTAGGTGATATTCTGGTGCCGGGTCTTGCCAGCCATGTGCATGGCGAATTGAAATTGCCCCCGCTTGAAATAGCCAATTTTCAAAGTGTCTGTTCTAGCAGCATGATGGCTCTAAAAAGTGCTTATTTACAGGTAAAGGTGGGCGAAAAAAAACTTGCCGCCGTAACAGCCAGCGAATTTGCCAGCCGCTACTTCCGTCCCGGTTTTTATGAAAACACCCCCGACACGGCTAATAAAGATGGCTTAGGCATGGAAGCCGAGTTTTTGCGTTGGACGCTTTCCGATGGGGCGGGCTGCGTGCTGGTAGAACCGCGCCCTAATACACACCAACCATCACTACGCATTGAATGGATTGATCTGTGTTCTTACGCTGACAGGTTTAAAAGCTGTATGACCGCTGGCCTGTCGCACGGCGACCATCTGGATATGAATACACCATGGAGCCATTATGGAAGCCCGCATGATGCCAGTAAAAACGGGGGGATCATACTGCGTCAGGATTTTAATTTGCTGAAAGAAATGCTACCGGTCTGGGTCGGGCATTTTTTCTCACTGGTTCAGCAAGGCAAAATAGTGATACCTGAGATAGACTGGTTTCTATGTCATTATTCGGCTCATTCGCTACGGGAGGAAATTATCGAACTAGCTGACCGTGCAGGCTGCCTTATCCCGCCGGAGCGCTGGTACACTAATTTATATACCAAGGGCAATACAGGCTCTGCTTCCTTATTTATTATGCTGGAAGAACTAATGTATAGTGGCGATCTCAAGCTCGGCCAGAAGCTTCTTTGTGCAGTGCCGGAAAGTGGCCGGTCTATTGTTTCACACATGTTACTTACAGTGGTATGATTTTTATGGAAGCAGCACAGCAACAACCAGAAGCATTATCACAACCACTGCTACGCCAGCTTATGATGATATGGGTGGATTTTGATTCTCGGCTTAATAATGTCCCGCTGATCGAGAAGATTAACCGCGGCAAGCTGCGGCTGGAAGATTACCAGTTGTTTTTGCGCAACCATCGCCAGCAGGTGGTAGAAGGTTCACGCTGGATTGCACGGGCAGCGTCCAGCATTACTGCGGAATATGAGCCGCTGCGCTCACGCTTTCTAAAGCATGCTGTAACTGAACATCGTGATTTCCGTATGCTTGAAGATAATTATGTGGCAACCGGCGGCAGCCGTGAGGACATTACCAATGGGCAAAAAAATATAGGTTCAGAAGCCCTTTCCGCATGGATGTTCCACCGGGCTTCGCAGCCTAACCCGTTTGACCTGCTGGGTGCTATGTTCATTATCGAAGGACTGGGGCAGAAGAAAGCAAAAGCATGGGGCGAAGCGATCAGGCAACAACTTAAGCTTCCTGATGAAGCGGTGAGTTTTCTGATATATCACGGCAAAAATGATGAGTCGCACATGGAAGAATTTGAAGAGGTGCTGGAATCAGGCATTCTTACCGCAGAACTGGTAGCGACTATCGTTAAGACAGCGAAAGTCACTGCTCGGCTCTACCTACTGCAACTTGAGGAAATCGGGTATTACTGATATGCGGCCACAGCCTTTTACCATGGAGAATTACGACGAGCGAGACCCAAACCCCTGGCTTGCCATGTATCTGGATAATAGTATTCCCATGGATAATAGCGCGAAGGCGGCATTACTACGTTGTCAGGATTCCTTTTCGCGCCGTGTGTTGCTTCCCATCATCCGGCCATTAGCGCGCCTTTCCATTGTGCTGGTACAACTGCTCCGTTTGGTATTACCAAAAAAACTAGCCTCTTCTGCCGTATTGCACCGCACTATTTACTGGGGGCTTAAGCATTTTGTGATGCCGGAAGCCAACTACCTTATCTTGCGACATTTCAACATAGGGTCAGAAATCCTAGCATTTATTGCTGACAATGTACCGGGAAGTAAAATTAAGCCCAACCCACTGCGTCCGCAGAAGCTAGAAGACCTCTTGAATGATACTTTCCTGATACATGACCTGAATATTTTTAATTTTATCATCCAGCTCAATGCCTCACTTAAAGAAAGCGACGGCTACCTTACCCAACAGGAAACGCTGAACTTTCAATCCATCTCGGATGAGCCGCTGAGATGGGAGACACCACCGCGACGCTGGCACCAGTTCATTGATATTCATACCGCCATCGAGTTCTACACCCCTCTGTATGGGCTTTTCTTATCCGATCATGATTTCTGGCGAGCCAGTAACTCATTGCAACTGGATGAAACCATCGCCCTATATGTAGCCCGTATTGTAGGTTCAACCGAATATCTTGGGCTAGTTAACAACAAACATCCTCTGGTGCCATTTTCTACCTTGGCAGCAGGGCACCGCCTAATGTTACATGGTCTTGGCTCAGAAATGCTACATGCCTATCTGCGCCGCCTGAAAGCACAATATAGCGTTAATGCATATACACAGGATCCACACGGAATTGCATAATTATGGTTTCAGCTAATGATGACAGTGCGATGACTTTTTGATAATGGTCGGTTCACAGCGTGTCCATCACGTCACGCCATTTATCATTATCAGGCAAATGCACCAGCGCATCGAAGGGTTTTTGCAAGGTATAACAAAGAGTTCCGCCCTGCATTTCCAAGGTTGCTGGCTAGTGAGAATAGTATTTCAGTATCCCGCCAGCCGCCGCCACAGCCGTACTGAAGCAACCCTGCAAAAGATAACCGCCGGTAGGCGCTTCCCAATCCAGCATTTCACCGGCAGCAAAGACGCCGGGCTTTGCATTGAGCATAAAATCCGCACTTAGATTGTTTCGTGAAATCCCGCCCGCAGTGGAAATGGCGCGTGCTATGCTTGCAGTTGCTGTGAGTGTAACAGGCAGGGTTTTGAGTCGTGCCGCTAATGCTTCGGTTGACATGTTTGCCAATATCTCGGGCGGTGTTACTTCGCGCAACAGCGCAACAATAAGCGGGGATAATCCGGCCTTACGCAGATACGTGCTGAATGATTTATTGCCGCGTGTGATATCCAGCTTCTTTGCCAATGCTTCCACGGACATATCAGGCCGCAGATCCAGCTGTATTGATGCTGATCCATGCGCGGCAATGGCTTCACGCAAATGCGCAGATAGTGCATACATTGCCCCACCTTCCATTCCTTGCGCAGTGATCATTATTTCACCCTGCTGGGACATATTGTTATGGATGAGCCTTACAGGCTTTAACGGAAACCCTGCAAACCGCGTGGCGAAATAATCCGACCATGGCACCACAAACCCGCAATTGCTTGGACGCAACGGCGAAACAGTTATTCCACATTCTAAAAGTATGTTTACCCATCCGCCGTCTGATCCCAAACGCGGCCATGATGCGCCGCCCATTGCAAGCAATGTTGCATCTGGCGTCACCAAAATGGTGTGTTGCTGGGCATCGGTAAAGCGCAATGCATTGCCTTCAAATCCCTGCCAATAATGTTTTCCAGCATAGCGCACACCTAATTTATCCAATCGTGCAAGCCATGCGCGAAGTAGTGGTGCTGCTTTCATGCTGCGCGGAAAAACCCGGCCACTACTGCCAACAAACGTTTCCTCCCCCAATGACTCACACCATGAGCGCAGTGCCTGTGGCGGAAAGGCATGAATACACGGTGCAAGCCAGTCAGCCGCTGCTCCATAGCGGCTGATGAATGTTTCAAGTGGTTCGCTATGGGTGAGGTTAAGCCCACCTCTGCCTGCCATCAGCAATTTACGGCCCGGGCTTGGCATGCGATCATATATCGTGACACTATGCCCACTGCCGGCGAGAATTTCTGCCGCCATCAATCCGCAAGGGCCGCCCCCGATAATCGCTATGGTTTTGCTTTGCTTCATTGGCGCATTTCTTCCAGTTCAAGCCAGCGTAATTCGGCTTCTTCCAACTCCTGCTGTGCTAACGCAAACCGGCGTGTTGCTTTATCAAAAGCGTCTGGATTGCTGGTGTATAAGTCAACATCCAGAAGGGTTTCCTTAAGTTGTGCAATCTCTGCTTCAAGTGCTGCTATTTTAGCGGGCAGCTTTTCCAGCTCATGTTTTTGCTTGCCGGACATTTTGATTGCAGGCTCTTGTACGGAAGCAAGGGAAGGCGCAGTTTTTTTCTGCGATGATTTTTTTACCGCTTGCTGCATTTTTTTTGTTGCCGCGTGGTAATCGCTATAGCCACCCATATAGCCTTCTACTATGGCATTGCCTTCAAATGCCAACACTTCAGTGACGGTGCGGTCCAAGAAATCACGGTCATGGCTTACCACCAGCAGCGTGCCCTTATATTCCGCAAGCAACTCCTGCAGCATATCCAGCGTATCCATATCCAGATCATTGGTTGGTTCATCGAGGATAAGTACGTTGCCTGGATTGGTAAGCAATTTCGCCAGCATCAAGCGGTTTTGCTGGCCGCCAGAAAGTGTGCTGACGCGGTCACGTGCACTTCTTGGATCAAACAGGAAATCTTTGAGATAACCACACACATGTTGCAGGCGTTCTCGGTCATTACCTAAAAACACATAGTCACCGCCTTCCGGGCAGAGTGTATCCCATAATGTTTTATTGGGATTAAGCTGTACGCGGTTCTGATCGAAATAGGCGATGTCGATAGTTTTGCCACGGAATATGCGGCCTGCATCGGGTTGGATTTCACCCACAAGTAATTTGATAAAGGTGGATTTTCCCGAGCCGTTTTTCCCTAAAATCCCGATGCGGTCGCCGCGCAGGATACGCAGATTAAAATCCTTCAGGATAGAAATGGGCTGATCATCGCGCGCAAATGATTTATCGACATGTTTGAATTCCACAATGATTTTAGACGCCTGCGCCGGGGGCAAGGATTCTACGTCAATCACGCGCATACGTTGGTTATAGGCGGCTTTGTCAGCCTTCAGTTTCTCACGCAGGCGGTATAGCTCGCCCAGTCGCCGCTGGTTGCGTTTGCGCCTTCCGCTCACGCCTCCTTGTGTCCAGTCTACCTCGGCGGCGAGCTTCTTTTGCATATTCTGGAGTTCACGCGCTTCCTGCTCAATAATTTGTTCTGCCCATGCATCAAAATTACGGTAGCCTTCAGGACATATACGAATCATGCCCTTATCTATCCAGAATACCTTGCGTGAAATATTGGTGAGGAATGCACGATCGTGGCTCACACATACCAGCGCGCCACGATAGGAATTTAAATACTGTTCCAGCCATTCAATGGCCGCAAGGTCGAGATGGTTGGTTGGCTCATCAAGCAGCAGCACATCTGGCTCTGAGACCCGCGAACGCGCAAGGGCAGCACGCCGCAATTGCCCGCCCGATAATGTTCCCATAAGCGCTTCTGACTTTAAATCCAGCGGTTCAATCACCTTATCCGCCAGGTGGTGGCGCGCTTCCGTCTGGTCTTCCTCTTTCAGGCCGGACATCACAAACTGGTGCACGCTGTCGCTGGCAATATGCTCGACCGTTTGCGCTAAATAGCCTACATTTACGCCCGGCAAACGAAACCTTCTGCCTGCATCCAGCTCTAACTCTCCCGTAATCAACCGCATCAGGCTGGTTTTTCCGGCACCGTTTTTACCTACCAGACATATCTTATCGCCCTCACTGATATGCATGCTAAGCCCCTCAAATAGAGGCTTTCCACCGAAATTAAGGCATACATCTTCAAGGCTTAGTAATACGCGGTCGGCCATAGTGCTATAAAGTCTACAATTAATATTTATGATGAAGCTATATAGCAAAGGATGACAATGCTGAATATTTATATTGACCCAGGTATCGTACCGAAGATGACAGGACGATGATTTCCTGATAATGGTCTGTTCGCAGCGTGTCTAGTACGACACGCCACTGAATAATTTATATGTTGGGGCAATATACATATGAAATCTGCTGTAGAATTAGCAATTTTTACGCTTTTTGTGGCTGGTATATTTTCACAGGCGCATGCCTATATTGGCCCTGGCCCTGGCCTTAGCATGATAGGCTCGTTTTTTACGCTGGTTGCGGGTATTGTAATCGCGCTGTTTTTTGTACTTCTGTACCCCATTCGCCTGATACTGAAGAAGCGCAAGGCAAAATCTAACGACAAGACCGCTGAATAACAGTGCTCTCTTTTGTTACAGCTATTGACGCAGCACTGCAAAGTATACTGCCACCCCTTGCCTGCATTATCTTATGGGGCACGTTCAGTGCAGTTTTAAGCATGGCGCTGTACAAACTGCTCTCGCCACAAAAGAAATTGCAGGCTTTAAAAGCAGCGCAAAAACATGCCCGCACGCAGCTTTTAGCGCATGAGGGTGATTTCAGCAGCCTAAAGCAACTCATTACCAAAGATATTGGACTGTCTTTAAAGCAGATTGCTCTGATTTTTCCTGCGTTCTTCATTACCGTACTGCCAGTTATCGCGATAATGTTCTGCCTGTTTGTGCGTTATGCCTATACCCTGCCCACTGCGGGTGAAACTGTTACGATCAACTTTCATCCCAGCGCCACAACGCAGGCCATACTTTGGCCATCTGCGGATTCGTCACTTCCGGTTCTGGATGATGCCGGAACCATACTTTTCACGTTACCATTGCCTGCACCTATTCCTGAAATCACCAAGCCTAACTGGCTTACCGCCCTATTTCCTAATCCCATCGGCGTGATTCCTGACAACACAGAGGTGGATAGCGTGCACATTGCGCTTCCAAGCAAACACTATACTGGCTTTGGGCCAGACTGGATGCGTGGGTTTGAATTCTGGTATATCTTAAGTCTGCTGGTTGTTTCGCTATTCATAAAAATACGATTCAGAATCATATGAACCTTTCAGCATCCACTCACTGGCTCGGCAGCCTTGTGGCAAATCACCAGAAAAGCTGGATAAAACTGGGCAACCTTGAAACCGCACTGCTGAAACATGATTTAGCAAATATTGCTGTAAACAAACCCATTTATGTCTGTGGCCTTGCGCGCAGCGGCAGTACCATATTGCTGGAAACACTGGCCAACCTACAAGGCATTGCCAGCCACCGTTATCAGGATTTTCCGTTCTTATTCACGCCCTATTGGTGGAATACGCTGCTTTCCATCTCAACGCGCAAACCGGCACAAAAGCAGGAACGCGCGCATGGTGATGGTATTCACGTAAACTCTGAAAGTCCTGAAGCGATGGAAGAAATGTTGTGGATGGCGTTCTTTCCGCACCTGCATAATACATCCGCATCAGAAGTGCTGAATGAATGCACATCCAGTCCATCTTTTGAAAAATTTTATGCAGATCATATCCGCAAGTTGCTGCTTACTCGCAAAGCACAACGTTACCTGAGCAAGGGGAATTACAATATTACGCGCATGGCTTATATACAGCGCGTTTTTCCGGATGCGCGGTTCATTATTCCCATTCGCGACCCTGTTACCCATGTGGAATCACTGGTGCGCCAGCATAGGCGGTTCGTGGAGGCAGGCAAAAAAGATTCCCGCATTGTAAACCATATGTCTATCACCGGACATTTTGAGTTTGGCTTAAACCGCAAGCCTGTACATATGGGCGATGATGCGCGCATCAAAGAAATTATAACCGCATGGGAAAGCGGTGATGATGTGCGCGGCTTTGCCCTATATTGGGATATGACATACTGCTTTATGTACAACCAAATGCTTGCCAACAAAGCCCTCGGCAAGGCCTGCCTTGTGGTTCCGTTTGAGAATCTGTGCGCTTCCCCGCTGGATACGATTGCACATATCATAGAACATTGCGATATCAATGGAGAAGCCCAGTGGCTGCAGAATGCCGCAAGCATTATCAAAAAACCGGATTATTATACTTCACACCTGAGCGATGCAGAAAGAATCCTGATTCAGGATATTTGTAAAGAAACCGCCACGCTGTTTGGATATTACGATAGCTGACATCAGCCATGTGCAAAGGTCATACAAAAAAGCCGCCCCGAAGGGCGGCTTTTCTTTTGCAGTACTGTAAATTAAGCAGCATTGCGAATTTTACTGATAAACGCATCCACCTGCGAATTGAGGCTTTCTGCCTGACGTGAAAGCTCCTGCGAAGCTTGTAACATCTGGCCTGCAGCAGCACCCGCCTGATTAGACGCAGTGCTTACATTGCCCAGATCACGGCTGATATTTTCCGTGCCCTGCGATGCTGTTTGCATATTGCGTGCAATCTCATTGGTTACCGCTGATTGTTCCTCCACCGAAGACGCCACACTGGATGCCGCGCCGGTAATGTCATTTACGGAACCACGAATATCTGTGAGAGCCGCAGTGATGGATGTTGCCGCAGAGCGCATTTCTTCAATAACTCCCTGCACTTCAACAATGGATTTATCAGTCTGGGTAGCCAGATTTTTGACCTCGCTTGCTACCACCGCAAACCCCTTACCCGCCTCACCTGCACGCGCAGATTCAATGGTGGCGTTGAGTGCCAGCAAGTTAATCTGGCCGGAGATGTTTGAAATCATGCCCACCACTTCATCCACTTTTGTGGTTGCAGCGTTAAGTGCATGCGCCAACTTATCTGCACCTTGTGCTTTTTCAGAAGAGTTCTGCACCATGGCATTCGTTTTCTGCAACTGGCTGGAAATCTCACGCACGGATGCGGAAAGTTCCTCTGCCGCTGCCGCTACTGTCTGCACGTTAGAAGTGGTCTGGTTAGCCGTATTCGATGCACCTTGCGCCAGTTTTGCGCTGTTTGCCACGTTATCCGACAGGCCTTGCGCAGTCTGAGAAAGCTCGGTAGCCGCAGCAGCCACGATATTTACAATGCCTTTAACATCGCGCTCGAAGTCAGAGGCCATTTTCTGCATTAGCTCTTTCTTCTCCACTTTACCGCGGATTTCAGCTTCTTCCTGTTGTTTACGCATTTGTTCCATCTGCATACCATTTTCTTTGAATACCTGCAGAGCCTGCGCCATTTCACCAATTTCATCTTTGCGGCCGAGTGATGGCACTTCAGTTTGGAAGTTGCCCTGAGCAATCACATCCATTGCTTTGGTAATGCGACTGATGGGACTGCTAATGGTACGGGCAAAAAACCATGCAAGAATGCCTAGCACCGCATTGATGATGAGGGTAAACATCAGCATTTCATTACGAGATTCTGTTACACCAGCGAACACTTCATCATGGTTCTTTTCCATAACCAAGGCGTAATTAGCACCCTTGAAGTTGATGCCTTTATATGTGCTAATAACCGGAACTCCAGCCGCGTCAACCGCATCTAAATTCAAGCCACTTTTACCGGCTAATGCTTCATTTACTTCTGAAGTTTCCATTTTCAGTTTAAGAATCGTGGATTCTTTGGCAAAGCGTACATCATTACGCGCCAGGAAATCTGCCCCCACTATGGTTACCTTGCCGGTTTTACCCAGACCTGTTTCATCTGAAAGTATTTTGTTTATTCTATCAATAGGCATCTGGTAAATCAGCGCGCCTACATATTTTCCTTCTTCTGCTTCAATTGGCCGCCCAATAAAGCTAGCCGGTACATTGGCACTTGGCGCATATGGTTTGAAGTCTACGAAGGATACTTCCTCTGCATCTTTCTGTGCCATAATCGCGGTATATAATTTGGCAAGATCGGTATCTTTCCACTGGCCGGAGTTCAGGTTGGTTGCGTAATCCAGCTCTTTGAACACCGTGTAAACAACGTTACCATTTGTATCTACAATAAAAATGTCGTAATAGCCATTTTCTTCCAGAAACTCGCGCAGATATGGGTGATATTTTGCATGCATTGCGCTGTAGTTTGTGCCGTCTGACGCCGCATCCAGCAGATGTTTTTTACCCGCTTCGTTTGGATTTTGCGTAATATATAAATTCTGCAAATAGGTTACCTGGTCACCACCCAATTCCGCGTAAGCAGCAGTAAACTCTTTTGCAGCATCAACAATATATGGATTATCGGCAATGGCATGTAAATGTCCGACAATAGCCTCAAGATACGCTTCAAATGCATTTGCCTTAAAGATAAGCTGATTGCTCATCATATCGCTGATTTCATGTTCAGACTCCTTGGCCATTTCATGAAGTGACACGGCAGTCAATGCAGTACTTGTAATCAGCGTGCCTGCGATGATGGCAAAAGGAATTTTCTTGGAAAGACGCATAGTGAAGGCCATAAATGCTCCTAAGGCTGGATGTTACGATGATTCATAATGAACTATACAAGATTCATGCCTAATTCTTACGCCGATTGATTTAATTTTTGGTTAAGGGAGATTTTTGGGTTTTTTTAGGCTTTTCATACCGGCGCAGGCCGGTATCCATGCCTGCCAGAACATTGTGGTGTTGGAATGGTAGAATGTTGTTGAACCGACAAGCTGCGATAATTTCTACAGAACCTGTTGATAAACGTGGATACCGGCCTGCGCCGGTATGACAACCACTGGCACCAGATGCTATTACTGCTGTTGACTGAGGGCGTGCTGATGCATCATGAGCGCCACGCGGGCATCACGCACACGCAGTGCATCGAGGTCGGCCGCAGTCATAAGGCTGTGCAGGGAAAGCTGCATGAACTCGAGGAAGATAATCACCACCTCTTCTACCTGACGTTTGATTTTTGTCACAATGGGGTCGGCGATATTCATAATTGCGCCGTGGGCTTTTTTGGCACTGTTGCTCACACGTGCTTCATAGTCATGTATTGCAACATAGAGCTTGCGAAGAGCCGCTTCCACACGCTTTTTATTAGCGCGAGACTGTATCTTTTTCTTCTGGCTTTCCGCGATAAGTACAAATTCTTCGGTGAGCACATCGGCAGCATCGCTCATTTCGTTGATGAGTGGCTCAACAGCATTGAGTTGCGCTTCCGGATCTTTCACCAGTGGGCTTTCAACCGTCATCACCAGCTCTTCAGCGCTATCAAACAACGTGGTAATCGTTTGATATTTCTGCTCAAGCTCTTCGACTGTATGGTCTTTAGACGGCTGCATATTTCTGCTCACAAAGAAATCTCCACAGGTTACGCCTGTGTATTTAACTGATTTTAGGCCATTTATTCAAGAAGTGTATGACAATTCTGTGACAATTAGCGTTTTAGCGCGCTGTTTAGTTGCAATTGATTCGCATTTGCTGTATAATAAAGGCAGGAAGGTACATATGAGCATATTGATATTTAAGCATGAAACGCTGGCCAAGACTGTAACCTATTGCCTCATGCACTTTACGGTGGCCATTGCGGTGGCCTTTTTGCTTACGGGCAGCTGGGCGATTGCCCTTTCCATCGGCATTATTGAACCGCTGGTGCAGACGGTGTTTTTTAACCTGCATGAACGCGGCTGGAATAAGGCCAAGGAAACCCATAAACGCAAATTTATGGATGGTGGGCTGGCGTATTAAGCTGGCGAATGCCCACCTATACCCTTCTGTTTATTTTCCAACTCAATAGCAGCGCGGTGCTTAAAACCTGCTTCGGGGAATAAATCCGCAGCAATCTCTCGCATGGCAGCAGCGAATTCGTATTGTTCATTGATAACGGCACGATCAATAATCGCAACTAACTCTGCCTGATCAAGATTGGCATTTTCAACCACTGCCCTTATTTTTGCCACTGCTGCACTTTGCGGATTTTTATAATCCTGCTTAAGCGACGCTGCACTTGGAGCGCTGAAAATTTCTTTTGCCTGATTTAGGTTGGCCAGCTTTTCAAGAAGCGTAACCGCAAGCCGCTTATACGCACTGCGGCTCACCACTATGGTATATTCATCTGGCGGCATGGCCGATGAAAAAAGCTGCAGCACTATTCCCATTTTACTTTTGGGGTGGCGCACGTGGTACACGGCGTAATCATCTCGTGCGGCAAGCCCATATCTATCTTTCAGCTGATCATCCAGCACATAACCGGGTTGTACGTTTAAGCCTGCAAGCGGTGCAACATCTTCTGATTTATGCGGCACATGCACCATGATATATTTATCGGGATTAGTCAGCACACCATCCGGCGGTAATGTTATCTTATGTGTTTGCGTACGCACGCCGCCTGTGTAATGAATACGTTGATGCTGGAATACCGTATCATCCGAATGCGTCAGCACCCACTGCGCCTGTGTGCAATCAAGCGGCTTGCTGCCACCACAGATATGGTTCAGCACAATGCGATCTAATATCGGAAACGGTTTATCGGCGGCGGGGAACATAACGCTATTAGGTAATTAAGCTGTTACCACGAGAAGCGCTGGTGCGGCCACGTTTAACCGCATCAGATTTTGTAACCGTTGGCTGCAAAATGGCATCCAGCACTTGTTTCTGTTCATCGGTGTAGCGATCCATGTTTATCTCATTCGTTGTGTAACAGGCCTGCCGGAAAGCTGACTGATATGGCTGGTTTCTGCCGGTGACAGCACTCTGGCTTTTAATTTGATATACAGCCCAAACTCATTGCTGCCATGCGCCGCTGCGGTTTCTACCACTTCATCCAGCAATGGCTTATCAGACTGTGTAAACCCAGCATGCCGGATGATATTATCCACAATTGCTTTCTGGCCGCTGCGCTCGCCATTATCAATAAAATCCTGATGGTATTTTTCCCCATCCACACCAAACATCGCCGAACCCTTGGCAGGATCTGCCATGCGTTTGAGTAATGCTACGGCTAATCTTTTGTGCGCGCCTGCGGTAAGTACTACGGTAAGGTAACTCGCTTCCCTGTCTTCACGCTGCTGCCCTTCGCCTGTTACGGGGTTATAGCCCTTGAAATTCTTATTATCTGCCATCAGGTACAGCACCGTAAAATCCTGATGCGGCAAGCCATATTGCTCGCGCAAACCGCTGCTTAAAACCTCATTGCTCGTTCCCAATGCATTTAAGGAAGGTTTCGTCTCTACAACCGATGTGTAGGCATTGCTTGCAGCAATCTGTGGGGCACGTGTGTCAATATACAAAATGCGCTCAGGCTTGTTATCGTCAGGAAATAGCAGGTGTGGGTCTACCGCAAGCTCGTCAGTATTCTTGAGGTCTTTTTTGCGCTTTGCTTTATCCGCATAATTGTGATGCCGCACATCACGCGCGCCTTTTAATTCATCCCACTTGGAATAAGGCAATACTTGCTGGCTAAGCAGTGCCATGACCGCTTTATCCAATATTACTGTTGAATCTGTATCAACTCGTAATGCCACACACTTCTCACCTGAATGATATTTATCAGGTAGTATGGTAACACACTGAAGCGTAAACGAATGTTAAAGAATAATGACAAGTGATACGCAACCGCAAGCAGTTGTTTTATATTAAAAAAAAATGGATACCGGCCTGCGCCGGTATGACATCTAACTATCCCTGAGAGTCGGATATATCCATGAAAATGATTTTTACGAGTTCAATGATATTGATCATACGCGTAACCTCCCCATAGCCTCGGCCTAACAAATATGGGTAAAGAAAGCGTTAAGTGCTAAATATCACCGGGATATATGCCGCCAGATTCATGCTTATTGGTAATGCGCTCCGCATGTGTGCCTGCCATTTTACCTTCAAGAACACGTACATAATCAAAATTGTCATGCGCTACCGCTTCTGCCTTTATTTTCTCCAGAATTTTGGGATGTATTTTTGCATTTACCATCAGGTACATCACCGCGCGTGTAATCGGCACATCCGGATATTTGAAGCTGTGCAAATACCTATCTTTGCGTTTAAACCCTGCCAGTGCCATGCCTTTTTCCGGATCGGCCAATGTATGCAGCATATGAGCCGCCAAATGTTCAAAGCTGCTGGCATTGATGGCCACTACAAAATTATCCGGCGGCGTGTGAAGCTGCCAGAATTTTTTGCCTTCCACGGATTTGTCGCGATAGGCCATGATGAGTTCATAATCAGAGCCCTGCTGAAGATTACTGTTGGTAAATATATCCTGTAATGCCTTATGCTTATAGGCCGCGCTTTTTCCAAATTGTTCTAAATATTTTGAATCGGCAGATATATGTATAACCAGCCAGTCACCCATATCATCCGGTGCAGTAAAGGCAGGTGTTGTTACCAACTCGCCATACCCTCCGCGCGTTACATGATGAAATCTGCCGTCATTTAACTTCAAATAATGGCCAGCCGTAACGGTGTTGACGTCCTCAGGAGATACGCCAAGCATTTCCCACAGCAGTAACTTGTTTAAATGTTTCTCGCGCTCGGACTGTTCCATATGTACCCGTATGGAACACTATAGCAACCACAACCGTAAATGCATGTTAAGGTTCTGTGAAATGTGTAAATTACTATAATATATAATTTTTAGGCAACCTTCTGGTAAATCTCTCCGTATTCGTCATCCCGGCGAAGGCCGGGATCTAGGGCAACATGACGGTGCTGCTATATGTCCCTAGATCCCCGCACAAGGCGGGGATGACAGGTAAAATCACACCGCTTTTTTCTGCTCCACGTAAATCTCGCTTCCGGCGGCTTTGAATTTTTCGCTCATTTCGGCCATGCCTTTTTCTTTTTCCGCCGCCGCGTAATCACGCACTTCCTGCGAGATTTTCATGCTGCAGAATTTTGGCCCGCACATCGAGCAGAAATGCGCCACTTTCGCGCCTTCGGCGGGTAGCGTTTCATCATGAAATTTCTGCGCGGTTTCCGGATCAAGCGATAAATTAAACTGATCCTGCCAGCGGAACTCAAACCGCGCATCCGACACCGCATCATCCCGCCGATATGCCGATGGATGGCCTTTGGCGAGATCTGCCGCGTGTGCAGCGATTTTATAGGTGATTACACCGGTTTTTACGTCGTCGCGGTCTGGCAAGCCCAGATGTTCCTTCGGTGTCACATAACACAGCATCGCCGTGCCAAACCAACCAATCATCGCCGCACCAATGCCGCTGGTGATATGGTCATAACCCGGTGCAATATCAGTGGTTAGTGGCCCAAGCGTATAAAACGGTGCTTCATGGCACAGCTCCAGCTGCTTTTCCATGTTCTCTTTAATTAGATGCATCGGCACGTGGCCAGGGCCTTCAATCATCACCTGACAGTCATGCTTCCACGCCACCTTGGTGAGGTCACCAAGTGTTTTGAGTTCGCTGAATTGTGCTTCATCATTCGCATCATGCTGGCTGCCCGGGCGCAGGCCATCACCCAGTGAGAAGCTCACATCATACGCGCGCATGATTTCGCAGATATCCTCAAAATTCTCATACAGGAAACTTTCCTTGTGATGCGCAAGGCACCACTTCGCCATGATACTGCCACCGCGCGAGACAATGCCAGTTTTGCGGCCAGCCGTCATCGGCACGAAAGGCAGGCGCACGCCCGCATGGATGGTAAAATAATCCACCCCCTGCTCGCACTGCTCAATCAGCGTGTCGCGGTAAATTTCATAGGTCAAATCTTCCGCCACGCCATTCACTTTTTCCAGTGCCTGATAAATCGGCACGGTGCCAATCGGCACCGGAGAATTACGGATAATCCATTCGCGGATGTTGTGGATATTGCGGCCGGTGGAGAGATCCATCACGTTATCGGCACCCCAACGTATCGCCCACACCATCTTTTCAACTTCTTCGGCAACCGAAGATGTCACCGCCGAGTTGCCAATATTGGCGTTTATCTTCACCTTGAAATTGCGGCCGATAATCATCGGCTCAGATTCAGGGTGGTTGATATTGCACGGTATAATTGCACGGCCTGCCGCGATTTCATCACACACGAATTCAGGGGTGATGATCTCGGGAATCTTTGCGCCGAAGCCCTCACCTTTCTGGTAAGGCTTACTGCGCGCTTCTGTCAGTTTACGGCCTTCATTCTCGCGAATCGCAATATATTCCATTTCTTTGGTGATGATACCGGCACGTGCATAGGTAAGCTGCGTTACGGATTTGCCCGCTTTCGCACGCAATGGGCGCAAATTCACATTCGGGAATTCTTCCACCGCCGCACCTTTGGACGCGCCGTGCAAACCATTATCTTCCGGTTTCACATCACGGCCATTATAGGCTTCCACATCACCACGACCTTCAATCCATGCCTGGCGAATTTTCGGCAAGCCTTTGTAAATATCAATCTTCGCCTGTTCGTCGGTGTATATGCCCGATGTATCATATACCGCCAGTGATGACTGGCCACCAGATATCGCAATAGAGCGCATGGCCACGCGCTGCTCGCCTACATAAATTTTTTGTGAGGCGGGAAGTGCCCCAGTGGTTACGTTAAATGTTGAAGCGGGTGTTTTTGCTGTGCTGGCTTTGGTCATGCCCTGTTCCGTCTAAATGGTTGAGTTGGACGGGGAGCATACAAAGACTGAGGGCATTAGACAACAGGTTTACCGCGGCGCAGGCATCGGAGCAGTTGGATCCGCAGGCACAGGTGCCCCCTTATATTGCAGCACGCTACCACCACTTCCTGCATCTGTTCCTGCACTGACCGGATTCCCCTCGGTTGTTTCCTGCGCCCATTTCTGCTTGTATTCTTCCTGATATTGCATGACTTCCCATTTCCAGCGCAATCCTGCATCAACCAACCGGTAAGTATTTTCCACCATTAATTCAATGCCATTGGAATTAGGATGCAGACCATCTGCAAGTGTCAGCTCAGGGTTCCCATAAATTCCATCCAACGCATCGGGATAAAAGGCTAGCTGATAAAATGATGCCATACGCGCATAGATAGACTCCACCTGTCTTACATATTCTGATCCTAAATGTGGAGGTGCTTTCATGCCTATGAGTACAACGTAAACATTATTCTCCTTTAGCCTGCCGATGATATGTATGAGGTTTTGGTAGATAACATTTGGATTAATGCCTCGGATAACGTCATTCGCCCCAAGTTGCAGCACGACAATATCTGGCTGCTTCAACAATAGTGCGGAAAGTCGTTCCAGACCGCCAGCCGTGGTTTCTCCGGCAACACTCATGTTAACGATCTCAAGGTTTGTGTACCCTACTCCTATCAGCTTTTTTTTGAGCTGAGCGGCATAGCTTGCCTCCTCGGTCAATTGGTAACCTGATGTCAGACTATCACCAAACGCCACCACACGGATGGTGTTGGCAGCCACCGCACTGCCTGCGGAAGCAGCCAAAACGGCCAAGGCAACTAACCCTATGAAAATTCGTTTCATTTCTTCCGTGTTTCCAGTATGTTTTATTTATTTGCCATACGCGTATCATTCTACATCATACTGAATTAAAAATAAACATCCATGAAATCTCCATTTTTACACAAAAAAATCATCAATTTCAGCATTCTAATAGTATTTTGTTCACTAGTATTTTTCCCTGAGAAACCCGCACACTCTGAATATATCGATCAAGAGAGCGTGCGTGTTTTGGTGACTCGCGCACATGATGATCTGCCACTTGCCGAAGAGGTATTCATTAATTTTAATAGCGCAACGTTTTCCAGGGCATTCACGATTGAAACCGTTGCCAAAACACCTAATCGCAAAACAAATATACTGTTTATCGGTACAGATAACAAATTTTCTATCGAAAAAATGTTGGTGATTGAAAAACAGCTCGCACAACACATGCTAAAAGATATTATCAGAACTTATCCTGCTAAGAAAAAGCCTCTTAAAGTGCACGTTTCACAACGACTGCTGGATGAATTGGGTTTGCCTCTGGGCGGAGGATTCCGCATTAATGGTATTTCTTTTGTTTCGATCGGTATTATCTCGGCATTACCCCAAAAACAAAATTTTTTGACAAATACTTTGCCTGATGTGCTTATGAAAAACAAAGACTTCCATGCCACTCGCCTGCTGGGATCATCTAATAATATTCAATACCATTATGAGGTATCATTACCCAAAAATATTCCTGCAGATACTTGGATTGAATCCTTCAAGAAAAAATTTTCCCAATCAACTGCAAAAATTCAGCATTTACAGCATCAGAAGTAATTATGGATGACTATTCTTCTTTCCATAAAAAATTGCATAGCTGGTATGGAAAGCATGGCCGCAAGGATCTTCCGTGGCGCAACACCGATGATGCCTATGCCATCTATGTAAGTGAAGTAATGCTTCAGCAGACACAGGTGAAAACCGTACTGGAGCGTTATTATTTCCAATTTCTTAAACGCTTCCCGACATTGAAGGCTCTTGCCAAGGCCAAAGAGCAGGATGTGCTTTCTGCGTGGCAAGGGCTTGGCTATTACAGCCGCGCAAGGAATTTGTATAAGGCTGCAAAAGCGTGCGGTGGTCAACTGCCACGCGATGTGGATGCACTGATTGCCTTGCCCGGCATCGGCCGCAACACTGCACATGCGGTTGCCTCCTTTGCTTATCATCAGCCAGTTGCCGTGATGGAGGCAAATGTAAAGCGCGTACTCTGCCGCATCTTTGCGCTCGAAAGCCCTACAGATGCAGAATTATGGAATAACGCTACTGCTCTTTTAGACATAAGAAACCCGTTTGATTACAATCAGGCCATGATGGATATTGGCGCGCAGGTTTGCAGCAAACGCAATCCCAAATGTAGCAAGTGCCCGGCAGAAACCATCTGTGCGGGGCAATCCACACCAGAACAATTCCCTGCAAAGAAACTAAAAAAAGTAGTGCCAGTGCGGCAAAAAATCATTGTAATTAAGCAAAACGGCAAGGGCGAATATTTTGCAACGCCCCGCACCACCCAATTCCTGAATGGTTTGTATCATTTTGAAGAGCATCCCCTTCCCCCTGATGTTGGAGGAGTTTATCTTGGCGCAATCCGCCAGCAATACAGTCATTTTACCTTGGAAGCTAATGTGTATCGCTTGCGCGTAGCTAAATCTTCTGGCAAAGGCTGGTATTCCCTTGCAAAACTGAAGAAATTACCGTTTTCTATGGCTGAGAAAAAAATACTGGAAATGCTTTCATGAACCATGCGGACGTCATCATCGCAGGCGGTGGATTTGCTGGGCTTGCCTGCGCCAAAGCGTTGGCGGAAGCGGGTATCAGCGTTACGCTTCTGGAGCGCAAGCACACGCCAGGCATGGGTATGCACACCACAGGAATCATTGTAAAAGAATGCGCCGATGAATTTGCTGTTCCTGAACAGCTCATCCGTAAGGTCACCGATGTACGATTGTATTCCCCCTCCATGCGCCATACTGACTTGAAATCAGCTGATTATTTCTTCCTCACCACCGATACGCCTAACCTAATGCGCCACCTCTCCGATGACGCCATCAAGGCAGGAGCTACTATTTTATATGATACGCCGTATGTTAGCAGCAGGCAGGATGGCGATAAAATTATTGTAAATAATGAATATTCCTGCCGTTTCCTGATTGGGGCAGATGGCCCACGCTCCAAGGTTGCCGATGATTTTTCGCTTGGCCAGAATACAGAATTTTTATTGGGCGCCGAGGCAGAATATGAAGGCCTGCCACTTAAGGATAACAATTCTTTTTATTGTTTCCTGAATCAAAAATTAGCGCATGGCTATCTGGGCTGGGTTATTCCTGGTGTTGGCGTGGCGCAGGTGGGGCTTGCCTGCCGTATGCCACAAAAACCAGATATTGATGCTTTTGTTGCAAGCATGAAGAATGAGTTTGATTTTTCAGGTGCCAAAGTGGTAGCGCGGCGCGGCGGACTTATCCCTGTGGGCGGCCTTGTGCAACCATTTTACCGTGGCAATGTCATATTACTTGGGGATTCTGCGGGCATTGTTTCGCCACTCACCGCTGGGGGGATTCACACCGCACTGCATTATGGCAAAGTGCTGGGCGAAACCATTGCAACACACATCAAACAAGGCGGCGAACATCCGGCAAAACGCATGGAACGTATTTATCCGCGCTTTTATACTAAGCAACTTTTGCGAAAAGCATTTGAGCGAACCCCAGATAGTGTTTTGAATCTGGCGGTTGGGAATCCACTTTTTTCATGGTTTGCATCAATGATGTTTTTTATGAAAAAGCGCCTAAAATAAAAGTGATTCCGCCACTCGCAAAAATATCAAAATTTCTCTAGCGTTACGAATTCAAATCTACTACTGTGAGTGGAGTAATGCTGGTTGTGCGTCGTCGCTCACACAGCAATTTTTCACATACAAGTCGTCAGGGAGAAAGCGTATGTTCCGCCGTAGAGAAGATAGCCTATTTGATAATGAACCCGATTCAAAGCAGGAAGCTGTTGAATCCGCAACGGTGGTAAGCTCTGGTGCATCCTCACCTGCTGTTCCTTCTGCGTCTTCTTATAGCCAGCCTATGCCACGCCCTCCTGTTGCGCCGTCGCAGCCACAGAGTTCAGCGCCGCAACCAGCGAGCTCTTTCCGCCCTACCCCTTCTTCTCCAATCACCTCTGACATGGGACGTAACCGTATGCCTGATGTAGCAGCAAAACCCGCAAGCGCCATGCCTTCTTCTGCTGGTATGACTTCGCCTTCTTCTAATTCTTCTTTCCCTTCACCTTCTGTTGATAAAACAGTGAAGAGTGGTGGCGCGCCACGCCGCGTGCTGACGGTTGGTAATGACATCCTCCTCAAAGGTGAGATCGCAACCTGCGACCGCCTGCTGATTGAAGGTAAAGTTGAAGCAACCCTCAATGATGTGCACACCGTTGAAATCACCGAGCAAGGTTCTTTCAAAGGTTCTGCTAACATTGAAGATGCGGAAATCCGTGGCCTGTTTGAAGGTGACCTGATTGTTCGCAACCGCCTGGTTATTTATGCAACTGGCAAAGTTCGTGGCAAAATCACCTATGGTGAAATTGAGATTGAACGCGGCGGCGAAATGACCGGCGAAATTAAAACCAATGCATCTGCTGCAATTGGTGCCGCTGTGCCACGCGCCCGTGCAAATAAAGATGACAAGGTGGCCGCTTAATAAGCCATTCTCCTACCAACTAAAAAGCCCACCGAAAGGTGGGCTTTTTTTATAAGGTGCCTATAGCCTCACGCGCCAGCACATCGGCTCGTTCATTATATTCATGGCCATCATGCCCACGCACCCAGTGCCATTTTATATCATGGCGGCTGGCGGCTTTTTCCAGCTCCTGCCATAGATCAGCATTTTTTACTGGTTTTCTGTCAGCTGTTTTCCAGCCGCGCTTCTTCCAGCCATCAATCCATTCGGTGATACCCTTTTGCACATAGGTGCTATCCGTATATAAATCGACACGGCAAGAAGATTTCAGGGCATTGAGTGCCTTGATGGCTGCCATCATTTCCATACGATTGTTGGTGGTGTCATCCTCGGCGCCGGAGAGTTCTTTTTCTACCTTGCCATGCACCAGTATCGCCCCCCAGCCTCCCGGGCCCGGGTTGCCGGAACACGCACCATCCGTATATATCTCTACGTGTTTTTTCATAATGCCTGCTTCTGGAAGAAACTGAGCTTCGCCAGATACTCCAGCGGATCTTTCTTTACCACCTGCGCATCTGCCGGAGTATTTATCCAGTCATACGCCCGGGTGAGCAGGAAACGTAATGCCGCCCCGCGCAACAGAATCGGCATGGCGCGGCCTTCTTCATCGGTCATTGGGCGCACATCATTATAGGCAGCAAGCAAAGCCTGCGCGCGCTCTGGCACAAATTTATGGCGGTCATCAAAGCACCATGAATTGATGCATATCGCAAGGTCATACGCCCACATATCATGGCAGGAAAAATAAAAATCAATCACGCCGGAAAGTTTGAACGCCCCACGGTCACGCAGGAAAAATACGTTATCCGGAAACAAATCCGCATGTATTGCACCTTCCGGCAATGTGCTCGGCCAATGCTCAGTTAAATAAATGCATTCTTCCTTGAGTATATCGGCAAGGCCTGCCTCAATTTCATCGGCGCGATCACCGATTTTGTGACGCAGATCTTCCCATCCATCAACCGAAAGCTGGTTCTCGCGCTTGTGCGGAAAATCCATACCCGCAATATGCATATTGGCAACCAGTGCGCCCAGTTGCGGCATATGCTCCATACGGATAGCATGCACGCCGCTGCCTTCAAGAAAACTCACCATCATCGCTGGTTTTTCCTTGAGCGCACCCAGCACGCCGCCATCTTTCTTTGCAATTGGCAATGGACAAGGAACTCCGCGCTTGGAAAAATGCTGCATCAGACTTACAAAATACGGCAAATCCTCCATGCGTGAGCGCTGCTCAAATAATGTGAGGATATATTTGTCACCCCGCACTTGTTGCGGGGTCTGGATTCCCGCTTCCGCGGGAATGACAGTAAGAAGGTAATTGGTATTTTCCACTCCCTCGGTTATACCTTTGGCAGATACCAGAGTACCAACATTATAGCGCGTTAAATACTCCGCGATTTCATCATGGGTAAGTGGAGTATAAACCGCCATATCAGATAGCGCGTTCCACCATCAGCTTTTTGATTTCTGAAATAGCTTTTGCAGGGTTTAAACCTTTCGGGCAGGTTTTTGCGCAGTTCATGATGGTGTGGCAACGATACAGGCGGAACGGATCTTCGAGATTATCAAGGCGTTCGCCGGTAAATTCATCGCGGCTGTCAATGATCCAGCGATATGCCTGCAGCAAAATCGCAGGGCCAAGGAAACGGTCTGAATTCCACCAGTAGCTTGGGCAGGAAGTGGAGCAACACGCACACAATATGCACTCATACAGCCCATCCAGCTTCGCGCGATCTTCCGGCGATTGCAGGCGTTCTTTATTCGCAGGTTGTGGCGTGGTGGTTTGCAGCCACGGTTTGATGGATTCATATTGCGCGTAAAAATGCGTCATATCCGGCACGAGATCTTTTACCACTTCCATATGCGGCAGCGGGTAAATATTCACATCACCACTTACATCTTCAATGGGTTTAATGCAGGCGAGCGTGTTGGTACCATCAATATTCATCGCACAAGAACCGCAGATACCCTCGCGGCAGGAACGGCGGAAGGTAAGCGTAGAATCCACCTCATCTTTGATTTTTATCAGCGCATCCAGCACCATCGGAGCACAGCTATCCATATCCAGCTCATAGGTATCTATGCGTGGGTTTTTTGGCTTACCTCCCTCATCCGTATCTTCCGGATCCCAGCGGTAAATATTGAATTTCTTCACATTCTTCGTGCCATGCGGGGCAACATAATTGCTGCCTTTGCCAACTTTTGAATTCGGAGGAAGTCTTAGCTCTGCCATACCATTACTCTGCTTGGGTTTTTATATCCGGCAACATTGCCACTTTATGTTTACGTTTGTAATTAATTTCATCGATAGTTTTTTGTAACGCAACAAAACGTGCTGCATTTGAAGGATGTGTACGAGCATTATAAATGGCATCAGGATTTTCTATCGACATGCGCCGCCAGACCATCGGCATCTTATTCACATCATACCCCGCACGGGACGCCACATAGAGCCCGACATAATCAGCCTCTTCCTCAAACTCTACAGAATATGTCAGCCGCCCCATATCAGCGCCAGACTGTGTAAAGCCACCTTGCGTATTAATCCCCTGTGAAGCGGCGGCGGCGTCTAATAACAATCCGACAAATGCGCCTGCCATTGTATTTTTCATACCGGCATCTACATGCCCCATCAGGTTGTGTGCAAACTCATGGCCAAGTATAGCGGCAAGCTCGTCATCGCTTTGCAAAAATTTCAGCATGGCTGTATTCACTACGATGTTTTCACCGTCCGCATATGCATTTATCACATCGTCTTCCTGCTTAATGCGAAAATGATAATAGCACTCTCCACCCTGTTGCGGCACGCCCATCTCACGACAAATCTCTGCGCCTGCTTCTTCGATTTTAGAGGCCACACGCTCGAACTGCTTACGCATGTCTGGCTTGCCTTTCCAATTCTTTTTAGAGCCGCCCTGTGCACTGATTTCATCCACCATCTGCTGCTGCGCTTGCTGTTCAGCGCGGATTTCTTCCGGTGTAAGTTCTGGACGATATGTAGTCGGCGCCTGACATGCGGCAAGAAGAATAAGCGCAGATAGTACAAAAATTTTCGAAAAGCGAGACATACGCGCTATGCAGGCCCCCTGCCATCTTTATCCCTTGGGCGTATTGCATGTTGTATCGGAGTTCTTCCACCTTCCAACTTGCGCAGAGCTGCCTCAAGCAGAGGTTCAATATCTATTGGTAAAGCTGGTTTATTTACCAGTGGTACATTCAACGCTTGTAATTTTTGTTGACCTTCAGGAGATACATACCCACTCAGCATCACTGCAGGCATATCCGGATGTAATGCTCTTGCCTGCTCAATCAAATCAAAGCCTGTCATGCTGCCTTCTAAACCATTATCGGTAAGCATCACAACTGGCCGGCCAATGTCTTGAAGTGCCTTAATAGCATCTTCACCTTTTTCGTAACTACGCACGTCAAACTTACGGGAAAATACCTTCTGCAACACATCTGCAATTAGTTTATTATCCTCCGCAATCAGTAATATCGGCTTCGCATCTGCCATATCAATATACCCTTGCTTTAGGTGGAACCGCCTGCACTTCGTTTGAAAGTGTATTGAGATGCACAGGGCGATAATCGGTCGACATTTTGCCGCTGTCATCCAGCCATGCGAGCGTGTGCTTCATCCAGTGTTTGTCATCACGGTCAGGATAATCTTCACGCGCGTGGGCGCCGCGGCTTTCCTTACGGTTTAAGGCACTGGTGATGGTGATGAGTGCCTGCGAGCGCAAATTATCCAGCTCCAGCGCTTCCACTAAATCTGAGTTCCACACCAATGCACGATCTGCCACCGAAAGCTGATCAAAGCTCTGCCAAACCTGCGACATTTTTTCTGCGCCTTCAGAAAGCACTTTCTGGTCACGGAATACGGCCGCGTGGTTTTGCATGGTGCGCTGCATATTGCGGCGGATTTCTGCAGTACGCAGTGAGCCGTTCGCATTACGGATAGCATCAAAGCGTGCCAGCGCATAATCAGCAGAGACTGGGACACCGTGCGGTGTTCCGGGCTTAATGACTTCTGCAGCACGGTGTGCTGCCGCACGGCCAAATACCACCAAATCCAGCAATGAGTTTGAACCCAGACGGTTCGCACCATGCACAGAAACGCATGCTGCTTCACCAATCGCCATGAGGCCGGGCACCACGGCATCTGGGTTGCCATTTTTCATTGTCACCACTTCACCGTGATAATTGGTGGGGATACCGCCCATATTATAATGCACGGTTGGCAGCACAGGAATAGGTTGCTTCGTTACATCCACACCAGCGAAAATCTTCGCAGTTTCAGAAATACCCGGCAGGCGAGTATGCAGGATTTGCGGATCAAGATGGTCTAAGTGCAAATAAATATGGTCTTTATTTGGCCCAACGCCGCGACCTTCGCGGATTTCAATGGTCATGGCGCGAGACACCACATCGCGCGATGCGAGGTCTTTCGCACTCGGCGCATAACGTTCCATGAAGCGCTCACCTTCGGAATTTACAAGGTAACCACCCTCACCGCGAGAACCTTCGGTAATTAAGCAGCCTGATCCGTAAATACCGGTTGGGTGGAACTGCACAAACTCCATATCCTGAAGCGGTAAGCCAGCGCGCACCACCATGCCGCCGCCATCACCCGTGCAGGTATGTGCCGAAGTGCAGGAGAAATAGGCACGACCATAACCACCCGTTGCAAGCACCACCATGTGGGCGTTGAAGCGATGCATGGTGCCATCATCCAGATTCCACGCCATCACACCGCGGCATGCGCCCTGCTCATCCATCAGCAGATCCAGTGCGAAATATTCAATGAAGAACTGCGCCTTGTGGCGAAGTGCCTGTGTGTAAAGCGTATGCAAAATGGCATGTCCCGTGCGGTCGGCAGCGGCACAGGTGCGCTGTGCGGTGCCTTTGCCGTAATGTGTTGTCATACCGCCAAACGGACGCTGGTAAATCTTGCCTTCCGGTGTGCGCGAGAATGGCACGCCGAAATGCTCCAGCTCAATAATGGCATCGGCGGCGTTTTTGCACATATACTCAATGGCATCCTGATCGCCCAGCCAGTCAGAACCCTTGATGGTATCGTAAAAATGCCAACGCCAGTCATCCTCACCCATATTGGCAAGGGCTGCGGAAATCCCGCCTTGCGCTGCCACCGTGTGCGAACGTGTGGGGAATACTTTGGAAATACAGGCAGTATTCAGGCCAGCCGCTGCCATGCCGAATGTAGCACGCAAGCCTGCGCCGCCCGCGCCTACAACAACTACGTCATGGTAATGGTCTATTATTTTGTACGCAGTCATTAGAGGACGCCTCCGGAGATAATATCAAGTAAATGCATTTTGAGAACAGCCATGATGCTGACGATGGTAAGTAACAGGCAAAGGAACACATTCCCGATAAGCAGGAAATATTTCATGAAGGGTGTTTTTACATAATCCTCAATTACCACCTGCACGCCAAGCTTTGCGTGGAAGAATGCAATCGCAATAAGCAACACCATCATGATGGTGTTTATGGGAGATGCAAACCATTCCGCCACTTTCAATACATCGGAAGAGAGCATCACCGTCACCACCGAATAGACAAACCAGATACTAAGCGGGACCATGGCAACCGCTGTAAGCCGCTGCCACCACCAGTGAGATACACCGTGATGCGCTGCCCCAAGCCCCTTAACACGCGCCATTTTACTGCGGAATCCTGAAGATGATGACGCCATGTTTAGTTGCCCCCTGCGAAAATAAAGCCCCATGTAAAGCCCGTCATGAGTATGGCAAAAAACACCACAGCCCAGCCAGATTTGGCCATCACCGGCAATTCAAAGCCCTTGCCGATGTCCCAGAACAAATGACGGATGCCATTGGCTAAATGATAGAAAAACGCGAGTGTCCATCCAAAGAGGAAAATCCTACCAAACCATGACGAAAGACAATCATGCAAAGAGGCATAGCCGGTCGGGTTATAAGCCGCCGTCCACAGCCAGTAGGCAAATACCACAAGGCCAACATACAGCCCAACACCCGTTATACGGTGAGCAATGGACAAAACCGTGCTGATTTGCGGGCGGTAAATAGTAAGATGCGGAGAGGTAGGACGCGAATGGGAAGCCATAAATGAACCACAGAAACGGGTTAGACTAAGATGCGGTTCTTTATAGCGTTATTACGTCAATAATCCATTAAAAAATTTGGTTATTTTGCATTACTAATGTCTAATGGCTCCCTGCTGTCTGCAAGCATATGCCCAAGGTACGGCATAACTTTTTTTAATGCATTTTTAGGTTCCATGAGCCTTGGCGCATCTTCACGCAATTTTTCCTTCGCCAGTGCCATACCAATTTTTGCACTGTTTTCATGAGACATGCCGTTTAGATATCCGTAAATAAATCCGGCGAAGGCCGTATCGCCAATACCAGCACTATTGGCAATTTCTTCTACAGGCAGCGGTTCGGTGGGGTAATATTTTATATCATCTTTCGTGACAACGTGTGAACCGTATTTCCCATCCGTGATAAAACCAACCTGCCTGTGCCGGTTAACCATACGCTGTTTATCGGGGAATGAAGCATCATCCACGTTAAACGACGCCTGCAGCCGTCTCAGAGCTTCGTCTTTCTGCGCAACGGTCATGTTTTCTTCTTTCACGCTGGCATCGATGACACCTTCAACCAGTGCAAGTTCCTTGATGTTTGCAAGCACAAGGTTGGCACTGCGTGTAAGCCACTCGAAGAAATCTTTTTTTGATTCACCGAATTTGGCGACAGTTGGCAGCGTAAGCCATAATTCTTTGCCATGTTTCCAGCGCTGATCCAGCAATTCATCCACAAAATCCCAGTCAAACTTTTGCCACAGTGCACCTTGCACCATGATAGCATCATAATCTTTCATCATATCTGGTTTTAGCATGGATTTCTTGAGTGCCTGACGCGCCGTGCCTGAATGAGTAAGACTCGATTTTTCGCCGTCCTCATGTTTAAAAATATACGATGTCGCTTCCTGAGCCGCCACTCCTTCAGGCATTTTTGCCCTGATGAGATTCAATTCAGCCTTTTGCATGGCTGCTTCAATTACAGCGGCTGCATGGCCTTTTTCAGGCACCACACTTAAAAAATCTATATCGATAGCATCTTTTCCCATGAGCTTGGAAAGAGTAGCCAGTGTGTTAGCCGATGATCCGCCAGCAAATTCCGTGAATCTATTGCCTGATGTGCGGGGAGCTATATCTGCGAGCTGCGCATCATCCAGCGGGCCTTTGCTGCCTTTGCTACAACCATAACTATCAGCAACTGCCTGCAGCGCAGGGTTGCGGATAAGAGAGTAATTTTTATCTACTGTTGAAATATCAGTTGCAAAAACTCTGAACGGTTTTTTTGAATTCATTTTCTTGTGTTTTCTTACGTTAACTTGCCATTCTTCAACCTTAGCACAGGATAATCGAAGGAGGAAACAAGATGTTGATCATGTGTGGCAAAAAGTATGGTCGTACCCATCTTATTAAGCTGTTCAAATAAATACATAAATTTTATAGCCAGCTCGGAATCAAGGTTTCCGGTGGGCTCATCCGCCAACAAAATTTCCGGGTTGGTGATAACCGCGCGGGCAATGGCGGCTCGCTGTTTCTGACCACCGGAAAGCGTGCGCGGATAGGCATCATAATACTCAGGGATTTCCATCCATGCCATCAGCTCGCGGACTTTTGCTTCAATATCTGTAGGCGATTCGCCCATTACTTTCAGCGGCAAGCCAACATTTTCGCCAATGGTCAGATGATCCAGCAGACGATAATCCTGCAGCACAATACCCACTTTGCGGCGCAGGTATGGAAGGCTTTCACGCGGCACGCTGGATACATCCTGACCAAACATATAGACATGCCCGTGCGCGGCGCGGCGTTGCAGCCACAGCAGCGAAAGCAGTGTGCTTTTACCTGAACCACTGCGGCCAGTAAGGAAATGGAATGAGCCTTTCTTAAGCTCAATCGAGATATCGCTGAGTATTTCCTCGCCGGGAATATACTCCATGCTGACATGTTCGAGTTTTATCATAATGCTATGCGTTGTTGTGAACCTTCCCCAGATATGCTACAGACCTTAGTTAATTACAACTACATCGTGATACAGGATTCATGATTTTGCAGTGTCCCGCATGTAATACACGGTACCTTGTTCCCGACACCTCCATCGGCGCAACTGGTCGTACGGTTCGTTGCGCCAAATGCAAGCATACATGGCAGGTGGCAGGCGTTGCCCAGCCGCCAATGAGCGCGGTTTCCGAGATGGTAGAGGAAATAAACGTAAAACCACGCCCCATCCCCAAAGGCTCTAATCTGCCCGCCGTTAAAGCTGCCAAGCCGTCCATTGCATTGATGGCCAGTGTGCTTGGGTTCACGGCGACTGCGCTTACACTACTGCTTATTATGCTGTTTCCATCACTCATTGGCAGCCCACCGAGCAATGCAGCTGTAATTTCTGATCTTGCCATCACTAAGCAGGAAAAAGAGGGCGCGCCCACGATATATGAAATTAAAGGTAAAATTCACAACACCTCCGGCGAGGATATGGTATCGCCTGTGTTGCGTGTTTCAATCGTTGATAGCACGGGTTCTTCGCTACAATATATGGATTTCAGCGAGGAAGGAAAAGTCGTCAAAGCCTATGAATCTTTTCCATTTACCACCGGTGAAATTCCAGTGAAATTCACACTGGCCAGAAAATTTGTGGTGGAAGTTGGCAGCCCACTGGAATTAGCCCTTAGAGATAAACCTGATGCCACCACAAGCACCGAACCCACTCAGTGACATTGACGTATTGATTCCTGCGCATGATATACATGCCCGTGTAAAGGGTATCGCTCAGAATATCGCCGCTGATTTCAAAAACGATTTAATGATTATTCCCCTGCTGCGTGGTAGCTTCGTGTTTGCCGCTGACCTGCTTCGCGCCCTGCATTATGAAGGCCTGCAACCGCAACTGGATTTTATGACGCTAGCCAGTTATGGCCGAGGCACAACCTCTAGCGGTCAAGTGCAGCTGGTAAAAGATATTGTAGAATCCGTCGAAGGACGTGATGTATTGATCGTTGATGATATTTTAGAATCCGGCCGCACCCTCACCTTTGCGCGTGACCTCATCAAAAGCCGCGGCGCACGTTCCGTGAAAATAGCGGTGCTGCTGGAAAAACCAGGCAAACGCAAAGTACCCATTGAAGCGGAATATGTTGGCTTTGTGGTGCAGGATAAATTCGTGGTGGGGTACGGACTGGACTATGCCAATTTTTACCGAGAACTGCCGTTTATTGGGGTGATTCCTTCTGCTGTCGCCTGAGCGTTTTCGCTTTAATTGTGTGCTAGACAGCCGAGGCGAGGTGCGCGCAGCGTACATAATAGTACGTGAGCACACCGAGTCCGAAGGATAACGACGCACACGATTAAATGGAAAATGCTCACAACCAATTCGGCAATTTATCGCGCTTGATTAAATCCTCATAACTCTGCCGTGGGCGCACCACTGCAAATTGATCACCGTTCACCATGACTTCTGCAACCAAAGGCCGCGCATTATAGGTGCCAGCCATTGACGCACCATATGCACCACATGAACGGAATGCCAACAAATCACCTGCTTTGGGAAGCGGCATAATGCGCTGCTCCGCAAATATGTCACCGGTCTCGCACACAGGGCCTACCAAGTCCACCTGCTCAGACTTTGCCTTGCTTTCCTGCACCGGCACCACCGCATGGTAGGCATTATACAGCGTTGGGCGAATTAAATCATTCATCCCTGCATCTACAATCACAAACGTGCGGTTTGCACTTTTTTTCACATAAATTACACGGGTAACCATAATACCGGCATTGCCTACCAGCATACGGCCAGGCTCAAATATCAGCTGGCAGCCAAGGCCTTGCATTTCGCGTTTTGCTACTTCGGCATAATCATCTGGCGAAAGCGGCTCATCCTCGCCGTACGGAATGCCCAAGCCACCGCCTACATCCACCGTGCGCACCTGAATATTCTTGGCGCGCAACTCTTCCACAAATGCACGAAGCCGCGCAAAGGCCTGTGCAAAGGGTTCAATTTTTGTCAGCTGCGAACCGATATGCATGGACACGCCCTGCACATCAAGGCCTTTCAGTTCTGCCGCCTGCACATACAGTGACAGCGCATCATGCATCGGCACACCAAATTTGCTTTCCTTCTGGCCGGTGGAAATTTTGGCATGGGTTTTCGGGTCAACATCCGGATTCACGCGGATGGCAATGCGTGCCTTGGCATTTTTGGATAACGCAACCTCATTCAGCAGTAACAGTTCTGGCTCAGACTCCACATTGAACTGATAAATACCCGCATCCAGCGCATAGGCCATTTCCGCAGCCGTTTTGCCTACACCGGAAAACACGATATCATTAGGATTCACACCTGCCGCCAGTGCCAAGCGTATTTCACCTTCGGAAACCACATCTGCACCTGCCCCAAGCTTCGCTAGTGTCTTGATAACAGCAAGGTTGCTATTGGCTTTGGTGGCGTAGCAAATCTTTGTATCCATGCCCGCAAAGTGTGAGGCAAACACATTATAATGGCGCGTAAGCGTTGCCGTGGAGTAGCAATAAAATGGTGTACCAATTTCCTCTGCTATGCGTGCAAGCGAAACATCTTCAGCATGATAAATGCCCTGCTTATAGTGGAAATGATCCATTGACTATTCCTCCCCCGCAAGGGGTGAGGGGTTTTTCTTCTTCTCTTCCTCAGCAGCTTTTTTTACTTCTTTGCGCGCTTTCTTTTGCTCTTCTGCCTCAATTTGTGATGGCGTTTTCAACCTACCCTTATGACCACAAGCAGTGAGCGGTAATACACATAAAAGCAACGCTACCAAAAATAATTTGTCATTGCCAACCCGTATCGTAGTACGGGCTAAACTCCAGCAGGAATCTTGCTTAAGTAAATCTCCTGCTTTCGCAGGAGTGACAAATTTCTGTTTCATAACCCAAACTTTCTCTTTGCCTCAGATGCGGCTTTTTTCACATTCGCAGGAGCCGTGCCGCCAAAACTGGTGCGGCTTTTGGCTGAGTTGGCAACTGAAAGCACCTCAAATGCTGCTTTGGTGATGCGCTTTTCAACTTTCTGCATATCAGCGAGTGAAAGTTCATCCAGCTTTTTGCCCCGTGACGCCGCAAGCCCAACAATCTTAGCTGTTATATGGTGAGCATCACGGAACGGCATTTTAAGCTCGCGCACCAGCCAGTCGGCAAGGTCGGTCGCCGTGGCGTAACCATGCTCCGCTGCTGCCGCCATACGCTTCGTATCTGCCGTAAAATCTTCTACCATGCCGCACATAGCCTGAATGCACACCATCAGATTTTCTGAGGTGTCAAATACCGGTTCTTTATCTTCCTGCATGTCTTTGTTATATGCCAGTGGTAGTGCTTTCATAGTGGCAAGCAGGCTCATGAGATTGCCAAACATGCGGCCAGATTTGCCGCGCACAAGTTCGGCCGCATCAGGGTTACGCTTTTGCGGCATGATGGAGCTTCCAGTAGAATATGCATCCGAGAATCGGATAAAGCCAAACTGCGCGCTCGACCAGTTCACCATTTCTTCAGCAAGCCGCGACAAATGCACCGCACAAATGGATGACGCAGCTAAGAATTCCAATGCAAAATCACGATCCGACACCGCATCCATTGAATTGGCCATGGGTTCATCAAAACCAAGTTCCAGCGTGGTATAATCACGATCAATCGGAAAGGATGTACCTGCCAGTGCCGCAGCGCCGAGCGGGCATTCATTCATGCGCACACGCGCATCAAACATACGCTCACGGTCACGCCCGAACATTTCCACATACGCAAGCAAGTGATGTCCAAGGGTCACAGGTTGTGCCGTCTGCAAATGTGTAAATCCTGGCATAAGGCTTGCCGCATGTTCTTCCGCACGCGACACCAGTGCCTTTTGCAATTCTGCCAGTGCGGCTTCTACCGCATCTATCGCATCACGTACATAAAGCCGAAAACTGGTTGCCACCTGATCATTGCGCGAACGCGCTGTGTGTAGCCTGCCTGCTGCTGTTCCGATTTTTTTTGCAAGGGCTGCTTCAATATTCATATGAATATCTTCAAGATCTTCCTTGAACTCGAATTTTCCCGCCGCCATTTCCTCAAATAATGCCTCAAGGCCTGCCACGATGGCTTTGGCATCTTTTTCCGAAATAATGTTCTGTTTCGCAAGCATACGCGCATGGGCGATCGATGCGGTGATATCCTGCCGATATAAGGCCTTGTCAAAACCAATAGATGCGTTAATTTTCACCAGCAATTCCGCCGGTGCGTGCGCAAACTGCCCGCCCCACATCGGATTTGCTTTTTTAGTTGGTTTCTTTTTTGTCATTACATGCCCTTTATGCCGCATTTTAGATTCGCTATTCATACATGGTTTTTCAATATCTTGGCAAGTGCCCTGCTGCTGTCCTTTCCGGCTTTTTCGCAAACCGCCCCGCTGGAGCAGCATAACCCACCAAAACCGCTACCAAGGCTGGATTACGCGGATGTATCGGGCACAATCCATACCCTAAAACCCGATACCAGTTCACTTGCCATCCTGCATCTATGGGCAACATGGTGCGTGCCATGTATTGAGGAATTACCCATTCTGGACAGCGTAGCTAATGCTTATAAAGATAAGGGCGTGGCGGTCATTACCTTGTCGTTGGATGGAAAAAATGCTCGGAAAGTGACTGATTTTTATACCACTCACAACATACGCACACTGCCTGCTTATTTTGATTACCAGATGAAAGCCTTCCGCGCCCTCAAATTCAAGGGCCTGCCAGCCACTGTATTTATCAAAAATGGCAGGGAAATCGCCCGCATCGACGGCCCTGCGGATTGGAAGAGTGCGGAAGTCAAAGCATTATTGGATATTAAATAGCATCCTTGGCATAATGTAAGTAGGCGTAAGGCCGCGTGTTTTGCACTGAGAGATAACCTCTGCATCACTCAGGGTTTTAAGTATGCCGCCAGTTACCAGAACCGAATCAATACCCGCATTCTGCGCTCCGGGTATATCTGTATCCAAGCTATCACCAATCGCCAGTATGCGTTGCTTGGAAATCGGCCTTAAAACCTCAAAGCAATGTACATATACGTCTGGATATGGCTTACCAAACCATGTCACCTTGCCGCCAAGCCCTTCATACATTTGCGCCAGCACGCCAGCACACTCAAAGCGTTCGCCTGTTTGCTTCACCACCTCAAGGTCAGGGTTCAGGCACAGCATAGGAAGTCCTGCGGCTTGTGCCAAACTGAGTACCGGCAGCCAGTTCTCCGAATCCTGCGATTCACTGCCAAAACCAACATTGAGCAGAAAATCCGCATCATTAAGTTCATCTGCACGCGTAAAATCCAGCCCGTCTAAAATATCTTCGTCTTTGGTTGGCCCTATGTAGAAATATTTTTTTCCCCATGATGCATTGCCATCCTTAAGCCACCGATACCCCATCTCACCAGAGGACATGACTTCAAGGTATAAATCCTTGCTCACGCCCAAATGATCAAGCACCGCAATTACCTTATGGTCGCGGCGCGGCGCGTTAGAGAGAAAGATGACTTTCTTGTCGGCTTTTTTCAGCTGCACAAGCGCATCGTGCACACCGTCATATAAATGCGTGCCATCATGCACAACGCCCCACAGATCAAGAATAAGTGCGTCGTAGCGATGGATGATTGGATATAGGTTCTCAATGTGCAGCATATATTATTCTGTCATTCTGGCGAAGGCCAGAATCCATGCCCTGCCAGTCATATTAGTGTTAAACGTGGATCCCGGCCTACGCCGGGATGACAAGTAAAAGCTCACGCCGCCAAATTCTCCTTCGCCAGCACACGGCGGATAAGCTGTGCCGTTTCTTTTGGCCCAAATAGCAGCGCGAAAGAGCCCATGCGCGGCCCTTGCGGTTGGCCGAGCAACGTTTCATACAGCGTGGAAAACCATGCCTTGAGCTCGGGGAACGGATGGCGTTTACCGATTTCGTAAATCTCCGTCTGGATGATTTCTGCGGATGCATCAGCAGGCAAGCCCTCAAGGTACGCAGCAAGCTCCATCAGTGCTTTTTCTTCTACATCCGTTGGCATGCGGTATTTTTTCGTAGGCTTTACGAAATCGTGATAATAATTAATCGCGCCTTTCACCAGCGCATCAAGGAAAGGATGGCTTTCAGGCGTTGCACCCTTCGTATATTGGCCTACGAATCCCCACAGCACTTCTGGATCTTCCGTACCTACACAACCTGCAAGGTTTAAGAGCAGGTTGAAGGATGGAATACCCTGCGGCGCAGGCGGATTGCCACCGTGAATGTGCCACGCGGGGTTATCTAACCTTGCTTTCTCATCAGCGTTTGCAAACTTTTCAATATAGGTTTGGTACTCATCCACGGCACGCGGGATGACATCGAAATAAAGCTTCTTCGCTTTGCGTGGCGATTGATACATGTAATATGCCAGCGACTCTGATGGCGCATAACGCAGCCACTCATCAATGGTAAGGCCATTACCTTTGGATTTAGAAATTTTCTGCCCCTTATCATCAAGGAACAGCTCAAACATGAACTGGTTTGGCGGTGTGCCACCAGCGATTTTGCAAATGGCATCGTACAGCTCGGCAGACGCCAAATGGTCTTTGCCATACATCTCGTAATCTACACCCAAAGCTGCCCAGCGCATACCCATATCCGGCTTCCATTGCAACTTGCAATGCCCACCGGTTACCGGCACTTCTTCCTTGCTGCCGTCTTCTTCTTCATAAACAATCGTGCCTTTGCTAACATTGGTCTCAAATACTTTTGCAAGCAGTACTTTGCCGGAGCGCGGAGATACGGGCAAAAAAGGGCTGTAGGTCTGTTGGCGTTCTTCACCCAGTGTTGGCATCATGACATCCATCACCTGCTTGTAACGCTCAAGAAGCAAAAGCAGCGTTTTATCAAACTCGCCGGCTTTATAAGTGGCCGTTGAGCTTTTGAATTCATACTCAAAACCGAAATGGTCGAGGAACGCGCGCAGGCGGGCATTCATGTTGTGCCCGAAGCTCTCATGCGTGCCGAATGGGTCTGGCACGGAGGTCAGCGGCTTGCCAAGGTTGGCCTTTATCATTTCTGCATTCGGCAAATTATCCGGCACTTTACGCAGCCCGTCCATGTCATCAGAAAAACAAATCAGACGTGTTGGAATATCGCTGATGGCCTCGAACGCGCGGCGCACCATCGTGGTACGCGCTACCTCGCCGAACGTGCCGATATGTGGCAGGCCGGATGGGCCATAGCCGGTTTCAAACAGTACATAACCTTTAGCCGGCGGCGCATTTTTATAACGCTCTACCAAAGCAAGCGCTTCCTGTATTGGCCATGCGCTACTTGCGAGCGCGAGTTGCTTATCTACTTTAGTCATTATTTTTTCCTGTTGAAGAATCCTGCAATAGACATGCGGAGATTGTCGCCTGCCGCCTCATTCACTCTCGTTACCATGTGGTATGCATCATTGGCAATGAATACAATACGGTTTCCCTTCGGGAAAATACATTTACCAAAACCTTGATCCACCAGCATTTCATCCAGCCCATTGGCATGGAAAAATTTCTTTTTGTAGTAATCCATCTGGTCTATTTTTGCACGATGGTCATAGACTCGCTTATTGGCATCTTCATCCATCATGATGAGCAGCCCCCCCCAATGCGGCCGCCAGATTGGATTTAGGAAATATACATACGCGCCGGTATATACTCCTGAGCCATCATCATGCATGGAAAGTGCCGTACCATGGGGATACACCCAGCATGTAGATGACACATGCAGCCAGCCACCATTACCTTCTTTACCGGTTAAATGCTCCACATGCGGCTGCACAGAAAGCAGGTTATCTATAAATAAATCCAGATCTGTTTTTGTGGGATACACATGATCACCTGTTGGCTTATCAGCAACATCCTTTGAATAATAAAATCCATTCAGTGTACTACGCATTGGGAAACCATCATGCACGTGCCACGCGCGAGCCACCTTGCCCTTAGTATTTATATACTCATAATCTGTTTTGATAGCAAAATCCTGAATCTTCTCGTACACATCCGGCGGCAGGAAATCGTCAAAAATGATGGCCTGTTTTGATTCAAAGACTTTCTTTGGCTGGTGGCCATTTATAACCGTAACACGCTGGTTACTTTGATTGTCTGATATTATCTGCGGCATTGTGACCTCAATGGGGTTAGTTTTTTTATTACTACTGTCGTTAAAGCTGATATTGTTTTCACGCCAGCTTTTATAAAAATCACGACTCATCTGGATATTAGGATATTGTCGGATAGCCGGTGTATAATCTTCAATTTTTAAAGGCAGACCTTTTCCGGATAGATAATGACGGCGATATGCCTCATCTTCATCGCTGTGAAAGAACCCCACCAGCACAAAACGCTCTCCGGCTGATACGGGCAATGCTTCATGCATGGTAGAGCACGAAAACGCAATAGCACTGCCTCTTTCAGGGCGATAGACTGTTCCGTCATACTCGGGGAACCTTAGACCGCCACCTTGATAATTGTCGGACAGGTGCAACGTCATCGCGATGCGCCGATACCCTAAGGGAACATCAAAATTATCGCGGTGCTGTTTAAAGAACCCTTTGTCCTCTCCTGAGTATAAGCCTATTTTATAGGGTTCACGATAATTGACATCAAACCCAAACACCTTTTTGATTTCTGGAAACAGGCTGCGAGATAATTTGTCATCAATTTCTTCCATAAGTTGCCGGTGAACAATATAATCTGTACGCAACTTTGCCTGTTTTTTTAATGCCAGTTTTTCTTCAGCACCCACGGTACCCTGAAATGTATCCCCACTTCGGAATACCTGAATGCAGTGATCACAAAACTCTGGAGTAAACACATTCGGTACAATTAATGCGGGCGCGGTTTCTGTGACAGTTCGAGTGCCCTGATTTTTAAAGGCAATTTTTTCAAGCTCAGTACTACAGTCATTGACTAGCGCTGCAGCCAGCTGTGAAGGTGCAAGATTTACATGCCGACGTATGATTTTAAGATTATTGTTCAAAACAAAACCAACAGGTGGAAACGACGTATTACACTGCTCTGCAATGCCAAATGCCTGTGTAACTTTTCGATCTGCATCTGCCCATAGCGGCATAGGAAGATGCAGTTTTTCTTTGAGTTTGTTTAAATTGTCTACCGTATCATCAATGACAAACATCAACCATAAATCCATACGCTTATGCTGTATAAGCTGCTGGCTAAGGCTAACAAAGAACTGGGCAATATAATCAGGGTTTTTAGACGGCAGAAACGTTAGCATACAGTATTTTCCACCCTGTATTTCCATGCCTCGCATAATGCCGTTGGTATCGATTAGTTCGAAGAACGGAACAAAATCTCCAGGCTCAAGCATACGTGATTTCACAGAAGGCACTATGTGTGGGCGCGCAATCGGATCCAACCCCTGAGACTTTTCTGTATGTTTGATACGAGATGCTGCAACATCCGTATTTGTATGCTGAATAATTTTTTGTTTCTGCATTCCCATGCCACCATCAATTTCGGGGATCACAATGGGCGTATCGCGGTATCGCTCTAAGTTCTTGATGAATTGACACCTCAGAGCCTTATCCGAGGCAATTTTCCGCTTAAAATCAATGCCGCAATATTCTTCATATTGCTGCAGGCTACGCTGACTACCCAGCCCATACCGCTGCAAATCACGGGTCACTTCGGGGTCACTTGACCACTTAAACCCTACCAGATGATTGAAACGCTGCAGACCTCGATTTTGTAGAAATTTAATACGCTTCTCATCGACCTGCGCCGTATCTTTCCAATGCAGGGGGCGTACGCTACCGCGCGGATCCGCATTATAAAAATGGTACAAAATTGGCTTTCTGCTGCTAAAAATATCCCAGCCATGCGTGTAAAGTCTTAATGCGTACGTGATTTCTTCCTGATCAAAATACATATACGGATCATACGGCACCTCTTTGATAATTTCGGAGCGAGAGAATACAAACCCGGCCGCAATGAAAGCACCGTTTAATGGCTTCTCTGGTGACCTATCAATATACTCACCTTTGCCGCGGATATTTCCATCAGGAAAAAACTGTTGAACGCGACGAATTGTTGGCAAGGGATCTATTTGCAGGTTATTGGGGGGCGTATAAGACGCAGGATTACAGGATAACACTGGCTTGTCTGATTCACAGGCCTCAAGTTCCTTTATCAATAATTCATCCCAGCCAGCCATAAAACGCATATGGCTGTCGATTTGAAGTGTGTATTCTTCTCCATCCCAAAGCTGTTGTGTCTGGTTACGTGCCCAGCACACCCCTTCGCCTTCACGCCAATCATACGGCAACATCTTTACCTGATCTGGCCGCGTTGAAACTTTAAAGCAATCTTCATCCTTCACCGGATCATACTGCCAACACACACCGACCTGAATCCGGTCAGGATGTTTTGCTTTTTCAAATAAATCTTTAATAGTCCACTGGCATTCACGATCACGGTAGCTGGCGATCTGTACGTATATCCGACCATCGTGTTTATTTTTACCGATAACAGCACTGTTATTTTTTTCTGTAGTATTATTACTCGCCACTTTCTTATCTGAGAACATACCGGCATGTGCAAAATCTGCTATGGTCTGGGCAGCAAAATTTACACCACTATATTCCTGATATTCTTCTAAGGTGCGTGCCGTACCAAGACCATATACATTGAGATCTTTGGTAATTTCAGTATCCACCGATTGTACAACGCCCAGCATATGGCGTACGCGCGCATATGATTTATTGTTTTGCACTGTCCAGTCTTTATGATCCGAAAAATGTGTTTTGCGTTTTCCTCTGTTCCAATCGTGGTAAATTACCGGCTTGTTAGGATGAAATAATTCATATCCATGTGTCCATAATCGTACTGCCAGCGAAATTTCTTCACCAAAAAAATATAAATTTGGATCGTAAGGCACATCCTGAATAATACTGGAAGGCCCGAATAATACACACGCACTGGCAAACGCACCTGCTATAGGTTTTTCCGGCAAAGGTTGCTTTGTTGAGAATGCCGGCTTGCCCCGCATCAATAAGATGCCATGTTCACTAAACCTATCAGCACACATGCCAAAAACCCAAGCACGCTCAACTTTGTCAGGAGGCTCAAACCCTTCAGGATAGCACGTTAAAATAGCTTTTTTGTTTTCGCACTGCTGCCACATGTCAATAAACAAATTATCCCAGCCCGGCTCGAAGCGCATGTGGCTGTCTATCTGCAGGGTAAATTCTTCACCATCCCATAATTGCTGCGTCAGGTTGCGCGCCCAACATACGCCTTTGCCTTGCCGTGCATCCACCTCGTGCACACGCACCTGATCTGGCCGCGGATATGGCACCTCAAAGCAAATAGCATCTTCTTCCTTCACATACTGCCAGCATATCCCTACAAAAATACGCTCAGGGTGCGCTGCCTTGTCAAACAGGTCTTTCACTGTCCACTGGCAATCGGGATCACGATATGCGGCAATTTGTACAAAAATACGCGGTAGCGACGACGTCGCTGCTTTTGTTACAGGCTTTTTACTAGCGTTTTTTTTACCTGTTGGCTTTGTTTTCATTGCTCTTTCACGCGCTGCCATATTCCAGCGACCTTCCTTTGCATCCTGCGCGATATCGCGCTTTTCCCAGTCAATTCCGGCAAATTCCCACAGACCTTCCAACGAACGTGCTCTGCCAAGGCCATATGTCTCAATGTCCGTGAGTGCTTTTGCATCACCTGTGTCGGCAAAACCAAGCAAATGCCTTACCCGAAGGGCAGAACGCCTGCTTACTGCTGTTGCCGTATTACGGTAATGCTGCTGTGGCAGACTTTCCTTGCGTACCCAATAATGATACAGAAGCGTTTTATCGGGCTGGAAAATATCATATCCATGTGTCCAAAGTCGAGCGGCATAGCTGATTTCGTCACCATAAAAATGAATATGGGGGTCAATAGGCACTTCTTTGAACGTTTTAGCATTTAAAAACAAAAAGTTAGCCGCAATAAAGGGACAAGGATAAAGCCCCGATCTTTCATGTTCCTGCTGCGAAACAAATGCGCCCGTAATATGAATAAGCTGAGGATCTGCATCGGTGCCGAACTTACGAATTCTTATACGTAGCAGGTGGTCAGGATGATAGGCACGCTGATCGGGTGGATCGTAATTAGGTAAATAGGTGCTAAGTATCGGCTTTTCTGACGGACACCGAGCAAGCATTTTTATCAAATCTTCATCCCAGCCTGGCTCGAAGCGCATGTGGCTGTCTATCTGCAGTATATAGTCTTCATCCGTATGTAGGCTCATTGCCTGAGAGCGCGCCCAGTTTGCCCCCTTGCTATCACGATAGTTAAGCTCGATTCGGCGTATCTGTTTTTCGCGTGATGTTTTGACTGCACAGTGCGCATCTTCTTTCGGATCATATTGCAGACACAGCCCAACTGAAAGCCTGTCAGGGTAGGTTGCTTTCGTAAACATGTCGGCCAACGTGTGTGTACATTCCGGATCACGGTATGCGGCAATCGCCACGAAGATGCGTGGTGTACCCTCAGGCATTTTTTGGTTTGCGCCCCACCTTCCCTCCCGCGCATGTGGCGCGATGCTGCCAGTAATCAGGTTAATGCCACTGAATTGCCAGTATGCCGACAAGGGTCTTGCCGTGCCAAGTGTGTATTTTTGGATATTCTTAAGTGCGTCTTCGCTGGTGGCTGCCTGCAAACCAAGTATATGCAGGTTTCGCATCAACGAAAGCTGGTTACGACGCGATGCGTGATTACGATACTCCCCTGCATCTTTTACATCTTCCCGATCCCAGTAATGATACATCACCACCTTGTTCAGGTGATAGATGTCATAGCCATGCGTCCAGAGCCGTGCCGAATAATTAATCTCCTCTCCCCAGAAATAAATATAGGGGTCAAATGGTACGTCTTTTAATACGGAAGACCGTGCAAACATGAAATTCCCTACCCATGAGCACGTGAGCATGGGCTGTGCAGGAACTTCATCCATCGGAATCATACGCTTGATGAGATGCACCATCTGTGCATCACCTGCATACCCAATACGATTTACCACCGCCACAGGAAACTGGTTAGCAAGCTGCTGGCGGTTATCTGGCGGTGTATAGCCTGGCAACCACGCCGTTAAAATCGCTTTTTCTGCAGGCAGATTTTCCAGCATGGTGATGAGCGTTTCATCCCACCCTTGCTCGAAGCGCATATGCGCCTGAATCTGGAGTGTGTATTCCTCGCCGCTCCATAGTGATTGCGCTTCACAACGCGCCCAGCCGGCTCCTTGCGCATCATGAACATGATATTGCACTACCTTCACCTGTTCTTTGCGCGGATATTCCTCTGCAAAACATGCCATATCGGTTTCGGGATCATACTGCCAGCACACACCAACGGAAATACGCTCCGGAAAAGCTGCTTTCTCAAACAAATCACGAATCGTCGGGTGGCACTGCGGATCACGGTAACTCGCAATCTGCACAAAAATACGTTTATCAGAGAAAGTGTTTTGCATGTAATATACGGTTTCTTATTTCTGTAACGCCTATAATCTGCTACCTGTTATTGCATGCTCACCACGTTGGGCGTGACGAAGATCAAGAATATCCAAAAATTGCAAGAAATACCATGCAAATCATAGTGCTAGGCATGCATCGGTCGGGAACATCGCTTACTACCCGACTCATTAATATGATGGGAGCATATTTTGCCCCAAAAAACCTATGGTTAGAGGCAAATACCGATAACCCCAAGGGCTTCTGGGAGCGTACCGATGTGCTGGCCATAAACCGTGGCTTGATGCAGGCGAATGGCTGCATGTGGTATCGGGTGGATAAGTGGGATGATTCCAGAATACATACACCTTCCCCTCTAATGGATGGCATGAAAGCTACCCTCGGAGAGCTAAACGAGCATAAACTCTGGGTGCTCAAAGACCCGCGCATGTGTATTACGCTTCCGTGCTGGCTTCAGCATCTGTCTTCGCCAGTGGCCGTGATTACTGCACGCAACCCGCTGGAAATTGCCCGCTCGCTTGAACTCAGAAATGCTATGCCTATCAAATATGGCTTAGCATTATGGGAATATCACGCGGTAGGCATCATTCGCCATACGTATAATCTACCAAAAATTTTTACCTCGCATGAGGCGATGCTCGAATCCTGCGTTTCAACAACGGTAAAGCTATGTGATGAATTGCTGGAGCATGCACCAACACTTGCACTGCCTTCAACAGAAGATATTGTCGAGTTTATTTCTCCCTCTCTCAAACGTGCTCATGCTTCTTACGGTGAACTCAACGCGCATCAGCAAACCATAGATGCCATGTTGCGCGGTAAGGCAGCATTCGATGCTGATATTCATGTTTCCGATGATGCAAAACGTATCATGCGTGAGTTAGGTGATAGCATCAGCGGCGCCCCCATAAATCATTAGCCTGCGGCACGCTTAAACATCGCCAACGCTGCGTCTCGCGCTTTAGCATGGTCAACGATCGGCGTCATATAGCCGGAAAGCATGCCGAGTTTCCATGGTTCATGGATGTCATCGCCTTTTATATTCTGAAGTTCCGGCACGTAGCGGCGAATGTAATCACCTCTTGGGTCAAATTTCTGGCTTTGCAAGGTGGGGTTAAATATCCGAAACCACGGCTGTGCATCGGTGCCCGTTGAGGCCGCCCACTGCCAGCCGCCCACGTTTGAGGCCTGCTCATAATCCATGAGATACTGTGCGAAATGCTCCTCGCCCTTGCGCCAGTCCACCAATAAATCCTTAGTGAGGAAACTCGCTACAATCATGCGGGCGCGGTTATGCATCCAGCCGGTTTCCAGCAACTGTCGCATGGCGGCATCCACTATCGGATAACCCGTTTTTCCCTCCTGCCATGCCTCAAAGTGCTGCATGTTTTCAGACCATCCCAACGTGCCGCGATAAGCTGCGTTCCACTCCCACTGCACCGAATCTGGGTAATGATATAAAATCATCGCGTAAAATTCCCGCCAGATGAGTTCTTTTATCCATGTGCTTTCCCCTGCTCCATTCCCAATTGCCACAGCCTCACGCATACATTCCCGTACAGAAACCAGACCAAAGCGCAGATATGGCGAAAGCTGGCTGGTGCCCTCTTCTGCCACCATGTCACGCGCTGTCGCATAAGCTTTGATTTTCTTTGCCGCAAATTGCTTGAGCCGTGCGCTGGCATGTTCCACCGGCCAGAGTGCATCATCCACATATTTATAACCAATCTGTGCAAGCATGGCTGCTGCACCTTCAGCCGCATCAACTACCTTGAGGCCAGCCGCCATTGCAGCTTTTTTTGTTTTTTCAAAATCTGCATAACGTCCTTTGTCATGCACTTCATACGGCGCATAAAACAACGGCGTTAGCTTTGAAAGCCACACTTTGGAATACGGCGTAAATACTTTGTATGGGGTGCCATCGTCTTTCAGAATTTCGGTAGGCGAAATAATCAGATGGTCTTTGGAAAGATTGAGACTCACCTGTTTTGCAACCGCCGCATCCCGTGCCCGCGCGGATGGCTCATAATCCTCACTGGCAAATATGTGTGATGCACCAAGTGCAGCATAAACTTTAGGAATAATCTGTGTAGCGCTGCCATGCAGCACCAACAGTCCACCACCACGTTTTTTAAGTTCTGCATCAATCTGGCACAATGCACGCGCAATAAACCCAAGCCGCCTATCGCTGGGGTTGGTAAAACGCGCCAGAATATCGGTATCCAGAACAAATATAGGCTGTATTTGGCCAGATTGGGCAAGGGCACTAGCCAGTGCCGCATGGTCATAAAGCCGCAGATCGCGCCGCAACCAAACCAAATTAATTTGTTGTTTTTCCATAACTTAATTGAAGTCGCACTATTTTAACCAACGAAGAGTAGAATACACAGCGTATATATTAGGTAAACGGTAAATATGACCACGCAGGACGCAATCCGCCTACTTCAACGCATCGCGCAGGGCATTGAAAAGCTCTCGCCTGCGCCGCCGCCTGAAATTGAAATCAAAAGCGCGGATGCCTACACGTGGGATGCGGAAACAAAAACACTCCATCCGGTAAATGATACGCAGGCACTGGATCTCTCATTACTGCTAGGGCTTGATCAGGCACGCGACACATTGCTGGCCAACACACTGCAATTTACCAAAGGCTATTCCGCTAATAATGCCCTGCTCTGGGGCGCACGCGGCATGGGCAAAAGCTCGCTTATCAAGGCCATACATGCGCATGTCAATAAGCAGAATCCTAATAGTCTGGTACTCATAGAAATTCACCGTGAGGATTTACACACCCTGCCCTACCTCATCCGCACATTGCGCGGCTGGGTAATTCGCCGCTTTATTATTTTTTGTGATGATCTTTCGTTTGATGGCGATGATACATCCTATAAATCGCTCAAAGCCGTGCTTGAAGGCGGCATTGAAGCAAAGCCCGACCACATCTTATTTTACGCCACCTCCAACCGCCGCCACCTCGTGCCGCGTGAAATGGTGGAAAATGAAAAAGCCATGGCCGTGCATGGCGGTGATGTACTGGAAGAAAAAATTTCACTCTCAGACCGTTTCGGCCTTTGGCTTGGCTTCCACACCTGCACGCTGGAAATTTATTTAGACATCGTGCAGATTTACGCAAAGCATTACGGTATTTCCATGCCGCCGGAAGATTTGAAACAACAGGCCTTCCTGTGGGCAAGTGGCAGAGGCGCAAAAAGCGGCCGCGTGGCGTGGCAATTCATTCAGGATTTAGCAGGTAAGCAGGGCAAGCGGATTGCATGAACAACGTAGATGAAGAACTACGGCATGCTGCTGCCACGGATAATCTATCCGGCGCACAAACACTAATTGCAGCAGGCGGTAATCCTTATTCAACCGATAACGATGGAATGACCGCATTCAACCATGCGGCAAGTAACGGCCTTTTAGTACTGAAATACCTGACTGAAGAAGCATTCGCTGATACTAAACAGCACATCGGGCGACGCTGGTCAAAATATAATCTGAATACACCTTCCGGCAAGTATAACTCCACGCTGCTCACCTATGCCGCAAAAGTCTGCAACGCGAATACGGTAAGAGCTATGATTGTTGAAGGCGCAGAAAATACGGTAAATGGCAGTGGCTGGAATGTGTTACATGCAGCAGCTGTCATGCCAGACAGAATAGAAGTAGTGAAAATACTTGCAGATTGGCTTAACGTGCACGGCAAACTTGCGAAAACCACACACCCTTATGAAACCACATATGGCGAAGAGCTTGTTAAGTATCCTGCATTTGCCACAGCATATACGTTGTGCCAGACACGCATCGCGCAGGACGCGTACTGCCCAGTAGAATTACGGGAATATTTAAAAATACTGGCCACCGGCCACTAACTACTTTTGCTTCACCGGCTCACTCAATGGTTTGCCTTTTTCTGCAACAATAGTGGCAATGGTTTTAGCTGGCACATCACCCACAGCGCGGGCAGAATGCACCACATCTTTAGCGTTAAAATACGCCTCACCTGCTTTGTACACTTTTGTACCCTGACCTTTGGTGGTCACCTCAATGGTGCCTTCCAGCACGAACGCATATTCATCGCCCGGATGCGTGTGATCCGGTACCACAGAACCCACCGGCCAATACACCATCAGCGTCACGCCATGCTTGGTATCATCACCTGTAACGGTTTTATCCAGTAACATTGTTTTGGTTGGAATATCACCTGCGGCGAATGCTACGCCTGCCAGCAAAATCATTGCTGCTATAAAGGGGACATGCTTCATGGTGTTATAAACCCGCCAGACTGCTGCTTACAACTTTTTTGGGATCAATGGCTGCCTTGCCATCATGCACGGCGAAATACAGCTGCGGTTTTTTCACATTCCCAGATGTGCCGACATAGCCGATAATATCACCCTGCTTCACGCGGTCATATTTATCCACAGTAGCCTGACTCAAATGTGCATATGTTGTGCTTTTGTCGCCAGCATGTTTAATGATTACCATGTTGCCATAGCCGGAGAATTCTTCCTTCACACCTATCACTTCCCCATCGGCTGCTGCCCATACCGGCTCACCTTCTGCTGATGCGATATTGATACCGTCATTACTTTTTCCAGAACCTTTGGGCCCAAATGAGGATGTAACTTTCTTACTGTTCACCGGCCAGATATATTCAGAATCCTTACTGTCTGAAATGAGGCGCACGGGCTTTGCTTTTACCGCTTCTTTTGTATCAGACTTGCTGATTACAGTATCAAGCTCCGCCACGGTTTTTTCATTCTCGCGCGGCTTGCCTGTCCACTGATTTACACTCTGTGGTTTTGCCGCCTGCTTCACTGCAGGTGCTGGTGCACTTTGCGATGGTGGTGCTAAATCAGACACACCGATGGATTGCACAGCTGCGCTTTTCTCCGTAGGCCCTGTGGCTACTGCCTGATTAGCATAATTTGAGGTACTGCTGCGATACACCGGTGCAGACGGCTTATAGCCAGAACTATTGGAATTGCTGGCGTATGAGCGTGACTGATTTTCCTGCGCACCATTTTTGCCATATACATTCTGGCCTTTAAGCTCCACGTGCGCCTGTGGCTGCGTGCAGGCCGTGGTTACTAACAGTGACACCAAAAGTGCCTGACGAACATATATTCGCGGCATAAAAATCCCCTTATTTCTGATTAGTCCCTATTGGATTATCAAAAATGGGTTAAAAGAACGTAAATTATCTATGAATTGTTATCCCTCAACAAGCGGCACAAAACGCACATTCATCAGATGTTCGGTGGTAATCTGCCCGTCTTCGCCTTTACGGATACGCAGCAAAATCTGCTCGGTTACATTGCCACCCACCGGCACCACCATGACACCACCTGGCGCAAGCTGCTCCAGCAGCGTGGCTGGCACGCCGGCCGCCGCCGCGGTTACGATGATACGGTCAAACGGCGCGGCTTCTTTCCAGCCTTTTGAGCCATCGCCGGTTTTGGCCACAATATTGGTGAGCTTCAGTTGCTTAAAGCGCTCCTCTGCTGCAACCAACAAATCACGGTGCCGCTCGATAGTATACACACGCCTTGCAAGTCGCGCGAGGATGGCTGCCTGATAACCTGAACCAGTACCAATTTCCAGCACACGCATAGAGGCGCCAATTTCCAGCGCACTCGTCATCCATGCCACAATGGTGGGCTGGCTTATGGTCTGCCCGCAGGCAATGGGCAGCGCCGTATCATCGTACGCATGCTCAATAAACGTATCTTCTACGAAGAGTTCACGCGGTGTATATTCAAAGGCATTTAATACATGTGTATCAACGATGCCGCTGGTGCGGAGTTTCATCAGTAATCGGAGCGTGTTGGAAATGCCATCCTCTGATTTCTCGGGACGTGGCGTGGAATGGAAAGGCGCTCTGGTGCGTTTTGCCGGACTCACAGTACCTGCTAATTTGTTTGGCTCATTACTAAACGTCAATGATTAAGATACGTTTAATTATTCAAACTTGGGCAAATTCTAATTTGAAGTGCAACGGTTAAAGATTTGGGCTGGGGTTTTCCAGCCGAGGATTTTTCTTGGTTTATTATTCAGTATGTTGGCGATGTTGTCGAGCATATTTTGGGTGATTGGCCCTGAGTGGGATTTA
>JBKDKX010000018.1:0-104052 GCA_046344715.1 Alphaproteobacteria bacterium | reverse complement strand
ATGGTCGCCCGCATCCCAGAACCAGGTGCACCAAGATCTACACGCTTACCCTTTAGATCATCAAAATCCTTAATCTTTGCATCCCTGCGGGTAATAACGGTGAACGGTTCAGAATGGAGAGCAAAAAGCATGCGCAAATCTTTATCCGCACCTACATCGGAAAAAATCTCATCGCCTTTATACGCATGGAAAAGCAAATCAGACTGCACTACACCCAGCGCAAGATCACGCTTGCGGATCATCTCCAGGTTATTGATAGAACCACCCGTAGACTCCACACCGCAGCGAATACCGTGTTCTTTACGCCCACGGTTCACCAGCCTGCAAATCGCACCACCCGCCGGATAATACACACCGGTTACACCCGCAGTACCGATGGTGATGATTTTTTCTGCCGCCTGCGCCGAAGGAACCGCACTTACGAGAAACGTCGTAAAAATAGCTGCCAGTGCTGTTGTGCCGAGTGTAATGCGTTTCATAACCCACCCCTGAAAAATTGCAAGAGCGCAACTCTACCAAAAGGCGAAGGTGTGTACAACTAAATCTACAAAAATTAGGCGGTTCGAGATTTTATACGCTTTTTATCCACATACATGGACATATCCGCCGCCGCCAGGGCAGATTCGGCATTATCTCCGTTGCGAATAGAGTAACAGCCATGGGCACAAGAAACCATAATCAGCTTACCGGCAAATTCAAATGGCATACTGCGGATTTTTTGCGTCACCAGCAGTCCACGCTTACGGGCGGCCTCTTCATCGGCATGATACATGATAACTGCAAATTCATCGCCGCCAATACGTGCAAGAAAATCCGATTCGCGCATGACATCGCCCAATATATGGGCAATATGGCGTATGGCGAGGTCCCCCGCCGCATGCCCATGCAAGTCATTGATTTGTTTAAAATCATTCACATCAAAATATAAAATTGTCGATGGATGGCCATAACGTTCATGCATGGTAATCGCCCATGACAAACGGCGCATAAAGGCACGACGATTAGGGATCGGAGCCACACAATCGACATCCACGAGCCTTTCCATCTCGGCAAGATTTTCCTTGGTTCGGGTTAAATCTGATCCCATATCTTCAAGCTTTTCAAGCAGGGCAGACACCGCTAATTTTACCGCAGGCGTCATCTCCTCATCAGGAATTCCAAGCATCGCAATGCGATCTGCAAGCCTTCCCTTTCGGAATGTTTCAGAATCGGCCATTTTCAACTGCTTTACCAAGTCAAGCTTCATGCCATAAGCCCCTGTATCAGCCCGTTCTCCTGTGTAACATTGATTAATGAAAACACATAGATAAAAGTAATTTTTATCAACTGTTTTTATGATTTTACAATAATTAATGTGTTTTTACAGCAACAGGGAGGATCATGCATTTTTTTTGACTTTATGAGCAATTCCTGTATGTTGCGCCCTCTTTTTTGAAAGGCACAAACATGGCAACAAAAAAACCGGAAATCGCCATCATCATGGGTAGCACATCCGACTGGGAGACGATGCAACACGCCGCTGACATGCTTGATGAACTCAAAGTGCCATATGACAAGCGCGTGGTCTCTGCGCATCGCACGCCAGAACGCCTCTATACATTTGCCAAAGGAGCTAAAGAGGCAGGCTTCAAGGTAATCATAGCTGGTGCCGGTGGAGCAGCGCACCTCCCGGGTATGGCTGCAAGCATGACCACCCTTCCCGTTCTCGGCGTACCGGTTGAAAGTAAAACCCTGAAAGGTCTCGATAGCCTACTTTCTATCGCACAGATGCCTGGCGGCGTACCGGTTGGTACATTAGCCGTTGGCAAGGCGGGTGCAAAGAATGCAGGGTTGCTTGCTGCATCGATTCTTGCACTCAGTGATGCAGCTCTTGCCGCCCGCCTTGAAAAATGGCGCGACAAGCAAACCAAAAGCGTTGCCCTGAAACCGTAAGTTATGGCCTCACTGCGTCCACCATCCACCATCGGCATCTTAGGCGGCGGGCAGCTCGGCCGTATGATGGCAATGAAGGCAAACGAGATGGGTTACAAAACTCATATTTATTGCCCTGATAAAGATTCTCCCGCTTTTGAAAAATCCACCATACACACAATCGCAGCGTATGATGATGAGGCAGCACTTAAGAAATTTGCCGCAAGCGTAGACATCATTACCTATGAATTTGAAAATATCCCCACCGCGCCACTACAAGTGATCGCGCATAAATTATATCCAAGCATAGGCGTGCTCGAAATCTGCCAGCACCGTATCAAAGAAAAAGAAACGTTGAACAGGCTCGGCATCAAAACCGCGCCGTTTAGAGCAGTACGAACACAGCAAGAATTACTAAAAGCATTTGCAGATTTAGGTGCTACGCCTAAGAACCCTTTAATCGTCAAAACCGTTACAATGGGTTATGATGGTAAAGGTCAGGGGAAAATGGAACATGCAGAAGTTTTTCACTTAAATGAAATTACCAACTCAACACCAGAAGGTACATTTCGTAATGAAGTAATTGCAGAAGGCTTCGTGAATTTTTCCATGGAAATTTCGGTGATCGTCGCGCGCAATGAAAGCGGCGAAATACAATGCTATCCACCCGTGCATAACACGCACAAGAACCATATATTGCATGAAACCATCGCCCCCGCCCCTATTTCCGATGCACTCGCACAAAAAGCGGAAAGCATGGCACGCACCATCGCCGAAGGCTTGAAGCTCGTTGGTATTTTAGCGGTTGAAATGTTTGTCTGCGGCGATGAACTGCTAGTCAATGAACTCGCCCCGCGCCCGCACAATTCCGGCCACTGGACGATGGATGCCTGCAAAACTTCGCAGTTCGAACAGGTAATCCGCGCCATTTGCGGCCTGCCGCTTGGCAGCACGGAAATCATCTGCCCCGCAAAGATGCTCAACCTGATTGGCGATGATATCAATGATATCGAAAAATACCGCGCCATGAAAAATGCGCGGCTTCATTTATATGGCAAGAAAGAATCCCGCCCGGGCCGCAAAATGGGGCATGTGAATTTCCTGGGGAATTAAATTATCCGTTGGCCACCAGGAATACTGGCCGCGCCGACCATATTCGGGAAGGCAAACCGCACCACTCTTGCAACATCTGCGGCTTTTTCACCGGAGACTTCAACGAACGCTCCCTTCTCCAATACCACTGCCTTAACATCACTCTCTGAGCCGCCATAGAATGTAACAAGGCTTTTCATCACATCTATTACTGCCGATACATCCTGCCTGCTTGCTTCCATATCCGGTATGCCTGTTACATGGATACGCAGGGTATTTGTTGGCATCCACGCAAAATCCGTATCTTCATATATCTGCAGATCGCTATTCATTAGCGTAGCAAGCTGCGCATTTTCTTTTACCATATCCACACCATGTCTCTGCAGCATATATTAAAATACCGCAGTGTTTTTGCTATACTTAAACAGATGAGTTTATTATAAGTTGCTCATATACGAACACAAAGTGACGGTTTTATGACAATAAGCGCGAAGAAAGCCATGACAAATTATCGTTCAGAATCAGATAGTTTCGGCAACATCGATGTTGAAGCCTCACGTTATTGGGGAGCGCAGACGCAGCGCAGCCTGCAGAATTTCAAAATCGGTGGCGAGACGATGCCAAAGCCGCTCATCACCGCATTCGGCATTTTGAAACTCGCTGCAGCCAAAGTGAACATGCAGATCGCTGGGCTCGATAAAAAAATCGGTGATGCGATTGTTGCGGCAGCTTCCGAAGTGATCGATGGCAAGCTCGATGGCAATTTCCCGCTCGTCGTGTGGCAGACTGGCTCCGGCACGCAAACCAACATGAACATAAACGAGGTGATTTCCAACCGCGCGATTGAAATGCTCGGCGGCGAGATGGGCAGCAAAAAACCCGTGCACCCGAATGACCATGTGAATATGGGGCAATCAAGCAATGACTCCTTCCCCACTGCCATGCATATTGCTGCGGCATATGAAATTCATTACTCACTCATTCCGGCACTGAAACATTTGCATAAAGCACTTGCGGCAAAATCAAAGTCCTTCGACAAAATAATCAAGATCGGCCGCACGCATCTGATGGATGCCACACCGCTTACGTTAGGTCAGGAATTTTCCGGTTATGCAAAGCAGCTGGAAAATGCCATCCGCCGTGCCGAAAGTACCCTGCCTGCGCTATATGAACTTGCGCAAGGTGGCACTGCGGTCGGCACTGGGCTCAATTCTAAGAAAGGCTTCGATACCGCATTTGCCAAAGAAGTAGCGGGCATCACCAAACTTCCATTCGTCACAGCGCCCAATAAATTTGAAGCACTCGCCACACATGACGCGTTGGTGGAATGCTCTGGCGTGCTCAACACCATTGCAACATCCCTCATGAAGATCGCCAATGATATTCGCCTGATGGGTTCTGGCCCACGCTGCGGTTTTGGCGAATTGAACCTGCCGGAAAATGAACCAGGTTCATCCATCATGCCGGGCAAGGTGAACCCCACACAATCGGAAGCAATGACCATGCTCTGCGCGCAGGTGATGGGCAACCATGTAGCCGTCACCATTGGTGGTGCAACAGGTCATTTCGAGCTCAACGTATTCAAGCCGGTGATCATCTATAACGTGCTGCAATCCATCCGCCTCATCGCTGATGGCTGCGTGAGCTTCACCGATAATTGCGTGGTGGGCATCGAAGCCAACGAAGCGCGCATCACCAAACTTATGAATGAATCCCTCATGCTGGTGACGGCACTGAACCCGCATATTGGCTATGACAACGCGGCAAAAATTGCGAAAAAAGCGCACAAGGAACACACCACGCTAAAAGAAGCCGGCATTGCGCTTGGCCTGCTCACCGCTGAGCAATTTGACCAGTGGGTGAAGCCGGAAGATATGGTCGGACCAAAGTGATTGTCATACCGGCGCAGGCCGGTATCCATGCCTATTAAATTATACGCCAAAAGCCTACTGCCTTTTGGCTTTTCTGGATCCCGTGCTCGCATTTCTACTGAAATACTCCACGGGATGACGGTAGCCTAAGCGGCAAAGCCGCTAAGTCTTACCGTCAATTGATACTATTCGTCGGTGGTTGCATGTGCTTGAGTGCCTCACGCATTTCTTCGCGCTCAGCGTGGCCTTTGGGATTATTGGCACCGATTTCCGGTTTCTCCCCCTGCACCAGTCGCTCGCGCCAGCTTAGTTGCTGTTCATGTTTTGTAGTTTTTTCTTCTGATTTCTTTTCCGGCACCAGTAAGAAATCACAACTGCCACCAGCATTTGGATTAATATCAAAATTGTTGTCGGCGGGTGAAGTATCGGTTGCCTCTAAGCACTGCGCATATTTTTCACGCACAGGGTCTTTCAACGGCTTCTGCCATGCGGCATTCCAGATTTCCCCCAAGCCTTCTTTGAACTCACCACCGTTAAGCGTAGCTGCACCGGCAAGCGTTCTATCCACCGCTGCATCCATGCGGCCGTAATCAAGTTTTGCTGCCAACCAGTCTGACTTCGCCCAGAAATACGGCGTGTAGGCGATAGAGGCATTGATGAACATGTCTGCAACCGCTTTACTATCCATTTCCTTGAAAGTTTTTGTTTTCTTGAATGTCGAGTCATACAATTTACTGACTGGCTCGCGCAACCATGTACGCACTCTGTCATTAGCCTTCGCAATGGGATTCATCAAGCGGTCTACCACACCCCATGTTTTTTCATTATGATGAATTACACCAGAGGCAATTGGATTAGGAGCCACTTCTCCGGAACTATAGAAAAAGCGAGTTCCAGACTTAATAGATTCAGGGTTGGTATTCGCGCGAAGTATTGTTCCTGTGCCCTCACCAAACATTACCGCGCCTTTTTCAGGGTGAATAAAAGCACCTTGAAATTTATGTTGTGGTGCTCGCGTAATCCAGAAAAACGGCACTGCGGGTATCATATACATTACAGCCTTCACTGTACTGCGTGCCATCCAGTTCACAAATTGCTTTGCGCCATCCGCCGCTGTTTCCGCCATGGATTCATGCTTGTGCCCAGGGACTGCTTCCACCAGCGGCGGCATCTCATGATGTTTCAATGCATGCGAAAGATTCCCACCTGTCCACGCATAGGCTTCGCGGAACATCAGCGTGCCGACGTTGTAGGTAGTGAAACGTTCCCATAAATTGAGCACGCCAGCTGCAGTAAAATTACCCGTTACCTTGCCGTGATCGTTGATGATTAATCCACCACCGTTACCGTTACGATCAAATTCATATTTGTAACCAGGAAATATTTTATTAAGCGCAGGCGTACCAAGATGATGCATCGTCAAGCAGTAAGGCACCGCCACCGCCCAGTCTTCACCTGCTGAATAGCTGACTGCAGACCACCAGTTCTTGCCGAATGTCTTGGCTGCTTTTGTCCAATCTATAGTTCCATCTTCGCGTTTCCATTCTGGCCGTTCCGCCTTGGGATCCAGCGTATGGGCGATTTTTCGTCCCCAGAAATCGCCAATACTCATCGCACCAAAGTCAAACGTCACCATCACCACTTCATGACCGAGGCTACGTCCGTATTGTCCCCCATACCCACCAAACTTTGCAGTTGGGCGGAAATTATTTACGAATTTCTCGCCATCTTTTCCCAGCGTATTGACTAGAGATTTTATACCTTTCCCAAAACTTACATCGTATGCGCGTGCAATACCTTCAACCCAGTTTTCCACAGGCTTGGTAAGGTTGTAGTTCTGCATTTTGCGTGTGGCATACCAACTACCCAGCGCGAATGCTGTCGTACCCATAACCCCGCGCGAGAACATGCGGATGACGCCACGGCCCGCAACTGAATCTTTCAGCGGTAATTCTTTCCATGATTTTTCGGTAAGCGCAGGATTGTAGGTAGCTTTTTGTGAATAACTACCGACATCAGCGCTCGCAAAATCATTGGGGGATTTTTTGTCAGCAGAAAGCTGTACCGCGTTTGTGGGTTCCACAGCGGATTGATCTTTTTCAGCAGTATTTTCGGGCAATTTCTTGTCCATAGTCCCTGCTACTTTTTTAGCACCGAAGACGCGGCAAAAGGCCGCACCTATGGCTAATGTAAATATATCACGCTTTTTCAATGTGTTTCTATGAACATTTTGTGACACTTGAAGTTAACCATTTTTAGCAACTTCTGCGTGTATATACCTGACCAAATCCCTAATAAAATCGTTAAAAAACATATGTTACAGTTATGTGAATCTTGCATTATGAGGTGTTTGGTACCTTGAGGGGGGTATAATGGCATGATATTCTGAGAGTGGATTATTCTGTAAATGCAGCAATAAGGGGACTTCTGCACGGCATGAGTAACGGCCCAAACAATGCAGGAAAAGGCACCGCTGGCAGCCCGTTTTTTCAGGTTGCCCGCTACGGCACGGAGTATTTGAACGTTCCGCCCAATAAGCATAGGCTCTATAACGCCCTTGGCCTAATGGCCGGCCTGTATGTTGGCCGCAAGATCATGAATATCCTCGTCGGTGAGACGCCCGAGGGCAAGCCGATCCACGAAGAAGATTTAATTGCCCCAATAAAACCACTACGGGGTGTGCTGGCTTATGACCATTTTTCGGATAATCCCAAAGACCGCTGGATGAAGGTGTTTGACCTGATGGTACCGGGCGTTATCGGCGGCATGGGCGCTGTCGGCGGAAGCTACATGTTTTTCCGCGAACCAATCCTCAAAATCAGCAAAGCGACCAGCAAAGTTCCGCTTGGGAAATTCGGCCTTGAGCATGCAGAACAGGTTTCATTGCTCGGGCAGTATGACACACTGTCCAAAGTTGCGGGAGCTGCCGCGCTTCCGGGCTCTGCTGCTGGCCTTGGGTTTATTCCATCCACTGCGAACTATAGCACGGCACTCGGCATGGCCTTTACCGCCGGTGCAGAGCGCACCATGGCCGCACCTGGCTTGCGTAGTTTCTTCAATTCACATTCATCCTTCCCTTGGCGCTGGCATATGCTCATTGGGAAGATGACGCAGTATCTGGCACATAATCCTTCCGCGTCACCGGCACGTATTGATGAATACATGCACGGCATTATTAAGCCGCTGTTTAATGGCGTGACAGAAAAGCAACTGGGTGACCTGACGCAAAAAGTGCTGGCGCGGCGCAATGCCTTTGTAAATGAAGGCAAAGTGATTGCCGGTTCGGAGGCAAAAATTGCCGAATCCGTTAAAGGATTATTTGCTGATATGGGATTTGAAAAAATGCTGATTGATGTGGGGCTTGACCCGCGTGAAGCCGCGGTTGGTGATGCAGGTATAGTCACCACTCTCTCGCGCTGGATTGGCGATGGCCTCGGCCTTGAAACCAGCAAGAAAATGGAGGCCGCGCGCAAGGCAATGTTTGAAAGCCTTGAGCATCGTTTCCCAGAGTTAAAAGGCAAGGCATTTAACGCAGAGGCACACACGCACGCACAAACAGATACTGTAAAAGCAGCAGCTGCCGGATTACTTGGTGTTTCCGCCGCAAGTGTTGGCGCTGTGGCACTTGCTAAAGACGTCGGTATGGCGGATTTAAGCCCGCCTAAAACACGCGATAAATCAGCGGATAAAACCAGCAACGCCGCCAATGCAGCACGTAACCCCAACCATCACCATGTGCACTCTAAACATCGCCATAATTTCGTAGATGGAAAATTGCTGGATATGTCTGAAGGCGTATCGGGCATGTTGAGTGCAGGTATCGGTGCGCATCGTGTACATTGCGCCGTGGGGCTTACCGTGGGTAGCTGGCTGGGTGATAAATACATGGATGCACTGACTGGTATTAAATTCAGCGGCACGAAGGTATCCAAGGAAGAAGTGTGGAAACCGCTACAAGGTATCTATAAAAAAATGGCCTTCAACCCACATAGCGATCACATGCATGATCGCTGGATGCAGGTATTACGCTGGGGTGTACCCGGCATTTTGGGCGCATTTGGCGCCGTGCAAGGCAGCCGACTCTTTTTTGAAGAGCGCAGTCAGGACATCAAAAAAAGTGATTACCTCGACGAAGCTGAGGCCAAAGCAACTTTCCAACAAGCACGCCCATGGACATATACTGCAGCCATTAGTTCGTTGTTTGGTTTTCCGTCCGGCATGTCAATGCTGTCATTTACGAATTATGCCACTCATCTTGGCACACGTTTCTCCATGGCTTCCGGCCGCAAAGTATCTATGCCGGTGATTGGAAAAATCTGGTCTAACAACTCCACACTCTTCCCCTATGCTCCACCCGGCATGATCGATATGATGATTAAAGAAGCGGTGAATAATAAAGGTTTTGATCCGGAGTTGCTGGAAACATATGCCGTTGGCGCGCTAAAGCCGTGGTTTGAAAATGTCACGCCACAGCAAGTTGAAGCCTTCGTATTGGAAGTGCATAAAATCCGCGATAAATTTTTCAAAGAAGGCGGCGTGCCGGAACAATTCAAAGCCACGCTTGAGAAGGAACTGAAAGAACACTTAAAAGGTGCAGGCCTTGAACATACGCTGGAAGAGATCGGGCTTGATCCGCTTAAAGCAACCCTTGCTAATAACGGCCTTTCCGGCAGCATTGCCGATGCACTTGGCGCAAAAAGCGAAGTGGATAAAACCAGAAAGAGTTATGCGGAAAAATTCAAGCACCGCCATGAAGCGGAAGTAAAGCCTGCGGAATCATACACCGAAATAGCAGAACGCAGCACACCACAAAATGAAGTGCTGCGTTAGCGTATAACAATCCCGAGCCAAATACTAATATACTCTCTTGAACTGACTCACTACCTGACCATTTACACGCCTCTTAAACGTGTAATGACAATCAAACCATTTTTGTTCTTTACACCACGCTATTCTTGCATCTTCCCCCTTCAGTTTAGGCCTTCCCGGGCGAGGTTCAACTGGGTCAACAGGAATTATAGGACGGGTAACTATAACAGGACGTCTACCAGCCGTGCCAGGACGCGTTCCTACGGAAATTACACTAGGGTTATTAGTGTTAACGAGTGTTGGATAGATATCCGAATTCATAACCGTTGGACGGGTGGACACAGTTGTAGTAGCTGGTTTGTCCACTGTAGCTACCGGACGGGTGGACACAGTTGTAGTAGCTGGTTTGTCCACTGTAGCTGCCGGACGGGTGGACACAGTTGTAGTAGCTGGTTTGTCCACTGTAGCTGTTGGACGGGTGGATCCCACTGTTGCCGGTGTGGATGTACCACTATTAGTCGTAGTGGTTAGCACTCCGGGAGTGGAAGCATTTGCGCTCGGCTGTGGTGACGTGGTGACAACTGTTGGGCTTGTAGTAGTTGTCGCAACCGTTGGACGTGTGGCGGTTGTTGTAGTTGGTGTAGTGGTTGTTAGTACTCCGGCAGTGGAAGTATTAGTCACTACCTGACCCGATGTAGTACTGTCATCTACAGCTAAAGTCTGAGCTATACTCGCCACAGGCAACGCCAGTAGAATTGCTGTAAGTGCGGATGTGATATATAATTTTTTCACGGAATGAATCATAAATTTCCCCTGCGTTGCATTACTATATTTTATTCTTTCGCTTGTGCCCATTATAGCACTATTTTTACTAAAATTTAACACAAAATGCCGGTAAGGCATTTACCTACTCAAACCATCAAAGCCACTAAAGCACCTCTTATAAATATATCTTTCAATATAATATGGCATGTTAATTCTTTTTCTGCGTTTGGTCGCCAACCTGCACATCAGGATCTTTAGGTTTCGGCATCGGTTTGATTACTATTTCCTCAGCGGTGTCAGGATCATACTCATAAGGATTCTTTGTTGGATCCTGAGGATCAACAGGCCTTGTTCCGGTTTGATCATCTGCAGGGGTTGGCCTGTTAACAACTGTTCCCGAACCCGTCTGGTGATTTGGCAGAGTCGGCCGTGTACCCACTGTGCCTATAGGATCTCTTGTGGGATCGAGCGGACGGATTGGTCTGCCAGTGGTACCCGTACCGACAGTACCCACAGTACCCGTTGACACACCTGTATTTGTTATCGCACCACCCAGAGGATTCGTAGTCACAACTGAACCTACTGGGTCAATAGCACCGCCGCCTGTAGAAACACCTCCCGTTAACACAGGATTCACTACACCTATACTGGTTGAAGTGGTGGAATCTGTGCCTACTATCGCCGGATTCTTAGCACTTCCGCTTGGTTGCACAATAAGAGGCTTATCACCTAACGTTGCAGTAGCTACCGTGCCGGTGGTCGTGGTTGCAGTAGATGGGGTGAGTACCGCTACGCCTGTCGCAGTGGTTGCCGTACCGCCAGAGCCTGTGGTTGCAACCGCAGGCTTACCAGTGCCAACTGTATTACTCGATGGCATCTGCACAACTGTTCCAGAGGCATCATCAGCAGTTTGAGCTATTGCTACCAGTGGAGATAGACTAAGAAGTGCAGCAATTGCTGTGGTTACACAGAGAGTATGGCGGGATTTGTTCATAATCTTCTCCTGATACATTTCGGGCATTTGCCGCGTGCAGTCATTAGGCAGTCGTATCACCTTACCCCTCTCATACTAACCCAACAATGTGACAGTATTATGACAAAAACGCCATTTTTGGCATTTTTTCGCATAAAAATGCTTGAAAACCAACCTAACCTATAGTACCTACCAGCTCCCTTTCGATGTTCGGAAGGGATATTTCACACGCGAAATGACGGTTTTTCCAGCGGTGCTGGTGCAAACCATCCGGTGTCCTGAGTGTCAGGATCACAGACATTCCGCGGAGGTTTAACCGGAAAAAGGATAGTTTATGGCAGTACCTGCATTCTCAATGCGCGAGCTCATTGAAGCTGGCGTTCACTTCGGACATAAAACCAAGCGCTGGAACCCGCGCATGGCTCCGTATATCTTCGGTGTTCGTAACGATATTCACATTATTGACCTTGGTAAAACTGTGCCAATGCTGCATCAGGCACTGAATGCCGTGCGTGAAGTGGTGGCACAAAATGGCCGTATTCTGTTTGTTGGCACCAAACGCCAAGCAACGGACCCTGTGGCAGAAGCAGCTAAACGCTGCGGCCAGTATTACATCAACCAGCGCTGGCTGGGCGGTTTGCTCACCAACTGGACAACCATTCAGGCTTCTATCAAGCGCCTGCGCAAGCTGGAAGAAAATCTGAACACACCAAACATTGGCTTTACCAAAAAAGAATTGCTCTCCATGACCCGCGAACGCGACAAGCTGGAAGCATCGCTCGGTGGTATCAAAGACATGGGTGGCCGTCCTGACCTGCTCTTCATCATTGACACCGGCAAAGAAGACCTCGCTGTGAAAGAAGCACAGAAACTTGGTATACCTATTGTTGCCATCATCGATAGCAACTGCTCCGTGGATGGCATCAATTACCCAATCCCGGGCAATGATGACTCTACCCGCGCCATTAACCTGTATTGCCGCCTCGTGTCTGATGCAGTGCTCGGCGGATTGCAGGAAAGCATGACCAAACGTGGTGCCGATCTTGGTGCGCGTGAAGATGCTGGCGAGGTGATCAACGTTGTAAGCGCCGCGCAGGATGCTAAGCCTGAAGCCTCTGAAGAGGATGAAGGCAGCAAGAAAAAAGGCGGCCGCGGTAAAACTGCTGCGAAAAAAGCACCGGTGGTTACCGTTAAGAAAACACCTGGCAAAAAATAGCAACTAGCAGTTAGCAGATGGCAGTTAGCGGTGGGTTTCCATCTGCTAACTGCTAACTGCCATCTGCCGACTTATTGAGGAACATATGACCCAAGTATCTGCTGAACAAATCAAAACTCTCCGTGAAAGCACCGGTGCCGGTATGCTGGATTGCCGCAAAGCACTCGTTGAAAATAATGGCAATATGGAAAACGCTGTAGACTGGCTGCGTAAAAAAGGCCTTTCTGCTGCGGCCAAAAAATCTGGCCGCGTGGCGGCTGAAGGCGTTGCCGCCGTTGCCGTGAAAGGCACCAAAGGCGCACTCATCGAGCTTAACTCTGAAACTGATTTCGTTGCTAAAAACGAACAGTTCCAGAAACTGGCTGCCAGCATTGCTGAATTCGCCTTAAATGAGAGTATCGGTGATGTAGAAAAACTCAAAAATGCAAAATGCCCAAAGACCGGCAAAAGCATTACTGAGCAGGTTACCGCTGCCATCGCCACCATTGGTGAAAACATCACACTCCGCCGTAGCGCAGAAATTTCTGTAAGCAAAGGTATTGTGGCAAGCTATGTGCATAGTGCTGTGGCTCCGGGTATGGGTAAAATCGGCGTACTACTCGCCATTGAATCGGAAGCGGACACCGGCAAGCTCGAGCAACTTGGCAAACAAATTGCCATGCATATCGCAGCAAGCCGCCCAGAAGCCGTAACCACCGCGGAAGTGGATGCTTCCAAGCTGAACCGTGAACGCGCTGTATACCGCGAACAGGCTGCTGCCTCTGGCAAACCTGCCGATGTGGTAGAAAAAATGGTGGAAGGCCGCGTGCGCAAATATTACGAAGAAGTGGTTCTGATGGAACAGGTCTTCGTGGTAGATGGTAAAGCCAAAATTTCACAGGTTGTGGAAGCCGCCTCTAAAGAACTCGGCAAACCGGTGAAAATCACCAGCTTCGTATGCTTCAAAGTGGGTGAAGGCATTGAAAAACAGCAAGGTGACTTCGCTGCCGAAGTAGCCGCCGCTGCGGGTGCTGCGTAACATTGCACGTCCCCGCGAGTACCTGCTGGTACTCGCATGGGACACCGCTTCGCGGGGTCATGGCTGAACGGCCTACTGGCCGCTTTGTCCTTTACAAAAAAGCCGCCAGCTAAACACTGGTGGCTTTTTTTATTTTTGTGGATTATACTTTCCTGTACCTTGTGCAGGCTTTGGCGGAAGATTTGATGGGGGCACGACTTCAGTCTCTCGTACATCTACAGGATCAGATATTTTAACACCTTCTGATTTTGTTTGTTCAGGACTTATCATCTTTGGTTTAATTTTTTCGTCATCCGGAGCAATCATAGGTTTCCACTTAATATCTTCTCTATGGCGGAACAAAGGATGTATATTTATATCATCCTCACTTACTGGCCTATCCCTTTTGAATTCTTCCCGCATATCGTTTATTTCTTCCTTCGCCTGCTGCTTGACATAATACGCAGCACCGCGAGCAAGCAATGCTACGCCCAGCGGAGACAACGGTGCATGCTCAAGCTGCCGGCTGATTCGTGCATATGCCTGAGCACGCATTAATGTGTGTGTGTTGATATACCCTTCGCTGGATACAAGAAAGTCTGGCAAAGCCGGTGTGTTCAACGCCTGTATTTCCGGCTGTCCTTTATCTTGTATCTTGGTAAACCCAATAGTGGGTAGCCCCAGCCGCTCATCTACAATACCTTCTCCCATGAAGTGGGCCATGCCGCCAATAACAATATATTTCCCTGTTTTTTGTTGATCTTCTGGTAACGATTCACGGTCTTTACGTATATTATCTGCCCATACCGCATTGCTTACGCCAATACGGCGCCACTCAGCTGTTTACTTCACTTCTGCCATGGGGTATTCATCCATGCCTTTTACCGCTATGCCATGCTCTTTGGCAGACTTGATCATGTTTAACATACCCGCGAAGAAATCTTCCGATGTATGCATTTTATAGTTCCAAGCATTTTGCTGCGCTGTCCGGATAGAAATATCTCCCCGTTTTCCTTCCGCCTGTAATTTTTGAATATCTTCAGGCGAGAAGCTTACAACCTTTTTAACCCAATCCGGATCGGCCTCAATATAAATAGTATCTACCCCTGCCTGCTTCAATGTTGCCATATGTTTGTCCACCATCGCAAAGGAATCATCAAATATATGCACATCGGCGATGGCAATACCCGGATTCTTGGATAAAAGATCTTTAAAAAGTTCTGGTGTATTTTTAGTTTCCGGATCCAATTGTATATTTTCACGCGGTATTTCACCACTTTTACGGCTTTGTTTTAGTAGGGCCGAATTTATGGCATCAATGTCCAGTCCCTTTAATTTATCTTCGTGCTCCTCATTCCACTGCTCTATTTTATACTTGTGGGCAGCGTCAATATTGTCGGCAAACTGCAGCATTTTTCGATATTTATTTTTAAATTGAGATTCGGGAGCCATTTCTTTATTTTCTGACTTGCTCTTATCCCCGTCAGGCTGCCCGGGGAAATGTTCACTCTTTTGCCTACCCTCTTTCCCTGCAACCGGCTGATTTTTTTCCTGAGATTTCTTTTCATCCGGTTCAGACCAAGACCACATACCTCCGTAAGGCTGCTCTTCTTTTGGCTGTGAAATATCTGAAATATATGATGCAGCCGTGAAGAATGATGAAATCTCTTTTTGCTGCTTGCGATATTCATCCATGTATTCTTCTTGCAGCCTATCTAAATCTTCGCCACGAACAGGACGTCCTTGTTTTGCTCCGTCCAGAATCTCCTGATACCCAAGCAGTAACCTGCCCCTGTTTTCTACCTGCCTGTCTACAAATTTCTGAAAAATTACAGGCAAGCGTTTGTAGGCATCTTCGCCATCATTCGCAGCTTTTACTGTGGATGATGTGGGCTTTTGTGGATCTTGTGTGAATGTTTCCATACGCCCCATTCTACAATCTTTTGGGCTATTTTTGTGTGACAGTAAGGTTAATATTTTGGTTGGGATATGTGACAGTATTGTTACGATTTATACTCGCCAACTATATTAAGACTCTGAAATGATTTCACAATGAGGTAATGATAGATATTATATTAGCAAGGCAGAAAAAGCCGCCAGCTAACACTGGCGGTTTTTTATTTACATTCCGGCGGAGCGCTTATCTTCTTTTTTGGGTGGTAACCCCGCAGGCGGTGCCACAACCTCACTCTGAGATGCACCATCCTTAAAACCTGCCGCCCATGCCGCCATTTTCAGACTATCACGACGTGTTTCCTTGCCATCTACCTGCTGGTAAATGACTGTGCCTTCTTTATCTACCATTGTGAGATTCGGCACTGTACTCATCAGGCTTGGGAAGGAACGGCGGAAATCACGCGCGGTACGCTCTGCCTCTTTCTCATCCATGCCAAGCTTCTTTGCTTCGGCTTTGGATTGTTCTGGTGTAAGTGCCACCGCATACATGCGGAGATTATTCCCCTCTGCCTGTTTCGTTAAATGCGCAAGTCCACCTTGCACTTCGTTATCGGCAAGTGCCATGGTGTTATCCACCACCTGATTCAGCCGCATATCTTCTGCCGCCTTCTGCACCGCCTGATCCACACCGGAAAGCAACGGGCGATATTTTGCGTATGGCTCGATCTTGCCACCATCCAATAATTTTGTGCTCACCGCAGCTTTATAGGCTGCGAAATCGGACTGCACCGAACCATCCAGTGCGGTCTTTAACTCTGCACCAACCTCAACACCTTCCTTGACTGCCATGCCGCGCAGTAAATTATTTGCGCCAAGCGCACCGGAAAGATAAATCACATCCGGTTTTTTGCCTTTTTCCGCCGCAGTTTTGCCAGAAAGACTGTCTGTAATGATATCTTTTACAGCAGCACGAACCTTCTCGTTATCATACGGCTTGGATTCTAAAAACTCGCGTATATCAGATGTTTCTTCTTGCGTTTTACCAGCAAGACGCGGTGAATTTTTATATTGATCAATATACGTCTGCGCCTGCGCGAGTGCATAATCAACGTATTTATCTGGATTGTCTTGCATGCTAACTCCTAATGTTTTTTAGGAGATTAACATAGCATACCCCCAAATCACGTTACAATTGCATAAAATACTACAACTTTCAGAAAATTATCGATTTTTAGCTTCTTCGGTGGGTTTGGTTTCGGGAGTCGCAGGCGGAGTAACCGGCACCGCACCGCTTAATTCTTCTGGAGTGTATATCCGGTCTAAATCAGCATCTATTTCATCATTATATTTTTTGGCATAGGATTTAAGCCCAATGCCCGCTGCCTTGGCCGCGATCGCCGCCGGTGAGGATAGTGGCACGGCAAGCAATGCATTGCCTACCTTATCTAATTTCCTAACCTTGAGATCCTTTTTTATATCCAAATAATCGACGCCACCGGGCAATAGAAAATCTGGGTCTGATGGTACACTGGATCTTTCAAATGCAGGCGAGGCATCTTTTGCACCCTTGGTGAATGCGATGGTAGGAATACCAAGCAATTCATCGGCCTTACCATCCATCCTGAAATGTCCGGCACCACCGATCACCACGTATTTTCCGGCATCCTCACCCGTCACCAGACCTTTGAGTTGCATCGCAGCGCGGTGATTTTTGATATTATCCGTCCATACAGCATTGGTAATTCCAATCCGCCGCCAGTCTGGCAGCGCATCATCCATAATGGGCTTTTCGTCAATGCCTATAACGTTAATGCCGTTCTCCTTTGCCGCTGCGTACATATTGATAATTGCCGCAACAAAATGATCCGATTTTTCACGACCATAACTGCGGGCGTTTTCGTCAGGTGTTGTAATTGCAAGATCGTAATGCCTGCTTTCGTCAACGAAATATCCTGTTTTTGCATAGCTGCGCAATTCCGCAGCTGACATCTCATCATAAAGCCCTTGATATACAGAATGGTCCATTTCGGCATATATAGTTTTAACTCCCGCCTCCTTAAGCGTTTTCATGTTGTCACCCACAAAATTATACGACTCATCAAACACATGCACATCCGCAACCGCCACGCCGTTATTCTTAGCAAGCAAATCTTTCAGCAACCCTTGCGCATCTTTAGTATCGGGATTGATGTTTGTATTTTCTTTAGGTAAACCGTCTTTAACGTGCTGCTGCATTAATGCGTTATTGAAGGCATCAATGTTGAGGCCTTGGAGTTTATCCCTGTTGTCACTGTCCCATTGCTCGCTGCGCTCCACATAGGCCGCATCAAAATCATCCATCACATTTCTGTGGTTGGACATAAACCGCAGAGTGCTTATTCCTGCTGTGCCCGCCGCATCTGCCAGCGTAGTTAATATCGGTTTTGACTGATTATCTGCAGGAGAATCTTTTACATTATCTGCTTTTGTGCGCTCAGCTGCCGCACGCATGACCATTTTTTCTACATCACGGGAAAAAACAGATTGTTCTTTATCATTAAACTGCTGCTGCAACTTATCCAGACGTGCGCCTACAATAGGCGCGCCATTTTGGGCACCATCAAGCGCAGCTTTGTATCCAAGCAGGAGTTCCGCCCTCGCCTCAACATTTGCATCAATAACTTTTTTAAGTTCCGGCGTAAGGCGTGCGTACGCATCGCCCTTATCTGCATTTTGGGCTTCTGCCTTATTCTTTTGTGGATCTTGCGTAAGTGCCGCCATAGTGCCTATTTTACAATCTTTCAGGTTATTTTAGTATGACAATTCGGTTAAGAATCGCACTCGCCCCTTGCATTAATGCTCTGAAATGGCTACAGAAGATGGCAAACGCAGGTATATCATGAGCAAAGCAGCAAAAAAGACCTCCCCCAAATCCGCCGCTAAACCGGCCTATAAACGTATCCTCCTGAAACTTTCCGGTGAAGCGCTGATGGGGCCGGAGAAATTTGGCCTGCATAATGAAACGCTGGATCGCATTTGCCGCGATATTAAGGCTACTGCCGATATGGGGGTAGAAATCTGCATTGTGGTAGGTGCGGGCAATATCTTCCGTGGCATGCAAGGGGCAGCCAGTGGCATGGAACGCGCCAGTGCTGATTATATGGGCATGATTGCCACCGTACTCAATGCTCTCGCCATACAGAACACATTGGAACGTATGAACATGGATACGCGCGTACTTTCTGCCATCAGCATGATGCAGGTGTGCGAGCCATACATCCGACGCCGCGCCGAACGTCACATGGAGCGTGGCCGTGTGGTGATTTTTGCCGCTGGCACTGGCAATCCATTTTTCACCACTGATACCGCTGCTGCACTGCGCGCCAATGAAATGGGTTGTGATGTGCTGATGAAAGCCACACAGGTAGACGGCGTATACACCGCCGACCCAAAGAAAGATAAAAACGCAAAACACCTCGCAAAACTCAGCTACCATGAGGTACTGGTGCGCGATTTGAAAGTAATGGATGCCTCCGCTATTTCACTGGCGCGTGAGAACGGCATTCCTATTCTGGTGTTCTCGCTTTATGGCAAGGATTCCATCGCTCAAGCCGTGTGCGCCAAGGGCAAATTCACGCTGATTACGGATAAGAAATAAAAGGAGCAGTTATGACCGCTGATATCAACGAACTTCGCCGCCGCATGGATGGCGCACTCAAAGCACTCCACCATGAATTTGGCAGCTTGCGCACTGGACGCGCCAATGCCGCCATGCTCGATAGCATCGTGGTGGACGCCTATGGCGCGATGATGCCACTCAATCAAGTATCCACCGTAAGCGTACCAGAACCGCGTATGCTTTCTGTGCAGGTGTGGGACAAGGGTGTGGTAAAAAGCGTAGAAAAAGCCATCAACGCGGCAGGTCTTGGCGTGAATGCCATTGCCGATGGCCAACTTGTGCGCGTGCCAATTCCTGACCTTTCGCAAGAACGCCGCACAGAACTTACCAAAGTAGCTGGAAAATACGCAGAAGGTGGCAAAGTAGCTATTCGCAACGTGCGCCGCGATGGCATGGATGCTCTGAAGAAAATGCAGAAAGACGGCGAAATTTCTGAAGATGAACAGAAAAAGCGCGAGGGCGATATTCAGAAAATTACTGATGAATTCATCAAGAAAATTGATGAAGCACTCGTCACTAAAGAAAAAGAGATAATGGGGAATTAGTGCGAGGCATTAGGAACCTGGCTTTAGGCATTAACGTTTGAGAATATTATGACAAAGCCATCCGCAATAGCGAATCCCCAATTACCAATGCCTAAACCCCAATCCCTTCCCACCCACATCGCCATCATCATGGATGGTAATGGTCGCTGGGCAAAGGCGCGTAGTTTACCTCGCACGGCAGGGCATAAAAAAGGTGCCGAGTCTTTACGTCGCGCCATGAATGCCTGCAAAAAGCACGGTATAAAATACCTTACCGTATACGCTTTTTCCTCTGAGAACTGGAAACGTTCTGAGAGCGAAATTAATGATCTCATGCAACTTTTGCAGCATTATTTGCGCCACGAAATGCAGACACTGCATGAAAACAATGTTCGCCTGCGCTTTATTGGCGACTTGAGCCATCTGGATGAGCATATACGTGAACAGGTGGAAGATGCAGCTGACCAGACCAAACATAACAGTCAATTCAACCTGACCATTGCACTTTCCTACGGTGGCAGGCAAGAACTCACCCGCGCTATGCAGAAGCTGGGAAAAGATATTGAATCTGGTGCACTCAAAGCAAAAGATATTACCGAAGATAGGGTGACAGGCGCATTAGATACTGCCGGACTGCCTGAACCAGACCTGCTCATCCGCACCGGTGGTGATCAGCGCATTTCCAATTTCCTGCTGTGGCAATCGGCATACACAGAATTCTATTTCTGTGATACTCTGTGGCCGGATTTTGGCGAAAATGAACTGGAAGCGGCGTTAACTGACTTCGCAGGACGTGAACGACGCTTCGGCACAGCAGGTGAATAGCATGGAAGAACCCGAGAATCTCATATCCCATTCAGAAGAATCTCCTCCCTCCAAATGGTCTGGTCTTGCCGTACGTGCAGCTTCCGCTGCGGTGCTTGCGCTGATTTTTGCGCTGGTACTGTGGAAAGGCGGCTGGATTTTCATATGGTTTGTGATCATGGCCGCGCTCATGATGATGCGTGAATGGACGAATATCACCGAGCATGAAGGTGCGCTCTGGCGGTTTGCCGGTTTGTTTTATGTCTCCATTCCCTGCGCTAGCCTGATATGGCTACGCAACGTGAATTTCATCGACACACAAAATACCGGAATATACCTAGTGCTGTACGTTATCCTCATTGTAGTAGCCACTGATATTGGCGCATATTTTACCGGCAGGCAGATTGGCGGCCCAAAACTTGCGCCCTCCATCAGCCCCAATAAAACATGGGCCGGCTTAGGTGGTGGCGTGGTTGCCGCTGGCGCAGTTGGCGGACTTTCACTGTTTTTTGTCCCCTTCCCTGCAACAATTATTGGCGGTATTCTACTGGGTATGGTGATGGCCGTAATAGCACAAGCAGGAGATTTATTTGAATCATGGCAGAAACGCAAAGCAGGCGTAAAAGATAGCGGCACGCTCATTCCAGGACATGGCGGCTTGCTTGATCGTATTGACGGCCTGATACCCACCTTGCCCTTGTTTGCTGTGCTGGTTGCACTGTCCGGGAGAGTGTTGTGAAAGCAGTTACCAGTTACCAGTTACCAATTACCAATAAGACAAAAAAGATTTCTGTTCTTGGTTCCACTGGCACGATTGGGCAAAATACACTAAAAATCATTGATGCGCACCGTGATCGTTTTGAGGTGACATGCCTAACCGCTGGTGACAATGTGGATTTACTCATTTCACAAGCGAAACAGTTTTGTCCAAAACGTGCGGTAATAATGAATGAAGCATATTACCCCACGCTAAAAGATGCACTTTCCGGCACTGGTATAGACGTTGCTGCTGGTGCAAACGCAGTGACTGAGGCGGCAGAAATGCCATCAGACATAGTAATGTCTGCCATTGTGGGTGCGGCTGGCCTTGCACCAACGCTTGCCGCTATCCGGCAGGGAAAAACCGTAGCACTTGCCAATAAAGAATCGCTGGTGTGCGCCGGTGAGTTGATGATGAAGGAAGCCGCAAAACATCGCGCAACGCTGCTGCCCGTGGATTCTGAACATAATGCGGTGTTTCAGCTATCGTGCAATTTTGATTTTGTTGAACGCATAATCCTCACCGCATCCGGTGGCCCGTTCCGCACATGGTCGATAGACCAGATGAAAACAGTTACGCCAGAGCAAGCCATCAAACATCCGAACTGGAACATGGGTGCAAAAATATCGGTAGATTCTGCCACGCTGATGAATAAAGGCCTTGAAATGATTGAGGCCTATCACCTCTTCCCACTCAAGCCAGAACAGATCGATGCGATCATTCATCCAGAATCTATTGTGCATTGCTTAGTGCAAATGGTGGATGGCTCCACACTTGCGCAGATGAGCCACCCCGATATGTGTACGCCGATTGCCTGTGCGCTAGCATGGCCAGAACGTGTAGCTGCGCCGGTTAAAAAACTGAATTTTGCTGAAATAGGATCGCTGCATTTTGAAGCACCGGATCATGCACGATTCCCTGCCCTTGCGCTTGCAAAACATGTACTTAAAGCTGGCGGGAATGCAGCCTGCGTGATGAATGCGGCCAATGAAGTGGCGGTGCAGCAGTTCCTGAATAATGAAATTAGATTCTTGGATATTGTTAAAACCGTTGAAGCTGTGCTGGAAAAAGTGAAAAATACGACGCTCTCATCAATTGATGATGTGCTGGAATGTGATAGACATACCAGAATGGTTACAAACAACTTATGATACTGTTATCCCCGATTTACGCGGGGATCTAGAGCAACAAATTCTGCCTAAGCGTGAGTCCTTAGACCCCCGCGCGGAGGCGGGGGTGACAAAAAAGGAATACTGATGGAAATGCTACTTAATCTCCTACACACGCTTGGTTCGTTTTTTATTGTCATCAGCGTGATTGTATTCATTCATGAATTTGGCCATTATTTTATCGCCAAACTGTGCGGTGTAAAAATCGTCGCGTTTTCGATTGGGTTTGGCAAAGAACTGCTTGGTTATACCGATAAATCTGGCACGCGCTGGAAACTCTCGCTTTTACCACTAGGCGGTTATGTGAAGATGTATGGCGATGCATCAGAAGCCAGCACTACCGACGCCGATGCTATCGAGCAGATGAATGCAGAAGAAAAGAAGCTTACCTTCCACCACAAGCCTTTGTGGAAAAAAGCCGCCATTGTATCGGCAGGCCCATTTGCCAATTTCATTCTGACCATTCTGGTGTTTTGCTACTTCATCATGACCAATGGGCTACCCTCCACTGAACCAGTAGTGGGCTCAGTCATGCCAGATTCAGCGGCAGAAGCCGCAGGACTTAAACCAGGTGACCGTATCACTCAGATAAATGATGAAAAAATCACACGTTTCAACGACATTCCCTTTTATATCTCAACTAATCTGGGCACACCGGTTACACTTTATGTTGTGCGTGGCAGCGAGAATATTCAAATCACCCTCACCCCCAAAGAATTTGAGGATGATGACGGGCTGGGTAATAAAATCAAACGCCCACTCATTGGCATTAAAAGCCCGGAAATCAAATATGAAGATGTGGGGCTGGTGTCAGCCGTAGTTGAATCCGTGCGCCGTACCTATATGATTTGTGAAACTACACTAAAAGTTATCGGCCAGATGGTAACTGGCCAGCGCAGTGCAGCAGACCTGAAAGGCCCCGTTGGCATCGCCCAGATGTCAGGACAGGCGGCTGATAAGGATTTCCACACGGTATTATGGCTAATCGCTATGCTCTCTGCCAATCTTGGGTTGGTTAACCTACTGCCTATTCCGATGCTGGATGGCGGCCACCTTGCCTATTATGCGGCTGAGGCGGCACGCGGCAAACCCCTTGCCCAAAAAGTGCAGGAATATGGGTTTAAGTTAGGCTTTGTGGTGTTGATGTCACTCATGGCGTTTACCTTGTTTAATGACATAAGGAAGCTATTCTAAGTACTTGTTTTCTACGGTGTGATTTCCACTTGATTTAGTGTAATTTTTGCCGCATGACTACTGGCAGTGTATTCATATAATCAGGTGTGTGCTTCATGCTTCCACGTTCTATTGTTTCCGCTGCCGTCTGGGGTATATTGCTTGCAGCAACCCCTGCCTCTACTGCTCTGGCGCAAAATGCCACCCAGCCCACTGCCGGAACCAGCGGCGACCTGATCAAAAATGTACGTGTAGAAGGCAACCAGCGCATTGAAGGCCGCACCATCATGTCGTACCTTAACCTGAAAGCAGGTGATCGCTTTAATCAGGCAGATATTGACGGCGGGCTTAAAGCACTCTTCGCCACCGGCTTTTTTGCCGATGTGAAACTCATGCGCTCTGGCAGTACGCTGATTGTGCGCGTGGAAGAAAATCCGGTGATCAGCAAGGTAGCCTTTGAAGGTAATGACCGCATTGAAACCGAATCGCTGGAAAAAGAAGCAGAGCTAAAGCCACGCTCTATTTACTCGCGCGACAAAGTGCAAAGCGACGTGAAGCGTATCCTCGATATTTACCGTCGCAGTGGTCGTTATAACGCTACTGTTGAGCCAAAAGTTATCCAGCAGGATCAGAACCGCGTTGATCTAGTCTATGAAATCACCGAGGGTCAGATTGCGTATATCCAGAAAATCAACTTCATCGGCAATAAGGAATTCAGCAGCAAGGCACTGCGCGAAGCCATCCGTACCGAAGAAACCCGCTGGTATAAATTTCTTACCGATAACGACGTGTTCGATCAGGACAGGTTGCAATTTGATCAGGAAATGCTGCGACGCTTTTACATGAATGAAGGGTATGCTGATTTTCAGGTTAAGTCGGCACATGCGGAACTTTCGCCAGAAAAAGACGCATTTTATGTGACATTTGTGGTAGAAGAAGGTGAGCAATATAGTTTTGGTGACGTGCGCGTTGCCAATGAATTGAAAGAAAAAGACACGCTCGATTTTGCTGAGCAAATCACAACCGAAACCGGCGATACGTATGATGCAAGTGCAGTAGAATCTACTGTGGATGCTATGACCAAAAAACTTGGTGATCTGGGATATGCATTTGTAGACATTCAGCCAAAACTGGAAAAAGATCAGGAAAAGAAACTGGCGAACCTCACCTATGTGATTAAGCCTGGGCCACGCGTCTATGTTGAGCGCATTAACATTACTGGCAACGTGCGTACGCTTGATGAAGTAGTCCGTCGTGAATTCCGCTTAAGCGAGGGTGACCCGTATAACAGCTCAAAACTGCAACGCACAGAGCAGCGCCTGAATAATCTGGGATTCTTCGAGAAAGTGGAAGTAAAAAACAAGGAAGGCAGCGCGCCGGATAAAACCGTAGTCGATGTGAATGTGCAGGAAAAATCGACCGGTGAAATCAACATGGGTGCTGGTTTTTCCACCACTGATGGTGTGTTGGGTGATTTTGGTATCAAAGAGAAAAACTTACTCGGTCGCGGTCAGGAACTAAGAACACGCGTGACATACGCCGCGCGCCGCAAGCAGGTGGAACTTGGGTTCACCGAACCATTTTTCTTAAACCGTGATATATCTGCCGGCTTTGATATTTACCGAACCAAACAGGAATTTATCCGTGAAAGTTCCTATAACAGCGACATAAAGGGAGTGACGCTACGCGGCGGATATAGCCTGCTGGAAAAACTCACTCATAACATAAATTATACACTGAAAAACACCGACATTACTGACGTCAAAACAGATGCGTCAACATTCATCCAGCGTCAGGCGGGCAAAAACGTGTCTTCCGCTGTCGGGCATACCCTTACCTATGATGATCGCAATAGTAAGTTTGATCCAACAGACGGGTATTATTTTCAGGTTGGGCAGGAGGTGGCTGGCTTAGGTGGTGATTCGCGCTACCTGAAACACGAAATAAAAGCGAGCTACTATTACCCCATCGCCTCACAATGGACGCTTGGTTTCCTTAGTGGCGGCGGTTATGTGTTTGGGCTCGGCAGTGAAGATGTACGCATCAATGAACGTTTCTATGTAGGTGGCGATGATTTGCGCGGCTTCCGCAACTCTGGTATTGGCCCGCGCGATACCCTCACACGTGACGCGCTGGGTGGTAATGCGTATTATACGGCAACCGGTGAACTCAAATTTCCACTTGGACTGCCGGATGAGCTGGGCGTGAGTGGTGCTGTATTTTCTGATGTAGGCAGCCTGTGGCAGGTGGATGATACCGGTGCAAACGTGTTTGATGAAAATTCGCCGCGCGTTTCTGTCGGTGCTGGCTTGCTCTGGAGTTCGCCTTTTGGGCCTATTCGTATTGATCTTGCACACGCGATTGTTAAAGAAGACCGCGACCTGACGGAAAATGTCCGCTTCAGCTTCGGTACACGTTTCTAAAAATGTTGATTCACAAAATATAAGGACTACCACAATGAAAAAAATTTATTTACTCGCCACTGCAATTCTTATGGCTACCAGCCCAGCTACACTCGCTGCCGAAGGACAAAACTTTGCCGTGGTAAACATCCAGCAAATTATGAAAGATTCAACTGCTGCAAAATCGGTACGTGAACAGTTGGAAAGCAAACAAAAAACGTTTCAGGCTGAAATCACCAAAAAAGAAGAGCAGCTGAAAAAAGAAGATCAAGAACTGGCTAAACAGCGCAGTGTGCTGGCCAAAGAAGCCTTTGAAGAAAAGGCACGCGCTTTCCGCACCAAAGCAACCGACATGCAGAAAGAAGTGCAATCCAAGAAAGCTATGCTTGATAATGGTTTTGAGCGCGCGCTTGGCGATATTCAGAAAGTAGTATCTGATATTATCGTTGAACTTGCGAAGGAAAAAGGCTTCAGCATGGCAATTCCTACTTCACAAATTTTGTATGCTGATCCTAAGATGGATATTTCCGCAGAAGTATTAGAAAAACTGAACAAGAAACTTCCTAAAGTTGATGTGAAGTTTGAAAAGTAACGAATGGCCGATAACCGGTTTTTTCATAATGCTGGCGCGCTGAGCGTTGAAGACATCACCGCACTTACCGGTGCAGTCGTCGATGCTAGCCGCGCCAAGAACGCATATAACAGCTTTACCAATGTTGCACCGCTGGATCGTGCTGGTGCTGCTGATGTAAGCTTTCTAGATAACATCAAATACACAGAAACATTTGCGGCAAGTAAAGCCGGTGCCTGCTTTGTACGCCCAAAATTTGCCAGCCGCGCGCCTGCTGGGATGGTGCTTTTTGTTACTGAAGAACCTTATTATTGCTACGCACTGACAGCACGCCGGTTTTATCCTGATATTACATTTACACCTGCCATTTCACCGCAGGCACATATTTCTACCTCTGCCATTATTGGTAAAGATGCACGCATTGATGCAGGTGCTGTAATTGGTGATGGGGTGCGTATAGGCAATCGCTGCTGGATTGGCGCCGGTGCCGTATTGCATGAAAATGTGGAGCTTGGCGATGATTGCCAGATTGGCGCGAACTCCACCATCAGCCACTCGGTTATTGGTTCACGGGTTATCCTCCATCGTGGTGTGCACGTTGGACAGGACGGCTTTGGTTATGCCTCCAGCAAAAAAGGCGTTGTAAAAGTGCCGCAACTTGGCCGTGTTATCATTGAGGATGATGTGGAGATTGGCTCTGGAACCTGCATTGATCGTGGCGCAGGGCCGGATACCGTGATTGGCGAGTACACAAAAATTGATAATCTTGTACAAATTGGCCACAACGTGCATATTGGCAAATATGTATTTATTGCCGCGCTCTGTGGCGTGGCTGGAAGCGCATTTGTGGGTGATGGCGTTATGCTGGGTGGGCAGGTTGGTATTGCCGGTCATATACGCATAGGCAATGGTGCAAAGATTGCGGCGCAATCTGGCGTTATGAGCGATGTACCCGCAGGCGCAACCTATGGCGGCTCACCTGCCATCCCTACGCGTGACTGGCACAGGCAAACGGTTGCCATCTCAAAAATGGCAAAGAAAAAAGATGATTCTGAGGGCTAAGGAGGCAATGATGGAACTGGTAAACAAGCAAGAAGGTGTAAAACACGTGATTTCCGTTGAACGCATTATGGAGATGATACCGCATCGTTATCCATTCCTGATGATTGACCGGATTATTGATTTTTTGCCTGGCGAATTTGCAATTGGTCTTAAGAATGTCAGTATCAATGAGCAATTTTTTACCGGCCATTTCCCACAAAAACCAGTGATGCCGGGTGTACTGATTATTGAAGCCATGGCACAAACATCTGCCGTACTGGTAGTGCATACACTGGGCAAGGAAGCAGAGGGGAAACTAGTGTATTTCATGTCGGTTGAAGAAGCGAAATTCCGTAAACCCGTAGGCCCGGGTGACAGCCTGCATGTACGCGTCGATAAAATGCAAAGCCGCCGGAATGTCTGGAAATTCGCCTGTGTGGCAACCGTAGAAGGTCAAAAAGTTGCTGAAGCGGTTATTTCAGCCATGATTGTGGATTAAGCATGAGCATACACCCCACAGCGATTATTGGTAAAAACGTCACCCTCGGTAAAGATGTAGAGATTGGTGCATACTGCGTTGTAGAAGGTGAAATACGCATTGGTGATGGCACAAAACTACTCTCACATGTAAGCATTGGTGGCATTACTACGATTGGTAAGAACTGTACCATCTATCCGTTTGCATCGCTCGGCCATGCACCGCAGGATTTAAAGTATAAAGGCGAAAAATCACGGTTAGTGATTGGCGATAATAATATTATCCGTGAGCAAGTGACAATGAACCCAGGCACCGAAGGTGGCGGGATGCTGACCGAAGTTGGCAATAACTGCCTGTTAATGGTTGGTGCACATGTAGCACATGACTGTAAAATCGGCGATCATGTTATTTTAGTAAATAATGCAACACTCGGCGGCCATGTTGAAATCGGCAATCATGCGATTATTGGTGGTCTTTCTGCCGTGCACCAGTTTGTGCGTATCGGGCATCATGCCATGATTGGTGGTATGTCCGGCGTTGAGCATGATGTGATACCGTATGGATCGGTCATGGGTGAGCGCGCAAATCTTGCTGGACTGAATTTAGTTGGCCTGAAACGCCGTGGCTTTGACCGTGATACTATTCACGCGCTGCGCAATGCCTACAAAACATTGTTTGAAGAAACAGAAGGCACATTAGCAGAACGCACCGAAAGAATCAGAACAGAATACAGCACTATTGATGCAGTGAAAGAAATCCTGGGCTTTATGGATGACAAAGGCAGCCGCTCTCTCTGCGTTCCTAAACACGCGGCCTCACAAGCGGCATGAACACGGCGATTTCAACCAAACGTGAAGATACGCTTGGCATCATTGCCGGGAGTGGACGATTGCCTGCACAGCTCGTTGAGCACTGCCGCAATAATAATCGCCCTGTGTTTGTACTGGCTTTTCATGATACAACCGATCCTGAAACCTACGCTCGCGTCCCTCATGCTGTTGTGCGAATAGAATCTGTAGGTGAAGCACTGGAACATCTCCGTACAGCAGGTGTTACACAACTTGTTATGGCAGGCAAAGTACGCCGCCCCTCCCTCATTGGATTGAAACCAGATAAATCAACAGCAAAGCTACTTGCTCGCGTAGGCAGCGCCTTTTTTTCCGGTGATAACGCATTATTTACCTCGCTGGTATCATTTCTCGAAGAAGAAGGTTTTACGGTCATTGGTGCCGAACAGGTGATGGATGAACTTATCACACCTGAAGGGGTGCTTGGAAAAATAAAACCAACCGAGCAAAATATCGTCGATATTGCCAAAGGTATGCGTATCGCCAAGGCACTGGGCAGCCTTGATATTGGTCAGGCAGTGATTGTTGAAAATAATTATGTGCTTGGTGTTGAAGCTGCCGAAGGTACAGATGCCATGATTATTCGCTGTGCCAACCTTAAAAATGAAGAGCGCGGCGGCGTGTTGGTAAAAGCCAAAAAACCATTGCAGGAGGCACGTGTGGATTTGCCTGCCATTGGCCCAGCAACCATAGAAAATATTTACGCAGCCGGACTCATGGGTGTTGCGGTAGAAGCAGACGGCAGCCTAATTCTCGACCGTGCACAAGTCATTGCCCGCGCCGATAAACTAGGCATATTCGTAATGGGTGTACGTCATGCCTGAATCCGCAGGTGTCGAAAAACCACTGGTTATATATATTATTGCAGGCGAGGCTTCGGGTGATTTGCTTGGCGCGCATCTGATGCAATCACTAAAAAAACAGTCCCCACGCCCTATCATATTTTATGGTGTCGGTGGTGATAAGATGACGGCCGAAGGCATGGATAGCCTGTTCCCGTATTACGAACTTTCCATGATGGGATTTGTTGAAATTCTGCCGTATGCCTTCAACCTGCTTTCCCGCATTGGCCTTACGGTTGAAGATATTCGCGCTAAGGCTCCTGATATTGTGATCACTATAGATTCCCCAGGTTTTTGCTTCCGCGTGGTAAAAAAGCTGCGTGAATATAAGTTGCACTCGAAATTTGTGCATTACGTTGCACCCACAGTGTGGGCATATAAGCCAGAACGCGCAGAAAAATGCGCTGCATTATTTGATCATATGCTGGTGCTATTGCCATTTGAACCGCCCTACTTTACCAGCAAAGGCCTACCCTGTACGTTTGTTGGACATCCTGTAGTTGCGGAAACGCAGACCGGCAACGGCGATGCCTTCCGCGAGAAATATAACATCACAAAAGATACGCTGCTACTATGCGTACTGCCCGGCAGCAGGAAAGGTGAGGTTGACAGGCACATGCCTATTTTTGGTCGTGCAATCACTATGCTCGCACAAAAATACCCCTCTCTTGCCATGGTAGTTGCTGTACCACGTCATGTATTGCCATTTGTGGTGGATTATTTTGAAGGCTGTCCGTTTCGTACCGTCATTACCGCTGATGAAATGGATAAGAAAAATGCCATCGCCGCAAGCAATCTTGCCATAGTGAAATCCGGCACTGTGGCACTGGAAGTAGCGATGTGCAAAACGCCTATGGTAGTTGGGTATCGTGTAAACCCACTCTCCGCCTGGATGATGAAGCGCATGATAACCACAAAATATGCTAATTTAATCAATATATTATTGAACAATGAGGTTATTCCTGAATTGTTACAAGAACACTGCACACCACTGATGCTGGCAAATGCCGCCTCCAATCTTCTACAATACCCCGAACTACAAACACAACAAAGGGAAAGCGCTATACAAGCTCTGTCTTTGCTCAATCCGACTAGACCGCCGAGTGACCTTGCAGCGCAAACGCTGCTTGATATGGTAAAATAATACCGTCAGCGTAAAGCAGATTTCTGTCAAATAATCGATCTGTTTTTGCTGATTTTAACCATATTGTCATCAAGCTGAAACATACTTGCGCTAACCTTGAAATATATTTACTGTGTGCGCTGTAGTTAAAGCCTTTTTGGAGAGTCCTTATTTGTGCCTGATTTAGACAATAAGAAAAGCAAAAAATCTAGGCGTTTTGCTGATTTTAGCAGTAAGGTGTCGGTTTTTTTAGCGACGACTTATCTGTGTAACTCTCCTGCAGAAATTACACAGATAGAGAATTCTTATGTTTCACCGATACCTCCAGCCACACCTGATTTATTATCTAAATCTGAATATAATCTCCTTGAATTAAGTATTGGCGAAATTGTTGATGAATTTTTTGGAATTCGTTCAGCGTATAGTCAGGCGTTAGATGTTGGTGGTGAACTCGGTGGCCATGGTGGCGAGCTCGGTGGTCGTGATGGCCGTGGTGGCGATCTTGGTCGTCGTGATGGCGAGCTGGGTGGCCCCATAATTATTGGCCCAGACATCTTTCCAGAGGCACATCCCGAAGTTCATCCTGAAGCATTTCCTGAAACTAACCCTGGAGCATTCCCTGAATATCCAGCTCCTGAACCAATGCCAGAACCAGCGCCTGAACCGATGCCTGAATACCCGGCTCCGGCTCCTGAACCAATGCCGGAATACCCGGAACCAGCTCCTGAACCAATGCCTGAATACCCGGAACCAATGCCTGAATACCCGGAACCAACACCTGAATATCCAAGTGGGTATGGTGGGTATGGTGGTGGGTATGGATCATACGAGGGAACATACTACTCCTCAGGAGTAGGTTATTATTCCGGGGCGTATATGGGATTGTATATGGGTATGTACACAAGCATTGCCGACTGTGTCGCATATCTTTATGCGCCTCCGTATTACGGCACCCAACCTGAATCTTATTATGGCCGCCTACCCGATATTCCTTTTGAGGATGCTGAACCAAAAGATATTCGCTACCGTGATATGTGTGTTGCTGGCGCAAAGCTGAGTGAGGGAAACTTTGACCCAGAAACCGGTAATAGCGTGAAGCCTGACCTCCAGCTATATGGTTTTTCTCAAGACTATGGCGGAGATTATGATAGCGTATCCGCATTCGAGCAGAGAGACGTAGGAACGGTGTCTGGCGCAAAACCACCAGAAGGCCAGTGTATGCCTATGAAGGATACGCCGCGCATTAATCTTAATGCTTATGAAGATGACCCTAATTTGGCATTTGCATACTTCATGAATCTAAAGGATCAACCATTCTATACCGACCCTTCTCTTGGTTTCGATGCGCATAGGAGCTCTAACTACTATAGAGACAAGACATTCTTTGTCGGCGGAACACTTGGTTGTCCTGAAATGTTTGATTTTATTACTCCGCCCCCTGATAATGACCGATCAACAATCAAACTACGTGCAGATCTTCACAAACTACGCGCTGAAATGTGCCATGACTATTATATCCTGAAACGCAGTAGAAAGCCTTGGTTTATCCTTGAAAGGCCTGAAGAAGGAACGGATGATCCATACACCATGGTTGACCCAGAACGTGCGTTTCATAATAGCTGCCAACCACTGGTCTCGGGCAAGCATGCACAAAATATTTTACGAGCAGCATGGGATGAAGACCCGAAAGCTGTAAAGCTGGAGAAAATGGGTGGCTGGAAACGCGACGAAGGCGGCTTCTCAAAGGTGTTACAATTTAACCGTCCGGATATGGACGAGGCAGAGTATCTGCTTAGCACTTATTTGCAAAAAACGTGGGATAAGAATTTTGTCAATTTTACACATTCTGATTTCCGGCTAACGACGCCTGAAACACTGCGATTCCCAACTGTTGGACTACCTTGCGTACCTCAGGCATCTGACAGTGTTTCAGATGGCCCACCCTCGGGTGGTGGCGGTGGCCCTCCTCCTCCCGCGGGTTGTGGTGGTGGTGGATATGGTGGATATAGTAGTTATAGCGATTATTATGCTGATTGCCCGCCACCTTATTTTCCGTTGCCGCCTGATAAGCCTTATAAGTCGCCCAAACAGAGCCCTTACTACTGTCCGAATGTTGAGAAAGTAACCGAACCAGGGCATCCTTTCTCTCCACGTCAGGATATTACGGATGCAAAATATACAACGGATCGTGAATATTCTGCCGAAACTTCAAAGGAAATAGAAATTTGCGACGGTGTTAAGAAGTTTGGCTACACTGACTGGAGTCGATTAAACCCCAATGAACAAATTGCACGGCCAACCGTGCAATGTGCTATTGTACCTGTAGATATTTTAAGTTTCAGACAAGAGCAGTTTGACATCTGTATCATGCAGCGCATTAACCATAACTTCAACGATTGGGTAGAAAATGGCTATCCAAAACAAATAGGCCGTGACACATGGGAAAATGGCTGGAAACCACCATGCAAAACACGCTACTGGGAAGAAGATAGTTATGCTGAGTGTCCTGTTAAATTCAGTATCCAACAATGCTGCAGGATTATCGTAAAAGATGTTGTTCCAGCTAACATGCTTAAGCTACGTAGTTGTGAGGGGCTACTGCAAAAACGCAGGGAAGATTATGCGCTTCAGGCATACCTCGAAGGTTTGGGTGTAAACACGCCAGAATCGCCTGTAACGCATATTACGAATGATTCTTTCGGTGGTTTTATCGGTCAGGACAAATATTTTAAGGCGAAACTCGCCACTTATGCCCTGAATATTCATGAATGTGATAACACTGAACCGGATGAATATCGCTTTGACTATATGTTCGATGATAAGCGGTTTGAAGAACCAGAGGATGAAGCGGATCCACCAATTCCAGACTATCCACAGTCTACAAACTATCTTGGCATCCACATGCCATACATGCGCTGGTGGGATACGGGGGTATCCGCGGGCAATCCAAGACGCGGCGGAAGCTTTGTTAATACGCTTGGTAGTTTTGATACGTTGATAGGCGTTGGCAGAGAAGAACGTGATAAATTCGATGCAAAGAAAGCCTCGGATGATTCGTTGGCGCATGGTGCTGACAATAGCCGTGTCGACAGATTGAAGGACGAACAACCATCGCAAATGGGGCGTATTGGTGGATGGCCAGAACTTAAATCACACCAGATGCTTTCTATTCGAAAAAACAACCTTTTCTGTGTCGGACGTTATGAAAAATTATTTAAACCAGGATCTGCAGAAAACTTTGTTCTAGCAAAAGGAGGGGCTGGTTATACCAGTAGAAAAGGTGTGCAGTGGCCATGGTCGTTAGGCTGGCGCGGCTATGTGACGGACACAGACAATAAAGATTTCCCAAGAGCCTTTAGTAACCCTCCTGGCGAAGCCGTGAAAAGCGGTCTCGATAACGCACTTCCCGGCGATATCATTACGTTCACAGTAAATGGCCTCAAGCAAATTGCTTATGTTGCCGATATTGGTGGTTATGCGGTGGAAGGCAATGATACACCTTTGCCAAATAATACGCGCGGTGTGTTTGATTTTGATATAGCACGTTACCGTAGGGATTCAGCTGGTGGTGAGATATTACACCCAACAAGAGTTTACGTCATCATGTGGGATCAAGGGAAATTCCCAAGCTCTACAGGTATAAGTATCAATTGGGGCATGGGGCCTGAACGCACCATTTATAAGGAACGTGTACCTACAACATATCAAGAAGAGATTTGTAACTTTGAGATCAGAGCACTCACAGATATGGATCCGAATGTGAGGGATTGCAGGGATAATATTGCGACTGGTCCAGGTCAACCAAATGAGCTCACACCTTCTGAGTGCGTAACTAAGATGTGTCAGCCATCATGCGTTGATAGTGACTACACCGCCTGCGTACTTCCAGACAGCAAGGATGACTGGAATAATGTCACCATTTACCGCCCGTATTACGATGTTCGTCGCTGCAACGCTACGCCGTCAGATCCCAATTTTGATTTAGATGCTACCTACAATTGGAACTTTACATTGGAAGATACCCAGAATGCCATTGGTCAACCAATAAAAGTAAATGCTCCACCGGATGATAAAGTAATCTACCAAAGCAAAACGCATTTGGTAGATACAAATATGTGGGCAAGTTGCGTGAATAAAGGCTCCGATCCGCCACCGCATTACTCACGTGACTATAGAGGCCCGCAAACAGGTGCACTGACTGACACCACGCTGTGCGCACCTGCGTGGTGGAAACAGATACCGAGTGGCAATCCAGACCATCCTCCTGTCGGATGCAGTTCTGCGGCTGAAAAAAACGAGCGTTTCCCTAAGAGATAAAGATGGGGTTATCGCGTTGTTTGTAAGAAACTGGTTGCAAGCCTGACCCCCTCCGGGTCACCTACGTGCAACCAGTTTCCTTCATGCACGATACCGCGTATGTGCGGCTTACCATCTTTCTGCATCAACCGGTTATATAGTACGTTTAGTGAAAACGCGCCTTCAGGCACGTCCTCAAAAAGTTTTGCATGCAGTATCTGTACACCGGTAAACACATAGGGTGCAGTTAGACTTTCCCCACGGCGCGTTATGATACCATCATTATCAAGAAAGAAATCTCCCTTGCCCTGATAGCCAATTGCTTTTTCTACTGGATGCAAAAGCAAAACAGCATCTACATTCATAACCGCCTGTGCTTCTTGGACATGGTGAAGTGCTGGCTGCTTACCATCAATGCATATCACATCGCTGTTGGTAGAGAAAAACAGACCATCCCCAAGCAATGGCAATGCTTTTTTTATACCTCCACCTGTTTCGAGTAATATTGGTTCGTGCGATATATGAATTTTCGGCGTATTGCGCTTAGCAAGATGCGCTTCAAGTGTATCCGCCTGATAATGCGTGTTTACTACGGCATCCTGAATACCTGCCGCAGCAAGCCAGTCCAGCGTGTAATCAATCAGTGGCTTACCGGCAACAGGCACTAACGGCTTCGGCAAATCAGACATCGGCCGCATGCGCAAGCCAAGACCGGCAGCCATTACCATACACGGCAATATCATACCGATAAATCCAGATCTCGTGCCGTATATTTTATAGGAACACTGCCGCGAAATTCTTTGGACACATGCTTATCCATCCATTGTGCAAGTGGAGCAAGCAGAGGATGTGTCAGGTCATGCTCAAGATGCCCCCACACCCGAGATAGCAACTCAACGTAATGATGTTTATTATCACGCGCGGCTAAACGCACAAAAATACCTATAATCTTGCAATTGCGCTGTGCGCCAAGCACAGCATACGCAGTTTTGAAATCATCGGCATTGAGTTTGGTTGCATACAAGTACCCCATAATCGCGTGTTGGACAATATTCTGAGGCACATCGCGCCGCGCATCTTCCAGCAGTGACACCATATCATATGCTGGATCACCATATAATCCATCCTGAAAATCAAGCAACCCAACGCGCTTAACCCCTTGCCTTTCTGGTAGCCACATCAAATTGTCGGCGTGATAATCGCGATGTACGAATACGTCATTTGATAAATGTGCTTCATTAATAATTATCTGCCATATGTCGATAAATTCATCAAAAAGTTGGACTGCCTTTTCCTTGCCTAGAACCTGCGGCAAATACCATTCGGCAAAGAGACTTACCTCTTTCAGCAGAGCGCGTTCATTATAATTGCCTGGTGTAAACTGCGTGGCATCTACAAGTGTACTACGCCGCAAATACCAGTCTGCCAGCAAATCAACCGCCGCTTCATACAAGTCGTGTTCCTGCTGCGCTCTGGTTTCTGCTTCGGCACGGTTTAAAATCCGCGTATACGTATCATCGCCAAAATCTTCAAGCAGTATAAATCCGCGCGCAATATCACTAGCCATCACTTCCGGCGTGCTGTAGCCGTTTTTATGGAGATATTCTGCAATCACAAGATATTTTCGCGCATCCTCTTTTTCCGGAGGTGCATCCATGAGCATGGCATTTCTACCATTCTGCCGAATACGAATATACCGCCGGAATGAAGCATCCCCCGCCAATGGATGTAACTCAGGATTATCAAATTCAGGGCAGGACTTCAGAAACGTAACCGCCATTTCCTGCCGTACCATGTTATTAACTGGAACTACACTGGGTTGATTAGGTAAGGCCGACATGATTCTCTAATACTTCAAATAAAGGTTTCCAGCGCATATCTGCTGAACGGACTGAAATTAGCCGGTCATTTTCATTTTTTCTATAAGCAATTTGCACTTCCAATGCATCTACGGGTAATATTTGGCTAATAATGTCAGGCCACTCGATAAGCATAATGCCATCCCGCAGTGCGTCTTCAATGCCTGTTTCATATACTTCATCGGCTTTTTCAAGACGGTACAGATCAAAATGCCACACCGTACTATCCTTAGCATCATAGGTCTGCAACAAGGTAAATGTAGGACTGGTAACCTGCACACCTGGACAAAGCGAACTGATAAAACCACGCGCAAACGCGGTTTTTCCTGTGCCTAAATCACCCCGAAGTAAAATACAATCACCCTGCCTACAACCAAAAGCGATCATAGCCGCAAACTGCGCCGTTTCATCAACACTATGGGTGTGAATAGAGAGCAAAAGTTCAGTCACGCTCATCTATCCATGCCATCTGTATGGCTTCCAGAATTTTTTCATTGGAGCCATCTGGCTTGTCGGTAAATTCTGGAATTTCTAGTACCCAACGATGTAAATCCGTAAATCGCAAATTCACATTGTCTGCATCCGGATGCATTTCTTCCAACCTGATTGCGATTTCATATATATCTGTCCAGCGCATACGAATATCCTAAGAATACGTCGTATATTAGCACAGCTATCTATTTGTACAATCATGATGAATGTTGCTATTTTTCCGCAAGATGGCTACTATCTCGCCTTATGAAGATTGCTAAACTTGTATTTCTTGGTATCGCCGCCTACCTCGGTTATATTTATTATGCTCGCTATGAGGCGGGCATGAATGTCATATCCAGTGCAAAGAATTCTTCAGGCGCATCTAGTGGCTTAATTAATCTTTCTGATAAGACCGGAGGCATAGGCACGGTTACAAGAATTAGTGATAGTCAACCAAATGGCATGGGAGCCAATAACCTAGGTGGTTCGCAGACATCCCAACCCAAAAAAATTTATGGCGCACAGGATTTATTAGAAGCATCTGCAGCAGGAAAAATAGAAGAAGTAAGAAAATTATTAGGTAATAAAGTTCCACCTGATGTACGCGACAATAAACGCCGCACTCCGCTTATATATGCGGCATGGAATGGCCATAACGACTTATGTGCAGTATTGCTGGCCGCTGGAGCAAATATTGATTTTAAGGACAGAGATGGTTTTGGTGCATTAGATTATGCTGCAGGTCGAGGACGAACAGACACAGTAAGTTTCTTGCTTTCATTAACCAACAAGAAAGACTCTGGATATTATCTTGAATTTGCTCAACTAATTAATGCTGTCAATAACAAGAGCCTGAGCGTTATCTCAGGCCTCGCCTCGGCAAAACATTATGTAAACAGACTTACACCGGAAGGCCAATCCGCTTTACACCTAAGCGCAAGCAGTGGCTACCTCACAGTTGCTGAAGCTTTGATAACTTTAGGTGCAGATGTGAACTTGCGTAACTTTGAAGATCAAACCCCTCTGCACTGGGCAGCATGGAATAATCAGAACGATGTGATTACCGTTTTACTTAAGCATGGAGCAAAACACTCGCTCAAAGATAAGTCAGGCAATACACCACTGACAATGGCAGTACAGAATAATAGTATTAATGCCGTTAAGCTACTTATCGAGAGTGGAGCCGAAAAAAACCCTGTTAACAAGCAAGGCCAGAATGCGCTGCTTATCGCAAGCGATAAAGGATATAAAGAGATTGTTGAATTACTGCGTTAAGGCTGTATTTGTAGATGAAAGTCCGGCAGTTTCAATGCGAGCTTTATAGTTTTCAATAAATGAACGCGTGTTGGAAAGATTTTTAATTACCTCATCAAAGTTAGTTGTTGTGGCGGCAACATCGCTATTGGTAACAAAATCAAATACAGGCTTATAGGGATTTCCATCCATAAGAGGCGTAAAATAATCACGTAAATATTGTAGTTGCGCAGTGTTATTCTGGAAAATATACGCTAGAGCAAGTTTCAAGAGTGATTCTGTCTCATCCAGCGTTACTGGTGCTGTCTGATTTTCGCGCAGCTTAAGCGTTGCTTCTACACTATCAACCACTTTTCCCCAATTTTTCTGCTGCCAGTATATATTGAGCCGAATGCGCTCTGCTTCCGGCGTGGTATCTTGTCCTAATACGTGGAGTGCCCTGTCTACCGATCCTTCTGCGACTAATGCCTCTGCTGCAATACGATTGCGAAGCATACGAAGTGGTAATGCATTTTCGCCGTACAACGAATCTTGCAACACTGCCAATGCTTTCCCTGGCTGATTATTCAATAAATGGATAGTGGCCAGTTTTGCACCAACACGGCTGCGATCTTCTTTTTCTGAACTAAAGCGCATCTGCCTGTCCAGTAATTCTGCCGCCTGCCCCAGCAAATCCACCGAGATAAGCCTGCTCGCCAGTTTTTCGGTAAGTTCATTACCAGTGCTGCCAGATGGCGCATAATTCTGATATTCATAATACATGGCAAGCACGTCGATCGGAGGCAATTCGTCGGCACCGCCTTCGCTGAACATATAAACAAATGCCTCCTGCATTTTCTTAGTCATATCAAATGCAGTAGAACTATTGGGAAACGATGTGATGCCGCCATGCCATATACGCATGGCATTCACAAAATCCTTTTTCTCCTCATACATATTGCCAAGGAGTGTTATCACCTGAAGCTCGAGCCTGTCTCCATGCCATGCCAAACGCAGTTTTTCCAGACGTTCAATTGCCTCATCTTTGGTAAGGTCACCATGCCCAAGCCCCCAAACGATGCGTGAAAGCTCTGCACTGGCACGCACAAATTGCTGGCTATAATCATCCGCCAGCTTGTCCCATGCTGCCAGTGCCTCTGCTTCCTGGTCATTATTGGCAGCAATTGTAGCCATCAGGAAGCTTACGTAATTCGCAATTGGCTTAAGCACCTCAGGTTCTTTGTTAATGGTGTCAAACACTTTGAGTGCCGTATTGTATTCTTTGTCATAAATCAACCTGTCGGCCGCAACAATAACAAGACGCTGGCGAAACCCAGGCGGATACTTACTAACATATTCATCATTCATACCAATAAAATCATAATTCTGGTTAGGATGACCAAGCAAATCGGCCACTAATTTGCGCCAAAAATCGACCTCTTTATTACCATTTAACTCGGGTACGCCAAACGCACGTGCGGCATCCGCATATCGATAGAGTAGAAAGCTTGCAGCTCCCTGCATCGCACTTAACTTTGCGCTTTTATAATAATCAGGATCTGTACGCTTTATTCCCTCAAGTAACCCTATGGCTTCAACGGCCATACCTTCGCTAAGATAAAGCTGCGCCAAACGAAGACGTGCCTCATTAGAGGCCCTTGCATCTTCAGCTTCAACAATACGGTGAAACAATCCTTTAATGATAGGCTTGATATCTTTTTCTTGCGATTTCCATTTTTCGTATGGAAAAAGTGTTGCGCTATCAACCAGCAGTTCCTGTTTCCGGTTTATATCAACCACAGGTAATCCTGGTGTAAGCGTTGCTCCTTTTGGCACAGAGATACGAACACCATTCCTAAGCAGTGCAACGCTCACATCATCCGCTTTTTTCTGGACAACAATACCCTGAGCTGTTTGCAACATCGCAAATTCAATAAAGTCCCTATCCACCGCCAATCCTTCACCTGGTTTATATAGCGGCGTGATAATAAGCTGATCTCCAATCTGCGGGTCATCGACCGTAATGGGCTCTGACATCTCAAGCGCAGATATAAAGACATGTGACGGCGCGGGCGGTTCCGTGCTGATTTCTGCCTTCAGCACACTCTCAGGATCTTTTTTCTGACCAGTAAGTAACACCGCCCAGTTAAAGCTATTAGGCTCCTGTGTGACGATAGGATACATGTTACTATCTATTGGAACACGAAGAATCGTTGTTTTATCAGTGGCGATCAGATCAGGTTTTTCCACCACCGTATCCGGCAATTTAGAAAAATCAGAAATATCTACAGCCAGAGGCTTATCAATTACAATCCAGAGCTTCTGGTTACGCACAAAAACCGCAAGTGCCGTACGCTCAGGAAATGGAAACCGCAAGGTTGCACTATCTGGCGCAGCCGAAAGTCCAAGCTTTACAAACCCCGCTTTAGGCTTGCTGCTTGGGTTATTGTAATCCAGTGGGATCGGCATTTCTGCAGCAATCGCAGGCTTCACCACTTCCGCAGGAGGATTTTCTACAACGGCTTGCGCTTGCACGGGTTTGGTAGCATCCGGTGCTTTAACTTCTGGGCTTGTAGCCACTGCTGCCGGAGCAGGTTCAGGTGTCTTTACTGCTTCTTCTGTGGACGGTGGAGTAGGCTCTATTTTTGCTGGCGCAACCTCCACTGGCTTTTCACCAGGTTTTTCCGCCGCCTCACCCGCCGCAGGAGCTAATGCGGCTAGTTTGCTCGGGTCGAACTGCGGTGAAGCTGGTTCTACCTTTTTTGCAATCACAGGCTTGGCCGGTGGTGGCTGCCTATGTTTTTTGGTATCCACATCCAGCAGATCTATACCGTTGATATTATCGCTCACAAACGTGCGTATGCGATATGGCCTATCCAGTGTGAATACAATGGTCTTTCCATCAGGCTTGCGTACCGCCTTTTTGACGTAAGGATATAAATCCTTCAGTAATTTCTGGAAATCAGGATTTGCCTTACGGTCAAATGTTACCGATACAGAATTTCCCTGTGCGGTAGCGGTAAAATACACAGAATCCGGCCATTCAAAGGTGATACGGGCAAAATTACGCACCACATCGCCATGTGCCACCGGCAAAGCACCCCCCTCTTTTGGGCGAGACGCACCAGCAGGCAACACCAACCACGGTGATCCCAGTAACACAATCGCAGCAATAATGTGGCGACTTGTTTTCATTCAGCGCACTCCCTGCGCGTATGTTACGGCAGCAATTACAATAACGCAAGAATGATGCCGAAAATATTTCGGCAGTTTCAGGAGTTTACGGCAAATCAAACCATAACAGTGAGGAGTTTTTTCCTGCTTTGATTTCCGCCACATCACTGCCTTCAAAAGCCACTCCATCGCCAGCCAGTAAATGATACCCTTTCACTTCAGCACTACCTTTTGCAACCTGCACCCAGCCAAACCTGCCATCTGCCAGAGATATAGGAAGTGTTTTTGCTTCTGTACATTCCGCCACATATAATTTTGCATCCTGATAAATATGAATGGCCTTATCATTCTTATCACCGCTGGCGGCAAGCGCCCAACCTTTACGTTCACTGCCATTAGGCAGCCATTCGCTATACGCTGGAGTCACGCCTTTGGTGTGTGGTGTTATCCATATCTGCAGCAGATGTACGCGTGTTTTATCTGATGCGTTGAATTCGCTATGGGTAATGCCGGTACCTGCACTCATGCCCTGCACCTCGCCAGCTTTAATGATACGGCCATTGCCCATGCTGTCTTTATGTGCAAGATCACCGCTGATGATATAGGTTAGAATCTCCATATCATTATGCGGATGCGTACCGAATCCTTGCCCTGGCTCAACAAAATCTTCGTTGATAACGCGGAGATTACGAAAGCCCATAAAATTTTTGTCATGGTAGCTGGCAAACGAGAACGTATGATAACTTTCCAGCCACCCATGATGCGCATACCCGCGATCTTCACTTTTTCGAACCATAATCATATATATGTTCCCTTATTATTCAGGCAGTTATCAAAATAAACTTATGCTAATGCGCTACCAGAGCGACAGATAAGAAGATACATAGGCGCAGACGCGCATGGATACAAGATGTCAAGGCGTAAGCTGCAAATATATAAATAAAAAAAGTTTGACAGTCTTTTATATTGAAACTTCGGTCAAGTTTTTTTTATAATTACTCCTGCTAATTGAGAAGTTTTATTTTGATTGTTGTTTTTTCGTAAGCACAGAAAGGTACTACTCATGTCAATGGAAGCCCATATTAATGCAATTGCCGAAAAACGCGCCCAACTGAAAGAGCTGATTGCGCTCGAGTCTGCCCGCCCTGCCCCAGACTTCACGCTGATTACCACGCTGAAAAAGCAGAACCTGACTCTGAAAGAAGAAATGCAACGCTACCTGATTCTCATGAAGAAGGAATCCATGAGCGCCTGAGAATCCATTTACTCCATGGTAAAAAAATACCCGAGTTCCGGCTCGGGTATTTTTTATTTAATAGCCAAAGACTGATTATGCAGCTTCAGACAATTTCAGGTTCGCAGCTGATGTGCGGCCCTTATTGGTAGCAATTTCATAGCTGAGCTTCTGGCCTTCGTTTAAGGTGCCAAGACCCGCACGCTCAAGTGCACTGATATGCACGAACACATCTGAACCACCCTGATCCGGCTGAATGAACCCAAAACCCTTGGTTGGGTTGAACCATTTTACTGTACCTGTTGCCATGATAATCTCCTTATAGATGGCGTTTCCCGCATATAATATATCTGCGAAAAGAGCTTTTCGTAATCCGGCAACAAAGTGTGAAATCGTGGCCTGCCCTTTGTAAGCCACAAAGAGCGTATATACAAAACTCGTGGCAAGACTCTATAGGCATCCCCCCCCAAGCGTCAAGGCACAATGGCCAAAGCAACTGATTTATACCGTTTTTGACAGGATTCTAGCTTTTTTCTTGTACTATGCGTGGTATTCTTGGTAATGAACGCATCCGTGCTGTCGTAGCTCAGCTGGTAGAGCATCGCATTCGTAATGCGAGGGTCGGGGGTTCGAATCCCTTCGACAGCACCATCCGTTATGGTTAGCTTGCCTAACCACAATATAGTCATTCAAAATAAAAACCTTTCATTGCCCGAATTGCCAGCTACGGGGCACGACGAGTGTGTAAATTATCTGTAGAATAATTATGTATCAGGAAGAAAGCTGCGGCTGCGAGCCGGCGGCAGGCTGGGCAGAAATTTTGGATTGCCAGGTGGAGGATTCTATTGTCTTAGAATGCGTAACATCAGGTATGACGACTGTTTCTTGTGTCTTAGCTGACTTCAGCGCCCAAGGATTTTTCAACATGTTGTCTATATCTACTTTTAATTCAGCAGCAATTTTCTGGCGGTCGCCGCCAAGCACTTTTGGATCCGCTAAATATCCTGACATGTAATCTATCAAGCCTGCACGCATCTCTGCCGGCTGACGAGCAATTAAATCTGCAGAAATCGCATAAATACTTTGATCAACTGTGTCATCAATCTGCACACCCTCGCCATGTCCTTTTGACGACATGATCAGTAAAGCTTCACCTACTAACGTTGCCCCAATAAACAATACACGCCACGGAACAGCCTTCACCTTCATATCCGCAAGCATATGCTCTTTAGCGGATAGGCTTGTATCCGCAACTGCGCGCAACGCTTCCTTACGCTCTGTATATGTGGTGTATGCATGGCAAAGCGTACTTCCTACATAACCAGCACCAGCAATTGCAAGCGGACTACGCATGAAATTATCCCACCATTTTGCTATGCCTTCTTTATGTGGCGCATCAGGATCGGGGGCTTTTTCCTTAAAAAACGTACCTATCAGGCCAGAAGCCATTGTAGTTGTTCCAAGTGCCGTATCTCCCCAGCCACCCTTACGCATTTCTGATATTTGTTTTGCCGTCATTTCAGGGCGGGGTTTAGCCAAAGCACGATTGGTTAAGGCTGACCATGCGATTAAGAGCCCCGCCGTGAAATATGACATATTTCCAACTTCGGATGGGTGCTGGCGCAGGAAATTATTTAGTTTGCCAAGCGTATTCTCCTTTTTTGGAGTACCGATAGATGTTAGTGCGCTATCATCAGGAATGATCAGCCCCTTGTCTTTTGCGTGTTTAAGCATTGCACCTGCTACATCACGCACCTGTAAGTCAGACTGGTCGTTGCGGCCATACAGCGTAAGTAACGTACTGCCAGTTAAATATGAAAAACCTGCAAGCGCTTCCCTGAAATCCCTTTTTTCGTGAGTAGGATCTATGGCTTTGTGAATCTTCGCTTCTTTGAGCCCGTAAATAATAAAGCCAATATCAGCAATCGCCATCGCAACACCGCTGGATTGCAATGACGTTTTTCTGAATTTATCCATGAAACTAATGCGGTCTTCTGGATTTTTCTGGTGATCAGAATTGCCGCTTACCCACTTATGTTCATTGAGAAGCTCAAGAAATTTCTTCTCAGTTTTAAGACCGCGCACTTCAAGTGTAGACTTACCATCCAGATTAAACGCAACCGCTTGCCAGCCGTTTTGTTTAAATACATCCCTTATTTCATGAACTTTTTCCGATGGAATGTCGTCCTTTGCATGTAAATATGCGCGCACCGCACCCTGAGCAGTCTTTTTGAACACTACTTCATCAATAACCTGAGATTCTGGGTATTTATAAACGCTCACTGGTGCCTATGTCTTAACTTCATATAAATTAATCATTTACCAGCCTCCATTATACACAAATAATGTTACAATGGTGTGAAATACGAAAAACGAAAGAAAAACCCGCGCCTTTTGAGGGGCGCAGGTTACAAAATAGTCATGTATTACAATATATTAGCGTCATTCTGAGGCAAAGCCGAAGAATCTTAGATCCTTCGCTTCGCTCAGGATGACAGATCAGGCAGCATTCCGCAATTTACTGCGGAACTGGCCATAACCGAAATACAGCAAAAAGCCTATCAGCAGATAAACTATATAGAACTTTATTGCTACTGGATCCGACAACAGGCCATAAATCAGCCAACCGCAGAACCCGATACCAAGTAGCGGCGTAACCATACCGCCTGGCGCCTTGAACGGACGCTCAAGATTGGGCTCTTTATGGCGCAAATACATCACCGTAAAACAGATGATGGCAAAAGCCGTGAGCGTACCGAGCGATACCAGATGCCCCAAAATACTAATGGGAGTAGCTGCCGCAACAAAAGCGACAACTGTCCCTACCACCACCGTATTGATAGCAGGGGTTTTGAACTTGCTGTGCACCTTGTGGAACGCAGCAGGCATCAGACCATCACGCGACATGGTGTAAAAAATACGGGTCTGGCCATAAAGCAACACCATCATCACCGATGATAAACCGGCAATCGCACCAATTTTCACGATGAAGGCAAGCCACGGCATACCAATCGCATCCACACCCACCGCAATTGGATCAGGCACATTCAGCATGTTGTATGGCACAATACCGGTAAGCACAGCAGCTACCAACATGTAAATCACCGTGCAGATAGCAAGTGATGCGAGAATACCAATAGGCATATCACGCTGCGGATTTTTGGCTTCCTGCGCTGCCGTGGATACTGCTTCAAACCCTACATAGGCGAAGAAAACCACGCCGGCACCACGCAGAATACCATCCCAGCCATAACGGCCATCGGGTGTCTGTTCTGGAATGAAAGGAGTCCAGTTTGCTGTATCAATATAGAATATGCCGCAAGCGATGAAGAGAAGGATCACAGCTACTTTTATTATAACAATTACATTATTCACAGTTGCCGATTCTTTTACGCCCTTTACCAACAGCGCAGTAACCGCAAGGATACCTAAAAATGCAGGCAAGTTAAATGAACCTGTATATACGAGCTCATGTGCATCGTTGGCAATGAAAGTAGCCTGTGTAAGACTTTCCGGCAGTACAATACCAAAACTTCCGAGGAAGCTCACCACATAACCAGACCAGCCCACCGCAACGGTGGAGGATGCCACGCCGTATTCGAGCAGGAGCAGCCACCCCATCACCCACGCAACCACCTCACCCAATGAGGCATAAGCATAGGAATACGCACTGCCGGAAACCGGCAGCATGGCGGCCAGTTCCGCGTAGCAAAGGGCTGCAAAAGCGCAGCAAAGTCCGGCTAAAACGAAAGAAATCATAATGGCGGGGCCTGCATAATTGGCGGCGGCCTGACCGGTCATCACGAAGATACCAGCCCCAATAATGCAGCCAATTCCGAGGCTTACGAGGTTTAATGCTGAAAGTGAGCGGTTAAGCTCGCTCTTTGTCGATTCCGCCTGAATGGTGGCAATCGGCTTTTTAATGAAAAACTTTGCGAATGACATGTTCTAACCCTATACTGTTTATGAACAAACTGGCCTAGTTGTAGCCGCTTATGCAATTTTTGCAAAGCAAATATGTGGAATTAGCACAATCATATATGAATAAATATTTACGCCTCGCATCCACATTTTTGCTAGTTAGCACGCCTGCTTTTGCGGATGATGTGTCTGACAAATCATCTCCACTTGCACTTGATATCGACGCACCGAAGAATATTGAGGCCGGAAAAGCCACGTCACTCGAAATCCTTATTATTAGCAATGAAGGTGGCGAACTAGCTCGGGCCGACGAGCTGGTGCGTATGAACGGTGCCGCTTTTTATGTTATCATCACTGATGAAACCTTCAGCGATTATCATTATCTGCCTGTGCAGGGAAACGGAGGGCAAAATGCTTTTAGTACAACCTTCATACCCAAACATAATGGTAAGCATTATCTGTGGGCAGACATTACTACACTGGAAAGCGGCACACCTACATTAATTCCAGCAATATTGGGCAAAGACGAAATAACACAATCCACATCAGTTGATTTTCTGGAATCTTCCGCAGGGGATTATCGCTTCAAGCTGAAATTGGATAATAAACCATCAGTCAACCGGCCGGTAACAGGTATCGTTTCCATCAGCCGGATTGACGGCACACCACTTGCCGCAAGCGATGCGGCCATTGGTGAAGGTACACATGTAGCAGGATTTTACACCAACCTGACCGAAATGAGGAATGCCTTACTGATGCGCAGCACGATTCTGGAACACCCGAAGAAAGCAAAAGCCATCGTGCCTGCCCTAGCATTTCATTTCACGCCTGAGCGCGCTGGCAACATGCGCGTGTTTGTCACCTTTACACTAAATGGCCAACTGGTGCACGTACCTTTTGGCATTACAGTTGCGCCTGAACAAAGCGGTATTTCACTGGATGATTTTAGGTTTGATGTTGAAGACGTCGAAATACCCGATATGCCGGAAATGCCCGATATAAAGATGCCAAATTTTGAACTGCCTTCATTCGAGGATGTAAACTGGGAACGTATACTGCCGTAATCACATCCCCACGCAGCGGGTACGCAACCACGCGAGCGTTTCGCTATCTTCGAGCGACGAAAGCGATTTAAGCACCCATGTGTGGTATTGGTTCAGCCAGTCTTTTTCTTCATTAGTGAGTAGTTTTGCATCTACAAGGCGCGTGTCTATGGGTACACAAGTGAGCGTATCAAACCCATAATAGGCTTTATCATCCTCGCCTTTTTTTGTCTCTGATACCACCACCAGATTTTCAATGCGTATGCCATACGCTCCAGTTTTGTAATAACCTGGTTCGTTCGATACAATCATGCCAGGCTCAAGCGCAACATCGCCACCGCGCTTGCTAATGCGTTGTGGTCCTTCATGCACGCCAAGGAAACATCCCACCCCATGCCCTGTGCCATGATCATAATCTAACCCCGCCTGCCAGAGATGCTGGCGGGCGAACGCATCCAGCTGTGAGCCGGTGGTACCTTTCGGGAAGCGCGCCGTAGCGATGGCGATATGGCCTTTGAGTACACGGGTAAATCTATCCACCTGCTCCGTTGATGGTGTGCCGATGGGAACAGTGCGGGTGATATCCGTCGTGCCATCGGGATATTGCGCGCCAGAATCGAGCAAGAATAACTCGCCTTTTTGCAATGCGCGATCTGATTCTTGTGTCACGCGGTAATGCACAATGGCACCATGCGCGCCGCTGCCAGATATAGTAGGAAAACTCAAATCATGAAACATGGGATGTTCGGCGCGGAATGCTTTCAGCTTATCACACACTTCTGATTCTTTTACGGCACGCATCTGTGTTTCTTTATCCAGCCATGCAAGTAATTTTACTACCGCCGCGCCATCGCGCACATGGGCATTTTCAATGCCCTTAAGCTCCACCGGATTTTTGCATGCCTTCATTTTCTGGCAGGGGTCTGTTGCCTCTATGATATGCGCGCCATGCAGCGCTTTCATATGCCACATGGAAACCTGCTGCGTATCGCACCACACAGCCTTTTTGCCGGATGCAAGCTTGTTCAGCGCATCTTTAAGTACCGCAGGTTCATGCAGCGACACTTCATTGCCAAGTTGTACCCTCAATTCATCATCTACGCGGCTAGGATGAATAAAGAGTTGTACCCTGCCCTCTTTATCGAGCAGAGCATTACCGAGAGCCAGCGGCGTGTGCTCCACGTCTGATGCGCGGATGTTGAGCAACCAGCACACACTATCCGGCGCAGTCAGCAGCAATACTTCCGCCGCATTTTCCTGCAACAGTTCCGCAATTTTCTGGCGTTTTTCAGGCGATTCCACACCGGCATATTTAAGATCATGCACAAAAAGTTTGCTGGCAGGTGCCGCCGGACGCTCTTTCCAGATAGCATCCACCAGATTATCGCATGTCACGAATGTTATATCTTTCGTGTGCAGCATTTTTTCAATTCGAGTTACCATGCTTTTGGTATATAGCCGCGCGTCATAGCCAATGCGCGCACCTTTGGAGCACGTTTTTGCAAGCCATGCTTCCGGCATAATCTCAGTAATGTTGTGCTGCTCAAATAATGTGGTGTCGGTTTCCTGTGCAGCCTGCAATGTGTAACGGCCATCGGTGAACAGTGCCGCCTTATTTTCCAGCACCACCAGCGTGCCCGCCGAGCCGGAAAAACCTGAAAGCCACCGCACGCGCTGTGCGGACGCAGGTGGATATTCGCTCATGAACTCATCATGCACCGGCTGCAGGTATCCCTGTAGTTTATTCCGTTTTATCTGCGCACGCAGCGCTGCGAGTTTTTCTTTGGTATCCATATATTTACCCTATCACCAATGTGCACCATTCGCCATCGGTAAAGCGTTTTTTAAGTGCAAGCCCCTGTGCGCGATGCGCTGACATCACCATCGTTTCCTGCGAGGTAAGCAGGCCGGAAAGCACGGCAATGCCGCCTTCTGCAAGATTTGCCTTGAGTGCCGGAGCAAACGCAACCAGCGGCCGTGCAAGAATATTAGAGATAATCAAATCATACGGCGCGCTGCGCTGCACGCGCTCGTGCGAATAGCCATCTGACACCAGCGATGTGATGTGGTTATTCACGCGGTTGATGCGGCAATTCTCGGCTGTGACGCGAACCGCCACTTCATCAATATCAGCAGCCATCACCGGCACGCGCCAGATTTTTGCTGCCGCAATCGCAAGGATGCCAGAGCCACACCCCATATCGAGAATGTTTGTAAAATCTGATTGTTTCGCCAGCCAGTCAATCGCCTTCAGGCAACAGCTTGTGGTGCCGTGCTCGCCCGAGCCGAATGCAGCACCGGCATCCACCTGAATATTTACCATACCTGCCGGAATCGCATCCTGATAATGCGCGCCATGCACATAAAACCGGCCAATTTTCATCGGCGGGAAACTGCGCGCCACTTGCGCCAGCCAGTCCTGCTGCTCAACGCGCTCTACCATCGGTTGCGGCGTCGGAAAATCAAACAGCGTGGAAAGTACCAGCAGGCGGCTTCTCACCTCCGTCATCTCCGGCATCACTTCCGTAAGCATTTCAAAGCTCCAGATTTTTGCTTTCTCGTTCACCTCAAATGTGGAAACGGCGAGCGCCATATCCTCAAAGCCTGCCTCCGCATTAGGCACTGCGGCAAGCGGCAGGTTGAATCTGATTTTCCAATAAGCCGGTGATTGTGCGAAGGGGTTGGATTTACGCATCTAGCCCTGCCCTATCATGGCAAGCCATTCATCTTCTGTGAGTACACGCACATTCAGTTCCTTTGCTTTTTTCAGTTTTGAGCCAGCGTCATCACCGGCTATTACATAATCGGTTTTGGCAGAAACACTGCCTGCCACTTTTGCGCCTAAACTCTCGGCCCGCGCTTTGGCTTCTGCACGTGTCATTTTGATGAGGGAACCGGTAAACACCACAGTTTTTCCTGATACTGGCGAATTGGCGGCTACTGCCTCAGCATCAGCAATGTTTAGTTCCTTGCCGAGTTTTGCAACAATTTCACGGTTGTGCGGCTCGCGGAAGAAATCCGCCAGCGCGTCAATCACCACATCACCAATGCCATCTACGGTATCCAGCTGCTCGCGCACCTCGCCGCCTTCTGGAAGCACCTGCATCGCCTCATGCCACGCGGAGAAACTGCCATAGGTGCGCGCCAAGAGTTTTGCTGTAATCTCGCCGACATGGCGGATACCGAGCGCGAAAATGAATTTATGCAACGACACATTGCGCGACTTTTCAATCGCCGCCATTAAATTATCCACCGATTTTTTGCCCCAGCCCTCACGGCTTTCAATATCGGCAATTTTTTTATGCAGGTGAAAAATATCGGCGGGAGTTTTAATCAGCCCGTCCTGCCAGAAAGCGGTAATTTGCTTTTCACCGAGGCCCTCAATATCCATCGCCCCGCGGGACACAAAATGCCGCAAGCGCTCCACCAGTTGCGCTTCGCACATCAACCCACCCGTGCAGCGGCGCGCCACCTCACCTTCTTCACGCACGGCCTGACTGTTGCAGATGGGGCAGTGATCGGGGAATTGGTAAGGTTTGGAATGTGCTGTGCGTTTGGTTGCATCCACTTCCACCACCTGTGGAATTACATCCCCTGCGCGCTGCACCACCACCGTGTCGCCCACGCGAATATCTTTGCGGGTAATCTCATCTTCATTATGCAGCGTGGCATTGCTCACCACCACACCACCCACGGTGATGGGTTTGAGGCGAGCAACGGGCGTGAGTGTGCCCGTGCGCCCAACCTGAATGTCGATGGCTTCAATTTCCGTAATCGCCCGTTCGGCAGGGAATTTATGCGCAATCGCCCAGCGCGGCGCCCGGCCTACATAATCAAGACGTTTTTGATCTTTGAGATTATTTACTTTGTATACCATGCCATCAATATCGTAAGGTAACAATGGGCGTATATGATCTCTCACCTCACAATAAATAATCCAAAGATTATCTATGCTACCTCTAATCTTTTGTAGTGCAAATCTAATATTCTCAGTGCCATTAAACGCTTCTTGTGGAATGACTTGGAACCCAAGTTTTGCAAGAGACTTCATAACTCTTGCTTGAGTATCACCCAACAATGATAAATCACTAACTTCACCCCAACCATAAACAAAATAACTCAAATTACGTTGTGCCGTGATTTCTGCGTTTAATTGACGCAACGACCCTGCAGCAGCATTTCTTGGATTAGCGTATTCTTGCTCCTGATTTTCACGCTGTGATTTATTTAATGACTCAAATACTTCGTGTGCCATATAAACTTCACCACGAATTTCCAAGATATTAGGGTATTTTTCAGCCTGTAGACTTTCAGGGAATCCTTTGATTTTTCTAATATTTTCTGTGATTAACTCACCTACTTCTCCATCTCCTCGAGTTATCGCATAAATTAGTTTTCCTTTCTCAAATCTAGCACTGAAAGATAATCCATCAATTTTTGGCTCACATAGTATTTCCAATTCTTCATTTTGAGCTAAATTTAGAAAATTACGAATACGATTAATAAAATCTTCTACATCCTCTCTACTAAACGCATTATTCAGCGAGAGCATCGGCACGCTGTGTTTGACTTTCGCGAATTTTTCGAGCGGGGCGGCGCCTACTTTTTGTGTAGGTGAATCCGGTGTTTGCAACTCTGGGAATTGCTTTTCTAAATCCTGAAGTGCGCGAAATAGTTTATCATATTCCGCATCAGAAATGATTGGCGCATCGTGCTGGTAATACAGCGCGTTATGATGGCGTATCTCAGCGGCGAGCTTTTTCCATTGCTGGCGTGCGTCTTCCACTAACATATCGAACAGGCCGGAGGATTTAGGCATTACGCCACCGCCTCCAGCAGCTTCTGCGCGGCTTTGCGGGCTTCCGGCGTGATAGTGGCACCGGCCAGCATACGCGCCAGTTCTTCTTTGCGCTCGGCACTTGAGAGTTGTTTCACTTCCGTAATGATTTTTTTGCCTTTTTCATATTTAGCCACCAACAAATGCTGGTTTCCGCATGCCGCAACCTGTGGCAAATGCGTGACCACCAGCACCTGCGCGGCCTTGCCCAGCCTGCCTAAACGCTGGCCTATGGCATCGGCGACCGCCCCACCTGTTCCTGTATCAATCTCATCAAAAATCAGTGTGGTGGCCTGGCGCACGGAAGACAGTGCTACTTTCAGCGCCAGCATGAAGCGCGATAATTCCCCGCCCGATGCGATTTTGGAAAGCGAGGCATAGGCCACTTCTTTTGTGCCTTTGCTCACGTTAGTTGCGCATTCGAAAAACACGCTGTCCGTACCGTGTTCCGCCCATGCGCTTTCATCCTGCGGAAGCACGCGTACATGGAAACGGGTGTTTTCCATCTTCAGTGGCGCAAGCTCTGTTTCCACTGCCTTTTGCAATTTCTCTGCGGATTTCTTGCGCGCGGCGGAGAGTTTTGCTGCTGTGTCTGCGAATATTTTCTTTGCGGCATCGGCTGCCTTCGTAAGCTCTGCCACCTTATGTTCCTGCGAATCCATGAGGCTGAGTTTTCCTGCCACTTCCTCACGCAGTTTAGCCAGTTCTTCCACCGGCATATTATATTTTCGGCCGGCGGCTTTCAGCGCGAACAATCGCTCCTCAATGCGCTCCAGTTTTCCAGCATCAAACTTGGAATCTTCACCAATTTTTTCCAGCGCGAAGGTTGCTTCTTCGGCGTCTGTTGCTGCTCTTTCCAATGATTCAATGACGGCAGAAAGTGCTTCTGTACCCGCCAGCGGCGAACGCGCCAATGTGCGCTGCGCTGAGCGGAGGGCAGAAGCCACGCCTTTTCCTGCATTCAATTCACCAATCGCCTGCCCCAATAATTCAAAGAGTTTTTCACTCTGCATCATGGTGGCGCGCTGGGTGGTGAGTGTGTCTTCCTCGCCGATTTCTGGCGCAAGTTGCGCAAGTTCGTTGTGCATATGGCGCAGATAATCCTGCTCACGCGCTGCCTGCTCTATCTGTACCCTGAGCGCTGCCAACGCATCCACATGATTTTTCCACTCGCCGTAGGCTGCGGCTACCTGCTTGCGTTGTGCTAACTGGCCTGCGTAATCATCCAACATATCGCGGTGCAGGCTTGCATCCATCAGGCTGCGCTGGTCATGTTGCCCATGTACTTCTACCAATACTTCACCCAGTTTTTTCAGCGCGGAAACGGTGACGGATTGATCATTGATGTGACAGCGCGTTTTACCATCACTGCCAACCGTGCGGCGGATGATGAGTGAATCCTCTGCCGCTAACCCCAGCTCTTCTAAAATCTGCGATGCTTGCGTATTCCCACTGATGTCAAACTCGGCGGTGACCATGCCCTGCTGCTCACCACGCCGCACAAGAGAGGCCTCGCCGCGCGCACCCAAGACTAGACCTAACGAATCAAGAAGGATGGATTTACCTGCGCCGGTCTCACCAGAGAGCACACAGAGGCCGCTGCCAAGCGTAATATCGCAGCTTTCAATCAGGACGATATTGCGAATGGAAAGCTGTGTCAGCATATCACCTCATATTGTCATTGCGAGGAGCAAAGGCGACGAAGCAATCCACGTTAGTATTTGAAACTGGATTGCTTCGCTACGCTCGCAATGTCGGGACTGCATGGGATCATCCTGTCCCACCTGGACGAATCGGGTTCAGTGGGTTTTGCAATATCAACACCTTCTGCCACCAGCAATTTGTAACTATCGCGATACCACAAACTGGTTGGGAAGTTATAGCCCAGCACCGCTGCGTATTTTTGGGCTTCTTCCTTCACGCCAAGCTTCAAGTAACATTCCACAAGGCGGTGTAGTGCCTCTGCGGTGTGGTTCGTGGTCTGGTAATTTTCTACGACAAATCGGAAGCGGTTAGCGGCGGCGATATAATCATCCTGGCCGAGATAATAGCGACCAACCTGCATTTCCTTGCCTGCCAGATGGTCGATAGTAAGATCAAGCTTTATCCGCGCATCACGCGCATATTCGCTTTCGGGGAAGCGGCGAATCACATCACGCAAGGCTTGCATGGAAAGCTCGGTCATTTTCTGATCGCGGCCGACATCGGAAATTTGTTCGTAATAGCAAAGCGCAATCAGGTAATATGCATAGGCGGCTGAGGCCTCGCCCGGATAGAGTTTTACATAGCGCTCCAAAATAGCGATGGCTTCATCATATTTCTCACGCTGGTAATGTGCGTAGGCTGCCATAATCTGCGCGTGCCCTGCCCATTCGGAATAAGGATGCTGGCGCTCCACCTCTTCAAAGGCTGCCACCGCATCCTCATACTCTTTTTCATCCAGAAGCTGGCGTGCATCTGCATAGAGCTTATCAGCGCTATCTGGTGGTTTTGGTGCTGCGGTTTCATCTTTACTATCGCTGCAAGCAGTGAGTGCAAGAATAGTTGTAACTAGAAGTATATGTCTTTTCATGCCCTGTTTATATCAGGCAAATTACTGACACATCAACATGAATATTGGGCTTAGGCGTAAGCCACTGCGTCTTTAACGGGACGTGCCAGCAAAGGCACCGGCATTGCATCGGCTGACGTAATCGCATAAGCCGTTTTATCAGCAAAAAGCGCGCGCAGCAGTGCATTATTGATACCATGGCCAGGACGGCTGAAATCAAAACGCCCATCAATACGCGAGCCTGCAAGGAACAGGTCGCCAAGGCAATCCAGCGCCTTATGACGCACGAATTCATCAACGTAACGCAGACCTTCTTCGTTGAGGATCTTTTCTTTACCTACTACGATAGCATTATCCAATGAGCCGCCAAGGGCAAGACCGTTGGCGCGCATAGCCTCCACCTCATGCTCGAAACCAAAGGTACGAGCACGCGAAAGCGTCTGCTTAAAGGTAACATCGCGGAAATCATATTGTAGCACCTGACGGCTGATCACTGAATTATCAAATTCAATCTCAACACCAAGCACGCAGCCCTCATCGCCTTCGCGGTTCGGCTGCACACGGGCGGTGCTTTTACCTTCGTGCACTTCAACGGTTTTAAGCACGCGCAGGATACGGCGAGTAGCATTTTGCTGAACCACGCGGGCGCACTCGATCATGAAAGTAAATGGCTCAGAACTGCCATCCATAATCGGCACTTCAGACCCATCCAGCTCAACCAACACATTATCAACCCCGGCTCCCCAGAGTGCAGCCATCAGATGTTCAATGGTAGAAACGGTAACGCCAGAACGGTTGCGGATGGTGGTGCCAAGGCGGGTTTCACACACCGCGTCATATCGTGCTGGAACCAGACTTTTTTCATGCTCTACATCCAGACGCTTGAATACCACCCCCGTGTTCGGCTCAGCCGGATACAGAGTGATTTTTACTACACGGCCAGTATGCAGGCCAATGCCAGAGCAGGAGACTTTATTTGCGAGCGTTGTTTGTTTCATTATTTTGAAAAACCAGTGAGTTATTTATACCCTAGAACCTATGCTTTACGGAGCCGGTTTTCAAATCACGCTTTGTTACGGTTTGTTACATCATCAAAATATTGATATATAATAAGAAAATACTAATTATCTAGATAAATTAATTTTTCTGCTGGGCAGGCAATAACATCCTGAATTTTTGGATTCAATGCATAATCAAACGGCGCAAGCTGGTAATGACCTGTGTTGTTGCTGCCCTTCTTATAATAGAAAAACTGGTAGTTTTCCGGAAACAGCGCGTAAAATGCCGCTTCACTGCCAATGGTCTCGCGGGTTTTTGGTGAAAGCTCAATCACCATCAGCGGTCGGCTGGCTTTGATGGTTTCTTGCAGTCCTTCTAGCACAAATTTTTCAAAGCCTTCTACGTCAGCTTTCAAAATATCTATCTTGCCGAGGTTCAACGAATCGCCACGTCTAAGCTGCATGTCGCCGAGATAGTAATTGTCATTTTTGTGATCACTGTGGAACGAAGCCGCACCAAGATTTTCATCGGGTGCTGCGTAAAACGGCAGGGTTGCATCCTCATTGCTCAGGCCGAACGGATGCACGGTTACATTGGTAATGTTGTTTATCGCCAGATTTTCCTGCAACTGCTTACGCACGCGTTCAAATGGCTCGAATGCATACACCTTGCCAACCAACTGTGACATGAAGAGCGTGTGATTTCCTGCATTCGCACCGACATCGACAAAGGCAAGCGGTGCTTTATTTTTTTTCTTCAATGCAAGCACATAATCACGCAGCATAAAGAGCATGTATTTCTCGTGCGCGCCGCAAAAATATACCAGCCGGTCAATATAATTTACAATATTGCCACGAAACGTAAACCCCAGTGCATCTGCTTCAAAGGCGTAATCCTTCAGCATCGCCGGATGCAGTTTTTTTATGACCGAACGACGTGTTTTATATGGCAGCCAGCGCTGACGGGAAAGTGATACCGCAAGTGATTTCATACACTACATTCCTGCGGAAGCAGGAATCCTGTTGTCCAAAGAATGTTGCACGAGCTCCCCAATATTTGCTACCGCAAATTCGGGGATGACATTTTCCTAAATGGCAAAGCCATTAACGAAATATGTCAATTAGCCTGACGACGCAGAAATGCAGGAATATCAAGATACTGATCCTCACCCTGCTGCTTAGGCGTTGATGGCGGCTCAGAAGGTGCCTGCCGCTGCACTACATGCACGCGTTCTGATGTTTCCTGCTTACCAGACTCTGTACGTGTAGAAAGTGCACGCCCCACATCCGCCACGCGCTGAAGGAAACTCTTACCATCGTCACGCACCTGATCACGCTGCTCCTGACGCGGTGAGAATGAAGATTGTCTGGATTCTTCTTCATAACGCTGTTGCTGCATCTGCTGTGATTGCACAGGCTCGCGGAATAGCGGCTGCTGCTCTGGGGTACGCTGCTGATCGTATTCTGGCATATGAATACGCGGCGCAGGAGCTTCCTTTTCAACAGGAGCATGAAACTGTACTTGCGGTGCCTGCTGCTGTTGCTGCTCCACAGGTTTTTCAACACGTACGGAGGACTGTGATGGAGGCACAATTGAGCGTTGCTCTGCCGCAGCACGCGCAGCAATCACCGCTTCCGGCGCATAGTTGCGTGACTGCTCTGCAAAACTGACGGGACGCGCATTCACCTGCGTGCGTACCTCCACTTTCGCTGAAGGTGCATTAAATGCGAATGCCTTTTTTGGCTCACCGACCGTTGTCAGTTTCTGAGATGTATTTGCAGTCTGCGTCTGCGCGTCAATTCCTGTTGCAACCACAGACACACGCATACGACCGTTCATTTCTTCATTATAGGTGGAACCGAAAATAATATTCGCATCAGAATCCACTTCTTCGCGCACACGGTTCGCTGCTTCATCAACCTCATAGAGTGTCATGTCCGCACCGCCAGTAATATTGATGAGAAGCGCACGCGCACCTCTGAGCGATACATCATCCAGCAGCGGATTAGAAATAGCTGCTTCCGCGGCTTCAATTGCGCGGCGTTCGCCGGTTGCTTCGCCGGTGCCCATCATCGCCTTGCCCATTTCGCGCATTACGGTGCGGATATCAGCAAAGTCGAGGTTGATAAGGCCGGGTTTTACCATGAGGTCTGTTACGCCGCGAACACCAGAGTGCAGCACTTCATCTGCCATTTTGAAAGCATCGGCAAATGTCGTGCGTTCGTTAGCCAGGCGGAATAAATTCTGGTTCGGGATAACAATGAGCGTATCCACATAATCTTGTAATTCTTTTAGGCCTGATTCTGCGAGGCGCATACGATACGTGCCTTCGAACTGGAATGGCTTGGTGACCACACCAACAGTGAGAATCCCCTGCTCTTTTGCAATGCGCGCCACAACCGGTGCTGCACCCGTACCGGTACCGCCACCCATACCAGCGGTGATGAACACCATGTTGCTGCCTTCAATATATGCAGCGATTTCATCTTTTGCTTCTTCCGCGGCGGCACGGCCAATATCCGGATTTGCGCCGGCACCCAAACCCTTGGTGATACCTGCGCCGAGTTGAATGGTACGCTCGGTGAGAGAATGATCGATCGCCTGTGCATCTGTATTCGCCACCACAAAATTCACGCCCTCAAGCTGCGCGGAAATCATGTTGTTCACCGCATTACCGCCAGCACCACCCACACCAATAACCGTAATGGTTGGTCGCAGAATTTCAGTATTACTTGGAAGATGCAGGTTGATGGTCATGATTTAATCCCCTCGTAAATATATAATCACGCGTTTTGCAGCTGTTCAAAGCTACGCACATATTGACAGTTTTTTAAATTTTTACCACCATATTTTGTGGTTTGCATCAAGAAAGTGGGGTGAGAGACGAGTAGATGAGCGATGATAAAGATTATTTCCTCTCATCTTTCATCCTATTATCTTTCATCAAAAATTCTCCTTAAACCAGCTCACCACTTTCTCGAAACCCGCAGTGAGGTTGCCGCGACGGCGATTTAAGGCAAACATCTGCTCTTCCATTGGTTTTTTCAGCACATATTCCACCATGCCCAGTGACGCCGCAAATGCAGGGCCACTGACCGATTCCGCAAGACCAGGCAACACTCGCGGCCTGCCAAGGCGCACCTGCTTACCCAACATATTAGCTGCCATTTCACGCACGCCAAGCAACTGGCTTGCACCACCAGTAAGCACCACGCGCTTCCCAGAAACTGACGAGATACCAGCCATTTCCAGCTTGCTACGAATCATCTCGAATATTTCTTCAATGCGCGGGCGGATAACACCCACAAGCATGGAACGCGGCATGGTATTGGTTTCGTCAAATTCTTCTTCACCGAGAGGCGGCACATCGATCATCACCTGATCATCGCTGGATGAGGCCATGCAGCTGCCATGCAGTGTTTTCAGGCGTTCGGCGTGACTCAAACTCGTCGAAAGCCCACGCGCAATATCACTCGTTACATGCGAACCGCCGATAGGTATCGCATCGGTATAAACATTCTTACCGCCAGCAAATACGCAAAAGCTGGTAACACCTGCCCCCATATCCACGAGCGTCACACCCAGTTGTTTTTCATCTTCTTCAAGGCAGGAAAGTGCAGAAGCATAAGGCGATGCGATATATTCGCCCACATTCAAATGACACCGGCCAACACAATGCGCAAGATTGCGCGTTACGGTCGGCAGGCCTGTAATAATGTGCAAATCCGCACCCAGTTTTTTGCCGTACATTTTTCGCGGATCCACAATGCCACGCGCACCATCGAGGTAATACGACACCGGAATACAGTGAATAATATCCAGCTCGCTATGAGTGACCGATGCACGTCCCTGCTCAATGATATCCATAACATCACGATCCGTCACTTCATCACCCAGCATACTCATTTCAACCGTGACATTGCGCGAGGTGAGATTGCCGCCGGAGAGACTGATGAGCACATCTTCTACCGTCTCGCCTGCCATCTGCTCTGCCGCATGTACCGCAGACACGACGGACGCTTCGGCCTCGGCAAAATCGGTGATGATACCGCTCCTGATGCCTTTGGAAAGCTGATGGCCGATACCGGTGATTTTTATTTCGCCTGCGGAATCAATATTGGCTATAAAACATGCAATCTTTGCAGTACCAATGTCTAAAACCGCTACACTGCCGATACCATTTTTGTTATTTGCTGATGACTTTTTCATAACCCTGTTTTATCTGCTCATGGCTTAAAATCCAGTACATTCTGTATCTGTATACTCTAGTCTTAACCTCGAGATACTAATCGCTCAAGTCTCTTTTGCGCTTGACGACTCACCCGCCACATTTTCGGGTGACGTTTTGATGAATAGCCTGCCCGCAACCCGCAGGTCTATCACTTTTACATCCCTATCCAGCAGTTGCTGCTTATCCTGCAATTTAGCCAGTGCTTCCCATGCCTTAGTGGCATCTTGCTCAGGCAGCTTCACCTGTGTACCATCCTTCAGATGTACATTCCAGCGGCGACCGCTGATACGCACAGCTGCGGCAAATCTTTCCTGCAATGCTTTGCTGGATTGCAGCAATGCCAGAACTTCTCCCACCTGCGAGGGGGCATCCTTGCCAACAATCAATGGCAAATGCCTGTATGCAGATAATGCGACATCCGGCATTGCCACACCATTATCATCTACCAACACCATTTTGCCCTGATGCTGCCAGAGGGCGACCGGCTCACGCTCCACAATACGTATGGCAAGCCTGTTGGGCAATTCACGCTCAACAGCAGCCGAGCTGATGCTGCCCACTGCCTCCAGTCTGGCCTTTATTTCCTGCAGTGAAAGCTGCAATATCGGATCGCCTTTGTTTATGTTGATGGCTTTGCTGATTTCTTCCATAGGCGTACGGCTGCGCCCTTCAAGATATAAGGTATCTAATGTAAACCCAGCCCTCGCAGTTATCTGATACATACCATTAGATACCGATTCAACTGCTTTGCTAAACATGCTGTTTTTCCACACCCAGAACCCAACGCCAGCCACAACCAATACCACACACACGGCACCTACAATCTGCGCCTTACGCACGATAGCCTGACGTTTTTTGCGCGCTGACTTCTCGCGCATAATCCGCTGCGATTCACGCTGCCTGAGTGTTAGGTTATCTGATTTTTTGGCCATGCCAGCACCTTGCGACCAGTACTATTGTCCCAGTTTCGCATCTTCTACCAAGAGTCTTACTAATTCATTAAAGCTGATGCCAGCATGTGCAGCAATTTCAGGTGACAATGAAAGAGCAGTCATTCCCGGTTGGGTATTCACCTCCAGCAGATAGAATGTACCATCCCCTTTGGTGTCATCAAAACGAAAATCCGCACGTGACAGGCCGCGACAGCCAAGCGCCTGATGGGCTCTCAGTGCCAGCTCCATCACTTTATCATATTTATTTTTAGGCAATGGCGCGGGGCATAGATGCTCGGTTTTTCCATCGGTATATTTGTTGGTGTAGTCATAAAAGCCGCTTAATGGACGAATTTCTGTGACACCTAGGGGTTTGTTATTCAACACAGCCACCGTGATTTCACGGCCAGCGATATATTCTTCAACAAGATAGAGTGTTTTATCATCCGCACCGGTCATGATTTGGGAAATCGGGCGATTATCACTTTCTAACACTATATATACCCCCACACTGGAGCCTTCTGCCGCCGGTTTTACTACGAAGGGGCGCGGTAGCGGGTCAACCTTGACTAATTGGTCAAGCGATAGGGTAACGCCTTTTGGGCAGCGCAGGCCAACTGCTTCAAAAACGCGCTTGGCCGTAGGTTTATCCATCGCCAGTGCAGACGCAAGAACGCCAGAGTGTGTGTAAGGGATTTTGAGCATTTCAAGCACGCCCTGCATACATCCATCTTCGCCAAATGTGCCATGCAGCGCATTAAATGCCACATCTGGTTTAATCTGTGCAAGATCAGCCGCCACTTGAGGAGTAACATCCACTTCCGTTACCTTATAACCCACTTCGCGCAGTGCCTTTGCACAGGCTGCACCACTATTCAGCGATACTTCACGCTCTGCCGACCACCCGCCTTTTAGAACTGCTATGTGTTTCATTTCAATAAGCTTTCCATAGAAATATATGTGCTTTTTGCCATCTCCAACGCTGTATGACCATTGTTATTAGGCATGGTTTTATCAGCCCCCGCAGCCAATAATAGCTCGATAATTTTAACATGACCATTTTCAGCAGCATAATGCAATGCAGTATTTCCCCACGAATGATCCCTTACCTGGACATTCGCGTTATGCTGCAATAATAACTCCACCATATCGACATATCCAAGCATACTGGCGCTTATTAACGGGGTTTGACCTCCATCGTCAGGGACATCAACACCTCCCCCTTTTGCCAATATTTTCTTTACAGCACGCAGATCATTTTCAATGCATGCATAATGCAGTGGCGTTTCACCAAAAATAGGATGCTTTCTTGCAAAGAACAACATTACTTCTTACTTATGTTTATATACCAATTTAAACAATCCTCTGTAAATTGGTCGCATGACTCCAAAGACGTCGATATACTTATATGCTCGTTACAAAGACTATATACATGGCCTGAAATTTCTTTCTTAGATGCGCCTTTACTAAGAAGCTCCATAATACCCAGAACATAGGCCTCATACTCATCATCATCCTGCCAGTGTTCACTATTACGATCTATTACGCCAATAGGATCAAATTGATTCCATAGCATCCTTAGTTCGCGATACCACTTCGGCTTTTGTTGAATGTCGTGGAGATACGTCACGCTTTACCAATCCTCTTAATTTCCCACTCCAGCATTATGCCGGTTTTTTCTTTTACGCGCTTAATCACTTCCTCCCCCAGATTTTCTAAATCAGCCGCAGTTGCTGTTCCAGTGTTAATTAGGAAGTTGCAGTGTTTTTCGGAAACCTGCGCGCCACCGACCATTAGGCCACGGCAACCTGCACGATCCACCAGTTCCCATGCCTTATAACCTTCAGGGTTTTTGAATGTGCTGCCGCCCGTGCGTGTGCGGATGGGTTGCGTGGCCTCACGCGCATCGCTGATTTCCTGCATGCGCGCACGAATTTGCTCCACGTCACCTTTTGCGCCTTTGAATGTAGCGCGTGTAACAATCGCCCCTTGTGGTAAGCTGCTGTTGCGATACACAAAGCCCAGCTCTTTATTCGTGAGTGTACGGATAGTTCCATCTCGCTCGACAATTTCTGCTTCCAACAACACCTGTGATGTATCACACCCATACGCACCCGCATTCATGCGCACCGCACCACCAATCGTTCCTGGCACACCACATAAAAATTCCAATCCCGCAATGCCGTTATCACGTCCAGTTGCTGCCACATGGATATCCAGTGCACCACCACCAGCGATAATTGCATCGCCTTTTGCCTCAATATCTACAAAACCACGACCGAGCTTTATGACTACGCCATCAATGCCACCATCGCGCACGATAACATTTGACCCCACGCCAAGCACCGTTACCGGAACATCGTGCGGCAATGCTTTCAGGAATGAGGCTAAGTCTTGCGCACTTTCTGGCTTGAATAAATACTGCGCTGGCCCACCAACGCGAAACCAGTTTGTTTTTGAAAGGTCTGCATTTTCGCGGATGCGCTCTCTGAAAGAGATCGGGATTCGGGATTCAGGATTCAGGGAAACATAAGATGCCATGTGCAACATCATCTCTTAGCCTTACTTTTACCTGAATCCTGAATCCTGACACCTGAATCCTCTAATTGCTCCGGCAGCGCGTACGCCCATTTGGTGATTGAGCCCGCACCAAGACACACCACCATATCACCCTGCTGGCCGATAGCTGCAATTTCTGCTGCGAGTTTTTCTTCTGATTCCAGCTTAATAACCTGCTTGTGACCAGCGCTACGCAACCCATCAACCAGCGCATCGGCATGGATCCCCTCTATAGCATCCTCACCGGCGGAATATACATCAGCTACGATCACTGCATCAGCATCGTTGAAGCAGGTACAGAATTCCTTGAACAAATCACGCAGGCGCGTGTAACGATGCGGCTGCACCACGGCAAGCACCCGTCCACCACTTGCATCCTGCGCCGAGCGCGCGGCCTTCAGGGTTGCTGCGATTTCCACCGGATGATGGCCGTAATCATCAATCACCGTAATGCCAAGCCCCACGCCTGTTTTTGTGAAGCGGCGTTTAACCCCTTCAAAATGCGTGAAGGCCATGCGTATGGTATCATCAGAAAGCTGCAGTTCATGGGCGATGGCAACGGTTGCCAGTGAATTGCTTACATTGTGTTGGCCGTGCATCGGAAGTAATATGTCACGAATCTGGCGCACTTCTCCGTCACGCAGTGTAATATCCACATCAAACAACTGGCCTTCGGCCTGCGTGCGAATGTTATAACCGCGCACCATCGCCTGCGGATTGAATCCATAGGTTAGAATGCGACGATCTGACACTTTAGCAAACAACGCCTGCACTTCCGGATGATCAATGCATAGCACGCCAAAACCATAAAACGGAATGTTGGTGAGGAAGGTGTGGAACGCGCTTTTAAGCGCATCAAATGATCCATAATAATCCAGATGCTCAGGATCAATATTGGTGATGATAGCAATCGATGCAGGGAGTTTGGTGAAGCTCCCATCGGACTCGTCAGCTTCCACCACCATCCACTCGCCTTCACCCAGATAGGCATTGGTGCCGCGTGCATTGATGATGCCACCATTGATAACAGTGGGCTTCAGTTTTGCTGCTTCAAGCATCGCTGCTGTCATTGCTGTGGTGGTGGTTTTTCCGTGCGTACCACCTACTGCAATGGCTATTTTAAGGCGCATGAGTTCGGCCAGCATTTCCGCACGGCGCACCACAGGAAGGCGCGCAGCACGTGCCGCCTGCATCTCAGGATTTTCTGCCTTAATAGCAGAAGACACCACCACCACGGAAGCATCCGCAACATGCTCTGCCTTGTGGCCAATGAATATCTGAATACCAAGCTTTTTAAGGCGCTGCGTGTTGTAACTGTCCGAGGCATCCGAGCCCTGCACCTTATAGCCAAGATTGTGCAACACCTCCGCAATACCGCTCATGCCGATACCGCCAATACCAATAAAATGCAACGTACCAACAGTAAGCGGCATACTGTGCGAGAGTGGAAGCGATTTAATCATGCGGCAATTCCTTGTAATGATTCCTTTGGCAACATGCGTGTACGAGCAATGTGTAACACGGTATCTGCCAATTTCTCAGCAGCATTTTCTGATCCAAGGTTGAGCGCGCTCTGTGCCGCCTTGGTCAATACATCCGGTGAGGTTAAGAATGCCTCAAGCCGTGCTGACAGTGAGGCAGGAGTAAATCCTTCCTGCGCCATAATCCAACCGCCACCTGCCTGCTCGAACGCATCGGCATTGTAATATTGGTGATTATCCATAGAAGTCGGAAGTGGCACTAAAATGGCAGGCCTACCTGCCACTGCAAGCTCAGATACGGTGGATGCACCAGAGCGCGCAATCACCAGATGTGTAGCCGCAAGCCGCGCCGGAATATCAACAAAGAATGTAGCCAAATCTGCATTCACATCAAGATCGCGGTAAGCCTCACGTGCAGATTCTATCTCCGCCTGCCTGCACTGCTGGTCAATCCGCACGCGGCTGCGCAACGCAGCCGGAAGCATGGCAACCGCCGCAGGCACCACCTGACTGAACACAGCAGCCCCCTGCGAACCACCTGTTACTAATATACGCATCTTGCCATCTTCAGTGAGGCTGGAATATGGCACCCCACGAATCGCCCGTACCGCTGCACGCACAGGATTTCCTGTTATAATCACTTTATGCGTGTTTTGGTTAGTTAACATCTGCGTTGCAGGAAATGATGTTGCGATTGCATCAACACGATTCACCAATAAACGATTCGCACGCCCCAACACCGAATTCTGCTCATGCACAACTGTTGGAATCCTTGCAAAGGTTGCTGCAAAAACGGTGGGGAATGATGGATACCCACCGAACCCAACCACAACTTTAGGTTTAAGCCGCCGCAGCACAAACCACGCCTGTATAATACCCAACGCAAGCCCCGCAATACCCATCAGCTTTTTTACCGGTGACCCTGCGACAGTACCTGCATGAATAGTTTGCTTCTCAATCCACGAAAGTGCGCCACTCTGGAAATTGGCAAAGCGTTTATCGGTCACCAGCACTACACGCTCACCACGCGCAATGAGTGCTTCCGCCAACGCCTCCGCCGGGAAAATATGGCCACCTGTGCCGCCCGCTGCCAGCACAATGAGGGATGTATAATGTTTATCTGTCATGGGCTTATTGCCTGATTGTCCAATGGTGGACAGTGTAGCGCATACAGACGCGGCTTCAAGCTATATTAATACTGTTTTCCGTAACGCGTGCGAGTCAACGCCAGCATAATACCCATGCCCAGCGCCACTGCCAATACAGATGACCCACCATAACTCAGGAAAGGTAGCGTCATCCCCTTGGCAGGAAAGAGATTCACTGAAACCCCCATGTTAATCACCGCCTGAATGCCAAACTGCGACAGCACACCAGCCACGGCCAGTACTACAAACAGGTCATTTTCCTGCCATACGCGCAATAATCCGCGTAACAGAATAAAGGCAAATATCCCAACAATGAGCAGGCAAACGATCACGCCAAATTCCTCACCAGCTACGGCAAAAATAAAATCCGTGTGCGAATCCGGCAGAAACTGCTTCACCTCTCCTTCTCCCGGGCCACGGCCAAGCAACCCACCATTACGAAACGCCTCAAGCGAGCGACCAATCTGGTAATTATCCCCTACCGCTGGATCAAGAAAACTATCAATACGCTTGGCAACATGCGGCAACATATAATAGGCGGTGCCTGCCCCAGCCATGGCAAGCAACCCAAGTGCGACCACCCAGAACATCGGAAGTCCCGCAAGGAAAAGCTGAATACCCCATACGGCAGACACGGTAAGCGTCATGCCAAAATCTGGCTGGATGATAAGCAGAAATACCACCAGTAAATATATGCCAATCGCCATGCGGTATCCCGGGAAATCAACCCTTCGCTGATTTTCTGCACATACCCAGGCCATGACCACGGCAAAACACGGCTTCATGAATTCAGAAGGCTGCACTGAGACACCAGCAATGCTTATCCAGCGGTGTGCACCCTTGGTTTCCATACCAAAGAAGGGCAAGAGCAACATCAGAAACAGACTTGCCACAAACCCTACCACGGCCATCCGCCTTATGGTGATTGTCGGCAAAATAGATACAACAAGCATGATCAACACGCCAAGCAATAAAAAGATATGATGACGGTGCACGAAATAAAAAGGCGCCAGATCCAGCCTTTTTGCAACTGGTGGACTTCCTGCCGTGACCAATACAAATCCTGCCGCTATTAAAATAATGAGTGCAGATAAATTGACGCGATCCACCGTCCACCACCAACGGCTTATTACCCCTGTATTGGTTCGGTCAAGCCGCATTGATAGACCCTTTATTCATCATATTTATAACCATCTGACAGAACGCATCGCCGCGCTCTTCAAAGTTCTTCCACTGATCAAAAGAAGCGCAGGCAGGTGACAATAGCACTACCGCGCCTTTTTTCTTTTCATGTAAGGCCTGTTTTGCCGCTTGTTTAAGCGCTTCCTGCAATGTGCCGCATTTAGTGAATGCAACTTTGCCTTTCAGGGTTTCTGCGAAGGCATCTTGTGCTTCACCCATCAGGAATGCATGGGTAACACGCCCAAAGAACGGTGCAAGCGCAACAATTCCTCCCTCTTTGGGTTTACCACCCGCTATCCAGTAAATCGTGTGGTATGGAGCCAGAGCATTCGCCGTTGCATCCGCGTTGGTTGCCTTGCTGTCATTTATAAAACGTATACCTTTCCACTCTGCCACCAACTGCAGGCGATGACGCAAGCCTGCAAAACTTTCCATCGCTTTGCAGATTTCTTCAGGCCGCAGGCCAAGCGCACAACAAGCCGCATATGAAGCGGCGGCATTCTGCCAGTTATGCTTGCCAGTAAGGGTGCTGATGGAAGAAAGATCGTACTCGGTGCAAGCATTGTCTTTCAGAATACCTTTTTCAACATAAACACCTTTTTCAAGTTGCTGATGCACAGACACGGGAACTACCTTAGACAGTACCGGGTACCGAGTACCGAGTGCGATGTCTTTTGACCATTCATCATCCACCGCGATGACTGCTGTATCATCTTTCTGCTGATTGGCGAATATATGCAGCTTGGCGCGCACATAGCCTTCTATATCGCCGTGACGATCAATATGATCCGGCGTGATATTCAGCCATACGGCAACATTGAAACGCGCTTTATCGATTAAATCCAGTTGATATGATGAAGTCTCCAGCACATACACACCGTTTTCATCCAATGGTGCCAGTGAGAGTGCCGCCGTTCCCAAATTACCACCCACTTCACAGCGTATGCCGCAACTTTTCAGAATATGACCGATGAGAGTTGTGGTAGTAGATTTGCCATTAGTGCCGGTAATCGCCACATAGCGCGCATCAGGACAGGCTTCGTATAACATTTCAATATCACCGATGATCCGGCAGTCATGCTCCCGCGCCACTGTGACAACATCATGTGGTTTGGGATGCGTCAGGGGAACACCCGGGCTTAGCACCAGCGCTTCCAAATCTTCCCACGGCCACTCTTTGTAGTTACGAGTTACGAGTTGCTGGTTATGGGCATCATGATCCGCCCGTAACTTGCAACCTGCAACTGATTTCTCATTATCATCCCACGCATATACTTCTGCCCCGCTGGCAAGCAAGGATGTAACGGTTGCTTCACCGGCCTTGCCGAGGCCAAAGACACCAATTTTTTTTCCAGAATATTTCGGTATCGTAATCATCTTTTTCACCTGTCATCCTGAGCGAAGTGCACCAGCGCAAAGCCTAAGGATCTATTACAAATACTCTTCGACTCGCTACGATCGCCCAGAATGACAAAACATGTAGGCATTATCTAAGTTTCAACGTCGAAAGACCAAGTAGTGCAAATATGCACGCCACAATCCAAAAACGTATAACAATCGTAGGCTCTTTCCAGCCCAATTTCTCGAAGTGATGATGAATAGGTGCCATGCGAAATACACGCTTGCCAGTAAGTTTGAACGAGGCCACCTGCACAATCACCGATACCGCCTCAATCACGAAAAGCCCGCCAATAATCGCCAGTACAAATTCATGTTTAGTTATCACACTGATAACACCCAGCGACCCGCCAAAAGCAAGGCTTCCGGTATCACCCATAAATACCTGTGCAGGCGGCGCATTGAACCACAGGAAGCCAAGACTGGCACCCACCAATGCCGCGCAAAATACCGCGAGTTCTCCACTACCAGGAACGAAATGCAGCTGCAAATAATTGGCGAATACTGCATTACCAACCAGATAGGCAATGAGAGCAAAACAGCCCGCCACAATCATAATAGGCACAATGGCAAGGCCATCCAGCCCATCCGTAAGATTGACCGCGTTGGATGCGCCAATCATTACAATGACCGCAAACACCAAGTACAACATACCTGCGTCAATCAGTATCGATTTGAAGAATGGCACTGCAATCATACCGCTGAGTGAAACCGGTGTGAAATGTTGAATACCATAGGCCGCAATCAGTGAAATGAGTGCCTGCGCCAGAATTTTCTGGCGCGAGGAAAGCCCCTTGCTGTTACGCTTGGTGAGCTTCAGGTAATCATCCCAGAAGCCGATAGCACCGAAACCAAGCGTCACCAGCATCACAATCCACACATAATGATTGCTTAGATCTGCCCAGAGCAATGTGGACATTCCAACAGAAAGCAAGATCATCACACCACCCATGGTGGGCGTGCCCTTCTTGGTAAGCAAGTGTGATTCTGGCCCATCAAGACGAATCGGCTGACCTTCTGCCTGTTTGGATTTCAACCAGCGAATGATCTTGGGGCCAAAATAGAAACTCAGTATGAGTGCTGTAAAAATTGCCGCACCACTGCGAAAGGTAAGATAACGAAACAGATTGAGAAAAGCATACTGCTCAATCAGCGGAACAAACAGGTTATACAGCATGTTTCTTTTCCTCCGTGCCAAGCAAACTGCTGGCAATGGTATGGATATGACTTCCGTGCGAACCTTTCAGCAGCACGATATCGTGTGATTTAAGTGCCTTAAGCAGCTCCGGCAACAGAGCGTTTGCCACCGCTACATGCGCGCCTCTCTGAGGTATCGGCAATGCATCATGCAAGTGTTTCATCAGGGAACCTACGGTAAATACCACATCAAACGACGATAGTCCTTCCGCAAGTCCGGCATGGAAAGATGGCGCATCTTCACCAAGTTCCAGCATATCACCAAGCACTGCAATCTTACGACCAATACCACCACTGCGCCGCCAAACTTCCTCAGTTTTTGCAAAAGCCGCGCGCATGGAGACGGGGCTCGCATTATAGCTGTCATCGATAACTGTTACCGGCAAACCAACCAGTGAAACTTGCTTAACTGACCCCCTGCCCGCCGGTTCTTCAAATGCTGAAAGCGCATCAGCGGATTTCTGCACATCAAGACCCAGCGCATGTATTGCTGCAAGCACCAGCAAACTGTTAGCCACCATATGCGCACCCAGTACAGGCAAATGATATTCTACACGCTTGCCCGCAACATCCGCCTGAATAATATGCTCTGCTGAAAGTAATTTTACGTCACAACCTGCATCACGCCCAACGCTGATAACCCGAAGATTCCTAGCTTTTGCTGCCGCTTCAAGCTGTGCAAAATATTTATTGTGGTGATTAAGCACGGCGATGCCACCTTCAACCACTCCTTCAAAAATTTCTGCCTTGGCGTCAGCAATCGCTTCCACTGAAGGAAAGAACTCAGCGTGTACGGCCTCTACTGTAGTGATAATTGCCACGTGCGGACGTGCCATTGCTGTTAAATGTGCAATCTCTCCGGCATGATTCATGCCCATTTCAAACACAGCGAATTCTGCATCCGGCCACATATTGGCAAGACTCAGCGGCAAGCCAATGTGGTTGTTATAATTACCACTAGTGGCGTGCGTTTTACCATGAACAGACAGTGCCACACGTAACATGTCTTTGGTACCGGTTTTACCTACACTGCCAGTCACACCCACCACTTTGGCAGCACTGCGATTACGCGCTTCTTTTGCAAGCCTGCCAAGTGCCAGCAGCGAATCATCCACTAGCAAATACTGACCAGGATCATACACCAACGCATTATCGACCATAGCCACCGCAGCACCACGGCCAAAGGCTTCGCCTAAAAATTTATGACCATCATGTTTTTCACCTTCAATCGCCACGAACATATCGCCTGGCTGAATGCGACGGCTGTCAATTTCAATCCGCATCGCCTGCCATGGCCCCGTACTTTTGCCATGCGTCACTTTTGATGCACGTGTATTTTCCCACAAAACCATTCCACTCATTGCAAGCCCCCTGCTGCCTGTCTGGCTATTTCCACATCATCAAACGGCAACACCTTATCTCCTACAATTTGTGTTTTCTCGTGCCCCTTGCCGGCAATCACTAGTATATCATTCGGCTCAAGCATCTGAAGCGCAACATAAATTGCTTCTTTACGGTCTGCAACCTCTTTAGCGGTGGGTGCGGCTGCTTTTATGGCAGAGCGTATCAATTCTGGACGTTCGCTACGCGGGTTATCATCAGTAATAATCACATTATCCGCCAACCTTGCGGCAACCTTGCCCATTTCTGGCCGTTTTCCTGCATCACGGTCGCCACCGCAGCCAAACACCACATGCAACTTGTTTGGCGTATGCGGTCGCAAGGTTTGCAGGATATTCGCGAGTGCCATAGGCGTATGCGCGTAATCCACATAAACTGATGCACCATTTGCAAGTGTTGCCACATGCTCTAACCTGCCTGGTACCCCCTTAAATTTACTAATAACAGATATAGATCCTTCCATATCTGCACCCACAACAACCGAAAGCCCGAGTGCCGCCAGTATATTCATCACCTGAAATCCACCAACAAGCGGAATATCTAGTGTATAAAGTTTGCCCATCAGCATGAGTTTAGCGTGTTGGCCAGTATTATGCGGTGTAAGTGAATCAATACGCAGTGATTTCGCATTCCTGCCAAAATCCATCACTGTAATATTCCTGCGCGCGCATATTTCAGATAATACAGCAAAACGTACATCATCAGCATTCAGCACTGCTGTTTTTCCTGTTGGCAGAAGCTCAGAAAACAGGCGCAATTTTGCAGCAAAATAATCCTCTTCATTCTTATGATAATCCAGATGATCACGCGCGATGTTAGTAAATGCCGCCGCTTCCAATCGCACACCATCCAGACGGTACTGATGCAAACCATGGCTTGATGCCTCCATGGCCACATGGGAAATATTCTTTGCAACCATCTCAGCAAGCACACGATGCAGCTCTACCGGATCTGGCGTGGTATGCGTGCCTGCGGCAAGCACTTCGCCTGCGCCGGACAAGGTTCCCAGTGTACCAAAGGACGCAGATTTCTTGCCCATATGATGCCAGAACTGACGGAAGAAATCCGCCGTAGACGTTTTGCCATCCGTACCTGTGATAGCAACCATATGTTCCGGCTGTTTAGGATAAAAGGCGGCAGCAAGCTGCGCCAGTGCAAGCCTTGGGTTAGCCACGCGTATTACAGGAACTCCACACTCCGGCAACTGCAAATCCATGGCGCACAGCACCGCGATTGCACCCGCTTTTCTTGCCGCCATCACATAGTCAGCACCCGCCGCTTTACTGCCCTGCAATGCCACAAATAGATTACCAGATTGTATCTTTCTGGAATCCGCACTGATGCCTGTGACGTTGAGTAAAACCTGCGCTTCTGGCTTTTCGGAAACAGATGCAAGCAGATCAGTAAGAAGCGGCATGGTAGTATTTCTTTTGTGCAACGATCGGCTTTGCTGCTTTTTGTTTTTCCTTGCCGTGATAGACCCAGAATTTTTCTGCGTCATCTTCCGGCACATCATAGCGCGGCTCTATGCCAAGAATTGGCCCCATCCGCGAGATTACATTACCCACAACCGGCGCAGAAATCCAGCCGCCTGTGGCATAGCCATAGGTGGATTTATTGCCTTTAGGCTCGTCAATCATTACCAGCACAACATATTTAGGATTATCCACCGGAAACGTTGCAACAAAAGAGGCAATTTTAGAATCTTCGTTATATCCTCCGCCAGAAGATATTTTTTCCGCCGTGCCGGTTTTACCGCCCACACGATAGCCCGCAACATCCGCTTTGCTGCCTGTACCATGATCCACCACCAGACGCATCAGGCGGCGCATGTTACGCAGCGTCTGGTCAGACACCACACGTTCGCCTTTTTCTTTATTTTTATTGCCGTCTTTGAGCAAGGTAAGCCTTGGCGCATGCCCGTCACCAACGATGGTTGCTATACCACGCACCAGATGCAGCGGCGTCACCGACATGCCATGACCATATGAAATGGTGACGGTACTGATATCTTTCCAGTCAGACGGCCAAAGCGGTTTAGAGCGTTCTGGCAGTTCAATATCAACCTGCTCCAACATGCCAAGACTTTTTAGGAATGCTTTTTGGCGCCGCGCGCCGACATCTAATGCCAGTTTGGCTGTGCCGATATTTGAAGAATACGCGTAAATCTCTGGTACACTTAGCCAGCGCCGCTGTGGATGTGTATCCTGAATAGTGAATGATGAAATCTTCATAGGGTTCGTTGCATCATAACCGCTTGTCATATTAACGATTTTATGCTCAAGCCCCATCGCCATGGTAAAAGTTTTGAAGGTAGAACCCATTTCATACACACCAAGTGACACTCGGTTAAACTGTGCTTTATCCGCTTCCCTGGCCGGATGATGCGGATCAAAATCTGGCAGCGATACCATCGAGAGCAATTCGCCGCTGGTGATATCCATGATAACCCCAATACCACCGATGGCCTGAAAATTCTCCATTGCGCGCTCGACTTCTTCACTCATGATAGCCTGCAAACGCACATCCAGTGACAGGCTGAGCGGCGTATAATTCTCAGCCGTATCACGCAGGCGTGTATCCATCGTTTTTTCAATGCCTGCAAGCCCTTTATTATCCACACCCACATACCCCACCACATGCGAGGTAATATCGCCATACGGATATACCCTACGCTCTTCCGGCTGAAAATACAGCCCTGGTATGCCAAGCATATTGATAGCATGTTGCTCACGCGGGGCAAGATTGCGCTTTATCCATACGAATGATTTTTTACCCTTCAGGCGTGTCAGTATCTGCGTACTTTCAATACCCAGCGTCTTGGCAAGTTTTACGGCTACCTCTTCATGATTTTTAATTTCTTTGGGATTTGCATATAGCGATGCGGTTATCAGGCTGGTGGCAAGCAACACCCCATTTCTGTCTACGATGTTGCCGCGCTCAAGTGTCACCTCATCTGTTTTCAGACTAACTGCCCCGCCATTTTCCTCTCCATCGGCATCACTGACTGTGATGGTGACTGCCTTAGGATTATTAATGACGGCAACCTCTATCATGCGATACGAAATACTGGTAAAACACAGCATAAAGAACAAGCCAACGCACAGCAGCCGTATACGGCTTTGCTCAATGATACGCTGGCCGGTACTTTGTTTAACAACAACTTTACGGGAGTTTCGGCTCACCTCTGCACTCCAGCATCAGTTTGGAACCGGACAGGTTGCACCGCCATGGCTTCCTGTTTGCTTACGGAAGCCTGCAGCTGCTTTGGGAAAGGAATGGCCTCTACCACCGCAATCTGTTCCACTTTTGTACTAGTGGTGGCTAAATATTTTGCTGACAGTGCCTGCAATCGCTCTGGACGATTTAAGTATTCCCACTCGGCAGACACCACATTCAGTGCCTCTCGTTCCTGTTCCAACTCTTTGGATGTTTGCGCGATCTGCGCTCGCAAAGCCTGTACTTCGTACTTAATAGAATAAAGAACAAACGTCGCCGCAACTATCACCAGCATCCAGATTAAGGCTGAAAGCCGGTTCATACAACATACTCACGGATGTGTGGTTTCAACTTCACGCCCCATCGTTCTAAGGGTTGCAGAGCGTGAACGTGGGTTGCGCGCAATTTCTGCCTCGCTAGCCACACGTTTCTCCGGTTTTGGCATAAAAAAGCGGGAAGCAGCCGGCACCTCATGCTTTGTGGGCATATGACGCGACTGCTCCCCAAGTCTACCGCAACGGGAGTAGAAAAATCGTTTCGTAAGGCGATCCTCGAGCGAATGGAAACTGACGACCACCAGGCGTCCGCCTGGTGCAAGCATGGATTCTGCGGCTTTCAAGCCGCCCTCTATAGATTCCAGCTCCTGATTAACATGGATACGCAGCGCCTGAAAACTGCGGGTAGCAGGATCGGTCTTGCCACTATTGCCAATGGTTTTACGAATAATATCAGCAAGCTGTCGTGTGCCGGTGATTTTCTCATCGGCACGGGTTTCTACAATCGCACGGGCAATGCGGCGCGCGGCGGTTTCTTCGCCGTAATAATAGAGTATGTCAGCCAGTTCCTGTTCAGGCGCGTTATTGATAATGTCGGCAGCACTCATGCCCTGCTGCGACATGCGCATATCCAGCGGCCCATCATTCTTGAAGGAAAAACCACGGCCTGGCTGATCGATCTGCATAGAGGAGACACCGAGATCTAACACAATGCCATCGGCCTCAGTAACGCCATGCGCCGCTGCGAGCGAACACATATCGGCAAAATTGCCAAGCAGCCATACAAAGCGGCTGGGGAATTCCGCTTCCAGTTTCTTTGCAAATTCACGGGTGGACGGGTCACGATCAATCGCAAAGACACGACAATCGGCTGAGCTCAAAATGGCATGTGAATAGCCGCCTGCACCAAATGTACCGTCGATATAGGTGCCATTATCTTTAGGTGCCAGCATCTCGAGCATTTCATCTTTCATTACGGGGGCGTGCGGCATCATCAGGCAGCCTCACGTAATTCTGTACGCAACGCATACATATCCGCGCGCAGTTTTTTATAAAAATATTCGCGCACGGCAACTTCACATAATGTTGGGCGACGCGGTGGTTGCTGATTTAGCATCACGCATCTCCCTTCAAATTATGGCGGCGCTCGCGCACTAGCTCACGCGCGCGCTTTGCATGCGCTTCAAAAGCTTTGGGCTGCCAGATTTCAAAGATTTCCCCTTTACCCACGATGGTGGTTTCTTCAGCAATGTTGGCAGCGGCAAGCAGACCAGCAGGAAGCGTCACGCGGCCTTCAGGGTCAAAATTCAGCTGCACGCTTTCACCAAAGATGGTGGTGGCGAAGGCATCGCGCTCTTCAGAATAGGGGTCAAACCGTTCGATGCGCTGGTTGAGCTTCATGATACGCGCCATCCCGCAGGCTTCAATACAGCCATGCAACGGTGATGGATATACCACAATGCCTGAGAATTCCTGTGAAATGAGCGCAGAACGGAACGATGAAGGGATGGAAAGCCTCCCCTTCTTATCGATGCGGTTGTGGTAGGTTGATAAAAACAACATGCGCGGTGATTCATCAGGTCTAAATGGGATATTATGGGTATATTTGGGAGAATATTGGGATTTTATGGGACAGTCAAGGGTCTATTTGGGCAAATTTCCAAAATTCCGTTAAAAAGACCTACGGCCAGTATGATTGCGGGCACATGTGGCTTTTTGGCTACTTATAAAGCAGGGGAAATCAGAATTGCCGCCGGAAAACAAGGCTACATTCTATAGATACGGAGTTGGTGTATACCGCCGTTTCTTCAGATGGGGTCGTGGCACAGTTCGATGATATGAAGCCATTGCCCTGTACAAATGTGAGCACATTGCCTGCGCCTGCCTTGCCATCATCTATCTTGGTATCGATCCATGCGGCATCATTCCCAGAAAGCGCAGCATCCACAGTGATATCGAAGATCGCGGAATACTTCCCAAGCATTATAGAATGACCATAATAGCCTGGATAATATAATACGGCTCCCAACACGGCTACATTATCGTGCAACTTCAAGGGGAAATATCCCACCCCACTTGCAATACGTGAGCTCATGGTATTAACACCAACAACCGCTGGGCCGGTTGCAGTGCTTGCAGTGCCACTATATTGACCAGCAATAAAACCAGCATTGGCAAGGTGTTGGGACACACGGTAACTTTCTCGAAAATCATTTACCGTCCAACCATGATCACCAATCGCGCCATTCCCATCGCCGTTGCAGGTCTCCGTATGTGGAGAGACCGTGTAAGGCGTTGATGGACACGACACATCACTACCCCAGATAGTCTCTGCATCTCGCATATCACCAGGAAGCGCCCCATACTTAGCACGGAACGTGTGCACTGCTGTCTTGAATTGCTCTATTTCTGTGATTACGGAACGCAGCTGCGCAATACGAACGAGATCATACCCAGCCAGCACCCCTCCCACCAGCAAGCCAATAACGATCATCACAATCGAAATCTCGATCATGGTAAATCCTGACTGGCGTGAATGACTGGATAGCATAGGTATATTCTATCCTCACTTCATTAAAATTATGCAAAAAACCTGCTAGTGATGGCAATAAAAAAGCCGGGATAAACCCGGCTTTTTTTAATGTATGGGCATTTCTACTAACGTGAATAGAACTCGATCACGAAGTTTGGCTGCATGATAGCAGGATATGGCACTTCAGCGAGCTTCGGCACGCGGATATATTTTGCCTTCAATTCCTTGTTATCGAATTCGATATATTCAGGAACGCTGCGCTCAGGATTCGCAATCATTTCCAGCACCACAGCAAGCTGCTTGGATTTTTCGCGAAGTTCGATTACGTCGCCTTCTTCTAGCTGATAGCTTGGGATATTTACTTTTTTACCGTTCACACGCACATGGCCATGGCTCACGAACTGGCGAGCAGCAAACGGAGTCGCAACCACACCCATGCGGTAAATCACGGTGTCAAGACGGCTTTCTAAAATGCCGATGAGGTTTTCACCGGTGTCACCACGACGACGTGACGCTTCTTCATAAATCTTGCGGAACTGACGCTCAGTGATGTTGGCGTAGTAGCCTTTCAGCTTCTGTTTTTCGCGCAGCTGGTTGCCGTAATCAGACGTTTTTTTGCGCTTTGCAACACCGTGCTGGCCGGGCGCATAGGCACGCTTGTGGAATGGATCTTTAGCATTGCCCCAGAGGCTTGCGCCCAGGCGACGGCTGATTTTGTATTTTGCATTAACGCGTTTGGTCACGGTGACTTTTCCTGTGTATAAGTATAGTTGTAGGGACTGTGGAATATACCGATAAAAACGACGCTGTCAACGGCTGTTTAGAGGGTTTTTTTGGTTTAATTATTCCCCCTCACCCGCGGCCGTGCCGCTTCCCTCTCCCTCACTGAGGGAGAGGGTTAGGGTGAGGGTGCTTTGCACCCAATATGTAGTTAATTATCTTGCAGGCTGAGAAGGCGTTGCAGAGCCGAGATCCTCCGCGGCGGCCACACGGCTTGCCCATTCACCTTTGATACGTCCATCGGCTGGTTCTTCGGCCGCCTCTCCATGGCTATGGTTAGCTGCTACACCAACCGCTGCCACAGATGCAGCTGAAATCATGCCAGCAGTGGCTATACCAAAAGGTTTCTTCACCTTAGCTCCAGTTATCGCTTGTTCTGTGCTAGATATCGCTTGTTTTACATTGGAAGCAACGCCACCAACAGACCATGCGGCAACATCGGAAACACGGTTACCAGTCCATTTAGCAGCACCGGCAACACCACGAACAGTCAATTTAGTAGTTTCAGAAATTCCGCTAGCGGTTCCTTTTAACAAGTCACCCACCACGGAACCAGCCGTGGAACCAGCTTCCTTCAACGTTTGAACTGCGAATTGCAGCCCGTTCATGCCGCCCGGTTCCATCACATGTGGGCTTTTTTCAGCAACACGTGAAACACGGGCGCCAGTCCATTTAGCAGCATGAGAAACTTTGCTAGTGGCTCCTCTTAACAAGGCACCCACCTCGGAGCCAGCTTCACGAAATGCTGTAACTGCAAATTCTAACTTGCTCATACCGCCCTTTTCAAGCGCAAAGAAAATTATCTAGCAGGCTGTGCCGGCGTTGCTGAGCCAATATCCTGCACTGCAGAATCAGGCACCACGCTCATTTTAGGCTGAGCCGCCGGATTTTGCAAATCAACACCACCACGATCCGCCGCTACACGGCTTACCCACTCACCCGGAGCACGGCCATCTGCAGGCCCTACTTCCGTAGGCTGCGGAGGCATCATTTGCGGGATAACTGACTCTGGCACTTCTACGGTATTTGGCGCATTCGCGATATCATCCTGCGCAGCACCTGCTGCGGCTTTTCGGCTACGGTTTGCCATAATGCCAACGGCAGCGGCACCCGCCACCAACGCAGCACCAATAGCCCCGAATTTCACGGCTTTGCGAGCACCGGAAAACACACCTTTTACGCCAGCCTTACCAGCATTCCATGCGCCCTTTACAGGACGAATTTCGCCAACCGCTTCACCAAAACGCTCTGCTTTCGCAGCGCGAACTTCCCATTCGGCTGCTTTCGCATCTGCCTTTGCTTCACGACCACTGAAGAAACCATCTTTCAGGCTTCCTGCTGTATCCTTTAACCCTGACCACAATCCCATAAGCTCTACGCCTTATATCCCAAGGTTATGCACCAAGCTGCTGACCTGCAGCTGCCTGTGCTTCACGCTGTTTTGTAATTTTATCGGCATGGCCAGCCTTCACTGCGCCCTGTTGCTGTGCTTGCGCCATCAGCATTTGTTCCTGTGCAGCGCGAAGCTGATTCACCACATAATTCTGGCCTTCGGCAAAACCCACCTGATAACCATCCTGCATGCCTGCGATGTTTGCATTCGCCAACTGTTCCTGACGAGTATTCTGGCGCGACTGCACGCGCTGTTGATACTTCGCATTTTCATTGACAATTTTATCGCCGCCCTTAGCAAGACCAAACATGCCGCCAATACCCGCACCCCATGTTGCGCCAGTGATCAAACCACCTACCGCACCAACCGCAGCACCAAGACCAGCTACGATACCACCAAATAATGCCGCACCAGTACCAGCACCCGCTACGCCAGCTTCTGCCGCCACACCAAGAAAATTCACACCGGTAAAACCAGTAACCGCCGCTGCAAGCGCACCCACAACGATTGCGGGCACTAAAGAACCAACAAGGCCAGCAACAGCACCACCCACAGTACCAACGATACTACCAACAACACCGCCGCCACCGGCACCTTTTGCGGTTTCCCACCCTGCGGTGCTCATCGCGCTGGAGGTATTATGTTTAATCGGTTTAGCCATATTTGCCTGCCTTTATATATTTTATCTTTATAATACAGATAGTTTTATTACACAATGCCATTATGGCATAGGGAGACCGCCACTTACAGTTAAGTTTTTATTACAGTTGAAAAATGACTGTCGGAGCGTTGATTTTATTGGGTTTTATAGGATTTTTGTCATTCTGAGCATCGCGAAGAATCTTATTAAGATCCTTCCCCAGCAACACGTTGGGGTATCAGGCTGACAACAAACTACCCAAGGAACGCGCCATCCATGCCTTTTACCGGCAACGCCTGTGGCGGCGCCACATGCAGACTGGCAGCCTGAGCTTCTGCTGCTGCGTGCATATTAGCGCGCTGCGCTTCCATGGCTTCGCGGTGCTGAACGCGCATTTCATTCTTTTCCGCCTGCGCCACAATTTCTTCTTCCCGTGCAGCCACAGCTTCATCGGCATTAGCAATGCTTGTGGCTGCGCCCACAGCAGCACCTGCAACGCCCCCCACAACGGCTCCGCCTCCTGCAATCATTCCAGTTGCGCCAAGAAGTCCTGGTCCAAAACCTATCCATTCAGCAATAGCAGTCCCTGCGGCTGCTGCCAATCCAAGGGGTGAAAACATCGCAGCGCCAGCAGCAAGAGCAGTAATAGCTCCACCGCCAATTACAGCCCCCATCAACGTACTCTTGAGAGTTTTACCCGCCACATACTTTGCGGTGTAAATACCCTCATTGAAGTTCTTAAGGGCGGGGTGTCTTTGTTCTTCGTCGGCCATGATAAACCTATGGTTTTGTTATCTTATGGTACCACTATCGCATGAAAGCGCATACAGGGCAAATTAAGGTTTTGTGACGCTTGCAAACTGCGTTTACGAAGCTGTCACAATTCTGTCATACGATTGATTTATCAGGATAACATCGCAGAAAGACTGTTGTCCTTTTGCTTATCTGGAGTGTTGGCATTATAGGATAAATAGCTCAAATTGCTTTCGCTTGCGCCTTCCATTGCCAACTTAAGTCCGCCAAGAAGCCCTACTGCCTCTCCCACATCACGCAGCATTTTCTGGCCTTGTGCGCCATTAATGGATTGTTGCGCCTGACTGATAGATTGTTCGGCCATCGCAAGGTCACGCGCATCCATGGAGCCAGTGTTCATATCAAGATTGACGGAAAGCTGCGGTGCCGGATCACCACGACGCTCGGCATCTTCCTGTACTGCCGCAAGCTCACCCTTAGCCATCTCGCGCTTTCTTTCAACTTCATTACGGGCACTATTGAGGGCGTCGGCCTTGGCCATTTCGTTACCCGAACGCTCAGCTTCAGAAAGATTACGAAGCTCAGGCGAAAGGCTCGCTTCCTGCATAGATTCCTGCATGGAGCCTTGCTGGTTCACATTTTGTTCACGCTGAGAGATTGGCTTTTCTTCATCCATAGGCGTATTCTAGCACCCCAAGCCATATAGGCAAATGAAGTTTTTATGACAACAAAACTATTCTTCAGGTAATTTCAAGGCATTATCATCAATGGTGAGCGAACCTTTGATACGGCCAGTACATTCATCCACCAGCACCACCTCGGTATCTTCGCTGTTCGGTTTTTTAAGGCGCAGGCGCAGCACTCCATTATCGGATTTATAATCGATGATCTCACCCATGCCCTTCAAATCCACCTTGCCACCCGGACATTCCGCGGCGCGCTGCTTGAAGCCAACGATAGCAAGCGCGGCCACTGCAGCTATAAACACTACCAGTATCGCAAGAATAATATATACTATCTTTTTTGATATCTTAGACATTTTTACGCGTTGTTTTGCTTTGTTTCGTCACCTATACCATCTTCATGAGCAACAGCCATAGCATCATTGTATCACCAGAGGAAGCAGGCACGCGCGTTGATAAGTTTTTATCGGCGCGGCTTGATGGCATTTCGCGCAGCCGTATTCAATCACTCATGGATGGCGGGCATATTTCCTGCGATGGAAAAACCATTTCCGATGCCGCAACAAAAGTAAAAGACGGCCAGCATTTTGATGTGAAGATTCCTGATGTGGTAGAATCACACATACTACCGCAGGATATCCCCCTCAGTATTGTCTATGAGGATGAACATATACTCATACTCAATAAACCCGCAGGACTCACCGTGCATCCGGGTGCAGGCAACCCGGATATGACACTGGTGAATGCGCTGCTGGCTCATTGCGGCACTTCACTTTCTGGTATTGGTGGCGTGGCACGCCCTGGCATTGTGCATCGTATTGATAAGGAAACATCAGGGCTTTTAGCAGTTGCAAAAAATGACGCGGCACATGCCGCACTTTCCGAACAGCTGGCCACGCGCACTCTAAAACGCACCTACACTGCGCTGGTGTGGGGGACGCTGAAACAAAAACAAGGGACGATTACCGGCAATATTGGCCGCTCACCTGTAAATCGTCAGAAAATGGCGGTGGTAAAAACTGGCGGCAGGTCTGCGGTGACGCACTATAAGATAGTTACCAGTTACCAGTTACCAGTGATCAGTTTGGTAGAGTGTAATTTAGAGACAGGCCGCACGCACCAAATACGCGTGCATTTTGCCCATATAGGGAATGCGCTGGTGGGTGACCCAGTCTATGGTGGTGGCACAGCCAACCGTATCAAAACCATGCGCATCGATGAAGCGATGAAAACAACACTACTTGGGTTTGAACGGCAGGCGTTACATGCAAAAGAATTGGGGCTTATCCACCCAGCCACCGGCAAGCACATGTTGTTTACCTGTGAAATGCCAGAGGATATGCGGGCGTTGATTAGCGCATTAGAATAACTGTCACTCCGACGCAGGCCGGAGTCCACGTTTACATGGATACCGGCCTTCGCTGGTATGACGAAAATATTCTGCTCCGATTTTTCTTGGCGATTCATCAAAAAACACCTAGATAGGATTATCAAAAATAATTCATGTCCGATGCAAACAACCACTCCCCACATACCTGAAGAAACCAGCCCCATCACCCGCAAGCTCGGCTATTTTATTGGCCCGTGCTTCTTTTTGATGACGTTTGTATTTGGCGCACCTGACGGCATGGAGCTTCCTGCATGGCATGTGTGCGGGCTGGCACTGTGGATGGCCTGCTGGTGGATAACTGAAGCGATGCCCCTCCCCGTTACTTCTTTGCTTCCGATTATTATGTTGCCATTATTTCAAATAACGCCCTTGAAAGACGCATTGGCACCGTTTGCCAGCCCCATTATTTTTCTATTCCTTGGTGGTTTTATGCTTTCCACCGCGATGGAAAAATGGAACCTGCATCTACGCATTGGCCTTGGTATTATCAGCAAAATCGGCACTGGTAGCAAAAGTATCCTGGCCGGCATCATGATTGCAACTGCCTTCATGGGCATGTGGATTTCCAACACCGCCACCACCATCATGATGCTGCCAATGGCAGTTTCCATGGCCATGCTGCTAACACGCAGACAAGACGGTAGTGATACGCCAATCGGTAACAATCTACTGGCTAAGGCAATGATATTGGGTGTTGCATATTCAGCCATTATTGGTGGGCTTGGCACCTTCGTTGGCACACCAACCAATGCTATATTGCAAGGCCATATGGCAAAAACCTATAATCACAGTTTCAGCCTTGCCGACTGGATGAGCTTTGGTGTGCCGCTTCTGTTATTTCTGCTTGTCTGCACATGGAGTTTGCTCAGTTTTTTCTTTTTACGTAAGGCATATATTAGCCCTGATGTACGTGGTGTGGTGCGCAATGCGTATGAAAAACTTGGGCCAATGTGCCGCGAGGAAAAAATTGTGCTATTCGTGTTTGCTACCGTAGCCAGCCTTTGGATTGGTGGACGCTTTATTGGCGAATCGTTGGGGCTGAAGATAGATGATGCAGTGATAGCCATTATCGGTGCCATGCTGCTCTTTTTAGTCCCGATTGACAAAAGCATGGATACATTCGCGCTTACCTGGAAAGACACAGCGCGCATTCCCTGGGGTATACTCATATTCTTTGGCGGCTCACTTTGTGTTTCAGATGCGCTGACAACAACAGGGGTAACAAGCTGGCTTTCTACTCAGCTTTCTGTGATGCATGGCTTCAATATCATACTGATTGTGCTTATCATGGTCATTTTGCTGATTGTTGTATCTGAAATGATGAGCAATGTAGCCACTATCACCGCCTTCCTGCCGATACTTTCCGCCATGGCTGCTGCCATGAATATCAACCCGCTGATTATTCTGGTTCCTGCAACACTGGCGGCAAGTTGCGGCTTCATGTTACCAGGTGCTTCTGCCCCCAATGCGCTGGCATATGGCACTGGTTACTTAAAAATACGCGACATGATACGCACGGGGCTTATCATGGATAGTATTGCTGCTATCGTAATTACCATGTGTACATTTACGCTAATTGCATGGGCATTTGGTATTGATTTCACCAGTGTGCCTGAATGGGCACAAAATTTAGGGAAGTAAGCTATGGCTGAGAAGAAAGAATATGACCGGAAAGCAATTGCAGCAGCAAATCTGAACGCCCAAAAGGCAAATATGCGCCTTGGATTCAATGAAATTTCAGACCGTGAGGCAACCATAGGTAAAAAGAAAGAAATTCCTGAACTCACAATCAGAAGCTCGTTCGACCACAGCGCTGACTTAGTATCGCTGGGCATACAGCGCAGATGGGACGGTGCAGCTAACCGTGAGAAGGATCATCATCCCAAAATCAATGAGGGCTACGAACTCATGTCGGGCGGCCTGACCATGACTGTCACCGGCGAAGAATCGCTGAAGATTCTGGCCGAAGCGGGTGTTGAATTTCCGGGCGCAGACCAGTTTATGTCTCCTGCCCTTAAGGCCACGCGCGGCAGCAGCAGATCAAGAGTCATATAAATCAGTTGTAGAATTTTTGCTATTTCGTTAGGCTAGCAGAAATTATAACTCACCGGAGTATTTTATGAAAAAAGCAACACTCATTGCAATTATTGCCGCACTCGCACTTTCTGCCTGCAACACCATTCAGGGCATGGGCGAAGATATTGGCGCGGCGGGCGATGCCATCAGCGGTACCGCCACAAAAACCAAGCAAAAGATGTAACTCTTATAATTCGGGCACATGCGGGGTAAAAGTAATTTCATTTTACCCCTTCCGGTGTGTTTTTCCGGCTGGTATTTCTATAAATATAGGCTCGGAAAAGTGTGATTTATCCTTGCCGAACAGTTATGCGGCTTTGATGCCTTTTTCAGCGAGTAACTGCTGCAATTCGCCGGACTGATACATCTCGCGTACGATATCGCAACCGCCGATAAATTCACCCTTCACATAAAGCTGCGGAATGGTCGGCCAGTTGGTGAATTGCTTGATGCCTTCACGGATTTCAGCATCGGCCAGCACGTTTATGTCTTTATATTCGGTGATGCCCAGACGTTCCAGCACCTGTGCCACAGTTGCGGAAAACCCGCATTGCGGAACTTGCTTCGTGCCTTTCATATACAGCACGATGTCGTTATTGTTAATATCACTTTCAATGCGTTCGAATACTGGGTTGGTCATAGGTTTTCCTCTCAAATTGCTTTCGTCACCACCGCCAGCGCATGCAGCTTCGTACCCATGCCCTCGATGGCATCCATCACCATGCGGTGTTGCGCCACGCGGCTTTTGCCTTGAAAACTGGCTGATGTTACGGTGATTTTCCAGTGGTCGTTATCACCCGCCATATCTTCCAGCACAATCTGTGCATCGGGCAGCGCGGCCTTTACTTTGGATTCTATTTCGTTTGCGGTCATTGGCATGGCGTATATCTAGGGAATTCCCATTGACAGCGCAAGACAAAGAAGGTAGAAATTTCCTATAATGAGAATGATTATCACTTGCGCAAAGGAATTGCTATGAAGAAACTCGCCTTGCTTACCACCATCACACTGCTCTCAACACCTGCTCTTGCAGAAGTGGAAACCTATACGCTTACGCTAAAAGACCATAAATTCACACCAGAAACCATCGAAGCACCGGCGGATACCAAATTCAAACTGCTGGTGAAAAACGAAGATGAAACCCCCGCCGAATTTGAAAGCGATGATTTTAAGCGTGAAAAAATCATCAAAGGCGGTGGTGAAGCCACCATCAATGTTGGTCCGCTGAAGGCTGGCGAATACAAATTCTTCGATGAATTCAATGAAAAGACCGCACAGGGAAAGCTGATAGTTAAGTGATGGTAAATAAAACTGGATTCCCGCCTTCGCGGGAATGACAAGGAAAACGTATGCTCCCCACCTTCTTGATTTTTTTCCGTGAAATTCTTGAAATCGCCATCATTTTAAGTGTGGTGCTGGCGGCAACACGCGGCATTGCAGGCCGTAACCGCTGGGTGTGGATGGGCATAGTAGGTGGGCTCATTGGCTCGGCACTGGTTGCTGTTTTTGCTGACAGTATTTCAGAGAGCATGGAAGGCATGGGGCAGGAAATATTTAACGCCGGTGTACTGCTGGCTGCCAGTTTCATGATCGGCTGGACAGTTATATGGATGCAGACACATGGCCGCGAACTGGCGCAAAAAATCAAAGATACCGGAAAAGCAATCGCCCGTGGCGAGGCAAAACTATATTCGCTGGCCATCATCATCAGCCTTGCCATGTGGCGTGAAGGCGCGGAGATAGTGCTGTTCATGTATGGCATCTTGAGCGCCACGGAAGAGTCACTCCTTGCAATCACCGCAGGCGGCATCGGCGGCACTATAGCTGCTTCAGCACTGGGCTTTGCTATTTATCTAGGGCTTATAAAAATAAGCACCAAATATGTATTCACTGTCACAAGCTGGATGCTGATACTGCTCGCCTGCGGCATGAGCGCACACGCTGCCGGATACCTTGTCGCTGCGGATGCTGTACCAGTACTCATTCCAGAACTATGGGATACTAGCGCAATACTTTCCGAAGGTAGCATGCTGGGTAAAATTCTTCATGCCATGCTGGGCTACACCGAGCGCCCCAGCGGCATTCAGGGTGTGTTTTATGTGGTTACACTTGTGCTGATACTCGCAATACAAAAGCTGATACAGCCAAATACTGGCAAGTCTTCAGCACTACCTGCCAACGCATAAACCACTTGCATATTTTCCCCGCCTGCATTCTTGTGAGGGCATGAAAAACGGATCCTTTTTTGTTATCTATACCGCCGCACTACTCTGCGTCTCTCCTGCACATGCCACCTTCAATGTCAGCAGCCCTGGCATTAAAAAAGGCATTGCTGAAATTGAATCCCGCAATCGCTATGATGTAGACGACAGCGCATCGCGCGATGGCCGCGCGATTAACGCGATAAAGATGGTATATGGTGTTACGGATTATTTTGCCGTTGAATTTCAGGGCGACTGGCAAGATAACCCCACTAGTGGTTATTTTTATGATTCCTCGGAAGTAGAAGGCAAATTCCGTTTCTTTGAACCAGATGCCTACTGGCTCGATTTTGCGCTGAAACTTGCGTATGAGTGGAATCATGAGCCCGACAGTGCCGAGGCTATGGAAGCCAAATTCCTTTTTTCCAAAAAACTGAGTGACATTACGGTGATGCAGAACACCAATTTCTCAAAGGAAGTTGGCACAGATGCGTCAGCCGATACCACCCTTTCCACCAGCTGGCAGGCACGTTACAAAATAAGCCCGTTATTCCAGCCAAGTATTGAGGTATATAACAGTTTTGGTGAGATAAGCGACATGCAGGGGTACGAAGAACAATCACACCGTATCGGCCCTGTGCTGCATGGCGAACTGACAGAAAGCCTAAAATTCCAGCTGGGCTACCTTATAGCGGCCTCAGATGCCGCTGAAGATGGTTCATTTAAGTTCTTTCTGGATTATGAATTTCCGCTTTAATATTTCGTCAGCCATGCTAATAAATGCGGCATGAAATCAAACGCTGCACAAAAAATATCCATCACCCCTGAGATCGTTGCCGAACACGGGCTCGCGCCGGAAGAATACCAGCGCATCCTGAAAATACTGGGACGTGAGCCGAATCTTATCGAGTTGGGCATTTTCTCGGTAATGTGGTCTGAGCATTGCTCGTATAAATCCACGCGTGTGCACTTAAAAAAACTACCCACCGAAGCACCATGGGTGATCTGCGGCCCGGGCGAAAATGCCGGTGTTATTGATATTGGTGATGGGCAGGCGGCGATTTTCAAAATGGAATCGCACAATCATCCTTCTTACATTGAACCTTTTCAGGGCGCGGCAACCGGCGTCGGCGGAATTCTTCGCGATGTGTTCACCATGGGCGCGCGGCCAATTGCGAACATGAACGCGCTGCGCTTCGGTGCGCCTGACCATCCGAAAACGAAGCATCTGGTGTCTGGTGTTGTGGCAGGTATTGGCTCGTACGGCAACTGCGTGGGTGTGCCGACCGTTGGCGGTGAATGTACATTCCACCCAAGCTACAATGGCAATATCTTAGTGAATGCTATGACCGTTGGCATTGCCGATACGGACAAGATTTTTTATTCCGCTGCGGCAGGCGTAGGAAACCCTGTGGTGTATGTGGGTTCCAAAACGGGGCGTGATGGCATTCATGGCGCGACCATGGCGAGCGCAGAATTTGACGACGCCTCCGAAGAAAAACGCCCGACCGTGCAGGTGGGTGACCCGTTTACGGAAAAACTCCTCATCGAAGCCTGCATGGAACTGATGCAGACCGATGCGATTGTGGCGATTCAGGATATGGGTGCGGCAGGCCTCACCTCCTCTTCGCTGGAAATGGCGGGCAAAGGTGACCTCGGCATTGAACTCATCATGGAAAACGTGCCAACGCGCGAAGAAGGCATGACACCGTATGAGATGATGCTCTCCGAATCGCAGGAGCGCATGCTGATTATTTTAAAGCCCGGCAAGGAAGCGCTCGCCAAAGCAATTTTTGACAAGTGGGAGCTGGATTTCGCGGTCATTGGCAAACTCACCGATACGGGCAACATCGTGCTCAAATGGCACGGCGAGACGGTGGCTGATATGCCGATCGCGCCGGTTTCCACCGATGCACCGATGTATGAACGCCCGTGGACACCGACGCCAAAACGCGCCGATGTGGTTCTGAAAGATGCCGATGTAGTGCACCGCAAGGCAGTTGATGATCTGCTGAAACTCATAAGCTGCCCCGACCTCGCCAGCAAACGCTGGATATACGAGCAGTATGACCACATGGTGGGTAATGACACGGTGGCGCGCCCGGGTGGTGATGCGGCTGTGGTGCGCGTGCACGGCACCAAAAAGGCTCTCGCCATCAGCACCGATTGCACACCGCGTTACTGCTACGCTGACCCCGTCGAAGGCGGCAAACAAGCTGTGGCCGAAACATGGCGCAATTTAACGGCTGTGGGCGCAACGCCACTGGCGATTACCAACTGCCTTAATTTCGGCAACCCACAGAAGCCTGAAATCATGGGGCAGATTGTGGGCTGCCTGGACGGCATGTCACAAGCCTGCCGCGCTCTGGATTACCCGATCATTTCCGGCAATGCATCGCTGTACAATGAAACGAACGGCAAAGGCATTTTGCCCACCCCTGCCATTGGCGGTGTCGGAATTTTGAAAGATGTAGAGAAACGCTGCGGCAATGCATTTGTGAATACAGGTGAAGCGATTTATGTGGTGGGTGAAACGAAGGGGCATCTCGGCCAGTCGCTCGCGCTGCGTGAACTATTCGGCAAGGAAGAAGGCTCAGCCCCGCCGGTTGACCTTGCAGTGGAAAAGAAAAATGGCGATTTCGTGCGCGCACTGATTGGCGACGGTAAAATTTCTGCATGCCACGACTGCGCGGATGGCGGCCTGATGGTAGCACTTGCCGAGATGACCTACAAAACTGGCATTGGCGCGAAACTTACACCCCCTCCCCAACCCTCCCCCGCTAAAGCGGGAGAGGGAGCAATGAAATCCCCTCTCCCTGAAGGGGGGAGGGCTAGGGAGGGGGCTGACTTCCCCTTCTGGTTCGGCGAGGATCAGGCGCGTTATGTGATTACCACCTCAAACGGCGCAGAGATCGAAAAACTGGCTGCATCCGCAGGTGTTTCCATCACCAAACTCGGCACCACGCAGAAAGACACATTCGAAATCGAAGGCGGCATCTGCACGCTGAGTGTGAATGACCTCAAAAAGGCGAATGAGAAATTTTTGCCGGAGTTGATGGGTTAGAGCCCCGCACTTGTTGCGGGGTCTGGTTAAGAGAAACCTATCTCTCTTCTTACCCCAATCTCAAATTTAATACGCTGCATCATTTCATTGCTGATAGTATCTTCTCTTTTTCCACCTATCCCAATAACTGCCAGTTTCACTTTCACCCCTGCATCTCCAGATTTACTATTTGTTGCAGTTACAGCTACATCAAATTGAACGCCTGGAATCTTAGCGTTATCTCCAATATTTGTTCTTAACGAATAATAGGAGTGCGTATGTTGTGCATTCTGTAGTTTACTTATCTTCTCATTTGCTTGAGTTATACCCGTTGCAATTTCAACCAATGTATCTCTAATAAAATCACTCAGCTCTACAGTTTCCATATAAGATCTCTAGCAGAATTGTTGCAAACTTCATTCAACCGGACCCCGCAACAAGTGCGGGGCTTAACCTAAGCAGCGATTCCCCTAAACATCGCTGCGCCATCGGTGCCGCCGACGAGTTTTTCGGCGTGGCGTTCGGGGTGTGGCATCATGCCCAGCACGTTGCCTTTTTCATTGCAGATGCCTGCAATGTTGAGCTGCGAGCCATTCGGGTTTGATTCGGTGGTGATGTTGCCATTCTCGTCGCAGTATTGGAACGCTATCTGACCACCATCTTGCAGGCGTTTCAGCGTATCGCTATCTGCAAAATAATTGCCGTCATGATGCGCGATGGGCACGTTGATGACCTGCCCTTTTTTATATTCTTTGGTAAAGCGCGTACTGTTGTTGCCGACTTTCAGGAACACTTCCTTGCACAGGAATTTGAGTTTTGCGTTACGCATGAGCACGCCCGACAGCAAGCCCGCTTCGGTCAGCACCTGAAAACCATTGCACACACCAAGCACAAGGCCACCAGCGGCTGCATGTTTCTTCACTTCCTGCATGATGGGCGAATGTGCGGCCATCGCGCCTGAGCGCAGATAATCGCCATACGAAAACCCGCCCGGCAGCATCACTAAATCTACTTTAGGCAGCGCGGTGTCACGGTGCCAGACATACTGCACGTTCTTGTCGGTGTGGTTCTTCAACGTAGTGAAGGCATCACGGTCACAGTTTGATGCAGGAAAAACGATAACAGCAGTTTTCATTCCACCAGCTCGAACTTATAATTCTCAATCACCGTGTTTGCCAAAAGCCCCGCACACATTTTTTCAACGGCGGCTTCGGCCTTCTTGCGGTCAGCTTCCTTGATTTCCACTTCGATATATTTGCCTTGGCGTACATCGGCCACGTTGTCAAAACCCATGCTGCCCAACGCGCCCGCTATCGCCCGCCCCTGCGGGTCAAGCACGCCATTTTTAAGTGTTACGTGTATTTTAGCTTTCATTTCTTCTTCTTCACCTTCGCTTTTGCTTTCACATTCCCTTTCACCATCTTGGCGGCGGGTTTTTTCTTGTTCTGCACCACCTGCGGCGGCACTTTTTCATTCTTTGGCATCACACCAAGGCGGCGCGCCACCTCGCGGTACGCATCTTCTACACCGCCTAAATCCTGACGGAAGCGGTCTTTATCCAGCTTGCGGCCGGTTTCATAATCCCACAGGCGGCAATTATCGGGGCTGATCTCATCAGCGAGCACGATCATCTCGCGGTCATTTTCCTGCAGGCGACCAAACTCCAGCTTGAAATCCACAAGGCGGATACCAATACCGGAAAACAGGCCAGAAAGGAAATCGTTGATGCGGAAGGAGTACATGCGGATCTCATCAATCTCCTGCGGGCTTGCCCAGCCGAATGCATAGATATGTTCTTCGGCCACAAAGGGATCGCCCATCGCATCATTCTTGTAGCAATACTCAATGAGCGGGTGGCCAAGCGGCTTACCCTCAGTCACGTTGAAACGTTTGGCGAAGCTGCCAGCCGCAACATTACGGATGATCACTTCAAGCGGCACAATCTGCACCGCTTTGATGAGCTGTTCGCGCATGTTGAGCGTGCGGATGAAATGGGTGGGAATGCCGATATCGGCAATGCGCGTCATCAGATATTCGGAGATGCGGTTGTTGAGCACGCCCTTGCCGCTGATGGTGCCTTTCTTCAGATTATTGAAGGCGGTGGCATCATCCTTGAAGTGTTGAATGAGTGTTCCGGGTTCTGGCCCCTCAAACAATTGCTTGGCTTTACCTTCATAGATCGGTTTGCGGGTAGGCATCATGAGTATCTTTCTTTGCTGTATCATAAGCTTATTCATAGAGTAGTTTTTTTGTCACTGCAACATTGCAGTATGAGAAAAAAAGCCCTATATACACCCCCAATCATACCCTAAAAACATAAGGAAACCACTATGACAACCTATGATGACCGCCAAAAAGGCTTTGAAGGCAAATTCGCGCTGGATGAAGAATTGATGTTCAAAGCCACCGCCCGCCGCAACAAGCTGGTTGGCCTGTGGGCAGCAGAAAAGCTTGGAAAACAAGGAGATGCAGCAGAGCAATACGCCAAGGACGTGGTAATGGCGGATTTTGAAGAAAGTGGTGATGATGATGTGGTTGGCAAACTACTGAAGGACTTCACGGACGCGGGCATTGCCGTAACCAAACAAGAGATACTTGAACAGTTGGATGGCAAAATGCACATCGCTCGTGAACAGGTGCTGGCTGATAAAAAAGGATGACTCGATGAATGGTTGACTCGAAATTGAAAATCCCGAGTCATCGAGTTATCAACCAGTCACCTATTGTCACCGCCCCCCACTTGCGCTACACTTCCGGCAGGCAGGAGTGTATCGGTTGCAGCTAAAGAAAACATCGTCATTCAGGCAATTATCGCACGCAATTACCGGCGTGATAAAGTCACCGCGAAAGGTTTCTGTCGGGCTGTGGTACAAGATATATGGCTGGTCAGATGAATCGCCAAGCACACCACTGCCCGATGCGCAGATGGAGCGCATCACCCCTAAAGATGCAACCTTCAAAGAAATATCTTTTACCTTTTCGCTGATTGCACTCGCTGCGCAGGTGGCGCGTGCCGATGGCACACTCACCGCCGAAAAATATATTGCCTTCCGCGAGGCCTTCCCGCTGCTTGGCGGCGTGTGCATGAAGATACGCTCTCTCTTTGCCATTGCGTGTGAGAACACCGTGCATTTCAGTCACTATGTGAACCAGATAAAATATGTATATCCGCGCAACATGCCGCTTTATTCAGAGCTGGTGGAACGTCTTTTCAGAATAGCGGGCGCCGATGGTGTTGTATCCCCCGCCTCTGAGATGATGCTGGCAAAAATCGCGCACATGCTTGGCCTGAGCGCTTCGCAGTACACCAGCATTCGTGATAAAAATATTGGCGCGCCCGATGCCCATCAGGTACTTGGTGTAAACAAACGCGCTTCTGCAACCAAAATCAAAAAACAATATCATGAACTGATGCGCGAATACCACCCAGATCGCTACGCTACACAAGAACTATCACCAGAAGTAGAAATGCTACTGCGGCTTAAAGCATCAGAAATCAACAAGGCATATAAGGTGCTGAGTAAAAAGGCTGCGTAATGGATGACCGGTTGACTCGATGACTTGTTGACTAGATAATGTGAGTCATCGAGTTATCTAGTCATCCTATTTTTATGCCCCCCCTACATATTTTTTACGCCCTTTTAGTTACCATCCTCTGGGGTGGCAATTTCGTAGCAGCGAAAATCAGCCTTGAGCATTTTCCACCTGTATTTTTGATTGCCCTACGCTTTGCGCTGACGGCGGCGATACTCGTACCTTTTGTCACACGCCCAACGCGGGATCAGATGCGATCCATTGCCGTACTTTCAGTGCTCAATTCACTGCATTTTTCACTGCCCTATATTGCGCTGGCCAATGGATTATCTATTGCCAGCACCGCCATTACCACACAACTAGGCGTGCCGTTTTCCTGTGTGATTGGCGCGTTGTTTTTGAATGACAAGCTGGGCATATGGCGCACCAGCGGCCTGATAATTGCATTTAGCGGCATGTTGATTGTATTCGGAGCGCCAGAAATCGAAAGCCACAAACTGCCGTGGCTTTGTGCGCTCGGTGCTGCATTTTTCTGGGGCATTGCCAATATTTTTACCAAACAGGTTAAAACATCGAGCATGATGCAATTACTGGCGTGGATGTCCCTGCTTACCGCACCACAACTCTTGCTGGTAGCTTTCTTTGCCGAACCCGAAGCACTTGCCACGCTCTCCGGCGTTCCGCTTGATGCCGCACTTGGCCTTGCCTATTCCATTATATGCTCCACTATTATTGCCTATGGTTTATGGAATTACCTGCTGCGCACCCATCCGGTGACGCACGTAACGCCTTATTCACTGCTTACCCCTATTCTCGGCGCCATCTTCGGTAGTATCTTCTTTGGCGAAACACTTAGCATGGAAATGTTCATTGGTGGTGCCATCACCATTGCAGGGGTTGCCATTATCGTGATAAGAAGACCTAAACTCGCCATGTTGGATGAACCTGTATGATAGTTACTGAACGTCCATCTCCGAATTTTGATACACGTGCCGGCCACAATGTGGATATGCTGGTATTGCATTACACTGGTATGCGCACAGGCAAGGAAGCACTTGATAGATTGTGCAATCCTGATGCAAAAGTCAGTGCGCATTATGTGGTAGAAGAAAATGGCGATGTCTTCAAGCTGGTGCCAGAAACCGCGCGCGCGTGGCATGCAGGTATCAGCAAATGGCGCGGTCATGATAATATCAACCAGCGTTCAATTGGTGTGGAAATCGTCAATCCCGGCCATGAATTTGGCTATCGTCCCTTCCCCGCCGTGCAGATGAAGAGCGTAACGCTTCTGTGTAAAGAAATTCTTGCGCGCAATAAAAACATCGAGCTGCGCAATATCGTTGGACATTCGGATATTGCACCTTCACGCAAGGAAGACCCGGGTGAATATTTCGACTGGCAGACGCTTGGCAAATTCGGCATCGGCCTACTGCCTAAAGTTACCTACAATGAATCACCGGCAGAAAAACTGGCCGATTATGGCTATGATATTACCGATCTGCCCAAGGCTATCACTGCCTTCCAGCGGCACTACCGCCAGAAAGATCTTACTGGCCAGTGGGATAAGCAATGCTCGCACCTGCTTGCGGGATTGCTCATGTTGATATAGACTGCGTGTGCTAGACGGCCAGATGATCGCGGGGCGCAAGCCTCGAGGAAAGTCCGGACTCCATTGGGCACGGTGGCGGGTAACACCCGCCGAAGGTGACTTTAGGGAAAGTGCCACAGAGACTATACCGCCCGCAAGGGTAAGGGTGAAAAGGTGCGGCCAAAGGCGAAAGCCTGAAGCTTAAAGTAAGAGCGCACCGCGCTGCTGGTAACAGCAGTGGCAGGGCAAACCCCGCCGGGAGCAAGACCAAATAGGGATGGTGCGCGCCCAACGCGATACCATTCGGGTAGGTTGCACGAGGTGTGTGGCGACATACATCCCAGATGAATGATCATCCTCGACAAAATCCGGCTTACCGGCCGTCTGGCAATGTTACAAACTATCCGGCGTAATGAAGCGCACTAGCGATGTATCCGCTGTATTCAGGTCACGCCATGAGCCATTAAACTGTAACTCAACGAAAGAACAGGTAGGAAACCGCATGGCCACCTGATGGCGCAGCTTGTTATCGCCGTCTTTGGCAAGGCGCATACACAATTCGTGCAGCCCTGGATTGTGGCCTACTACCATCAGTTTTGCAATGTTATCCGGCTCTGCACCAATGATTTGCGCGATATCTGGCGCAGACGTATGGTATAGTTTTTCTTCATAATGAATGGGGATGGTCTGCGGCAACACATCCTGAATGGCAAGCCATGTCTGGCGCGTGCGTGTGGCGGTAGAGCACAGAATTTTCTCTGGCCAGAGATGCTGGTTCATCAGGTATTTGCCCATCTGGGTAGCCTCGCGCAGGCCTCTTTCTGCCAGCGGGCGCACATGGTCATCGCCCCCGTGGGTGATGGCCTCTGCCTTGGCATGCCTCAGAATATAAAGGTTTTTTTGCATGTACTCCTTATTGTCTGTATAAGAACAGGCATTATAATTGCTTCTAACAGGTTTATTTTTAACACAAAATACATTATCACCAAGTTATAATTGTAGGTTCTGCTTCTGCCGTAATCACAATATCTTATGACCGAAAAACGCATCGAATCGATTCCAAAGCATTCGCATGAGCGCTATATAAACCGCGAGACCTCGTGGCTTGCCTTCAATACGCGTGTGCTGGAAGAAGCGGCAAACCCTAATGTACCACTAGCCGAGCGCATCAATTTCCTTGCCATCTCTGCCTCCAACCTTGATGAATTTTTTATGGTGCGTGTGGCAGGGCTTAAAGATTATGTGGATCAGGGCGTTACCAAAAAAAGTATCGATGGATTAAGTCCTGCAGAAGAGCTGGAAGCCATCAGCAAACGCTCTCTAACCATGGTGGAAAAGCAGCATGAATGCTGGATTACCCTGCGCGAAGCACTAGCCAAGGAAAATATTCACATCATCAAAGCAGCAACATTAGATGAAAAAGATGCGGCATGGCTGGAAGAGTATTTCCTTGAGAATGTCTTTCCGGTACTAACACCGATTGCCATTGATCCGGCGCACCCGTTTCCGTTCCTGCCGAATCTGGGACTAGCACTCGTACTACACTTAAGCACGGTCGAAAAAACACGCTCGCAAATTTCTATTGTGCCGCTACCGCATCGCCTGCCGCGCTTTATACACCTGCCCGCCAAAGGCAAAAAGCAACGTTTTGTGATGCTCGAAGATGTTATTGAAACCTATTGCAATATGCTGATGCCCGGGTTTAAAAAAACGGATTCCGCGTTGTTTCGTATCATCCGCGACAGCGAACTCGATGTGGAAGAAGAAAATACCGACTTCGTGCGTAATTTTGAACGTGCACTTAAGCAGCGCAGGCGCGGACGCGTAATTCGCACCAAATTCGCCGCACCTGCATCAAGATCACTCGTACAATTCGTATCAGAGCATTTAAAAATTGACGCAAATGATGTGTTTGAAGTCAGCGGCATGCTGGGACTTGCTTCGCTTAGATCATTGCTCGAATATATGCCTGTAGATTTGCGTTATTCACCTTTCAAAGCGCGATTTCCTGAACGTATCAACGACTATGGAGGTGATTGTTTTGCTGCAATCGCTGCCAAAGATATTGTGGTGCACCACCCGTTTGAATCGTTCGATGTGGTGGTGCAGTTTTTGAAGCAGGCAGCAGAAGACCCAGATGTCGTTTCCATTAAGCAAACGTTGTATCGCACCAGCAAAGACTCTCCTATTGCCAAAGCACTGATTACGGCGGCCGAGGCAGGAAAATCCGTGACCGCGTTGGTGGAACTCAAAGCACGGTTTGATGAAGAAGCAAATATTCAATGGGCACGTGATCTGGAGCGCGCCGGTGCACAGGTGGTGTATGGTTTCGTAACACTCAAAACGCATTCAAAAGTAACGCTGGTTACGCGTCGTGAAAGCGGCAAGCTGGTATCATATGTACATTTCGGCACGGGTAACTATCATCCGACGACTGCAAAAATTTACACTGACTTATCCTATTTTACCTGCGATCCAGTGCTCTGCCGAGACGCTGCCTATTTATTTAATTTTGTCACTGGCTATGCACCACCAAAATCATTCAAGAAGCTCGTGATAGCCCCACGCGATTTACGCAAGCACCTCACCCAGCTTATCCATGATGAAATATGTCACGTAAAAAAGGGCAAGCCCGGAGCAATCTGGGCAAAAATGAACGCGCTGGTTGACCCGGAAATTATTGATGCACTCTATGAAGCATCGCAGGCAGGCGTGATTATCGAACTGGTGGTACGCGGAATTTGCTGTTTGCGCCCTGGTGTGCCAGGGCTTTCAGAAAATATCCGTGTCAAATCCATTATCGGGCGTTTCCTGGAACACTCACGCATCTATTGCTTTGGTGGTGGCCATGGCCTGCCTTCACCCGATGCAAAAGTATATATAGGATCCGCTGACTGGATGCCACGCAACCTCGACTGGCGCGTGGAAACTATGATCCCTATCGAGAATGCCACCGTGCATGAGCAGATCATGGGACAGATCATGGTGGCCAACCTGAAAGACGAAAAGCAAAGCTGGGTTATGCAGCCAGATGGCACCTACCAACGCCTAATCTCAACCAATAACAGCCTTTCCGCTCATGATTATTTCATACAAAACCCCAGCCTGTCCGGCCGCGGTAAAAGCCTTAAAAAAGCCAAAAGCACGCAGATGCTTAAGTATAAGCCACTGAAAAAAGAAGCGTAATACTCAAGACTTGCCCCGTGCTTTGCCTTCTGGCATAAGAACGCCATGAATGAAACCTTGCAACGCAGCGACCAGCCTTTCCGTGATGGCCGAATCGGCATTATCGACATCGGCTCGAACTCCATCCGCCTCGTCATTTACGACCAGCAGAAACGTTCACCTGTGCCTATCTATAATGAAAAGGTCATGTGCGCGCTCGGCAAAGGCTTGGCCGCATCCGGCATATTAAATCCTGAAGGCGTGGAAATGGCACGCGATACTCTCAGACGTTTCCTCGCCATGGGACGCAACATGGAAATCACGTCATTATACGTAATGGCAACCGCTGCCGTGCGCGATGCTAAAGACGGTGAATCCTTCGTCAAATACCTGGAAAAAACCTATGATATTGATGTCGATGTCATCTCCGGCAAAAAAGAAGCTCGGCTTGGCGCATATGGCGTATGTTCCTCCATGTATAAACCCGCAGGCCTAACGGGCGATTTAGGCGGTGGAAGTTTAGAACTTGTCTGGCTGGATAACGGTAAAATCGAAGACCATACCAGCCTGCCACTTGGCTCACTGCGGATGATCGATGAAACCAAAGGTGATCGTGAAAAACTCCGCAAGCTGATTGATAAACGCTTCGATGAACTCACATGGCTTGATGACCATAAAGTGCCGAATTTTTATGCCATCGGCGGCAGCTTCCGTGCCCTCGCCCGCATTTATATGACGGTATATAATCACCCGCTGCGCATACTTCACGAATATAAAGTAGACGCCAAAGAAATGCTGGTTTTTGTGCAGGAACTCCTCACTCTCAGCAATGATAAAATTGAAAAGCTGCCAGGATCAGCCGTACGGCGAGTACCACAGCTTCCAGGCGCTGCGATTATTCTTGAAAAAATCATTACCACCACTAAGCCTGAATTTATTGTATTCTCCGCCAGCGGTATCCGTGAAGGATATTTGTATGAAAAACTTTCGCCGTATATCAGAGAACAGGATGGCCTGCTTGCTTCCTGCAGTGAGTTTGCCACCAAAGGCGGGCGATCCACGGCTTACGCTAACGAAATATTTACGTGGATGTATCCACTCTTAAAAGATGAATCAGAAAAAGAGCGCAGGCTTCGCATGGCATTCTGCCTATTATCTGATATTGCGCTTCATATTCATCCGGAATATCGCGCAGACTGGGCGTATCATCGTATACTACAATCAGCACTGACCGGCCTTACACACCGCGAGCGTGTGAAGCTGTCACTCGCGCTTTATCACCGTTACCAGTTCAAATTCAAGGAAACATGGCCAAGCCTTTCACTGCTCAAATCGGGCGACCATGAATGGGCAAAGTTGGTGGGCACTGCCGCCAATCTTGGCTATCATCTCTCGGGTAGTATCGCTGGCAATCTGCATAATGCTGCCCTTGCTATTGAAGGCAAAAATATCGGCCTGCAATTCTCCAACAGCATGCAGGATGTGATGGGCGATGCTATCAAGAAACGCCTCGATGGCGTGAATGAAGCCTATCGCGATTATTTGAAAAAATAGATGAGCGGCACACAAAATATATTCGCTGTACGCTCACTGTCAAACAACCATCGATTTCTGTTTATTTGCGGCCTGCATCGCAGTGGTACATCACTGCTGCATAATATTCTACGTGATCATCCAGACATCAGTGGGTTTACCAATACCGGCGCACCTGAAGACGAAGGCCAGCATTTGCAAACCGTGTATCCAACCGGTCGCGCGTCAGGAGGCCCTGGGAAATTTTGCTTTGATACAGCGGCTCATCTGACCGAAGCATCCCCACTCGTAAACGATGCCAACCGTACTAAATTATTGGCAGAGTGGAGCAGATTCTGGAATCTGAATAAACCCATATTGTTGGAAAAATCGCCACCCAATGTTATCCGCAGCCGCTTCCTGCAAGCAATGTTGCCAAACTGCTATTTCATTTTTATCGTGCGTCACCCCATTGCCGTATCGCTTGCCACACAAAAATGGTCGCATACATCCATACCGGAATTATTGCAACACTGGCAGAAAGCGCATGAGATTATGCAAAATGATTTGCCACATATCTCAAAGAAAATTGTGATTACATATGAGGAACTGGTGCAACACCCACAGAAAAGCATCCAAGGATTGTACCACTTCCTGAACATAACCGATAAAGCGATTAGTGATGCAACTAACATCCAAGAGGCCATGAACACAAAGTATTTTGATACATGGGAACATGAATATGAGAGCACGCCAATACCAGACTCTCTTGCTGCCATGTGCCAAAAATATGGTTATAGTTTCTCCAAACCATATTACACTCCAGTGAGTTTTTGAGTATGGCAGAACTTCATCTGATTCTTACCGGTGGCACACTAAGTGCTGTGCGCAATGCTGAAGGGCTTTTAGTGCCATCAACCGATACGGTGCAGGTACTTGCAGCATCGCTTGGCTACCATGATATTGTAAAACCTTATACCATCGACAGCATTGATTTTGATATCTGCGTGCATTACCCCATATTGCGCGATGGCATAATCGCCGCACTTAAAAACAATCTGACCCCTGTCATCTGCGGTGGAACGGATACGCTTTCATGGTACTCCTCACTAATTGCACAAGACTTATTACGACGTGGGTATTTACGGCATGGAAGTGGACAGAAAATTATTTTCCTGAGTGCCATGCGCACACTGCAGGATGCACCGGAATTAGTGGCTAATATTTTGCGCGCTGGCCTGATTGTTGCAGCAGATATTCGCTTTGAAGGCGGCTTTGCCCTAAGTGCCAAAAGCCTTACCGATACCACGCTAGACATACATGATGTAACCAACCAGCTCGACAAAATATCCGCAGAACTACTTAATGCATTCCGAAGCCATGCCCCTGTCGCATACGTTAAATATGGTGAAATACTCTGGAACCAGAATTATCAGCAACCATCCATACCCGTAGTAAGGCGTGAAAACCATTACGCGCGCATTGCCCCTTCCCTGCTACGCGGACAAAACCTGCAAGCGCTACTTACATACCTTGAATGTATCAGGCTGAACGCAACCAGCTTTGATGGAGCGTTGATAGAAAGCCTGCCGTTGAATCTTGATAGTGCAGCTCTGAAGGCAGCCATTACACCACTGATAAATGCTGAAAAATATATCACATTCTGTAACCCCGTGCGGTACAGTAATGAACTGGAGTGCATGTTGCCCGTTACTGATGAAACAGAATGGAATAACAAAACACATTCCTTAGCCAAGATACTAGATAGTCGCTATGTACAATTTATTACTGATTTGCCTAAAGATGCCTATATACGCATGATGCTGGACACTCCCACCAATGCACAATCAGCACCTGCTCATGACGCAACATATAATGGTGTACGGCAGAAATTTATGGGTATTCGCTATATACCACATCACAAAATAATGACCGCACTACTTACAGATGCAGCACATGCTGCCGAGAATATCCTGTTTTCTTCATTGCCTGGCGGAGTGATGCCCTCGGCGATACTTCCTGTACTGGAACAACATGCCGTAAATACGCGCTTCTGGAGCATGTTCGATTATGAGGGCAACCGCTATGTTGATTTCGATGGGCGTACGTTTGTGGAATCACAAAAGAACACTTACGCCGCAGGACAGGATACCACCAAACTGGTGCGACCCTATTACCATTAAACTTTGTTGGTGAGTAGTCAGACTTTTTTGAGCCTATATTTATAGAAATACCCGCAAGTGTTATGCACCGGAAGGGGAAAAATGCACATTAGGGCATTTTAGAGATAAATATCTTCCTTGGTCAGGTAATTCTGCACATAATCGCGCACGCCATCAGCAAGGGATGTAAAATCAGCCTTATAGCCTGCAACGCGCAGCTTTTTCATATTGGCTTCGGTGAGATACTGGTATTTTTTTACCAGCGTTTCCGGCATGTCGATATAACTAATGTTTGGCTTGCGGCCAATGGCAGCATAGATCGCAGCCGCCATTTCATTGAAGGTACTGGCCTTGCCAGTACCCACGTTGTAAAGGCCAGACACACGCGGATTATCCAGAAGCCAAAGCAGCACACGTACGCAATCTTTTACATAAATCACATCACGTTTCTGCTCGCCGTCGGCATATGACGGATTATAGGATCGGAATAATTTTATCGATGCGCCTTGCAACGCCGCAGGTGCAATCTTGGAAATCACACTGCGCTGGTCGCCTTTATGATATTCATTTGGTCCGTAGCTATTGAAGAATTTAAGCCCTGCCCATTGCGGAATAGACACCTCATTACGCGCCACCGCACCCGCCACATGCACATCAAAAATATGCTTGCTCCAGCCATAGCCGGAAAGTGGCTTGAGTGATCGCAGGTAATTCAGGTCACTACTGTCTTCAAAGCCGTGGCTACCATCACCATAGGTTGCCGAGGCCGATGCATAGACAAGCCGGATAGCCCGCGCATTGCACCAGCGCCACAACTTCAACGTAAGTGTAAGATTGTTTTGCAACACATCATCGATGTTTCTTTCAACTGTCGAAGACAGTCCACCGAGATGATAAATTATCTCAATGTGCGCGCGATTGAACTCTATCCAGTCGAACATTTTATCCGGATGGATAATCTCAAAAACAATATGCTTGGAGAGGTTGCGCCACTTGTCGTCATTACCGAACGTATCACACACTACTATATGG
>JBKDKX010000017.1:0-67947 GCA_046344715.1 Alphaproteobacteria bacterium | reverse complement strand
ATATGACGTGAATTTCGCCTTGCCCTGCTCAGCCAAAACCTTCGTAATCGCAGCAGTCAACGACGTCTTACCATGGTCAACGTGACCAATCGTCCCAATGTTACAGTGCGGCTTATTTCTCTCAAATTTTTCCTTGGTCATATCAATGCTCCTTTAAGCTACTTTCTTTTTAATTTCTTCCGCCACATTGGCAGGAACTTCTTCATAGTGATGGAATTCCATGCTGTACTGAGCACGCCCCTGCGACATAGAACGCAGCGTGTTTACGTACCCGAACATAGAACCCAGCGGCACCATTGCATCCACAACACGGGCATTACCGCGGCTGTCCATGCCGGTTACCTGACCGCGACGGGATGACAAGTCACCAATCACATCGCCCATATAATCTTCTGGCGTTACTACTTCTACCTTCATAATTGGCTCTAAAAGAACCGGACCTGCTTTTGGCATACCCTCACGGAAAGCTGCACGAGCGGCGATTTCGAACGCCAGTGCGGAAGAATCCACATCGTGATATGCACCGTCAACCAGCGTTGCCTTAAAATCGATGGTCGGGAAGCCGGCGACCACACCGTTGCTCACGATGGATTCCAGACCTTTTTCTACACCTGGGATATATTCCTTAGGCACGGAACCACCAACGATTTTGCTTTCAAAAACGAAGCCTTCACCAGCTTTTAGCGGCTCTAAATCAATGATAACGCGCGCAAACTGACCCGAACCACCCGACTGCTTCTTGTGTGTGTAGTCCACCTGATATTTCTTGGTGATGGTTTCGCGGTATGCCACCTGCGGCGCACCAACATTTGCTTCCACTTTGAATTCACGCTTCATGCGATCCACAATAATTTCAAGGTGCAACTCACCCATACCTTTAAGAATGGTCTGGCCAGTTTCTTCATTGGTAGAAAGACGAAGCGATGGATCTTCCGAAGCAAGGCGAGACAGCGCAATACCCATTTTTTCCTGGTCAGCTTTTGTCTTTGGCTCTACCGCAAGCTCGATTACCGGCTCTGGGAATTCCATGCGCTCTAAGATCACCTGATGATCAACATCACAGATAGTGTCACCTGTCGTGGTGTTTTTAAGACCTGCAAGCGCCACAATATCACCAGCAAATGCCTCTTTTACGTCTTCACGGCTGTTTGCGTGCATCAACAACATACGCCCCACACGCTCACGGTTATCCTTAATCGTGTTCTGCACATACGAACCAGATGTGAGTGTACCAGAATAAATACGCACGAAAGTGAGCGAACCCACAAAAGGATCCGTCATAATTTTGAACGCAAGACCGGAGAATTTCTCAGCGTCATCCGCTTTGCGGATAACTTCTGCATCGGTCTTCACATCAATCGCTTTTACTGCTGCAATATCAACGGGGCTTGGCAGGAAGTCTACCACCGCATCCAGCATCGGCTGCACGCCTTTATTTTTGAAAGCAGCACCGCACAATACAGGCACGAATTTAAAGATAACCGTACCTTTGCGAATGCATTCTTTCAGCTTTTCTTCGGTTGGCTCAGTACCATCAAGATACGCAGCCATCGCCGCGTCATCCATTTCGACAGCGGTTTCAATCATTTTCTCACGGGCAGCTTTTGCTTTATCCTGAAATTCAGCACGGATTTCAACTTCGTCAAACTTAGCGCCGAGCTCTTCGCCCTTCCACACGATCTCTTTCATCTTGATGAGATCAATCACTCCTTCAAACTTATCCTCAGAACCGATAGGGAGCTGGATAACTAAAGGCACGGTACCGAGGCGGTCAATCATCATCTGCACGGTACGCTCAAAGTTAGCACCAATACGATCCATTTTATTCACAAAGCAGATACGTGGAACGCTGTATTTATCAGCCTGACGCCACACCGTTTCAGATTGCGGCTCAACACCAGCAACAGAGTCAAACACAGTCACAGCACCGTCGAGCACGCGCATAGAACGCTCTACTTCAATAGTGAAATCCACGTGACCAGGAGTATCAATGATATTAATACGCTTGTCTTTCCAGAAACAGGTGGTCGCCGCGGAGGTAATGGTAATACCACGCTCCTGCTCCTGCTCCATCCAGTCCATCGTTGCAGCACCTTCGTGCACTTCGCCGATTTTATGGGATTTACCGGTATAATAGAGAATACGCTCAGTGGTGGTTGTTTTGCCCGCATCAATGTGCGCACAAATACCAATGTTACGATAATCTTTAAGTGGTGTCTTACGTGGCATAGTCTTCTTTTTTCCTTACCAGCGATAATGCGAGAAGGCCTTGTTTGCCTCGGCCATTTTATGGGTGTTTTCACGCTTGGTCACCGCACCACCACGACCATTTGCCGCATCCATTAATTCAGCAGCCACACGATCAGACATGGTTTTTTCCTTACGATTGCGCGACGCCTCAATAAGCCAGCGCAACGCAAGCGCAAGCTGACGCTCAGAGCGCACTTCGGTTGGCACCTGATAGGTTGCACCACCCACACGGCGCGAACGCACTTCAACCGAAGGCTTAATGTTATCCAAAGCATCACGGAAAAATTTGATTGGATCCGCGCTGGTTTTTTTCTTGATAAGGTCAAGCGCGCTGTAAGCGATAGCTTCAGCTGCAGACTTTTTACCATCGTACATCATGGTGTTGATGAACTTGGTCAGTACGATATCACCGAATTTTGCATCGGGAAGGACTTGACGTTTTTGTGCGGAATGACGACGAGACATGCTATTTCCTCATTATTTCGGACGTTTCGCGCCGTATGCGGAGCGAGACTGTTTACGGTTTTTGACACCCTGAGTATCCAGCGTACCGCGAATGATATGGTAACGCACACCTGGCAAGTCTTTTACGCGGCCACCACGAATCAGCACTACAGAGTGCTCCTGCAGGTTATGGCCTTCCCCTGGAATATATCCGAACACCTCAAATCCGTTGGTAAGGCGCACGCGCGCAACTTTACGAAGAGCAGAGTTAGGCTTCTTGGGCGTTACTGTTTTTACTTGCGTACACACACCACGCTTCTGCGGGCACTGTTTCAAGTGCGCGGATTTGCTGCGCTTGGTCAAAGCGCGGCGCGGCTTGCGAACCAACTGATTGATTGTTGGCATGGGTATCCTTTTCCAATGTTTTGTTCGTTGAAAGTCTTAGCCACTGTGAGACACAAATGACCACCGCTGACAATGAACGATAATTTTTAATCAAATACCGAGGATGGGGGACTTGCCAAAAGCTTCTAAATTTCAATAACTTAGAGGCTAAAAGTAGTATCTCCCTCCATTCAGCGGAGGCGCGTAATTTAATTGCATGACCATGCCCAGTCAAGCTAAAATATGAAGGATGTGTAAAAAAATGCATTTTGGTGTTTTTTAAGGTTGGCATAAGCACAAAAATCACTTACGTCTGGTAGTGTAAAACACGCAGTCGAAAGTTAATAATTCAAAATATGAATCAAAGCGTTAGTTTAGCACTGCCACACGGCATTCTTCCGGCTTATCCTGTTAAGCTGGTGTCAAAATCACTCCCTTCATCGCGCGCTGCGAAACTTCGTATTTCCTGGTTTGCACTCGGCATTGCCTTCAGTTTGGGCTGCAATGCTGCCCTTACGGGCACGACAAGCCTCACTCCTGTTGCAGCAGATCACGCTCCAACCTCGATATCTGTTGCCGCAACAGCTGTAGAATCTGTTGTAACACCGGAGATTACAGCATCTGAGCCACAAATTCCTGAATTTGAAGTGGTCGCGAAAGAGGTGCAGCTATTTACTGAAACCAGCACAGCACCTATTACTACGCCTGAAATAGTACAACCTGCGGAAACCACGGTATCGGCAGCACCAACAGCCATTCCGGATACGAAACAATATCCACTCAAGCTAAGCCTCAAGCTCGAAAATGGCGACACACTCAGTACATTGCTTGGTGATGCAGGTATTTCATCCGATGAGGCACACGTTGTTGTTGCGGCACTTCGCAAACATTTTGATCCGCGTAAAATGCCGGCAGGCAAAGATATTGAAGTGCAGATTGACAAACACCCAAAAGATCCTTCCAAGGTTGCCCTGCAATCCATGTTTATTCCAGTATCCGTTACGTCTTCACTGGAAGTAACACGCAACACGAATGATACGTTTGCCGTAAAAAAACTGGAGGCGAAAGTAGAGCGCAAGCTTGCCCATGCAGGCGGAAAAATCACCAGCAGCCTTTACGAAACTGCGGCAGATGCTGGCCTTCCCGTTGGTCTGGTAGGTAGCCTGATTAATGCCTATAGTTATGATGTCGACTTTCAGCGCGATATAAAAGATGGCGATGCCATCAGCATACTGTACGAAAAACTAGAAACCGAAAAGGGTGAGTCTGCGGGCACTGGAAACCTTATGTATGCTGAGTTGACACTGGGTGACCGCAAACAACGCATATATCGTTTTACCGACTCAAGCGGCAATGCAGATTATTACAATGAAAAAGGCGAAAGCGTAAGGAAAGGCTTACTACGTACGCCTATCAACGGTGCAAAAATTACCTCACGTTTTGGCATGCGCAGGCACCCAATCATGGGATACAGCAAAATGCACCGTGGCGTGGATTTCGGCGCACCTACCGGAACCCCAATTTACGCAGCCGGTGATGCTACGGTTGATTTCGTAGGTGCAAAAGGCGGATATGGTAATTATCTCCGCTTAAAACATAACTCCAGCTATTCTACAGCATATGCACATATCAGCCGCTTTGCTTCCGGTATCCGTCAGGGTGGCAAGGTAAAACAAGGCCAGATTATTGCCTATGTCGGCTCAACGGGTGCCTCCACCGGCCCACATCTGCATTACGAAGTCATGGTGAATGGCGCGCAGGTAAATCCGGCAAACGTGAAATTCAAAACGGGTAATGTGCTTGGCGGCAAAGAACTTGCGGCATTCCGCAGGAATATAGAGCAGGTAAAAGCAACGGTTGCATCGCTTACCAAGCCTGAAACCAAGGTGGCGCAGCTGGATACAAAACTGCTTAAATCCTCAGAATAAGCTACTTACGCTGAGATTTTAAGCCCGCCTTCCCAGCCTTGCACGCGCACCTTTGCACCATCAGTAATATCACCTGAGAGTAGCTTAGTAGCCAAAGCATTTTGCAATTCGCGCTGTATCACACGCTTTAAGGGGCGTGCGCCATACACAGAATCATAGCCTTCTTCTGCCAGCCAATCCTTGGCTTTATCATCGAGCGAGAGTGTGATGTGGCGTTCTCCCAGACGCTTGGCAAGCCCTGCCAGCTGAATATCCACAATGCTCGCCATCACCTGCTTTTCAAGGCGTTTGAAGAGAATAATTTCATCCAGCCGGTTGATAAATTCAGGGCGGAATGATTTACGCACCACCTGCATCACTTGTTCACGCATAGCAGCGCTGAGTGCACCTTCTTTTGCACTCGCCAGCACGTCAGAACCAAGGTTTGAGGTAAGCACAATGATGGTATTTTTGAAATCCACCGTGCGCCCCTGCCCGTCTGTCAGGCGGCCATCATCCAGCAACTGTAGCAATATGTTGAACACATCCGGATGTGCCTTTTCCACTTCATCAAAAAGAATCACCTGATAAGGCCTGCGACGAACCGCCTCAGTCAGCACCCCGCCTTCATCATACCCAACATAGCCCGGAGGTGCGCCCACAAGGCGCGATACCGCATGTTTTTCCATGAATTCCGACATATCAATGCGCAGCAGTGCAGACTCATCATCAAAAATAAATTCTGCCAGTGCTTTGCACAGTTCGGTTTTTCCCACACCGGTAGGCCCTAAAAACAGGAATGAACCAATCGGGCGCGAAGGATCTTGCAAGCCTGCGCGGGCGCGGCGCACAGCATCAGACACCGCAACCAGTGCCTCCTCCTGTCCCACCACGCGCCTGCGCAGATTATCTTCCATACGCAGGAGTTTTTCGCGTTCGCCTTCCATCATGCGTGATACCGGAATACCTGTCCAGCGCGATACAATGGCGGCAATATCCTCATCGGTGACCGATTCCTTGAGCATTACCTCTGTGTCTTTTCCTTCGGTATCTTTCAGCTTTTTCTGCAAATCAGGAATCACGCCATACATCAACTCACCAGCTTTACTCAGATTGCCTTCACGCTGCGCTATGCTTAACTGTAATTGTGCGTCTTCCAGCTGTTCTTTTATCTTTTGAACACTGTTTAGCTGCGATTTCTCGGCTTCCCAACGCCCAGTCATATCCGCGCTTTGCTTTTCCAGCACGGCCAGTTCTTTTTCCAGTTTGGAAAGCCTGTCTTTAGAGGCCGCATCACTTTCTTTCTTCAGAGCCTCACGCTCAATTTTGAGCTGGATAACCTTGCGGTCAACTTCATCCAGTTCTTCGGGCTTGGAATCCACCTCCATGCGCAGGCGCGCTGCCGCCTCATCAATTAAATCGATCGCCTTATCTGGCAGGAATCTATCCGTAATATAGCGGTGAGAAAGTGTCGCCGCTGATACAATCGCCGCATCGGTAATGCGTATGCCGTGATGCAGTTCATATTTCTCCTTCAGGCCACGCAATATGGAAACCGTATCTTCCACCGTAGGCTCCGACACAAAAACAGACTGAAAACGACGCGCCAGTGCCGCATCTTTTTCAATATATTTGCGGTATTCATTAAGCGTGGTAGCCCCCACGCAGTGCAGCTCACCCCGTGCAAGCGCTGGTTTCAGAAGGTTGGAAGCATCCATGGAACCTTCCGCCGCCCCTGCCCCCACCAGCGTGTGCAACTCATCAATGAACAGCACCACATCATCAGCAGCGGCCACTTCAGAAAGCACTGCTTTCAGGCGCTCTTCAAATTCCCCACGGAATTTTGCGCCCGCAACCAGCGCCCCCAAATCAAGAGAGAGCAATCGTTTGCGCTTTAATGCCTCTGGCACATCGCCCGCCACAATGCGTTGGGCAAGCCCTTCCACAATGGCGGTTTTGCCCACGCCAGGCTCACCAATCAGCACCGGATTATTTTTGGTACGGCGGGAAAGCACCTGCATGGCACGGCGTATCTCTTCATCTCGGCCAATCACCGGATCGAGCTTCCCTGCCTTAGCCAGTGCCGTAAAATCCTTGGTGTATTTTTTTAGTGCCTCAAACTGGTCTTCAGCATTGGCACTGGTGGCAAGCCTTCCTTTTCGCATATCCGAAATGGCCGCATTGATCTTCTGCGGCATAACTCCTGCATCCGAAAGAATCTTGGCAGCCTGCGCGCCTTGCGTCATGGAAAGCGCCTGAAGCAAACGTTCCACCGTAATATACTCATCATTTGCTTTGCTGCTTACCTGCTCAGCCATGTCAAAGAAACGGGCTGTTTCCGGCGTTATATAGAGCTGTCCTGCCCCCGTCACCTTGGGCATCTTGGCCAGCAGCCCTTCCACCTCCTCCGCCACACGCACGGGTATGCCGCCGCAGGCACGTATCAGCTTGTCAGTGATACGGCCATTGTCATCGAGCATTGCAGACAGAATATGCTCAGGCGTAAGCTGCTGGTGATTAGAGCGCAAAGCCAATGCCTGCGCGGCTTCTATTACGGCTTTTGATTTATCGGTGTATTTTTCAAAGTTCATATCGTATCCTAACCCAGAGAATATTTATGATAGTATATATGGGTACAGATTCGGCATTGCTCAATATCAAGCGCGTTATTTTTTATATAATTCCTTGTTTATTATTGTTTATTACGGATTCTCAGGCGGCCAGTTACAGCAAGGATCTGGCGTTTCGCGGCTATTATAAATGCAGTTTCTCAGGTATTCCTTTTGCCAAAGCGGGTATCCATACCGAGCAGAATGCCCAGAATTACTCCGCCACCGCCGATATTATTTTAACCGGTGTGGTAAGCCTGTTTACATCACATTCCAGCCACACCACTGTGGATGGCAGCGGAAAAGATTACGCCTATAGCACTTCTGAATATGAGACAAATTATAAAACCAAAAAAAAGAAGCGTTATGTAAAAATCAATTATAAGGGTGAAAAGTTCGATCAGGAAACCCTTATTCCGCCAGAGAGTCCGACCAAGCGCACACCAGTTTCTACCGAACAAAAACATGGATCTTTTGATCCACTAAGCGCACTACTTAAAGCTCGTATGCTGCTTATCAACGCGCTGGAGAAAGGCGAGAAAACATTCCGCCTGAATGTATATGATGGACGCCGCTTGACCCAAGTGGATTTTACCCTGCTTTCTACACGCACCATCCGCATGGAAGGAAAGAAAGTACCCGTTGTTGCAGTTCAGGCGAAACGCACCCTGCTTGCGGGATTCACTAAATCAGAGCTTGCAGATCACGATCCTAAAGAACCGCCTATGATAATGTATTTCAGCAATGATGAGAAACTATTCCCCGTGCGGCTGGAAACAAACCTCAGCTTCGGCACACTCACCGCCGATTTATACAAAACCTGCAATGCTCAGGAATCGTGTTTGCTGGGGAATAAGGAGTAATACAAATTTACAGAGCCTTTTCGCTTTAGTCTTGCGCGAGGCAGCCGAGGCGAGGTGCGCGCAGCGTACATAAAGGTACGTGAGCACACCGAGTCCGAAGGATAACAACGCGCAAGGCTAAATGGGAAAGGCTCTAAGCGTCGCGCTCTTCCCAGTTCTGTACCACCGGCTCTTCTGCTGGTTTTTGCGTATCAGTGTTATAGCCGCTGGTGATAAAAGCCGGAAGTGGATTGGTGTTCTGTATTTCCGGCATTTCGGACATTTCCTGTACTGCTTCAACTTCTGGCGCTGCTTCGCTTTCAGCCTGCTGCTGCGGACGGTTCGGGCGGAAGCCTTCTTCCATCATCATGCGGTAGCAATGGTCGGCATGTTGGTAGAAATATTCTGCCAGCACGCGATCACCACCTGCCAGCGCATCACGCGCCTGCCCCATATATTTCTCGCGCATTGCGCTATAATTCTTGCGCGGGCGGTTACCGCCGCCGTTGTTGCTGTGCCCACCGCCGCCATGTGAATGGCGCCTTTTTTGGTGCCCATAATTATTATTCTGTCCCGAAGGTCTCTTCCTCATCATATGATTAGTTCCTATTGTTAAAATGTTTCAGTAACAAGCAACGGGGAATCCCCTGCATATCTTTACGCATGCCTTCAAGCTGAAGGCCGTTTTCGCTAGCAATCTCAGCCACTGACTGAATCTGTCCAGCACCCACTTCAAATGCCGCAATACCTTCTTGATTTAGAATCGTTGGTAATGCCGCAAGTATGTTGCGGTAACAATCAAGCCCATCTTCGCCGCCATCTAAAGCTAGTTTAGGCTCATACTGTGCCACTTCCGGCGCAAGCGACCTGATACTGGTCGTGGGTATATACGGTGGATTGGAGATAATCACATCAAAGCTTCCAGATACCCCTTCACACCAATTACCATGCTGAAAATGCGCACGTGCGGAAAGCCCAAGACTCAAGGCATTTTCCTGCGCCACCGCCATCGCCTCACGGCTTAGATCAATGCCAAGCCCTTTTGCATTCGGAAGCTCCTTCAGCAGTGTAAGCAGTAGGCAGCCCGTGCCTGTGCCTAAATCGAGAATATTCAGCGCAGCATTTTTATCAGGAATACGTTGCAGCAATGCTTCGATAATCGTTTCGCTATCGGGGCGCGGATCAAGCGTGGCATTGGTTACTTTGAAATCCATGCTCCAGAATTCACGCTTGCCGATGATATGTGCTATCGGCTCACGCGCCGCGCGCCGCGCAATCAGCGATTCATACAGGGTCGCTTGTTCGCTCGTCATATCCATATCCGGAGATACCACCCACTGCTCATGCGCAATACCCATAACATGCAGCAAAAGCAATCGCGCATCGAGCGATGCACTCTGTACATGCGCGGTCTGAAGGCTGCGTATTGCCTGGCGCAGCGCTTCATGCGCCGGCACAGAAAATGTTGAAACGGATAGTGCTCTTTTAGCCATTTAGTTTAACTCCGATAAACGCTTTGCCTGATCATCAGCGGTCAGCGCATCTATAAATTCGTCCAGTGCACCATTCATCACCTGATCAATATTGTAAGTAGTGAGATTGATGCGATGGTCGCTCACACGACCTTGCGGGAAATTGTACGTACGAATACGTTCCGAGCGATCACCAGAACCAATCTGCTCTTTGCGCGACGCCGCACGTTCATTCGCCAGCTTCTCACGCTCCATTTCATACAGGCGGGCACGGAGTACCTTAAGTGCCTTTGCCTTATTTTTGTGCTGTGACTTTTCATCCTGCTGCGATACAATAAGACCCGTCGGCAAATGCACGATACGCACGGCAGAGTCAGTGGTATTAACCGATTGCCCACCAGGGCCTGATGAACGGAACACGTCGATACGCAGATCCTTATCTTCAATTTTAATATCAACCTCTTCTGCCTCAGGAAGCACCGCAACTGTTGCTGCAGAGGTGTGAATACGGCCTTGTGTTTCCGTGGCCGGCACGCGCTGCACACGATGTACGCCGGATTCATATTTCATTCGAGCAAATACCCCCCTACCGGTAATTTCCGCACTGGCATCTTTATAACCCCCAATGCCGGATTCAGAGAGTGAAAGCACTTCAAATTTCCAGCCGCGGTTTTGTGAATATTTCTGATACATGCGGAATAAATCAGCGGCAAATAGCGCTGCCTCATCACCGCCCGTTCCTGCGCGGACTTCAAGGATAGCGTTCTTCTCATCCGCTTCATCCTTGGGCAAAAGCGCAAGCTGCACAGAGCGCGTGAGCGCAGGCATGTTACGCTCCAGTTCTTCCAGCTCATCTTTTGCCATGGCCTTCATTTCTGCATCGCACGCAGGATCCGCCATCATCGCCTGTAAATCCTTGAGCGAATTCTGCGCCTTCATATACCCCTGTATGGTATCCACCACTGGCGAGAGATCAGAATATTCCTTGGAGAATTTGGCAAAATCCGAACCGCCAACCTGCCCAGCCGAAAGCATGTCATTCAGCTCAGCATGACGCCGTACGATAATGTGGAGTGTATCTTCAAAGCTCATGATTGAGCCTCGTCATTCCGGCGAAAGCCAGTAGTTAATTTATCAAAGCCGAATAACTGCCGAAGTTTCTCTGCAACAAATAAATCATCAATTTTTATTTCTTGTTGTTGGCGTGTCTCCATATTGCGAACCGTACATGCATCACGTTTTGCTTCCTCCTCACCAAAAATAATAACATGGCTTGCTTTTTGCTGAGAAGCGCGCTCCATACGTTTTTTCAAGTTTCCTTGCCAAAATACTTCAACTGTTGCCTGCTGTTTCATGTTAATCTGAAGTCCAAGGAAATGATTCCGTAAGCCAGCAGATAATAGTAAAATTGCATCGGGATTAATATCTTCTAACGGCAACAACACAACTTTTATATCTTTTGAAATAGCCCACTGATCCATTAGCAGCAATAACCGCTCAACCCCCGCAGCAAATCCAATAGCTGGTGTCAATTTTCCGCCCATTTGCTCAACCAAGCCATCATAACGACCACCCGCCAGCACAGTATTTTGTGCACCTAAATCCCCAGATTCAGAGATAAATTCAAAAACAGTACCAGTATAATAATCCAACCCACGTACCAGTGAGGGTGTTGGTATGACTTTCTGGAAAAACGGAACATCTTTATTTCTTAATGCAGAAACAGTAATTTCGAAACGCTCCCTTTCAGCAACACTCAAATACTCGTTAATGACTGGAGCATTCTCAAGTAATTTTTTATCTTGCTCGCTTTTTGAATCTAAAATCCGTAAAGGATTAGATATAAGTCTACGCTGACTATCATCAGAAAGTTCCTTAGAATATGGAGAAAGATACGCAACAAGTGCATCTTTATATTTTGCACGACATTCGCTATCTCCAAGTGTATTAATTAGCAAAGTGCAAGCCTGCCTACCTGACAAAGTATATAGTAGGTGTCCCGCAAGACAGATCAATTCAAGATCAGCATTCAGGCTTGCATCCCCCAGCCATTCGAAATTCACCTGATGGAACTGGCGTTGGCGGCCTTTCTGCGGGCGTTCATAACGGAATAATGGGCCAGTGGAAAATAACTTAAGTGGCAAATACTGCTGCATACCGTTAGACAAAAATGCGCGCACAATACCTGCGGTAAATTCCGGCCGCAGCGTCACACTCTCACCACCCTTGGTTTCAAAGCTGAACATCTCCTTGCTTACTACATCGGAGGTTTCACCCATGGAGCGTGAAAATACTTCGGTTGGCTCAAAAATCGGCGTCGCCATTTCTTTGAAACCGTAGAGTGTTGCCAGTTCGCGCGCGCGCGTAACTACTGCGTGGAATTTCTCGAATTCATCCGGCAGAATATCGTGCGTACCGCGTACAGGCTGTAATTTAGGCGACATGCTTGCGGTTCTCCTTGCCGTATTTCTCTTTCACATAATTCTCCACGATCTGCTGAAATTCCTCGGCGATGCGCTCGCCACGTAGTGTCATGGCTTTTTTGCCATCAATGAATACCGGCGCAGATGGCTGCTCGCCAGTGCCGGGCAAAGAAATACCGATATGCGCGTGTTTGCTTTCGCCCGGGCCATTTACGATGCAGCCCATCACCGCCACGTTCATTTCTTCCACACCGGCATACTGCGTTTTCCACACAGGCATTTGATTGCGCAGATAGGTCTGTATTTTATCTGCCAGCTCCTGAAACACCGTGCTGGTGGTGCGGCCACAACCCGGACAGGCCGTAACCTGCGGCGTGAACGAACGAAGCCCCATGCTTTGCAATATTTCCTGCGCCACGCGCACTTCCTGTGTGCGGTCGCCATTTGGTTCAGGCGTGAGCGATACACGGATGGTATCACCAATGCCTTCCTGCAATAAAATGCTGAGTGCTGCTGTGCTCGCCACAATGCCTTTACTGCCCATGCCTGCCTCGGTAAGCCCCAGATGCAGCGCATAATCGCAGCGTTTTGCCAGCTCGCGGTACACCGCCACCAGATCCTGCACACGACTTACCTTGCAGGATAAAATAATCTGCTCTGGCTTCATGCCCATGTTTTCTGCGTATTTGGCACTTTCCACCGCTGAGCGCACCAGCGCTTCACGCATCACGGCATTTGCATCCTGCGGATTTGCGGATTTGGCATTTTCATCCATCACCAAAGCCAGCATCTGTTGGTCTAGGCTGCCCCAGTTTGCGCCAATGCGCACAGGTTTTTCGTATTTCAGTGCCGCCTCAATCATCATAGCAAACTGCTTGTCGCGCTTATCCGCAAACCCCACATTGCCCGGATTAATGCGATATTTAGCGAGTGCCTTTGCCATATCAGGATAATCATTCAGCAGCGTATGGCCGTTATAATGAAAATCACCCACCAGCGGCACATTCACTTTTTCTGCAATAAACGGCACCGCTTTTGCCGCCGCCTCATTATTCACGGTAATACGCACCACCTCAGAACCAGCCTCTGTCAGTGCTTTTACTTGAGCCACTGTAGCATCCACATCAGCCGTGTCCGTATTGGTCATGGACTGCACCATCACAGGCGCACCTCCACCCAATATCACATGCCCAATCTTACCCTGACGGGAAATCCGGCGCCCGGCCATATGTTCATTCATCGTTTCAAACCGTTAGTCCGGGAATTACATTTTTAGTTCCATTACGGAAGTGACCCGGCGTTTCAGCGGGAACAGGCTATCATCCAGATCCACCGCATAACACGGGGGGTATAATACGACTTCCAGCTTTAAGCAAGGCAGATTCTGAGCAAGTAGTGCAGAAATATGCCCATTTTTTACCAACTGTTGCTCGGCGGCTGCAATTTCATCATCCCCCGCATAAGGTGATTTTGCGAGGTTAGCCCACAATATATAGGCACATATCGCCACCCCAACCCCCAGCCAGATAAGCCCTGGCCTTGGACTTTTCTCCTTTTTCAGCACTTCCGGCAGAAAGAACCCTCGCCTGAAATTTGCCTCAACCTTCTCAAATTGCCGAACGATCTCATCTCTATCCATGTCAAGATAACCAGCATAAGCCAGCAAATATCCCTTAGCGTAGGCACGACCGGGCAAATCTTCCAGACGACCGTCTTCCAGAGCCTTCAAGTAACGTGTCCTGATGTGCAGCACCTGAGAAGCATCCTCGATCCGCACTTTTAAGGATTCACGTGAGGATTTTAGCATCTTGCCGATTTCTGCGTGTGTATCTGTCATACCCTATACCGGAATGCCATGATCTTTAGCGTAGGCGGCAAGCAGATGACGAATGCTCGCCTCGCCTGTATCCAGCTGGTATTGCACATATTCGGTGAGTGATACCAGCGATGTCTGACGAATCATCGCTTTCACTGACCCAAGCGCAGAAGTAGAAACGGATAGATTGCGTATACCTACTGCAAGGAGTGCCAGTGCATCAAGGGGCTTTCTGGCCATTTCACCACAAAACCCAACTTCTACCTTATGCATTGCTGCTTTTTCTACAATCATCTTTACCACATTCAGCATCACCGGTGAGAGGGTGTCATATGCATTTGCCATGTGCGCGGCACTGCGGTCACACGCGAAGAGGAACTGCATCAGATCATTACTGCCGATAGATACAAAATCCAGTTTCGGCATGAGTATCTCAAGCTGCCAGAGTATCGAAGGTATCTCGATCATGATACCAATCTTAACGCTGGCAGGCAGCTCTTGACCACGCGCTCTGGCCTGATCCAGCTCCTGATCAAACAGCTTTTTAGCTGCATCAAACTCCGATACCTGAGCGATGAACGGCAGCATGAACCGGAGTTCACGACCAGCGGATGCTTCAATAAGCGCGCGAAACTGCGTGCGGAGTATCGTCGGTCGTTCCAAGCCAATGCGAGTGGCACGCCAGCCCATCGCCGGATTTTCTTCTTCCTCAATATGCAGGTAGGGCACTTTCTTATCACCCCCAATATCAAAGGTACGGAATATCACCGGCCTGTCGGGTAGTTGCTTATAAATCGCCGCATAATGTTTTCGCTGCATGTCCACATCAGGAAAATCACTCGCCACCATATAGGGGAGCTCAGTACGGTACAGACCAATACCTTTTACACCTGCCTGATCCAGTATCTGTGTGCCATCCACAAATAGCCCAGCATTGATATTTAATGTGATGTCAATACCATCTGCCGTCTGCGCCGGCAGGTGTTTTATCTGATCATATTCGGCAGCACGCTCGGCATACTGGCGGATATAGGCATCCATCGCCTGCTCAGTTTCGTCATTCGGGCGCACATAGACACAGCCATTTTCAGCATCCACAATCAGCGTATCACCTGCCTGAATAATATCCGCAGCATTATCCACCTTGGCCAATGCCGGTAAATCCATTGCACGCGCAATTACCGCCGTGTGTGATGTCATTGATCCTTCTTCCAGTACAATGCCTTTTAGCCTTGTATAGTCATAATCCAGAAGTTCCGCAGGCCCGAGCGAACGCGCCACCAATATGAATGCTTCCGGCAGGTCTGCCGCCAAAACACCCATCGGCTTACCCAGCAACAGCTGCAACAAGTGATTGGATAAATCTTCTAAATCCTGCACTCGCTCTTTAATGTATGGGCTTGCCATCTGGCTCATGCGCGCCTGCAACTCTTCCTGCACTTTTTTCACCGCCGCTTCTGCAGTAAGTCCAGCATTAATCGCCTCATGAATACGGGCAAGCCAGCCTTTGTCACGGGTGAACAGCAGATATGTTTCGATGATTTCACGCTTCTCATCACCTTCAGGCAGGCCGGAGGATTCAATATATTCACCAAAAGATTGCCTGAGTGCGCGCATCGCATCGTCAAACCGTTGTTTTTCATGATTGATGTCGGAAGCCACATAATTAGTAATCACCAATTGTGGTTCATGCAGAACGGCAACCGCCTTGGCAATGCCGGAAGAAAGCCTAGTACCGCTGAGTTGTAGCGTCATCAAGCCGCCGGTTGCCGTCTTGATTTCCTGCATGGAAACCAGCTGGCCGGATACGGTGAGTTCTGAAAGCACCATAGAAATGGTCTGCAATACTTCCACCTGATCGGCGGTATATTTTCTGGCGGCCTTGCGCTGCACGACCAGCACGCCAATTACCTTGCCACCCTGCAATATTGGCACACCAACAAAGGCCTTGTAAATTTTCTCACCCGTTTCAGGGCGATATTCAAACTTGGGATGTTTACTCGCTTCTGCAAGATTAAGCGGCTCTGCGGTTGCCGCTATGGTGCCCACAAGCCCACGGCCTACACCAAGGCGTGTCTGATGCACTGACTGCGCCTTCAGCCCCTCGCTGGCAAATAGCTCCAGCACATCGCCTGCCCTTAGCAGATACACCGAGCACACCTGCGAAGAAAAGCCGGAAGCAATGAGTGTTACAATTTTATCCAGCCGCGCCTGTGCGCCTTCATCCTGACCCATCACGTCTCTGATGCGGCGCAGCAATAAAAGCGGCGTCGCCACTTTGGGCAGTGATTTTTTTGATTGTTTCATGTACTGCACAATGCCCTGCCGCCACGCGGCAAGTCAAGTACTACAGGGTTAATTTGCTGCGATGCAAAATTTATGCAGCACGTGCAGTGAGAAAACCTTCCGCCTGTGCGATAAGCTCTTCAACAATTTCCCTGCATGGCTGGATTTTGGTAACCATACCAACGCTCTGGCCTGCCATGAGCGAGCCATTTTCGATATCACCATCAATCACTGCCTTGCGCAGCGCACCCGCCCAGAAATGCTCAATTTTGAGCTGTGCTTCTTTTTTATCGAGCTTTCCTGCACGAAATTCAGCAATGACCGAGTGCTGCGTGCGCGTAAAATCATCGGTTGCCTTGTTCATAATGGCACGCACGGGAATCACCGGAAAATCAGGATCAACCTGCACCGAAGGCATAGCATCACGCGCTGATGCACGGATGAAGGCTTCCTTGAATTTTGGATGTGCAATACACTCAGTGGCGCATACAAAACGCGTGCCAAGCTGTACAGCGGCAGCCCCCATTTCCAGATAGGTCACCATCACTTCACCACGACCAATGCCACCGGCCACAAATACCGGAACTTCACGGATGGCCGGTAAAATCTCCTGCGCTAATACGGATGTGGTAACCGGCCCAATGTGCCCACCCGCTTCCATGCCTTCAATCACCAGCGCATCCACGCCGTTTCGTATCAGTTTTTTGCCGATAACGAGTGCAGGCGCGAACCCAATCACCTTGCCGCCATATTCCTTGATAGTCTTGATATGCGCAGCCAACGGAATACCACCAGCCAACACCACATGCGATACGTTGTGCTTTTTACACACTTCTACCAACGCATCCATCTGCGGGTGCATGACAATGAGGTTTACACCAAACGGTTTTTGCGTAAGCTTTTTGGTTTCAGCAATTTCATTATCCAAAAGTTCCGGCGTCATGGAGGAACAGGCAATCACCCCGAACATGCCGGCATTGCTCATGGCCGCAACTAAATGGCGTTCAGACACCCAGCTCATCGCCCCGCCCATGATGGCATATTGGCAGCCTAAAAAATCCGTGCCGCGTTTCCAGAGTGTGTTGAGTGCTTGGCTCATGCCTTCTCCATGTCGAAAGCCGCATGTAATGCGCGCACGGCCAGCTCGGTATATTCCTCGGCAATTAGCACGCTGATTTTAATTTCAGAGGTGGAGATAACCAAGATATTGATGCCTTTTTCAGCGAGTGCGCGGAACATTTCCTGCGCCACGCCGGTGTGTGAACGCATACCCACGCCAATGGCAGAGATTTTCGCCACATTCTTATCGGTGGTGAGTTCCTTATATTGCAAAATCGGGCGGGCTTTTTCCAGTGCCGCCACCGTGCGGTCAAAATCCGCTTTGCCCACAGTGAAGGTCATATCCGTCACCTTGCCGATTTCATCCACGTTTTGCACAATCATATCCACGTTGATATTCGCCTCTGCCAGCGGGCCAAAAATAGCCGCCGCCACACCTGGCTTATCCGGCACGGCAGTTAATGTGATACGTGATTCATCGCGCGAGAAGGCAATGCCTGTGATACGTTTTTGTTCCATAGATTCCTCTTCTTCAACAAGCAGTGTGCCGGGCGTATCGGAAAAACTCGATAATACCTGCACCACAACGTTATGATTCATTGCCATTTCCACCGAGCGCGTTTGCAGTACTTTCGCGCCAAGCGACGCCAGCTCCAACATTTCCTCGTAACTGATTTTTTCCAGTTTACGCGCACCGCTTACGATGCGTGGGTCAGTGGTATATACCCCGTCCACATCGGTATAAATATCGCACCTGTCTGCTTTCAGTGCCGCCGCAATCGCCACCGCAGAAGTGTCAGACCCACCACGGCCAAGTGTTGAAACGCGGCCATCTTCTGCAATACCCTGAAACCCTGCAATTACCGCTACTTTTCCTGATTTCAGTGTTGCATGCAATTCCGTTGCATCAATATCGGTAATACGCGCCTTGCCGTGTGCGTTGTCGGTTTTAAGTGGAATCTGCCAGCCAGTAAACGACCGCGCCGGGATGCCCATTTCCTGCAAGGTGAGCGCAAGCAATCCGCATGTCACCTGCTCGCCGGTGGATACCACCTGATCATATTCTGCCCAGCCATCACGCGTATTCAAGGGTGATACTTCACTGACATACGCCACAAGCTGGTTGGTAACACCTGCCATGGCGGATACCACCACCGCAACACTGTTGCCGAGGTCGAGTTCTTTTTTGACTTTGGTAGCCACATTACGGATGCGTTCAATATTCGCAACCGAGGTGCCACCGAATTTTTGTACGATAAGTGCCATAAGATTTAGTTACTAGCTACCTGTTACCAGTTACCAGAAAGAGGGGGGAAATTTATACTGGCAACTGATAACTAGCAACTGGTAACTTTTTTGGTCATTACAAGCGCATCCGTGCATGTACCGTCAGTTTGGCGGTAATACTGCCGCCTGCGCCGCTGGTGGGAAAAACCCAAGGCTTCATAAAGGCTTATGGCTGGCTGGTTACCATATTCCACGTCTAAGAACAGCGTTTCCACCCCCTGCCCCTGCAACGCCTGCAAGGCTTTATCCATCAGCAAACGTGCAATCCCTTTGCGGCGAAACTCCGGCAATACTGCTATGGTGATGATATCCGCCTGCTCATGGCTTATACGGTAAACCAACATACCAACCACCTTATCTGCCTCTGCCAACAGAGCCATCGTACCCGCCACCGAGAAAAAATCGTTGAATGCGTCTTTGTCCCAATAATGGGGAAAGCATTGGGTATGAACGTCAGAGAGTAATTCTGCTGCTTCTTTTCCTACAATTCGTACATTAATTTGCGTCATTGCAAGCCACAGGCGAAGCAATCCAGCTTTCCAGAAATGCTCTGGATCGCCACGTTGGGCTTTGCCCTACTCGCGGTGACATTACTTGCGGAAGGCACAAACCCACATCATCTGGCCGGCTGAAACTTCCGCTTCCACCAGAGAAATAGCACTCATGCCATGCTGGCTGGCCAGTCCTTCAAGATAGGCTTTAGAAAAGCGGAAATGCTCGGTTTTTGTATCAAAGCGGAAGCCAGCCTCTGCCATGCTGCTGGCTGAAAGCGCGAAGATGCCGCCCTGCTTCAGAGAGCGCGCCACCTGCTTCCACAATTCATCAAGATCACCCAAATAATCAACCAATCCAGCGGCCAGTACCACGTCAAACGCACCATCTGCGGTGCCACTTAAAAAATCAACCGCTTCACGGTGCACCAGTGCATCATAGAGTTTTTTGCCTGCAGCATCTTTAACAAGCATGGCGCGTTCCAGCATTTTTGCGGAAATATCCACACCTGTAATATGTGCGGAAACATCGCGCAGCCGCACGCCACACAGACCTGTGCCCACACCCAAATCCAGCACTACATGATCCAGCCGTCCTTGCAATAGAGCCGCACGCGCGGCATCTGCCACCAGCTCATGGCCTTTATGCTGACCAACCTCAATGGTTGCCACATAATCACTGGCAATCCCCTCAAAATGCTCCTTCACCAGTGATGGCGGCATTCTTTTAGGGAGCAGGTTCTGCGAAGCTGCGGCCCCCATGGCCACTGCCAGCATATAATTAGTGTCTTCCTGCCCGGGTTTCATCTGCTGTACTTTTTGCAAGGCTGCCACTGCCTGTGATTTTTTGCCGTCACGCAATAGGCTTCTGCCCAGCCAGTACCAGCCATCAGCATGTTTGGGATTCATCCATGTAACGAGTTTGAAGCGAAACACCGCATCCTGTACATTGCCTTTGCGGAAATGGGCCACACCCATTTCAAAATTATTTTTTGTGAAATCGCGATGCTTATGCCAGCCTTTTTTAAGGCCAAAAAGATAGCCCAATATCTTATCAAATTTACTCTGCTGTTCTGTATTAGAAACAGCAACACTGTTAAAAAGCATGTTTTTTAGGTTTATCTTCGTCATGGCATTGCGCTTATGGTTTGAATCAGTCTAAAATAGAGAATCCGAATAAGAAAGCACAATTTGCCATGGCCGCTGCTGTTAATACCGTTGATAAAGATGAAATCGAACGTTTTTCACGCATTGCCGATGAATGGTGGAATCCGCATGGCAAATTCGCCCCACTGCACCGGATTAATCCGCTGCGGGTGGAATGGATTAAAAATAGGATTCAGGATTCAGGATTCAGGATTCAGGAAATATCCCTCCTCGATATTGGCTGCGGCGGCGGGTTAGTCTCGGAAGCATTTGCTCAGTTAGGATGCAAAGTAACAGGTATAGATGCCTCTGAAAAAAACATTGCCGTTGCGAAGTTACATGCAGAAAAATCCGGACTGAATATTGATTATAAATGCGCGACGGCAGAGTTTCTAGTTTCGTCATTGCGAGCGCAGCGAAGCAATCCAGATACCGAAAACTGGATTGCTTCGTCGGCTTTGCCTCCTCGCAATGACGGGTTCGATGTTGTGTTGGCACTCGAAATCATCGAACACGTTGCCGATATTCCTGCCTTTGTGGAATGTGTATGCAAGTTAGCAAAACCTGGTGGACTGGTAATCTTTTCCACCATCAATCGCACAGCAAAATCCTACGCACTGGCCATCATCGGTGCGGAATATGTGCTGCGCTGGCTGCCGCGCGGCACACACACATGGAGCAAGTTTGTAAAACCCTCAGAGCTTAGCCGCCACCTGCGCGCCAACAATGTGGAAGTTGCGGATATGACCGGCATGGTAATGAATCCGCTAACATGGAAATGGGAAATGAAAGCGGATGATATGAGCGTGAATTATTTAATCACCGGCAAAAAATGTCATCCTGAGCGATCGTAGCGAGTCGAAGGATCTTATGCAATAATGGAAAGATCCTTCACTACACTCAGGATGACGTTACTCAAACTCCCGATCATGCATAAGGCTTGGAATCTTCGCGCGCGCTTTGGCCACATCACCTAAATCAATATCCACCAATACCACACCTTCTTCCGTGCCCCCATCGGCGAGCACTTTGCCCCACGGGTCAACCACCAGCGAATGGCCGAAGGTTTTGCGGTTGCCCGGATGGGTGCCACACTGCGCTGGTGCTATTACAAAGCAACCATTCTCAATAGCGCGCGCGCGCAACAACGTATGCCAATGTGCTTCACCCGTCACCGCCGTAAATGCTGCAGGCACAGCAAGAATTTCTGCACCTTTTTGGGCTAATGCACGGTATAGGTGGGGGAAACGAACATCGTAGCAAATACTCATTCCAAGCATGATATCCCCTCCCCATTGAGGGGGGAGGGTTAGGAAGGGGGTGATAGTTGCAACCACCGCCCTATCCCCAGCGATTATCTTCGCCGATTCACGGTAATTCTGCCCATCACCCACTTCCACATCGAACAGATGAATTTTATCGTAATGCGCGGCAATTTCACCCTGCGGATTAAACAATATGGAACGGTTATAGGTTTTTATTCCCTCCCCTTCAGGGAGAGGGTTATCAGGCAGCACCGCCACACTTCCAATGAGCAGCCATACTTTATATTTCTTAGCCACTTCCGCCGCTGTTTTAACACCCGGATGTTCGGCTTGCATATAAAAGCTGCGCGGCTTGCCGGACTCTTCCATCAAAAAAATATTCTCCGGCGTGGCAATGAACTGCGCGCCTTGAGCTGCCGCCTCAGCCGCTAACGCCTCAAAACGGGTGATATTTTCGGCAATATCCGCCCCGCTAGTCATTTGGAGAAGTGCGATTTTAATAACCATATGATTTATATTGATATATTTAATATATAATTCCTATATTTTCGTGGAACTGTAACAAAATAAAAACCATATTACTATATAATTGACCACGATGAACGACCTACCAGAGCCCTAATTATGGAAGAAAAAAGACAAGATCTCACACAAGCACAGCAGCAAGCGAATGCATTGCTTGATAAAAAATTAGCAGACGTTATCACACTCTCAAGAGTTAAGCAGATATTTGAATTGCTAGGTACCACCAGAGGTATTGTTTCCTCTAATTATCGTGAGGAGTATCTTGCCAATCCCAAAGCAGTAATTAAGCAATATGAGGACGGGAAGCTTTCTATATTAGATTTTCCTCCTCTAAATCATGACATGACCATGCTGGAAGCCCTTGGTAATCTCTGGGCAGATAGAAACGGTGTTTACTTGGAAAATTGGGACGCAATCCGAGAACTTGCACAATCATCCCCAGAAAGAATTCCAGAATTTATGAGCAAAACGGCCAAGGTTGATATGGCTAGGGAAAAAAATATCCTCAATGTACTGTTGGCAGTGGATAATCTGGCGAGGAATGGCATACGGCCAACATCAGCAACGATACAAAATGGTATCGCAGCACTCCAAAGCCGTGCAAAAGAATATAAAGAAATGGATGCCTATTACACAAAAAAATCAGCAGATGCCGTAGACACAGATTTCATGGAATCCCTGCAACAAGGTGAATCAGCAACGGATGTGCAGATATTGAGTGATATCCACGCGCAGACAGCAAGTGCCTTAAGCAAAATTGCCACGACATTAGGGATTGAAGTGCGCCAGCCGCGCAAATAACTTGCGGCTACGCCGCCTGCTCTTTGCCTTTTTCTGCTTCTTCCGCCAGCAACTGTTTTGCTTTTGGCGAGAGTTGCAAATGCAGTTCACGCAGCTGTTTTTCTTCCGCCACGTTCGGTGCCTGCATCAGGAGGTCTTCGGCTTTCTGGTTCATCGGGAAACAGATGACTTCGCGGATGTTTGGCTCGTCGGCCAGCAGCATCACCATGCGGTCAACACCCGGGGCAAGGCCACCGTGTGGCGGTGCTCCGAATTTGAACGCAGAGATCATACCGCCAAATTTCTTATCCACAACCTCGGGGCCGTAGCCAGCGATTTCAAATGCCTTATACATAATCTCCGGCTTGTGGTTACGAATCGCGCCACTTGATAATTCCACACCATTACACACAATGTCATACTGATACGCAAGAATATCCAGCGGGTTTTTATTCAGCAGTGCCTCCATACCCCCCTGGGGCATCGAGAATGGGTTGTGCGAGAAGATGATTTTCTTCTCGTCTTCATCAAATTCGAAATATGGGAAATCCACCACCCAGCAGAATTTGAATACGCCCTTTTCCAGCAAGTCTAATTCATTGCCAAGCTTGATACGCGCCTTGCCTGCCATCTTTGAGGCGGCAAGTTCTTTCTCATCGGCCACGAAGAATAATGTACCCCCCGCCGGTACTTTTGCTTTTTCAAGCATCTTGGAAAGTACCGGTTCCGGAATGAATTTAGCAATCGGGCCACCGGCTTTTTTCTCAGCGTCCACAGTGATGTAACCAAGCCCCGCCGCGCCCTCTTCCTTCGCCCAGTCATTGAGCTTATCAAAGAAGCTGCGTGGTTTATCGGCACATGCAGGCGCAGGAATTGCGCGTACGGTTTTGCCTTTGAATGCTTTGAACGATACGGCTTCATCTGCGAAGAATTCTGTCACATCCACGATCTCAATCGGATTGCGGAGGTCTGGTTTATCAGATCCATATTTCAGCATAGAATCTTTGTAGGTCATGCGCGGGAATGGCGCGGGTGTTACCTGCTTATCACCAAATTCTTTGAACACGCCTTCCAGCACCGGCTCGATGGCAGAAAATACATCATCCTGCGTTACAAAGCTCATCTCGATATCAAGCTGATAGAATTCACCTGGAGAGCGGTCAGCACGGCCATCTTCATCGCGGAAGCATGGGGCGATTTGGAAATATTTATCAAAGCCGGAAACCATCAGCAGCTGCTTAAACTGCTGCGGTGCTTGCGGCAGCGCATAAAATTTACCCGGATGGATGCGGCTAGGAACTAAGTAATCACGCGCACCTTCCGGCGAGCTTGCCGTTAAAATCGGTGTCTGGAATTCATTGAAGCCACTTTCCGTCATACGGCGGCGAAGCGATGAAATCACCTGAGAGCGCAGCATAATATTTTTGTGCAGTTTTTCACGACGCAAATCAAGGAAGCGGTATTTCAGGCGGGTTTCTTCCGGCTGTTCGCGCTCGGCATTGATTTGCAGCGGCAGTGCTTCAGCCGCAGATTCCAGAGTGTATGTTTCCACCGATACTTCAATCGCGCCCGTTGGCAAGTCCTTATTCACCGTTTCTGGTATACGCGCCACCACCTTACCGGAAATCAGAATCACACTCTCAAGGCTCACTTTGGAAAGTGCATCAAGATGCGGATTACCCTTGGCCGCCACCAGCTGTGTGATGCCGTAATGATCACGCAGATCCACAAATAGCAAATCACCATGGTCGCGCTTACGATGCACCCAGCCGGAAAGTTTTACGGTGCTGCCGACATGGCTGGCATTGAGCTGGTTGCAGTTATGTGTACGGTATGCGTGCATAATTCCTCATTCTGTCATACCGGCGAAGGCCGGTATCCACGTTACAACTGGATTCCCGCTTTCGCGGGAATGACGATTCTAAATTTAAGATAGGCTTCTATAACGGATATATTGGAGAAATCCAATATTTTACATCAATACTGCTTTGGCCTGAATACAGACCATTGGGTGATAGCCATCTCATATGGTTGTGCCACTGTCCATAACCAATTGATATTACGGTTAATTCACATTGATTCCGGCCTGCGCCGGAATGACAGGGAAACGGGCATGCCAAGCTGTCATAAAACCTTCACTTAAGAAGAAGCCGTTTTGGGGTATGATGGAATCCTGATTTATAGATATACCTTGAGAGGCATTATGGCTGAAGAAACCACCCTCCCCGCAGAAAACCTTGCCGCCGCATCGGCATTGGAAAAGCAGTTATCAGCAAACTTATCTGATGCAAGCATTACCATCACCTCTAAGCTACGCAACAGCATGACGCATCCACGTGGCGAGCCCGAGATTAAAGAAGGGCTTGATATTACTATTTCACATCCCTCAGTAACACAGACGCCGCTTGCAGTTGCCAATGCAGTAAAGGTCGTACTCGCCAAATTGCCTGCGCTTAAAGATAAGGTGCAGTTTGAATCCGATGCCGAGCATGCGAACACCATGCGCAAAAACCTTGAACGCATGATTGCACAAGGTGCAGATGTTCCAAAAAATTATTTGGAATGGGGCGGCTTCAAGCCCGATGTGGCAGAAGAAACTGGCTGGGGTAATAGCCTGAAAGCGCATGCGCTGGACATCAGCAAGGATAACGGTGGCATAAGCGTAAATATGACACTGCCATTAACACGTGATGAACAGCCCAACAGTAAAGCACTGATTGAAGCGGCCGAGGCCAATATCAAAAGCAGGCTTCCGGCGATTAAAGCGTTGCTTGCCGAACGCCTAGCAAAATATAAGAACGTTACCGATGCCGCAGGCAGGGCTACCATTAAAGAACAAGTGGATAAACTGACCTTCCAAATCAGCAGCCATGAATATAATAAGCAGGATAGAATGAGCATTCCCGCTCAGGTAAATATTACTATCATGTCTCCTGTACAGGCACAGGAAGTGCAAGATCCTCCTAAGTTTTATGGCAAGCCAGAAGAAGAAAAGAGAAAGATTGCCGCAACGAATCCATTAGATAGCCTGACAATAGAGCAACTGGGTAAGTCGCTTGGCCGTTCGTTCCTCCATGCGGGCGATACCGCCAATGAACTTTTTCCCAAAATTGCTGGCCGTGAAGATATGAAACGCGCCGTAATCAAATCTCTGGTGCGCCTGAAAAAGGCAAAGCCTGAACTAGCCAAGGATGTCGACAGCTTCATCGCCGATGACACCTTCAAAGACACTGACAACTGGGGCAAACCCAAGGGCCAGCAGGTGGAAGCCAAAGGCCGCCCAGAAGTTTCAACCGATAAAGATGGTAAACTGCATATCTCTATGGATTTACCCGCCGGTCAAGCCTATGAAGTAATTAAATCCCTCGCTGGAATGGATGCACCCAAGCAACAAGCCACCATGGCCAAGGTGGAAGAAACCGCTGTTGGGGCAATTACCCCTTCCATGCAGGAAAAAGCCCTTGCCGCAGCTATAGACCAGGTGCTGAGCGCATATCAGCCAGCCGGACAGAGCCGTTAACCTTTTGTCATCCCCGCCATCAATGTCATTTTGAGCGTAGCGAAGAATCTTAAGATCCTTCGACTAAGGCCTAAAGGCCTTCGCTCAGGATGACAATACCTCCCCTCCCTAACCATCCCAACCCAAGGGAGAGGGGAAATATCATGGGTGACAAACCCATGCCCCTGCCCTATAAACTCCCCATGAAACCACCCATTACTACACAGGCGGAACTAGTAGAATTCTGCAAGCAGGTTGAAGACGGGCATTATATCACCGTTGATACCGAGTTCATCCGCGACAAAACCTATTTCCCGCGCCTCTGCCTTATCCAGATTGCGGGCGAAACGGCTGCGCGCATTATCGACCCGCTGGCCGAAGGCATAGACTTAAAGCCCGTGTTCGCACTGCTGAAAAATAAAAAACTGCTTAAAGTATTTCACGCCTGCCGTCAGGATATTGAAATTTTCTTCATGCTCTCCGGCCACATTCCTGCGCCTATTTTTGACACGCAAGTTGCCGCCGCTGTGTGCGGGTATGGTGATTCCGTGAGTTATGAAACGCTGGTGAATAAAATCGCTGGTCAGGATATTGATAAAAGCTCGCGCTTCACCGATTGGTCGGCACGCCCGCTCTCCGAAAAACAATTATCGTATGCGCTTTCTGATGTCACCCACCTGCGCGTAATATATGATGAGCTGAAAATCAAAATCGAAGCCAGTGACCGTGAAAGCTGGATCGCCGAGGAGCACGCCTATCTTTCCAACCCTGATTTGTATCAGCCGAATCCGGAAGATGCGTGGCAACGGCTTAAATTCGGCAACATGCGCCCAAAACATCTTGCCGTACTACGCGAACTGGCCAAGTGGCGTGAGGCGGAAGCGCGCAAGGCCGATGTGCCGCGCGGCCGTATCATCAAAGATGATACGCTGATAGAGCTGGCGCATTCCATGCCGCGCAAGGAAGAAGACATCACCCGCCTGCGCAGCGTGGAAAAAAGCCTCTCAAAATCCAAGAAAGATGCCATCATAGCCTGTGTGGAGGCAGCCCTTGCCTTGCCGCCGGCAGATTACCCGCAGGTGCCCAAGCATAAAAAACTGCCGCCAAATATCGCAACACCCATTGCCATGTTGCAGCTACTGCTTAAGGTCAAATCAGAAAAACATGGTGTGAGTGCCAGCATCATCGCGAATAAAGATGACCTCGAATCCATCGCACTCGGCAAAACTGAAAGCCCCGCACTCACTGGCTGGCGCGCCGATATTTTCGGCAATAAAGCCACCGCCCTTATGGAAGGCAAACTCAAACTCTCGCTCAACGCCAAAAGCAAAGAAGTGGTGTTTGAGGAAGTTTAATGTCATCCCCGCCTTGTGCGGGGATCTGGAGCTAAACGCTCGATCTTCGCAAGAGTCCCTAGACCCCCGATTTAATCGGGGGGTGACAAAAAATAGGGCGTAATCCCTGAATCATCATAATTATTAATAATATCAACCATTTGTCACATAAATTTAACAATTGATTATTTGAATATTTACCCCCCCCCTTTATAATTGGGCAATACATCTATAAACCAAGTTCAGAAACAATCTATTCGGGGGTATCATGAAATCATCACTATTTTTAGCCAGTTTCCTGGCGTTGTGCATTGCCGCAACATCACAGGCATCAGCACAGCCGCTGATCGTTTATCCTATGGAAGGCGCATCGTGCAAGCCACGTGATGTGTATAAAGTTCATGACGGTGTTAGTTTAGCTCCAAGGTATTGTGTATGTAATTGGCGGCCACCTTTATTGCCAGACGTGGGCTATTGGAAGTGCTTTCCTTCTGGGGAAAGAGTCCGCGATCCTATGCCACACGTACTAGGCCGTTAATTGGATTTTGCAGGCGGTAGATAACAAATACATCCGCAACCGCACGGAAACATTTTACTGTCACCCCGCTGCGCCAACACTAGCGCGGCGGGAGAGTCGCCAGGGTGGCACTAATACCAGACCCCGCAATAAATGCGGGGTGACGATAAAACAGGTTTTAGCCCCTGAATCTTCATAACAATTAATAAAATTAACTATATTGGTTAAAATTTTAACTATTTGTTTACCCCCCCACATAGAATGAAGAGGTCAAGCATAAAAAACCATCCATTGGAGGAATCATGAAATCATCACTATTTTTAGCCAGCTTCCTGGCGTTATCCATTACCGCAACATCACAAGCATCGGCGCAGATGCTGCCCATTCCTCCTAAAGCAGGCGGAATGTGCAAAGGAGATTCTGTATATGTTAGTGAAGATTGTTCACTTATGTGTTTATGTACTTGGCGCGCACCTTTATTGCCAAACAATGGCATTTGGGAGTGCTTTGACCCCAGAATTACTCGAGGAATACCGGTATTGATTCATGCTTTGGATGAATTGGGGAAATGCTTGGATGATACAGACCGCGACTTGGGTACTGCAGGCGGCAGATAGCAAATACATCCGCAACCACGTGGAAAACTTCTTCTTCGCCATATCCATAAAATCCCCTACCCCTTGATGGGGGAGGGTTAGGGAGGGGGTGATGCTTATAATAAGTAAGTAACCCCTCACCCTTTATTTCTAAGACTTACTGCGTAAGCCTAAGAAATAAAGCCCTCTCCCACAAGGGGAGAGGGAGAAACTAAGCCTTTTTCTTCGCTGAACCCGGGGCTTGGGGTTTTGTTTCCAGCTGCGTAATCTCATCGCGCAGTTTGGCCGCTGCTTCAAATTCAAGGTCTGCTGCTGCTTCCAGCATCTTGGTGCGCAGTGCCTCGATATAAGCTTCTTTATTTTTCTTGGCGTTCTCGCCCACGTCGTATTTTTTCGGTTGTTTGCTCACCGTGAAATGGTCATGCTCGTAAACCGATTCGATAATCTCACCGATCTGCTTTTTCACACTCGCCGGCGTGATGCCGTGCTTTTCATTATACGCCACCTGAATCGCCCGCCGCCTGTCGGTTTCATCGAGCGCGATCTTCATCGAGTTGGTTACACGATCAGCATATAAAATCACCTTGCTGTCGATGTTTCTGGCAGCGCGGCCAATCGTTTGAATCAGCGAGGTCGCCGAGCGCAGGAATCCTTCCTTGTCGGCATCTAGAATCGCCATCAGGCCACATTCAGGAATATCTAATCCCTCACGCAGCAGGTTTACGCCTATCAGCACATTGAATTTTCCCAGCCGCAAATCGCGGATAATTTCGATGCGTTCCAACGTTTCCACATCGGAATGCAGATAGCGCACGCTGATGCCCGCCTCATCCATATAATCGGTGAGTTCTTCGGCCATGCGCTTAGTCAGCGTAGTGACTAATACGCGGTAGCCTTGTTTTATCGTGGCGTGGCACTCGGCCAGCAAATCATCCACCTGTGTTTCAACCGGGCGGATTTCACATGGCGGGTCGATGAGGCCTGTCGGGCGAATCACCTGCTCGATGAACGCACCACCCGTGCGCTCCATCTCCCATTTGCCGGGAGTAGCTGACACAAACACGGTGTTTGGACGCATAGCGTCCCACTCTTCGAATTTTAGCGGGCGGTTATCGAGCGCGGAAGGCAGGCGGAAGCCATATTCCACCAACGTGGTTTTCCGCGCCCTGTCACCATTAAACATACCGCCAATCTGCGGCACGGTGACATGGCTTTCATCAATAAATAACAGTGCATTTTTTGGGAGATATTGAAAGAGCGTCGGCGGTGGTTGCCCTGCTTCCGTGCCGGATAAATAGCGCGAATAGTTTTCAATGCCCTTGCACATGCCGGTTTCTACCAGCATTTCCAAATCATAGGTGGTGCGTTGCTCCAGCCTTTGCGCTTCCACCAATTTATTTTGCTCATATAGCACGGCAAGTCGTGCTTTTAATTCTTCTTTTATCTGGCGAATGGCGCGCTCCACTGTGGGTTTTGGCGTCACATAATGGCTATTGGCGAAAATGCTCACTGATTGCAGCTTAGCCTTGCGCTCGCCAGTCAGCGGGTCGAATTCACTGATGCTTTCAATCTCATCACCAAAGAATGTGATGCGCCACGCTGCATCTTCATAATGCGAGGGAAACACGTCCATCACATCGCCGCGCACTCGGAAAGCACCGCGCTTAAAGTCCACATCGTTACGAAGATACTGTAACTCTACCAGTTTTTTTACCAAATCCTGCTGACCGAGAGATTGCCCCACATCAAGATTCAGCACCATCTGCGAATAGGTTTCCACCGAGCCAATACCGTAAATGCACGAGACAGACGCCACCACAATCACATCGCTGCGAGTCAGCATACTGCGCGTGGCAGAGTGGCGCATACGATCTATCTGTTCATTGATGGAAGAATCTTTTTCGATGAAGGTGTCCGTCTTCGGAACGTAGGCCTCTGGCTGATAATAATCATAATACGACACGAAATATTCCACCGCATTATCAGGAAAGAAGGCCTTCATCTCGGAATATAGCTGGGCAGCGAGTGTTTTGTTGTGCGCCATAATGAGGGCTGGCCGCTGCAATGTGTGTATCACGTGCGCCATGGTGAAGGTTTTTCCTGAACCGGTAACGCCCAGCAACACCTGATCACGATCATTATTGTTAAGGCCTGAGACAAGCGAAGCTATCGCCTGAGGCTGATCACCCGCTGGCGAAAAATCGGAAACGAGCTTAAACACAATGGACATATCTGCTAATAGATCGGCTATTACTTTTGCTTATCAGTACCGCCCATAACACCGCCCATTTCAATAACACGTACAATAGGCGGCCCCAGAATAATAATCATGAATGAAGGCATGATGCAGAAAATGAGGGGTATGGTAATAAGCACAGGAATTTTGGCAGCCTTATTTTCCGCATTCAGCAAACGTGTCACACGCTGGTCTTCCGATAACACCCTGAGTGTTTCAAGCAGGCTGGTACCAAATTTTTCTGTTTGTATTAGTGCCGCAACCAATGATTTGAACGGTAAAATCTGTGTCCGCTCTGCCAGATTCTGTAATGCCTGCGTACGATCACTCATCATGGTAAGTTCAATACGTGTGCGCTCAAGCTCTTGCCCCAGTTCCGGATGCGCATTAGATAATTCTACACATACACGACCAAGTGCTGCATCAAGTCCAAGACCTGACTCAATACATACCAATAATAAATCCAAGCCTTCAGGAAAAGAACGCAGTAATTTCTTCTGACGTTTCTGTCTGGCATTGCTCACGTAAAGCTGCGCTCCAAACATTCCTATCAAAGCACAAAAACCACCTATGAGCAGGAAACTGGCTTTTTTGGACCCTGGAAGACCAACAGAAGTAATGCCCTTAATGAAGAAATACACCCCCAACACCAATATTATTGGCTGTAGAATACGCTTGAAGAACAGAAAATAATACACGGCATAAGGAGAATTGATACCCGCCTGCGAAAGACTAACCTGAAGTTCTTTCTGGTTTTTTACATCCACACCGGTCAGGGCAACCATTGCCGCGCAAAAACTTGCAAATTCCGGCGTCTTGTTTTCTTCTTGTGCTTCATAGAAAGCATCTGCTGCGGTTCTTTGTATACGCGATTTTTTTGAATCACGGCGGAATAAATGTACCAATGCCATGTAGATAGTAAAAAATGCCACCACCATCAGCGCATATATGATGTATTCCGTAGTCATTACACCTCAACATCCGACATTTTGGTGATGATAAAACCACCAAGCAGTACAATACCTATAGCACCTGCAAGCAACATATTACCGAGCACTGTATCAAATAGTGGTTCCATATGCTTGGGCGACATTTTATTGATTATAATAAAAACAAACCCAGGAAGCGAACCCAGAACCCACGCTGTGGCTCTACCCTCGGAAGTAATTGCCCTAACCTTCAACCGAAGGTGCTTACGCTTACGAATAATACTGGAGAGATTAGAAAGTACTTCTGCAAGGTTACCACCCACTTCCTGCTGCACTGATAACACGACCACAAAAAACTTTATATCGGGCTCATCAATACGCTGACAGAGGCGTTTAAGCGCATCAACCAACGTGCTACCATAAGCTGTTTCGTCTGCTACTTGCTTAAACTCTGAACTGATAGGTGGTGACATATTATCCGCCACCATACGTATAGCTCCTGCGAGTGGATAACCAGACTTTACGCTACGCACAATCATATCTAACGCATCAGGAAAATGATTGAGAAACATAGCGCTGCGTTTCTTGATACAACGCCTTACATAGTACCAGGCAACAATATACACCACTGCAACCGCTACAAAGATGCTTATTATGCCCTGATTTCGTAAAAACCACATTACCAATAGTCCGATGAGTAATAAGACCAGAACAAATTTATTGATATTATGCGCAATGCCGGCTTTTAACAACTTGGGATATATGAATTTTGAACCTGGCAGCGTAAAAAACACACGGGTCAACAGATCAGCCTTTTCTATCTGCTCACGCATGATATTGACTGTTTCTTCATGCGCCGATCCTTGAGCAATAGCTTCACTCTCAAGCCGCTTTAGTACACTCTTGGTGTACTTATTGCTGTCAAGCAGTACACGACGCGGTATTAACGCCACAATAAAAATGTATACTGCGATACCAATAAAGGCTGCAATCATGATGGGTTCCATCATTACCCCGTCACTTTCAGTGCCTGACGCATTTCTTCACCGCGACCAAAATATTCTGCCTGGCCAATAAAGGCTGGTATTGCTCCTGTACAATAAAACTCACCGGTCAGATGGCCATGCTCATCCATAGGCCCTGGCCGGAAACCGAATAAATTCTGCGTTACAATCTGTTCTCCATCAATACCAACAATTTCATCAATATGTGTCACTCGCCTTCTGCCATCGCGCTGCCTGGCCACTTGGACCACCAGATGCACAGCACTGGTAATTTGTGTACGCAACGATGCAATTGACAATTTTACACTCGACATCCCCACAAGATTCTCAATACGACTCATCGCATCTCTTGGGTTATTCGCATGGATAGTCGCCATAGAACCATCGTGGCCGGTGTTCATTGCAGAGAGCACATCGATGACTTCATCGCCACGGATTTCACCAATGATGATCCGGTCTGGTCGCATACGCAGGGCGTTCTTTACCAGCTGACGAGCAGTAATTTCTCCCACTCCCTCCATGTTGGAAGGACGCGTTTCAAGCCTCAACACATGCGGCTGCTGTAACTGTAACTCGGCAGCGTCTTCAATGGTAATGACACGCTCTTTATGGTCAATATTTCCAGAAAGTGCATTTAACATGGTGGTTTTACCAGAACCCGTACCACCAGAGATAATGATATTAATTCGTATATTACCACAAATTTTCAGGAAATCGCACATAGTCTGGCTCATAGAGCCCCACTCCACATATTCCTGCAATGCCATTTTCTGCTTGCGGAATTTACGGATAGATACAAGGCAGCCATCCAGTGCCAGGGGTGGAATAATCGCGTTGAACCTCGAGCCATCCGGCATACGCGCATCAACCATCGGGCTTGATTCATCAATGCGCCTACCAACCAGCGATACAATTTTCTGGATAACGCTCAGCAAATGTTTTTCACTGCCGAATGTAATATCTGTCAGCAATATTTTTCCTTTTTTCTCTACAAAGACCTGCTGATGTCCATTAATCATAATATCAGCAACATCTGTATCCGCCATCAGCACTTCTATTGGCCCAAAACCAAGCAAATCATCAATCGCCTGATCTTTCAGTAAGTCAACTTGCTGAGCGGTAAGCGGCACTTGAATATCATGCGACAATATATGGCTCGCCACATCACGCACACGCTCACGCTTAGCCTGCTCAGAAAGCGTGCGAAGCATTCCAAAATCAATGCGATCAAGCAACGCATCAGTAAGTAGTTTCTTTGCCTTGGCATATTCTGCCGTTTCAAGGTTGCTATCTGCAAATATAGCCTCCGCTTTACTTGCAGCAGCTTGTGTCTCACTGATGCGCGCGGTGTATTCAAAGAGCTTTCGATCATTAATAGTTGCAGTGTCCGCAGCAACGACATCAGCCTGCTGTTTCTGCAAACGCTTCCCCGTCTGGGTAGGAACCGGAAGATTAGCATTGGTAGGTTTTTTTCCAAACATAGCTACTTCTTCAACAACATTCTCAGACCTTTTTTACCTATATCCTGTGGTTTTTGTTCATCACCGACAGCATACGGCCTGAAACGCTTACATAACGCACCGGCAAATTGCTGGAACTGTTGTTGCATCACCCCCTTTTCATCTGCTTCCATCAACGTTCTTGCATCATTTTCAGCCTGAGAAATCGCGCGTATATCATTATTGATATGCACCGCTATTTTATGCCTGCAGATACGCTCAAAATCCTGTGCGGTAATCGCTTCTTTGAATTTGGCACCACTACGGTTAATCAACACAGAAATATCTTTCTCAGATACGCCAATACTGTTCCATGCGGTCAATAATCGTGATGCATGTGTAAGTGAACGCAGCCAAAGCTGTGCTACGATGACCGAATGATCAGAATATGTGAGTGTTGCTGCCGTCCAATCTGTCCACACGTGAGGTACATCAATCACCACAAAAGCAAATTGAGAACGCAACACACTGACAAGTTCACGAATAGTTTCTGGCCTTACCATGGGAAACAGGCGTAAATCATTCGGAGCCGCAATGATATTCAGCTTATCCTTATAACTTACCAGCATCTTGCTGACCAGCATGTCATCAAGACCACGTTCAGGATGATCAAACAATTCCTTGATGCCAAACGCGGCATTCATATCCAGACTTTTGCTGATAAGACCAAACTGATAATCCATGTCTACAAGCACGGTAGGTTGCTTATATTCATGTGCAAGCGTATAGGCCAAGTTCATGGCAACCGTTGTCGCCCCATCACCAGAAGCGGCAGACATGACAGAAATCACCGTGCCTTCCTGCTTACTCCCAGAGGTATGCTTAACCTTGTCAGCGGCAACCTGCATAAGCACAGGCCGTACGTCAGCCGCATTTACCGGTCGTGGAAAATATTCCAATACACCACGCGATTTAAGCTCGCGATAAAAAACGATATCGTTAATGGAACCAATCACCACAACTTTTACATCGCCTTCACAATGCTCAGCAAGCGCGTCAAGTTCCGACAATACGCTTTTGTCACGATTGCCTGTATCAATCAGTAAATATTCAGGTGGAACAGAACGTTGTCCAAGCGCATGGATTGCCTGTTGTGCACCGCCGACAGCCACCTGTGCATCCGGATACCCAAGCACTTGCGCCAGATCAACCAGACCCGCCAGCTCTTCCTGGTCAAAGCATACGATTAGAAAAGGGCTGTTGTTACTCATAAAAATAAAATTGTGACTAGTTACTCTGCTGAATCGTGTTTAATATACTCTCATTGGCAGTGTTGGGTGCTGACGGCGGCGTGAGGTAAACACGATACACCTGCTGAGCCTTCTCACCGTCAGAGTAATCTAACAGAGACGGATTGGTAAACTGACGCTTATCGCTGACCATCTGCACAGTATTGGCAGCCACGGAACAGCCTAGAGTCGGATGGTTGAGGTTATAAGGATTTATCGAATTATCAATAAAACGCCCCTCACAGTCACGAGCAACTACACGCTCATAAATCATTGTAATGCCATGTGCATCAGATGGATCAACTGGAACCGCATATTGCTCAAACATCCGGCGTACCTCCATACACAACCCATCTTTCGGTGAACAGGTCATTTCCACACGAGTGGGGGGGTCTTGTGATACCATTGCCGTCAGTTCATGCATTGCTGTTGCGGAAGACAAATTCATATTTACCACTTCAGACGAAACATCCAGAAGATTTTCAGGATCTCCGCGATCATAATAAGCAGCCGCAGGAATCTCACTGCACGCTGGCAGAGCCAATAACAGAGTAATGAGGCTAATTTTTTTCATATCAATCCACCATAAATCCAATTGGGCCTTCAACAGGCGGCGTTTGTGAGATCACAGGCGCATTGCCAGACAGCGACCCAAGCGCACCGTAGAATAACATCTCCATCTGGCTACTGGCACGGAAATCATCTACAGGTAACTTTATATCTGAACTTTTAAGCGGATCGACAATGTAAGGCGTCACCGCAATCACCAGCTCTGTTTCATTACGACGAAACTCCGTACTGCGGAACAATGCACCAAGTACAGGCACTTCTTTTACACCAGGAAGCTGGTCAATAGTCGCACGCATATCATCCTTGATAAGGCCGGCAATCATAAAACCTTCCCCAGGCGCAAGTTCCACTGTTGTTTTTGCACGGCGAGTACTGATACTGGGGATAGAAAACCCACTAATAGTTATCGCATTTTCAGATGAAATCTCAGAAACCTCCGGTAATACAACCATACGAACACGGTTCTCACCAAGCACCTGCGGCGTAAACCGTAACGCTACACCGAACGGTTTATATTCAATACTCACACTCCCTGTACCACTTCCGCTGCTGTCAACAACAGGAATGGGAATTTCACCGCCTGCAAGAAATTCAGCTTCTTCACCAGAAACCGCCACAAGGTTTGGCTCCGCAAGCAACTTAAATACGCCGTCACGCTCAAGTGCCCTGAGCGCACCTGCAATTGTATTGCCTGATGGACCATCCGGCTGCCACCGACCAATCAATATACCCTGCGTATTTGACGGTGGGTTTCCGGCAAATGTAAACAGCCCAGGGCTGGTAAGGGTACCGGCAGTATTAGCCGCAAGACCAGCAAGGCCTGCACCAGTGCCAAGCCCAACAAAGCCCTCACCTGCAGCTCTTCCAATCGAATTCAAGTTTACACCTAAAATTTTAAGGGCTTCTCGACGAATTTCGCCAATCTGCACACGCAACATTACCTGCTGGCCAGAAATCACCTGCAACATATTCATTACTTGCGACGAGGAATCCGACGAAGTAGTTCCACCACCTGTTGCCGCCAGTGGCGCGCCCAAACTACCAGCCGATGACGAACTGGAATCATCCATAAAACTCTGCACAATCTTCATCGCTTTATCTACCGCACCAGCATCGCTTACCTGACCGGTGAGCGCGATACGAGAACCAACTCTCTCTACAGCGATCGCCTCATTGGGCAGAAATTCTTTTAGTGCTTTACGAATAGCAGGCAGATCATACCCAACCGTTACGCCAATATCGCGCAGCAAAATACCACTGGCACTAAAAATACGCACTGTCGTTTGCCCAATCTGCTTACCAATAATGGTAACATTCTTGGGGTTATGAGCATGAATATCGGCAATCTCAGGATTCGCAACCTGCACCTCTTCAGCATCATCCTTGAGTGTAACCAATACAGATCGGTTTATTGGAACGAATAGCTCACCTGTCGATGCCTGCGCGTGCAAAGGAGCCCCCAACAAGCAAAACAAAGAAACAATGCATTTTACAACTAATTTCCTAGACATATTCACCACACCATTCTTTGTACATTGCTATTGTTGCGCCGGATTAATGTTGCCAGCATTATAATCAAGTGTAGGGGACATCTGCCGCAACGATCTCTGCAATTCAATCTCCTCCTGCAATTCAGAATCTGAGTGAACGCCACGCACCATACGAACGCCGCTTACATCACCCGACTTTGACAACTCCACACGCGTAAGGTTTTCAAGCGATGTTGGTGCAGGCGCATCAATTCTATCCACATCTTTCAGTGAACGCAGCGCTAAAGACAACGTGCCGAGTTTTTCTGCAAGCCGTAACTGCTGCACCACTTCTTCTGGCACCTCAACGGTGATGCTTGACGGAGCAGTACTTGACCGAGCCCTATCGCGATCGCCGCCACCATCACGCAAATTCACTGCAAGCACACGAGTATTGGATACCAACACTTCAGAATATGCCGGCTCACGAGATGCCGAATTACGAACGCCGGAACGCTGTGTAACCAGCTGATTTGGAACATTGTGCGTCATCAGCACATCCACTCTGTCCCCAGGAAAAATATATCCAGCAACCCCTGCGACAGTATCAGTTCCCAAGGTTACCGCGCGCTTACCTTCCGGCAGAGTCGCCGCAAGGAAGCTAGGATCATTCGGATTAGCCAGACGCGTCTTAAGCAAGGGTTCCTGTGGCATAAAAGTAGACCGTGCAACACGGCCAATAACATCCCCATCAGAGCCGCCGGCAACCACAAAACTTTCCAGCACAAGATGCGAAGGCCATGGCTGTTTCGCGATCATTTCTTCTTTTATAACGGCCCCAACGTCAATCTGTTCACGTGCGACAAGGACTTCAACTGTTGCTACATCAGCAGATTTTTGTATGGCTGCCCCATCAACAACGGGGGTGGATTCCTGCTTGCCACCTCCTGTAAACTTAAGCGCAGCAACACCTGCGACAACAGCAATAACAGCGGCAACAAGTAGAAGAACAAAACGCATAAGCCCCACTTATTATTTTTTCTTTTAAGCAAAAGTACTTATGAGCTTATATCGTATGCAAAAAAACCGTGCAAACAAATTGTTAATTGTACAAAATTTTTTTTCTGAGTGATGCAACTATGTCAATTGTATCAAACGGCTTTTTTTGCACGGCTCGCTTTTTTGCGCTCGTTAGCATCGAGCTCCGTCTTGCGCAGGCGAAGTGATTTTGGCGTCACCTCCACCAACTCATCATCCTGAATGTAGGAAATCATCTGCTCCAGCGTCATACGCAGCGGCGGCACCAGACGGATAGCCTCATCCTTGCTTGTAGTGCGGATGTTAGTGAGCTGTTTATTTTTCAGCACGTTAATTTCAAGGTCATTATCACGGCTATGTTCGCCCACAATCATGCCTTCATATACCTTATCAGCCGGGTTGATGAACATGATGCCACGTTCCTGCAAATTCCAGATGGCATAGGCGACCGCTTCTCCCTTTTCCATGGAAATCAGCGCGCCATTGCGGCGACCAGCAATATCACCTTTATATGGTGCATAGGAATGGAACAAACGGTTCATAACACCGGTGCCACGCGTATCAGTCAGGAACTCGCCCTGATACCCAATAAGGCCGCGTGACGGCACATGAAATACGATACGGGTTTTGCCGCCACCGGATGGGCGCATTTCCACCATTTCACCCTTGCGCTGGCTAACTTTATCTACCACCACGCCGGAATACTCTTCATCCACGTCAATGACCACTTCTTCCAGTGGTTCAGTTTTTTCACCGGTAATCGGATCTTCTTTGAAAAGCACACGTGGACGTGACACAGAAACCTCAAATCCTTCGCGGCGCATGGTTTCAATCAGCACCCCAAGCTGCAACTCTCCGCGCCCAGCCACTTCAAAGGCATCCTTGGAATCTGCTTCGGTCACGCGTATGGCGACATTGCCTTCTGCTTCTTTGAGCAGGCGTTCACGGATCATGCGGCTGGTGACTTTGCTGCCTTCCTGACCTGCCAGCGGCGAGTCATTCACGCTAATGGTAATTGCCATGGTTGGCGGGTCAATCGGCGTTGAAGGCACAGGGCTTGCGAGCTCCAGCCCGCCAATCGTATCAGAAACGGAGGCCTTCACGATACCGGCAATCGCCACGATATTACCTGCCTCTGCTTCTTCCACCGGCACACGCTTGATGCCATCAAACGCAAGTAACTTGGTAAGACGCCCCTGCTCCACCACTTCGCCTTTGAGATTTAATACCTTAATCGGCATACCCACTTTGGCGCGGCCACTATAGACTCGGCCAGTCAGGATACGTCCTAAAAATGCGTCATATTCAAGGATGGAGGCAAGCATAGAAAAGGATGCTTCAGGGTCAACATCCGGTGCTGGGACATGGCGCGTGATAAGATCAAAGAGCGGATCAAGATTCTCACGTGGGCCAGTCAGACTATCGGATGCCCAGCCATCACGGCCAGAAGCATAAAGCGTTGGGAAATCGAGCTGCTCTTCACTGGCATCGAGTGCCGCAAACAGGTCAAAAATTTCATTATGCACGGCATCAGGACGCGCATCGCCGCGGTCAATTTTATTAACCAGTACGATAGGCCTGAGACCAAGACGCAGTGCTTTACCCAGCACAAATTTGGTCTGCGGCAGCGGACCTTCAGCAGAATCCACAAGCAGTACCACACCATCTACCATGGTGAGTACGCGTTCCACCTCCCCACCAAAATCGGCGTGGCCTGGTGTATCAACGATATTAATACGCATATTTCCGCGGGTTACTGATGTACATTTGGCAAGGATGGTAATGCCGCGCTCGCGCTCAAGATCACCAGAATCCATGACACACTCATCTACCTGCTGGTTCGCACGGAAGGTGCCACTTTGCTTCAGCATCTGGTCAATCAGTGTCGTTTTGCCATGATCCACGTGGGCGATGATGGCGATATTACGCATTTCCATAGTCTATAACCTTATATGTTCTGTGCAGCGGATGCAGGCATGTATCCTAAACCCACTGCGCTTGCAACCGCTAAAAAACATATCCCCGCCAAAAAGCGGGGATAATGTGTATAATTATACAAAAATAGCCAAAAAACGGCTAAATTTCAGATTACGATACAATCTTCAGGTTCACCGCTGACGTCTTGCCTTTATTCTCAGCAAGCTCATACGAAATGCGCTGACCTTCGTCGAGCATTGAAAGGCCTGCTGCCTCTAACGCGGAAACGTGCACGAACACATCACCTCCACCGCCATCCGGCGTAATAAAACCAAAACGTTTCGCCGGGTTATACCATTTTACTGTACCAGTGGCCATGACATTGCTCCTTGAAATATTAGTATAGCATTAGAAAACAAAGCGCAGCCGCAGCCACGCGGACGAGTTTTTTACTGTAAAATGGCTCTTTTGGCAATAATATTTGTGCGTGCGTTAGCTCATGGAGAGTGAATTCGCGATTACTGTACTCCCCACCCGCACTTGCACCAGCATCATTTAGTAACTAAACTGTTCTTTTATGATACGTTCTTGGAGATTATGCTCCGGATCAAACAGTAATGTCACACCCGATTTACGCTGTTCGCTGATAACCACTTCTATGACATCTTCTATTTCAGTGAAATCAGCCACCACATTCACAGGACGCTTAGCCGCCTCGAGAATACTCAGACTGATGCTGGCATCATGTGAAAGTAAAGCGCCACGCCAGCGGCGCGGCCGAAACGGCACCAAGGGCGTAAGCGCCATAAGATTAGAACCCAGCGGAATAATGGGGCCGCCCGCTGAAAAATTATAGGCTGTGGAGCCCGCAGGAGTCGCCACCAGCACCCCGTCGGCCGTTAATTCTTTAAGGCGCACCACATGATCGACCGTCACCCTGACTTTCGCAGCCTGTCTACCTTGCCGGAACAACGATACTTCATTGAAAGCAAGTGCCTGACTAATTTTACCGGACTTGCGCTTGGCATACATATGTAGCGGATACAGTACGGCTTTACGGGCATGGGTAATACGCTCACAGAGATTATCCAGCACATACTGGTTCATGAGGAAGCCCACCGTGCCACAATTCACACCATAAAACGGCAGGCGCATTTTCATGTATTTATGGAGGGTCTGAAGCATGAAACCATCACCGCCCAGCACCACAATCACCTGCGCATTCATGCGCCGCTTGGTAAGCTCTACCACATCATAATGCTGCTCAACATATTTCAGGGCTGACTGCGCTTTTGGTGAGTCATCGGCCACCACAGCGATTTTAGTTACTGCCATAAATACTGCCCTGAAAGTGTTAATTACCTAACGATGATTGGCATAGTTTATGAACACTGTAAAGTGCTGAAAGTGTTAATTATTGAGCAACACGACGCACCAGCGCGATGATATAAGACAGGTTGCCCATCTGGGAATCCTCTGCCTGTTGCAGGATACGCTCCACAATCCGGTTAGCATAGTGTGAACTTCCTACCTGCTCACCTTCTTCATTGAGCTGGTGCACCACCTTAAGCAGCATATTCACCGCTGGAAACATGGCATCTGGCAGCCCAGATTTGTTATAAATCGCACGGAAACCGAGTTCGCCGCGATCATTAATCAGTGCGCGAGCATTTTCAACCGGTAATTTGGCAAGTACAGCAAGGCTGGTTTCAAAAAATTCAAAATTGCCCTGACACAGCGCACTCAAGATAATAGAAGGCGACAGACGGTTGAAGGAACGCAGCTGCGTGATGATCTTCATCACATCATCCGGTGTGCGTGCATGGCGGATAACCTGCAGCGTTTCTTTCTCACGCGCTTTTTCTACTTCCTGATCGATATGATCAGCCGAGATATTATATTTCTTCTTAAGTGTATCAGCGAGCGTGGAAGACACCGCATTAATCAACTTATTCACCGCAGCAACCGGCAGGTTTTGGCGGTTTACAAGCCGTTGCATAAGTGCATTATTATCGCGGTGGGATTCTATAATTTTGCCAACACCGGCCTCTGATATTTCCGCCCCTTCATTATCCGCAAGGGCCAATACAACCTCATCTCCGCCTTTTCCTAGCAGGGTATCAGACACTACAACGGATACCTTTGACCGTTTACAAATCGCCACATGGCGCGATGATTCATTCGATGCATTGATAAGCTCAACCAAATCATCATCAGTAAGCACTTGCGAGTGCTGGAGCAACGGCAACGCCACTTCCTCCACATCCTTCGCCATTTTTTTTATAATATCATGAGGGATAACGGTACTCGATTTCACATGCTCGGCAAGAGCGATGCGAACACGCACCTCTGTATCACGCAGGAGCAAACGAAAAATCTGCTCCGCAATCATATTTTCATGCTGGCTTAATGCCGTCTGGGAATAGGCTCCGGCGATACGATCCGTCATATCGATGCGTGTATCCGATGTCGTGTCTCGCAATAAGCGGTTTACATCATCTTCACTCAGTGTAAGTACGCCAGAATTCATATCAATGGACTGCTGCGGTTTCATTAATCCTGCCCCCACTACCTATTTTACCACCGATAATAGACAGCAGATATTCCATATTATCGACTGAACGGTGATAGCCTTCCATATAAATACGGTCAATGATACGCTTGCGGAAGTCGGCATGTTTGGTGCGGCCAAATTCTGTTTCTTCAAGGCTTATCCTAAGCAACACGTGGATTGCTTCGTAAAAACCCTCCGGCATGTTAGCCACCTTATATATCGCCTTAAATCCAAGTATGCCTGAATCCATGAGTAGAATACGTGCATTCACACGTGGTACGCCAGCAAGCCTTGCCACACCCGCCTCAAAAATACTAAGCGCACCTACACACAACGAACGGATAAGCAGAGAATGCGTCAGGCGATTGCCCATATATAACTGGTCTATCAGGTCTTCAACATCCTCATCATTATCAGGGCTGATAGCACCCTCAGACGGCAATATCCCAAGCATTTCCCATTCACGCGCGTCGTTCGCCGCCTTGTCAGCAATCGGCAGGCCAATTTTGTAAGAACGGGCCATCTTGCTTTTCAAGTCATCACCAACCACAAAGTATATTTTTTCAGCTACTGTAAGCGGTAGGCCACCACGATGCACTAATGTTTCAAGCAGTGTTTTGCTGGAAGAAATCTGGCTCCATGCCGACAGCATGTCTTTTTCCGATACGTTGGCACCTTTATTTTCAAAAAGAGTAGAAAGTACTTTTTCATTGCGGGTTTCCATTAAACATCCAGAAAGCCCCTCTGATACTGTATCACGACGGGCAACCGCGCACAGTTTGATAACCTCGCCCGTGCTGCGGACAATCGCCATCAAATCATCTTCGGTGAGCACAATGGAATTTTCCAGCACGGGAACAGCAACTTCTGTTTCATCCTGCGCTAATTTCATGATGATATCATGCGGAACATTAGGGCACATGCACAGCTGCTCGGAAAGTGTGCGACGTACCTTCTTCTCGACATCTTTTACCAGAATACGGAAAATATCGGCAACAATGTCAGATTCTGCACGGCTGAAATTACCGGAGCGATAATCAGCCGCAATCTTCGCTGCAATCATGCTGCGGACACGCCCTGAAGGTTCAGTTGTTAGTTTTTTAACGTCCATTCCCGTTACATTCATCATGGGAAGTGCCCTGTGCGTTGAAATACTTTTTTATTCGCAAAAATATAACTACTTCAACACGCTAATGCAATATGAAAGGGCAACTTTCCTTTTACACTATTTATTAATATTACTAAATACATGTAAAAAAACAGTTAAAGTTAAATAAAATTTATTATTGTTTTTAACCAGTTACCCATGCTTTTGATATTGCGCTTTATAAGCAGAACATTATAGTACCGCCCCATGAGCAAGACCTTCACTGATGCCCCCTCCGCCCTTAAAGGACTGTTATTTGACGGCATGACCATTATGGCCGGAGGATTCGGCCTGTGTGGTATTCCGGAGCATTGCATTACCGCCATACGCGATTCCGGCGTTAAAAACCTTACCATTATTGCCAATAATTGCGGCGTAGATGATTTTGGCCTCGGTATCATGCTGAAAACACGCCAGATTAAGAAAATGATCTCGTCTTACGTAGGTGAGAATAAAACCTTCGAACAGCAATATCTTTCCGGCGAACTGGAGCTTGAATTTAACCCGCAAGGCACGCTGGCTGAGCGTATCCGCGCCGGTGGCTGCGGCATTCCGGCATTTTACACCAAGACTGGTGTGGGTACGATTGTCGCTGATGGCAAGGAAACCAGAGTGTTTGACGGCGAAACCTACGTAATGGAACGCGCGCTGAAAGCTGATTTGGCTATTATCAAGGCATGGAAGGGCGATACGGAAGGTAATCTGATTTACCGTAAAACCGCCCGCAACTTCAATCCCATGATGGCAATGGCTGGAAAAGTAACAGTGGTGGAAGTAGAAGAATTGGTAAAACCTGGTGAATTGAGTGCTAACGACATCCATACCCCTGGCATTTTCGTTCAGCGTATTTTCAAAGGCACGCATTTTGAAAAACGGGTTGAATTTGCTACTACGCAAGAAAATCCAACAGGCAGGAAGAAATAACGATGCCATGGAATAAAGAAGAAATGGCACTGCGTGCCGCCAAAGAATTGCAGGATGGTTATTATGTCAACCTTGGCATCGGCATGCCAACACTGGTTGCCAACTACATTCCCAAAGAAATGAAAGTGACACTGCAAAGTGAAAATGGCATGCTCGGCATGGGTCCCTTCCCTACCGAAGCAACTATCGACCCAGACCTGATTAACGCAGGCAAGCAAACTATCACCGAACTGCCGCACAGCTCCTATTTCGATTCTGCCACCTCGTTTGGCATGATTCGCGGTGGGCATATCGATGTGGCGATCCTCGGCGCGTTACAGGTTTCGCATGAAGGGGATCTCGCCAACTGGATGGTGCCAGGCAAAATGGTCAAAGGCATGGGCGGCGCGATGGATTTGGTTGCGGGTGTCAAGCGCGTGGTAGTGCTGATGGAGCATAATGCGAAAGATGGCTCCGCCAAGCTGGTAAAAGAATGCACCTTGCCACTCACCGGCAAAAAAGTGGTGCATATGGTGATTTCTGAACTCGGCGTGTTTTCCATCGGGAAAAGTGGCATGACGCTTATTGAGCTGGCCCCCGGTGTTACACTGGAAGAAATTGACGAAAAAACCGAGGCCGAATTCAGCGTCGCGCTGGATCAGTAATGGCTCTTCCGTTGAAGCAATCCAGCAAGATTTTAAATGGATTGCTTCGCTTACGCTCGCAATGACAATAAGCTAATCCAGCTCCATCCATATCCACGTAAAGCCCAGCGTTTTCCCAAGTATCAACGCACCTATCAGCTGAAAAATCATACGGTGATAAAAATAATAGGTCAGTGTGTTACGGCTGAGCAATGTTATGCCTGTTTTCCATGCGCTGTTATCCCATGCCTGCCAAATCACCTTATTGGAACATGTATTAAGCCATAGAGTTATCCACCCTACACTTGCAATAATGTATAGCATCTGAACAGAACTATAAAGATCCGCAATATACTGCCAAAACACAAACAGCCCAACGCATGAAATCATAACAAGGCTGCGGTGACGCGTGTGTCCTTCACGCACCATGCGGCCAAATACGGCGCACAGTATGGATATTGAACCATACTCAAAAAACGGCATGGTGCATATTGAAAACACCGCACAAAAAATTACAATTTCATGAGCCTTTTCCGGCAGCCAATTTCGCCGGATACAGTAACGCAACGCCAACCTTGCGATAATGATAGAAACCATGATGTTCATGGGGAACAACGGATATGCCATAAAAGGCTGGATGGCGATGGTAATGGCAGTATAAATCCATAATTGCCTACTTATCTCCGTAGAGCGCGAATAGCCCACCAAAAACAAAAATACCACCGGAGCCACACGTCCAATCGCGCGCAACCATTGGTTTTCCGGCAGCATATACGCACCGATATGGTCAATAGTCATGCATATGATTGCCAGTAATTTCACCGCATCCAGCGCGGTATATGCCTTGCCTTGTTTCTGCGCTTTATCGTATAAGCCGGAGAAAAATCTCATGCCGTTATTTCAAACACGCCGTCAACTTCCACTGCCACGCCGAAGGGCAGTTCATTCACCCCCACTGCAGCGCGCGCATGTTTTCCGGCATCACCAAATACCGCAACCATCAAATCAGAAACCCCATTAGCCACTTTGGGCTGATCCACAAAACCTTCCGCGGACCGCACAAAAATGCCTAGTTTTACGCATTTTTTCACACGGCTTAAATCACCGCCACACGCTGTTTTCAGGTGTGACAGCAAATTAAGGCCACAGAGTTTTGCAGTAAGCTGCGCCTGTTCCACCGTAAAATCCTTGCCCACATATCCCACATCCTGAATTTTGCCATCTTTCACTGGTACCTGACCAGAGATAAATACCAAATTCCCCGTCACCACAAATGGGATATAATTGGCTGCAGGTGACGATGATGGCGGCAACACAATGCCAAGCTCTGCTAGTTTTTTGTCAATGTGGTTTGTCATAACTACTTATCCTTACTAACTAGACTTCTTTTACAACCAACAGATCAAGTTCTTATCCTCTCCCCTTGAGGGAGAGGACGTGTTTGCCTTGGATTTAGCTTTAGCTAAGTCCTTAGGCAAACCGAGGTGAGGGGTGTGTTTGTCATTCTGAGCACAGCGAAGAATCTTAAGATCCTTCACTTCGTTCAGGATGACAATGTCACCCCTCTCCCCAACCCTCTCCCTCAAGGGGAGAGGGAGAAGAATTACCACTACCAGACCTGATTTAATAAAATCTTAATATAATTAGGTGAATGATGTGCGATATAGCATATTGTAAAAGCATATTATTTACTGTTTTTATAAAAAATATGAAGAAATCTGAAAAATAATGGGTTTTTGTCAAAAAACTGTCACATTCCTGTGTTATGATTCAAACATGGTAAAAAATGAAAGAGGATGTACCACTATGCAGAAAAGCACCACAGCCGCAGTAAATCAGGATTTGCTGGACAGCTACTTCAAACTGGCCACCGTAACGCTTTTGGCACTGGCTATCTATGCGGTGTTGATAACACCGGCCATGGCAACCACACCCATGGGTACCGTACTGTGCAACATTGTTGGGATGTTCACTGGCAACCTTGGCCGCGGGCTTTCAACGCTTGCCGTGTTGGTGGTAGGCGTGGGTGCAACCCTCGGCAAAGTATCATGGGGTCTGGCCATCACGGTAGCAGTGGGTATCGCCGTTATCATGAACGCTACCACTGTTGCGGGTGCAGTTGGTGGGTTCTCAGGCTGTTAATTCGTACTCGCTGTCAACAAACTGTCATAATTTCCTGATATAATCGGACTGGCAGCATTGCTGGTGCGGTGTGGTTTATCCTTTCTTAAGGATAACTTACTATGGCTAGGTTAGTATGCTGCTTGAAACGTCAGGGACTAGTTTTGCATGTTTTCACTGTTGAAAAAAGAATCTGATACAACAAGTGCATTAAATGCGCCTGTATCATCTGGCCTGTGCACCAATCCGGATGAGTTCATTCCTTTTGCGATTCACTATGACCAGGACACGTTACTCACAAAAAACGGTGAGCTGGTTAAAATCATCAAAATCGTCAATAATAATTTTGGCCTGAATTATGACAATAGTGAGAATGATCAGTCGTCACTACGTACCATTATTCGTCAGGCAATCGGTGAGTCGGTTGGTAGCAATAAATACAGCTTCTGGATACACACGCTGAGACGCCGCACACCCATACAATACAAAAGCACCTTTACCGGCGAACTGGAGAATTACATAAATAAAAAATGGGAAGAAAAGAACGACTGGAAAGATCAGTATCACAACGAAATATATATATCGATACTGTCTGATGGTCAGGGCGCAGAACTACTAGATAAAAAACATCTCAAGGATGTTATGGTTCCAATGAAAAATCGCCTGCATCGCAATGCGTATCTTGAGAAAACGCATCACCAGTTACATACGCTTACTAACCAGATACTCACCACCATTCGCCGGTATTATGATGCCAACTACCTCAAAATTACCGAGCGCACCACACAAACAAAAGATGCCACGCGCAGCACACAGTCATTTTTCTCTGAGCCTTTAGAATTTTTAGGAACGTTGTGCAATTTACGGGCAGAAACATTCCCCGTAACCAACACCTTAATGGATAAGGCACTGTGCACCCATCAGATCATTTTCGGATACAATGCTGTTGAGACCAAGAATCACAAAGGCGAGAAGAAATTTGCTGGCATCCTGACACTGAAAAATCTCCAGGAAGTATCCATTCATTCGCTCGATAAGATACTGCAATTTCCGGCAGAGTTTTTTATCAGCCAGTCGTTCAATTATGTGCCTTACGCTATGGCACAGAAGGCATATAAAGCACAAAAACTCATTTTTGAAATGAGCGAAGACGCCTATTCCTACCAAAAAAGTGGGCTGGAAGCCAAATTAAATCCTATAGGCAATCAGGCAACCGCTTATGGCACACAGCAAGCCACTATTACGGTGTTGGTAGATGACCTGAATCAATTGGAGAGTGCCGCTTCACGAATCCAGCAGGCATTCAGCGAGGTTGGGCTGCTGGTTATCAGGGAAGATATTAAATTAGAAGAGGCTTTCTGGGCTCAGTTGCCTGGCAATTTTGAGTTCTTGCGCCGCCAAAACCTTCTCGCTTCATCTGATATCGCGCCGTTCTGCCGTTTAAATATATTCCCGAATGGCACCGCATCAAAAAACCACTGGGGAGAAGCCACAGCGCTTCTGCCGACTATTGTTAATTCACCTTATTTCTTCAATTTTCATCATCAGGACAATGGTCATACGTTGATGATAGATTACAATTCTTTTGATGATGCCGTCAGTCTGGTTCACACAAACTTCCTGCTGACCAGCAGCATGAAGCACAACCCAAGAGTATATGTTTTTGATAGTCATCAGTCCTCACGTCTTTACTTCGATAAAATACGTGGGCAATACCAGCCCTTCAACTATGGCGACAAAAAGACGGCTGGAGCAGGCCTGAATCCTTTCGCTCTGGAAAATACCGCAAGAAATCAATCGTTCTTACTGGCATGGTGCTGTGCATTGATAGAGCCATCGGGAGAAATTACCGACACCGTTAGGGAATATCTAAGGCAAGCCCTGGCCGACTTCTTTGAACGTCCTGATACCCATAAAACACTGGTCGCATTTGCAGAAAGTGTGCGCGCCACCAGCAATGAACTGTATCTGGCACTCTCGCAGTATTTTGGCAGAGGAAAATATGCAGGAATTTTTGACGCAGATGTTGAATCTGTCGATTATACACAACGACTGAATGGCTTTGATATCTCAAGCAAGATACGGTCAAGCCCGCTCGTCATTCCCCTTGTTTCTTACCTAATGCACCGGATTATCACGCAGCTGGATGGCCGCCCGACTGTTATTGTGTTGCACGACGCACTGGATCTCCTTGAAAACAGTTTCTTTGCACCACGTCTTGAAAGCTTGCTTGAAATGCTACGGCAAAACAATGTTGTGGTATTCAGCCGCATTAAAGCAACACCTGAAGCGATGGCAGCACATACGCTGCATACATTGGCGCAGGTTAGTGCCACACGCATCATCGTACCTGATGACGTACTGCAAAATTATGAATCCGATCTTTTTGATATCACGCCCATTCACTCAAGAATGTTAGGGCGAATGGATAGACAAAAAGGTGATTTCTTGCTGAGAAAAGCACATGACTCCATCGGGATAAGGATTAATCTGGAAGGTATGGATGATGTGCATTCCATCCTTGCTGGAGATATAAAAAATCTGATTGCCGCAGGCGGACCATACTCCAGCCTGCCAGAGTTTTATTAATATGACAGGCACCAGAGCATATATGGTTTCCATAGCACTGGTCGCCCTACTGGTACTCATGCCGGAAACCGCCTGGGCACTCACCTGCTCCGGCCCCAACGCAAGTGGCAATTTAGTAGGCACTGCGACAGCCTGCAGCGGCGGCACTGGTCTTGATCATATTTTCAGCCGTATATTTTGTGACTTCACTAAAATTATCAATGAGGTACTCGGCAAAATATACTGCGCCATTCAGGATGAAGTGCAGGATACCATCAGGGCGGTTATTACACTTTACATCGCCGTTTTTGGTGCACAGGTGCTGATGGGTAGTGTCCAGATGAGTGTAAAGGAAATCATGGTTCGTCTCCTGAAAATCGCCGGCGTGTGGATGTTTATTACCCAAACATACTGGGCTATTGGCAACGCATTCCTGTTTTTTGTTCAGCTCGGGATTTACGGCTCTGCCTGGGTATGGGGCGGGGTTGCAGCCGGTGGTCAGGACGTACATGGGCTGGGTGTAGGCAGCTCCGGAAGCTTAATGCCCATTTTTAATTTCTTTGATAAGGCGGTTTATGACGCCATCACCGGCCCATTTACCATGGCGCACTCTGAGGTTATCGGCTTCTTTTTTGTGATGTGGTATCTTATTCCTACACTGTTTATGCTGGCATCATACTGGCTGTGGATCAATTTTACCATTCTGGTACGGGCACTGCTGACATTCCTGATTGGCGTGGCTTCTCTTGCATTCCTGATAGCACTCAGCCCCATATTCCTCAGCTTCATGTTATTTACCAGTACCTACCAGTTTTTTGAAAACTGGCTAAAATACATGATGTCCTATAGTATTCAGATCATCGTGGTGTTTTCGGTCATAGCACTGTGGCTTGCTGCCACTAATTTATTCGTGGGTTTCTTTCAGGAACTTTCAGACGTAATATTCCCATACGATTCCTTGTGGAAGGACAGTGCCGTCAAAAGTGACCCTGTAAATTCATGGGGTATTTGCCCTATCGATTTTTCTGACGACCCTATACTCGGGCCAACAGCATCTTGTGAAAATAGTTCGTTTGATCCATCAGACCCTGATGATGCGGAAAAAATGATTCCGGCGGCTAGTATCGCAATGGAAGGCGAATTTGTATTCTACATTGTGTATCGCCTGCTCGTGTTAATTATCGTTTGCTACGCGTTTGATAGCCTGATGCGACAGGCCCCATACATTGCAAAAAGTCTGGCTGGCCCTGAATATGTTCCAATATTAGGTCAGGGATATACCTTCTCAAAGTACGGTGTTGTTGAAAAAACTCCGGAATGGGCACGCAAAGGGCTGAATGGCGGCCGATCGATGATAAAAGATTTAGACGGCTCGCTGGGTATCAGCAAAACAGCTACCGAAACTGTGAAAAACTTATCTGCAAAATACACACAGTCTCTGGGCGGAATGCTAGGAAAACGTTAGAGATATCATCCACTATTAACCTTTTATTTAGCAATACATTCTAGAGTGGCGACTGATGAACAAAATGCAATTTTTATTACAGGTTGGGCATGGCAAAGCACCAAGATAACGCAACTGAATCTACCAACTGGTATAAAGATCGATACCAAAGCGTATTGGTTCAGCGCAAGTTTCTGACTGCCATAACGCTTGCCTCTTTGATGGCTACACTGGCAACCGTTATTACTATCGCCTACCTCACACCACTTAAAACCGTTGAGCCATTTGTTATTCAGGTGGATCAGCGCAGCGGTATCACGCAAACGGTTGACCCGCTGACCGTACCCGAATTAACGGCAAATGAAGCAGTAAATAATTTCTTTCTGGTGCAATATATTCGTTCCCGCGAGACCTATAGCCTGACAGATCTATCACGGAATTATAATACTGTGCGTGTAATGTCGGAGCGGCAAAAAGTGTATCCTGCATTTATGTCGCAAGCAGATCCTAATAATCCTAACAGCAATGCTGCGCGACTGGGAACCTCAGGAGTTCGAACTCTAAAGTTTAAGTCGTTTACTTATCTCAACCCCAAACTCGTACAAGTACGTGTCATGGTTGAAGAAAAGTCTGAAGGCGCGCCATTTAGACAATATCATCGTATTATTCTGGTGGCATTTGAATATGTAAAACTTAACCTCACAAACGAAGAACGGTATATTAACCCGCTTGGCTTCAGGGTTACAGATTACCGTGTAGATGAAGAGATTGGATCGCGATGAGAATATTTAGCACGCTACTTTTAACTACTGTGTTATGTACAACCATGGCTCATGCTCAAACAGATGATAGCATGATGTTTCCTGCCGACAGCAGGATGCGAATCCTGCCTTACGATGAATCTGACGTATATACGATCCCAACAAAATACGGCTATCAAACCAGCATTGTATTTGGTTCTGATGAGCAAATCGAAACCATTTCCATGGGTGACCGCAGCCTGTGGCAGATCATACCTTCTGGAAACCGTATATTTATCCGCCCCATGTTGGATGATGTTATCACTAACATGACCGTCATTACCAATAAGCGCTCTTATCAGTTTGATATAAAATCCGTCAGCGAAGACAGTAAAAATACCAACATTATTTATGTGGCAAAATTTGTGTATCCGGATCAGGCAGCAGAACTATCTGTATCCGCTTACGACGCCCAAATTGATACCACTCAGGAGCCTGAGAAACTGGAAAATGTGTTTCCTGAAGCTGTTACCGTGAGTGATACGCCGCCACCTTCCATGCCGGCCATACCTGAAAATATCACACCATCACCTGTTTCTGAATCAACCCGGTCCAAAGCCGTAGTTATCACGCCTAAAACATCAGTGCCGATTGTTGGGCAGAATTTTAACTATACCTTTGCCGGCCCCAATGAGCTTGCGCCATTGCAAGTGTTCGATGATGGAAAATCAACCTATTTCAAATACCAGGATGCTGGCCAACCACTGCCAAATGCCTATATCATTAGTGCCGACGGCAGTGAAAAACCGGTTGGACATTATGTAAAAAATGGATTGATGATAGTGGATGATATCGCTGGAGAATGGGTATTAAAAAGCAGTGCCGGCGCTATCATGATTTACAACGAACACCTTAATCCTTCAAAAGAATGATGCCTTATGGATAAGCAAGACGACACGGAAAATCAGCCTACATCCAATACCAATCCTGACAATACAAGGGAACAGGACATTCTGGGCATTAATCCTTCAGACTACGCCTCTCAGGAACGGGGTGATGATCAGGAATTGTCGTTAAGCCGTAGTGGTGCCGCTGTAGGTTCTGGTCCTGGTAAAGCGATAGTACTTGGTTTAATCTTGCTGGGTGCCGCAACATTGTTCTTATATAATCTTTTCTCTGATAAACCGGAACCCGTTAATCCAAATGAGATTGTGGTTCAATCCGTTTCCGGTGATGTAATAGGCGCCGAGCCACCGCCCCCTGCACCACCATCGCCTATGACTACAGCGGGTAACTCTGTTTTGCCACCACCGCCGCCGCCTCCACCGCCGCCGCCGCCGCCACCACCGCCGCCGCCGCCACCGCCGCAATCTGCCTCTGCTCCTCCTCGTGCAGCCGTGTCTTTGCCACCACCACCAGGTGTACCTCCTCCACCGCCACCACAGCCATCTTCACCACCACCACCGCCTGACGTAAAGGCAGTGTCACCCATTGCTGTTGGATCAAACGACAAAGAAGCTAACCAGCGCTTGAGATCGAATATGCTTGTTATGAATGGTGGTTCTGCACCTGCACCAACACAAGCATCAGACGCTGCAAGCAATGCTCTGGGACAAGCAGACCCTAATCAGGCCTTTACTGACAGCGTTCTCAAGGCAACAAAAGCTGAGAAGGCAACTGCCACACGTTTGAGCAACTTATCAATGACTATTGCTCAAGGTAAAATTGTAAATGCCATTCTTGAAACTGCAGTAAATACGGATCTGCCAGGAACCATGCGAGCAATTATAAGCCGTGATGTATATGCTGAAGCTGGTAGAACCGTAATGATTCCCAAGGGATCGCGCCTGTTAGGAACATACAATACTTCCGTCGCACGTGGTCAGAGACGTGTGATGGTTGTATGGACTCGCCTTATCCGTCCCGATGGGCTGGATATTGCTATAGGTTCGCCTGCTGTTGATTCACTCGGCCGATCTGGTGTCCGTGGCAATGTTGATAACAAATATGCAGAGATATTCAGCGCAGCAATCCTAACTAGCCTTATCACCATTGGCGTAGCCGCAGGTGCGGAAGCCGTCACCGATGATGGTTCTACCACAAGCAATACCGATGGTAGCACAACCAGATCGGGAGGAGCAGGCATTGCAGCGGGTGCGGAAGCCGTGAGTAACATTGGAGATATTTCTAAAGATGTTATCAAAGGTGTTATTGACCAGCGCCCAACCATCACCATTGATCAAGGAACGCGCATCAACGTATTTGTGAACAGGGATCTGATTTTCCCTAACACCGTACTCGATACAACCTTTGTGCAGTAGGCAATTCGTAATCTTATGAGCCGCCCCACATTTACCGCACTGGATACCTATCTTGAGCCGCTCAAACGTTTTTTTGAGCAGCCAACGGTAAGTGAGATTTCCATCAACCAGCCTGGAGAAATCTGGGTGGAAATTGGTGGCGATATGACGCGCCACGAAATACCTGAATTTGATCTTGCACATTTGAAAGCACTGGGCAGGCTGGTGGCACAATCCACTGAGCAGAAAATCAGTGAAGAGATGCCATTATTATCCGCCACACTGCCGGATGGTTACCGTATTCAGGTGGTATTTCCGCCGGCATGTGAGGCATCCACCGTTGCCATGTCTATCCGCAAGCAAACCATTATCAATCTTGATCTCGAACAATATGAAGCCATCGGCGCGTTCCAGAACACTATTGTACGTAAGGAAGCAAACCCGGTAGATAAGCAGCTGCGCGACTTACTCAATGCCGGTGCCGTAAAAGATTTTATTAAACAGGCCATTCTCGCCAAGAAAAATATCATCATCTCCGGCGGTACCTCCACTGGTAAAACCACTTTCTTCAACGCAGCCCTGAAGGTAATTCCACCCACAGAACGCATCATCACCTGCGAAGACGCGCGCGAAATCATGCTGCCGCATATTCCAAACCGCGTACATCTCATCGCCTCCAAAGGCGGCCAAGGCCGTGCGCAAGTGACCATGCAGGATTTGATTGAAGCCTGTCTTCGCTTGCGTCCAGACAGGCTTATGCTCGGCGAGTTGCGCGGCAAAGAAGCCTTCTCCTTCATGCGCGCTGTAAACACAGGCCACCCAGGTTCTATTTCTACATTACACGCTGACACGCCAGAACTGGCGATGGAACAGCTCATCCTCATGATCATGCAGGCTGGCCTCGGCATCACTCGCGATCAGATACGAAGCTATGTAGAAAACGTTATCAACGTCATTATACAATTAAAGCGTGGCGCCCGCGGTATGCGCTATGTGTCAGAGGTCTACTTCAAAGAAGGACTGTAATGAGCACTCCTCACGCACATTCTGGCTTCACTTTGATAGAGTTATCCATCGTTCTGGTAATTATTGGCTTGCTTGTGGGAGGTGTATTGGCGGGTGCAACCCTTATTGAAGCCGCACAAATTCGTAGCCAGATAGGACAAATAGAAAGACTTTCTCTTGCCACCAACACTTTCAAACAAAAATATAATGGCCTAGCCGGTGACTTATACGCCACTGCTGCTAGCGTCGGATTACCTGCCGTTGCGGGAAACGGTAATGATAACCATGTAATCAATAACTTTAATGATGCTACCGGCATTGCCTATGTTACCCAGACTGTTTGGGAACCATCATATTTTTTCGGTCAGCTCATGGCTGCAAACCTACTTGAAAAAAATTTAATCTGTACAAATAATGGCAATGCAGAATTCTCTGATCTAGGATTAAGCGGCTATTATGCAACTGCCATCAACCCCAAGTACGGCATGCTAGCCTTCACCTACAATGCCTCCACATGGATATATCTCGGCGTGAATACCGTGCCGGCAGCCTGCGATTTTATCCATGTTGGCGGCGTGTCCACCGCGGGCATATTATCAGCACCGCAGTCTTATAACATCGACCGTAAACTCGATGACGGAATACCGGCCACCGGCATTGTCAGAGCAACCCACCAAAATTGGTTCAATGAATTAGATGGGACAATAGAAGACACTGCTGGCGAATGCGTAGTGGATGCCACTTCTCAAGCATACAATGTCACCAACACAAACTTAACCTGCCGCCTAATGGTGAAGTTATAACCATATAAAAAACTAGGCGATTAGATTAGGCGGTGTTATAGTGGCCGTCGTTTATTCATATAATTCATCGTCATGGCCGATAACTTAAAACAATCCAACCTCCGCCGCCAGCTTGGGAATAAAATTTTCCTTATCGCTATTTTTACGACCGTGCTGGTCATTCCTACCTATCTGGGCATAGGCGCTGCGTTTATCCTGCATTATGGCGAGGCGTATATTAATGCCCTGTTCGCTCCACATTACCTGATTACGCAGTATATCGGGCTGGTAGATTATCTGTGGCAGTATTACCAATATTATAAAGTTGTTCCTTATGATTTCACACTGAAAGTGCTGGGGCCACCTGTTGGCGGCATTCTCACCAGCCTTATTCTGTTTTATCTCATGCGTGCGCCGCTAGCGGATTTCCGCCCCCTGAAGCTCAAAGAAAGTGTGCATGGTGATGCCCACTGGGCAACCGAGGTCGAAATCCGGCAGGCAAAATTACGCGCGCGCAAAGGCATTTTGCTGGGACGCACCGGTGCCAATAACTATCTGGTGGCCGATGATTTCCAGCACGTACTGCTCTTTGCGCCAACCGGTTCTGGTAAGGGTGTGGGCTTTGTAATCCCCAACCTGCTCTTCTGGCAGGAATCGGTAATCTGCCATGATATTAAAATGGAAAACCATGAACTATGCAGTGGTTACCGCAAAAAAATCGGCCATGAGGTGTTTCTGTGGAATCCTGCTGATCCCGATGGTATCTCGCACTGCTACAATCCGCTCGACTGGATATCGCCTAAGCCCGGCCAGATGGTTGATGACGTGCAGAAAATCTGTAACCTCATCCTGCCTGAGCAGGAATTCTGGCAGAACGAAGCGCGCTCACTACTTCTGGGTGTAATTTTATATCTGTGCGCCGTGCCGGAAAAAGTGCGCAGCTTCGGTGAAGTGGTGCGTACCATGCGCTCGGACGACGTGGTGTATAACCTTGCCGTGGTGCTGGATACTATCGGCAAACGCATTCACCCAGTGGCATACATGAACATTGCAGCGTTTTTGCAGAAAGCGGATAAGGAACGCTCCGGCGTAATTTCAACGCTCAACTCCGGCCTTGAGCTTTGGGCAAACCCATTGATTGACGCCACCACTGCGCGTTCTGACTTCGACCTGCAACAACTTAAAAAGAAAAAGATGAGCGTGTTCTGCGGCGTAACCCCAGACAACTTGAAACGCTTAGAGCCGCTGCTTAAAGTATTTTACCAGCAGGCGACTGACTTCTTAACCCGCAACATGCCGAAGAAAGATGAGCCACACGGCGTACTGCTGATGATGGACGAGTTTCCTTCGCTTGGCGAAATGCCACAATTCCAAGTGGGTATTGCGTATTTCCGCGGATACCGTGTGAAACTGTTCCTAATCGTACAAGATACGCAACAATTAAAAGGCATATACGAAGAAGCGGGCATGAACAGCTTCCTTTCCAACAGCTATTACCGCATCACCTTCGCGGCGAACAACGTGGAAACCGCGAACCTCATTTCGCAGCTCATCGGCAATAAAACCGCGCAGCAACATTCGCATAACAAACCGAAATTCTTCGATGTGAACCCCGGCTCACGCACCATAAACACCTCGGAAGTACAACGCGCCCTGCTGCTGCCGCAGGAAGTCATCACCCTGCCGCGCGATGAACAGATTATCCTGATTGAATCCTTCGCGCCCATCCGCACCAAGAAAATTTTCTACTTCAAAGATAAGTTCTTTATGAAACGCTTGCTGAAACGCGTGCCGATCCCGCAGCAGGAACCGTATGATCCGCGCAAGAAAAAAGAAGCGGAAAAACCAGCAGAACCAGCTAAGGCTTAAAACACACTTTTTCGAGCCTATATTTATAGAAATACCAGCACGCGTTACACACCGGAAGGGGAAAAGTGAACTTTATTTTGCTACGGCTATCCCATTTTAGAGAAATTGCACGGAAACTCGCTAACTTCTTGATCTAGATTCAGCCTGAGCCAGTAATCTCAGTGCCTCTGAACTAATTGGTTTTTTCTCTGGTTTATCCGCCTTGGCAGCCTTGTGTTCCTGCTGATATTTTATGAAATCATAAAGCATAAGATCGATGGCTGTATTATTCGCCTCAAATAACTCGTCACGATTTCTTATTTTATGACTATCCTGAATAAATCCTAGCATCACCACTTCATCACCATGAAAGCCAAACACCACATGCTTGCCATCTCGATTACCAGATAATGACATGCTCTTAAGCGGTGTATCCGGAATACCGGTAATATGAGGGCGAGTAGTATCGCTTTTAGCTTGTTGTGGTGTCACACTCTCATAAAGCTTGAGCAGACTATGTGCCTTTTGCCTTTCCTGACCACTAACATCTTTTTGTGTCCTGAACCTGTCCGTTTCCACTAGTTTCATACTGCCCCGCCTAGCTATTGATTATTATCTATAATAGCGCATTTTCAGCCTTCGCTGAAGGCAGGAAATATGAAAGTTTTATGACAGGACAATCTATAATTAATTGAAATATAACAATATTATGACGCTATTTTCCCAACCACAGGACTACTCGGCTCGGCATATTGCTTACGCGCCATGCGGCCGGCAAGATACGCCATGCGGCCGGCTTCCACGGCTGACTTCATGGCACGCGCCATAAGTATCGGGTCACGCGCGGCGGCAATGGCGGTGTTCATCAGCACCGCATCACACCCAAGCTCCATGGCAACAGCCGCTTCTGATGCCGTACCCACACCCGCATCCACCAGCACCGGCACGTTCGCCTGCTCTACAATGAAGCGGATATTGAGTGGATTTTGTATGCCCAAACCAGACCCAATCGGCGCGGCCAAAGGCATGATGGCGACACAGCCCATGTCTTCCAGTTTTTTGGCGGCGATGGGATCATCATTCGTATAGGCCATCACCTTGAAACCATCCTTGATGAGGATTTTTGCTGCTTCAAGTGTTTGTTCCATATCTGGGTATAACGTCTTGTTATCCCCTAATACTTCGAGCTTCACCAATTCCCAGCCACCGAGTTCACGGGCAAGGCGGAGTGTGCGCACAGCATCTTCCGCCGTGAAGCATCCTGCCGTGTTTGGCAGGTAGGTATATTTGCTTGGCGGCAACACATCTTGAATGCTGCCCTCACCTTTTTTGGCAAGGTCGATACGGCGCACGGCAACGGTGATGATCTCGGCACCACTCGCCTCAATCGCCGCTTTGGTTTCGGCTAGGTCTTTATACTTCCCCGTGCCGACCAACAGGCGGGAGGTGTAGGCTTTACCTGCGATAGTCAGGAGCACCGTACTTGTTGCGGGGTCCGGTGTTTTTTTTGATGAATCTGTTTTTATCATATTTCCTCTGTGATCTGTACCAGACCCCGCCATACGGCGGGGCTTAGCCACCTCCAATAAACCGTACAATTTCTATCTCATCACCTTCTGCCACCATAACATTTGCATGTGTACTGCGCGGCACAATCTCGCGATTGCGCTCCACTGCTACCTGCCCCTTCTCCACCTGAAGATGGATAAGCAGCTCTGAAATATTCAGCGGCGAAGGCAGCTCATGAAGTTTACCATTTATTTTTATATGCATGAGAAGGTTGCAGCTTACAGGTTACAGGTTTAAGGTAGCAAATCCTAATGCCATACGCTGTAACCTTCAACCTATAAGCTGCAACCTATGAACAAAATCCTCATCGTCAATGGCCCTAATCTGAACAAGCTTGGCGAGCGCGAGCCGGAAATCTATGGCCACGAAACACTGGCCGATATTGAGGCTATGTGCCGCAAGGAAGCCGAAAAACTGGGCGTGTCCGTTGATTTATGGCAATCTAATGTGGAAGGTGAGATTGTCACCAGAATTCAGGACGCAGGAAAAACCTATCAAGGGCTTATTATCAACGGTGGTGCCTACACCCACACCTCCATCGCCATCATGGATGCGCTGCTTACGCTGAAAATACCCGTCATTGAGGTGCATTTGTCTAACCCGCTGCGTCGCGAGGAATTCCGCCATGTGTCCTATATCGGCAAAGCCGCGAAGGGCAGTATCTGCGGATTTGGCAGTGATAGTTACCTGCTAGCACTGAATGCAATGGCTAAATTGGTGAAGAAATGACACTCAAAATCGGTCATCGCGGTGCCTCCGCCCATTATCCAGAGAACACCCTCCTCGCCTTCACACAAGCCATCAAAATGGGCGCAAATGCGGTGGAGTGCGATGTGTATCTGTGTGCATCCGGCGAAGTAGTGGTATTCCACGATCGTACGCTGAAACGCACCACCAACAGCAGTGGCTACATTGCGCGCACAACACTCAAAGACCTGAAGAAACTGGATGCTGGCAGCGGTGAAAAGATTCCTACGCTTATAGAATTGCTGGATGCCCTCACTCCAAAATCGACCGTATTTGTTGAAATCAAAGCAACCGCCGCCGCAAAACCTACCGCTGATATCATTACCAAATTCGCAAAAACAAAAAACGTTCCTTATGAACGAATGCCAGTGATTTCCTTCAAGCCACAACATTTGAAGCTGGTGAAATCCGTAAATAAACATATCTGCGTTGGCCTCACACCACCAGAGCGTGCTTCTGCGCTGAATGCCAGCCTGATTAAAAAAGCTGTCGCTGCCGGTATGTGGTCAATCAATCCCAGCATAAAAATATTGAATAAGGATTTTGTGAAGGCGGCGCACGCTGCAAATCTCAAAGTATTTACATGGACAGCCAATAGCACTGCCGACATTAAAAAAGCCACCGCCATGGGCGTTGATGGCATTATGAGTGATTATCCAGAAAAACTATAGGCTGGGTTGGACGGGTTGTGCCTGCTCGGCCGTCACACGCTCAAGATGCGACGAACAGGATTTACAAGGCTCTTTTTTACGTGGCTCAACTTTATCTGCAAATACGGACGGTGGTTTTTCCTGTGTTTCAACAGGCAATGCAGCGGGAACTACAGACGCAGAAGCCAATATCTGTTCTGCCTGTGCCTCTTCACATTTTTTGGGATCTTTTACAACCGTATCCTTGCGCGCAAGAAACTTGCTAGCAACTTCCATCACCACGGATGAAATAGCTGTATATGCTGTCTCCAGCCCAAAAATCTCTGAATAACGTTTATAGCGTTCTGATGTTTTGAGCTTAGCAAACACAGAGTCTGGCTTGTTACCCGTCATGTTGTGAAGCTTTTCCACACCAATGCGACCATATCTCTCCGACCAGTCTTTCAGTGCTTTGGTACGGCTGCCGGCAAATATTGTTTCCTTCATCAGGAACATGTTATTTACCGTGGCGATTGCGCGACCAATGAGCATGCTCTTCCACGTTTGCTTTGCCTCGCAGGCAATCGCCTTCTCTACTTCTTCATCACGTGCTTTTGCAGCATCTGCGTCGAGGTTTTTGCCGGATAATTTGTCCCAGAGATGATTGAGGTTTTTTACAACCTGTTGCTTGTTATCTTCTAGAATTTTCATTGGTACAACCAACGCCGTACCGCCGCCAAGCAGCGTGAATACTTCTAGCTGGTCTTCCGCACGCGTAAGCGCTGAAGTGGTAACACCTTTGATAACTTTATCTTTGAATCCAACTTTCTTCATCCACCATTGGGAGGCTTTTTCAAAATGCGCTTTACCGCCAAAATGGCGCAACTCCACAGCCATCACCATTGAAAGTGCTTCATTCACAACAAAGTTGATGCCCGTGTACACGCCACGGTCAAACAGAACCTCGCCCGCCGTTTCCTTGCGGGTGGTATTAGCATCACTTTTTTTGTGTCCCATGGACATAGAAATCCTTGTTAAGAGGCGATTTTTGCCCCTATAAGTTTGTTATACCATGAAACCACCTCTGGAATTGTTAAGGTTTTGTGAATCAATGGATAATTGCTTGTTTTTAAGTGTTAATTATGCAGAAAATCACTGTTGAATTGCTGCTAAGTGCCTATGCAAGCGGCTATTTTCCGATGGCCGATAGCCGCAAAGGCACTGAACTCCATTGGTTTTATCCGGAAAAACGCGGCATTATTCCCCTAAACGCCTTCCATATTCCCAAGAGCCTAAGTAAATATATAAAGAACAATAGCTTAATATACACCACCAACCATGCGTTCAACGAAGTCATCACTGCCTGCGCCACTCGGGGTGAAGACACATGGATAAACGACGAAATCATTGAGCTGTACTGCCAGTTGAACGAACTCGGCTTTGCGCACAGTGTCGAATGCTGGATGGATAATACGCTCATCGGCGGTCTATATGGCGTATCACTGGGCGGTGCATTTTTTGGTGAGAGCATGTTTACGCGCACCCCCAACGCCAGTAAATGCGCGCTGGTTCACCTTGTGCATCTGCTTAAAGATGCTGGTTACACACTGCTTGATACGCAATTTGTGAATGAACACTTGAAGCAATTTGGTGTTATCGAAATTTCGCGTGATGAATATCTGGAAAAACTAGAGGCAGCGTTGCAAATCGCCCCAAGGAATTGCTGGACATAGAATATGTTTGTCATTCTGAGCGAAGCGAAGAATCTTTTAGATCCTTCGACTACGGCCTTTCGGCCTCCGCTCAGGATGACATCTAAGCATGCCCCACCTGTGATGAAAAATGCCCGAGCTCAATACCCAGTGAAGCAACCGCATTGCTCCATTTCTTTTCGTCACCGGTGGCAAATACCAGCTTGGGATCAGCGGCTGCAATAATCCAGCTGCCTTTTTCTATTTCATCTTCAAGCTGGCCTGCTGACCAGCCGGCATAGCCCAAAACAAGCATCCCGTTGGTGGGGCCCCTACCCTCAGCTAGCGCTTGCAGCACTGCGATATTCGCCGACACGCTAATACCATTTTTTTCGATGATGTTACCCTCAGCCGTATAATCACTGCTATGCACCACAAACCCACGATTGGCATCCACCGGCCCGCCAAAATGAATCGGCAAGTCACGGTTATCGCCTGCCTGAATATCAAGCTGATCCAGTATGTCATTCACTTTTATATTCTGTACGGGATAATTGACGATCACACCCATCGCGCCTGCTGCATCATGCGAGCACATATAAATCACAGCACGTTGAAAGAACGGATCCTGTAGCGCGGGTGCGGCAATCAGCAAATGCCCTTCCAGCGATTTTGTTACATCACATGTAAGTTTGCTTTTATCCATGAGTGTCATTCTACCATAGTTTGCAATTGGAAAATAGTGCTATCCGCGTGCATAAACTTCACGTGTTTTTATCACGGTGCCACATTCCATCGTGAAGGTTTCGTGTTGCTCCAACGCTTCAATACGCATCAGTGCAAGGCCTGTATCCCCTACGCTTGAAAGCATATGGCCGATGTCTTTTTCTGCGGCAATAAGAGTTGCGCCTGCATCAGGCAACGCGCCTTTCTGCGCTTCCACCACACACAGTGTTTTTTTAATTTGTGCGCGATATTTTGTACGCGCGGTCACTTCCTGCCCGACATAACATCCCTTAGAAAAATCCACGGCATTCAACACATCCATATTGAATTCCAACATCAGTGATTTATCCGGTGTCATGTCGCGGCTGCTATCAGGTATACCATGCAAGATACGGTGTTTATCATACGACGCTCCGACCGCACGCTCAAAACCCTGTGCTTCGCACCATGCCATATTTTCTGCAATATCGCCCACCATACGAAACCCAAGCGATATAATACGTGGGTCTACAAATATCTGATTATTTTCTGCCTGCGCACCCCCCCCCCAACACACCACTACACCATTACCCTCCGGCAATATCTCAATGGCAACCTTTGAGCGCAATTTATACAGCGAGAGCCGCTGTTTTAGGTCAGCAAGCCGATGTTTTTCACCATCAAGAATTATCCGGCCATCCTGTGGAATCAGGAAAAAATCATGCAGATATTTGCCCTGCGGGCTAAGCAGCGCGGCATAAAGTGGCTGCCCCTGCTCCAGTTTGCGGGCATCATTGGTGATCAACCCTTGCAGGAAGGGGATAGTGTCGTCACCCGTGAGGGAAATGAGGCCGCGGGCGGGCAAATGGGTGTAATACATGGCTGAAATATAGGGATTTATAATCTTTTTTCAAGAAGGCTTGCTATCTGGCGCAAGCTGTGGCATTTTCCCGCGTCTATTCGGGCTGCTGTAGCTCAGTGGTAGAGCACGTCATTGGTAATGACGGGGTCGGAGGTCCGATTCCTCTCAGCAGCACCATTCTTTTCAATGGGTTAGAAAGAATGGGTTGTACTATAAAACTCACAGCGTGGCGTATACGTGCCGCGCCACACTACTTCACCGCCCCCCAGTTAGGCGGTTTATAACCCCAGTCCTTAGCGGAGCAGCTGGAGAGTGTGAGCAGTAATATTACCGCCGCCAGCGTTTTAACCATGAGGCCACCACCACCAGCGGTAATACTAATCGGATAACAAAGTTTTTCATTTGTTTTCATTCAATCTGGCAACAGCCATTTCAATTGCCCCGTTGATCGCATTCATTACAATAGGCAGTCCATTATCCTGAAGGTGCTTAACCACCATCTTGCGCGCAGCTGTAAGTTTTTCATCGCTTGAGCCGCCTGCGTTTTCAGCAGCCTGTACAGCTACTAGAGCAGCGTTTATAAGTAGCTTCCCACCAGACTTTGCCATTTGCTTTGCCAGCGGCTCCAATGCATCCAGAATGTCATTCAATCCTGCACGAAACCAACGTAAAATTTTCTTAAACATATTATTTCCCCTTCTGTTGTTTAGCCGCCTTTGACCACGGTAGCGGCGCAACCGTGTAATAACGTAGAATCACCACGATGATGTTGTTTATCCAGAATGCCGCCACAGGATACTCCTGAATCAATGCCTGCATTTCCGGTGATGTAGTTACAGCAACTAGAACCCCAGCCACCCATGAAATTGTTTTGTATCCAGCAATCATAAAATCTCCTTTATTTTTTCTGCTACCATTAACGCCCCTTCGCGGGTTAGCTTTCCATTCAGGAAATCCATTCCCACTTCCTCATGCCCGAAATATGCTTTCTGGCTTATTGTGCCGTTGTCATGAAGGATTACCCATATTTCAAAACCGCACGGCGTATCTATTTTGTATCCAACCTGCTTTGTCATGCTGCCCCCTTCGGATCATACTCAATGTGAATGTGCGTTTTTTCCACCACCACGTCATAATCTGCGGTGAGTAATTCTCTAATGCGTTTTGCAATCTCAAACGCCGTTATCCCCACAAGGTCGCGGGTGCGTATATCCACAGCCATGCCTTTATAGTGAAGGGATTTATCAGAGTGTTTGCCATCCAGCAGGGATGTTATGGTAAAAACCTGATTCGCTTCTGTATAAGCCTGACAAGCGGCAAGGATTGCGATTAAACATTCCTTCTTTATGCCATCAACGATTACGCCCTGCTTAATCATTATTTGACCATCCCTATAAGTTTTTTAATATCTTCCCGTAATTCCGAAAATCCTTTGCCAACATTGCTGTCTACTAAATCAATGCGCTCATGAATGCGTGCAAGGCTTTGCTGTACGCTGGCATCCTTTGCATAATCCTTTGCCACCTCTGTCTTGAAGTTCGCAAGTTCAAGGGTGCAGTGGTTGTGTTGTTTGTCGTGGTCGTTCAGGCGTTCTTCGTGAGCGTCCAGATCATCATCGAGCCTTGCCACCACCCGCTTCATAAGGAATGCCGAAACAGCAAGTGATAAGGTGCTGAATCCACCAATAACCCACGCCACAATGTCTGAGGGTATTTCATCGCTCATCCCTGCCCCCCTATGATAATGCGGCCTGTAGGCTCGCCATCTTCCATCTCTACTGTGTAAGGTAAAAGCGGCTCTTGGTAATTTGGCGGTAAAACATTCGGATCAATACTGTTGATGTAATTGCGCGTAAGGGCGGAGTTCTGAAAGATTTTCAGGCATTGAGTTCCATGCGCCTCTGCCATTTGGGCTGGGGTAAATTTAGGGTTGCGCCAGAAAGCATCAAACTCTTTGCGATAAGCCATCACCCAATATTGGAATGTTATATTAATGCGCTGAATCTGCTGCGCTGCCTCTTGCTCGGCGGTGCTTGTCTGCGCTGTTGGAAAAAGCTGTGCTTGCGCTTCGATAGGAAAAATTAAAACAGCCAGTAATATCAAAATCTTTTTCATTGGTTTCCCCTTAATTTATGTTGTGCCATTTATCGTCTGACTGGTCGTAGTACAGCATCCTCCGTGAACCTGCAGTGCCTTGCGGCTGCACAACCACGTTGCCTGCATTGTCGTTCCTGAACTGATTTGCCGCAGCGGAGGTGGTGAGATGTTTTAGCGTGATTGCATTTGCGCAAATATTATCGAGAACCAACAGCACTGTTCTGTTGTTTGCCGGAGCCACAATGCCAGTGACATCAACCGGCGTGGTAGCGCATATCCTGCGAACCGAGCCAGGAGCAGTTCCCAGCAGGTTCCAGTCATTTGTATTGGCAGAAAGTGCGGCAGGGTCGCTCTGGCCAATGGCAATGCCATAAACGGCATTCATGAAAGATTCAAAGCCAGCCACATCTACAGATGTAATATCGCCCCCCACCAAGTCTGGGAATACATAACCAGCAACACCAGGGAGAAACGTTCCAGCAAACCGGAAGAAAAGCCCTGCAAAAGTGCCTGGCACATTAAACGCATACATATCCACGCCGAGCTTGAACGGCGCAACGTTTGTCGGGTTTACTGGCGACATCGTGCCATCGCTGGCAAAATTCCAGTAATCTGTGGCGCTTGCGCCCAGCCGCACCCCGCCCGTTCCGTTTGGCCTTATGAGGATATTGCCGTTTGTATCAAGGGAAGAAAGCGTGTTGCCATCAAGCTGTAGGTTATCCACCTTGGCAATCGTGGCGGGTGTGGTGTTGCCTATCGTGCCGCCCTC
>JBKDKX010000016.1:0-148094 GCA_046344715.1 Alphaproteobacteria bacterium | reverse complement strand
GTTGCAATTTTGCGCCGAGATATTCCGCCTTTTAAAAGGCGGAATATCTCATCCCTCTCAGCGCGGGAAAGGTGAACATATTGTTTTTCCATAGCAACACCTGCTTATCACAAGTGTTGCACTTCGTTTTAGAGCCAAGGTAGCCATCAAATACTTTAATATTATTAATATTTTATCTCGAGGATTCAATATCCATGCTTTATGGAAAACGTCAGACAACCAATTGTTCAATAGAGTAAAAGTATATCACTTTTTATTTTTACCAAGTCACCTTGTCTGTTCATTTTCTCTTAGTGGGAATCGATTGGGAGTTTGCGGTGTTTGCACACCGCCATAGCCATGCTCGGCCACTTCCTTGCGATACCCCTCGCCCCAGTAGTTTTTACCCTGCATATAGCTCTGCACATATTTCTCATCTACCTCAAGGCGTTTAACTTCCTTGAGCGTGAGCATGGTGGTGATGGCTGCACCTACACCCAGCAATCCGGTGATGAGAAGCTTTGCACCGCCTGCACCAGAATTCATAATAGCACCCGCTGCCGCCGGAAAGAAGAATACACTGGCAATAGCAGCTGCTATCAATGCACCACCAACCAATAAACCCGTCATCTGCACACGATATTTGCGCTCGGCGATGTCTTCCTTCATCGCCATCAGTTCTGGATTTTCCTGATAGGGAATTCTGGCCACTTGCGTTTACTCCCGTCCACGCCCACGTGGTGGTGGCGCAGCACCAACCATACCTGGGCCACTCAGGCTATAACCACGCTCGGCTACTTCTTCGCGATATCCCTCACCCCAATAATTTTTGCCAGACATGTAGCTATCCACCATCGACTGGTCGATTTTGAGTTTCTCACGGTCTTTCATGGTTGCCATATCAGCAGCAACACCACCAGCCATAAACCCAAGTGCGCCGCCCATAATCGCTCCCATACCAACCACACCTTTAGCGGCGGCAAGAAAAGGTACCAGAGGTAAAGCTAACGTCCCAAGCAGAACACCACCCGCTATCGCTAGCCCCCCAATCATCCATTTCTTTACCTGAATGTTATAGCTGCGATCGGCAATATCCTGCTTCATCGCCACGAGTTCTTCATTTTGGTTGTAGGGTGACTGAGCGTTCATACGATCCATCCATGTTTAATTATATAAAGTTTAGCACAGATTATTCTGTTGGAACGTGAAGGTTTTGTGAAGCATAGCCAATTTCAATATGGCGGAAATGTTACAAAACTATTATAGGTTCATTTGAGAGTGCAACCCAATATATTGAAATATATACTAAAAAGGCAACCTTGCTTTGAGGGCTGCGCCCAGTGTGCCATCATCCAAATAATCCAACTCACCGCCCATAGGGATGCCTTGGGCAAGGCGGGAAATGCTGACATTGCAGCCATCCAAACGCGTAGTGAGATAGTGCGCTGTGGTCTGGCCTTCCAGCGTTGCGTTGGTGGCAAGGATAATTTCTTTCACCTCATCAGCAGCCGCACGCCGGACAAGTGATTCTATATTCAGCTGCGATGGCCCGCGATCATCAATGGCAGAAAGCGTGCCGCCAAGCACATGGTATTGGCCTTTATATAAATTGCAGCGGTCAATCGCCCATAAATCCGCCACTTCTTCCACTACACAAACGACAGACGTGTCACGCCGCCCATCGGTGCAGATATGGCACGGATCAGCAATATCCAGATTGCCGCAGGAGGTACAGGTGCGGATATTTTCAATCGCGCGGCCAAGTGCATGTTCCAGTGGCTTCATCACCTGTTCTTTATTGCGCATAAGGTGCAGCACCGCACGACGCGCCGAACGCGGGCCAAGACCAGGCAATTTGGAAAACAGCCTGATTAATTCTTCAATATCGTTATGCGCCACAAGCGTTCCTTAGAATGGCAGCTTCATTCCTGGTGGCAAGTTCATGCCGCTGGTGGCCTTGCCCATTTCATCAGCGAATGATGCGTCAATTTTATCATGCGCATCGTGAAGTGCCGCGATAATTAAATCTTCCAGCATGTCTTTTTCATCCGCTTTCATCAGGCTGGCATCAATGCTAACCGAAAGTGGGCGATGTTTGCCATTCACACGCACCTTCACCACGCCACCACCCGCCGTGCCATCCACTTCCTGCGCTTCAAGCGTTGCCTGCAACTCCGTAATCTTGCGCTGCATGTCCTGCGCTTGTTTCATCATTTTTTGTAAATTCATTTTTTACTCTCCTTGAACTGTTTGTTTTAATCCTACCACTTTTGCACCCGGAAACTGTTCCAATACGCTGGCTACCAGCGGATGACCAGATACTTCCTGAATATTTTTCTGCTTTACTGCCTGTTCCTGTTCATACAAGGTTGGTTCGCCCTCTTCTTTTGAAAGCATCACTTTCCACGGCTCGCCCGTCCAGCTTTGCAGGCAATCAGCAATGCGCGCCGTTACTTCGCGGGTAATGTGCTCGTTGCCACGTATTGTAAGTTCACCCACTGCAAATTTCACCAGATGCGCTTCCTGCTGCAGACGCGTGTATAATAGTGGTTCACGGTTTTTGGAAAACAACGCCACCAGCTCCTGATAATTATTCACTTGTTGTTTAGGTTGCGTGGCGTCAGGTTTGGTCACTAACTCAATATTCTGCTTTGGGCTTGCCGCTGGCTGGCTGCTTGATACATCGCGGATAATTTCAGCAGGTGTTGGCATCTGGGCCGCATAGGCAACACGCACCATCAGCATTTCTACCGCTGCAATCTGCGAAGGCGCAATACGCACCTCGGTTACACCCTTAAGTAACATCTGCCACAAGCGGGTGACGGCTGGCATCGAAAGCTTTTCTGCCAGTTTTGCCGCTGCCTCACGGTCATGCGGCGAAAGCGTGATATCAGAAAGCACCGCGGGAGATATTTTTACGCGAGTAATAAGATGAGTGGCAGAAAGGCAATCCTGAACCAACGTCATAGGATCTGCACCTGCCCCATAATATTCACGCAACTGGTCAAGTGTGCCAGCAATGTCGCCGGACAATAGCGATTCCAGCAATCTGAATATAGCCGTGTTATCAGCACTGCCTATCATCTGACGCACACTTGCCGAAGTCACCAGTTCACCACGCGCCATCGCCTGATCCAGCATGGAAAGCGCATCACGCACCGAACCTTCGGCGGCAACAGAAATAAGCTTAAGCGCATCTTCTTCCGCCTGCCCTGATTCCTTTGCCACAATGTTCGAAAGATGTTTCGTCAGCGTATCCACATCCACGCGCTTCAAATCAAACCGTTGGCAACGCGAAAGTATGGTGACCGGAATTTTACGCGACTCGGTGGTCGCAAAAATAAACTTCACATGCGGTGGTGGTTCTTCCAGCGTTTTAAGCAACGCATTAAAGGCATTGTTAGACAGCATGTGCACTTCGTCGATGATATATATTTTATAGCGCGCAGAGCTTGGGAGATATTTCACGCCGTCTATCAGATCACGAATGTCATCAACACCCGTATGGCTGGCGGCATCCATTTCCAGCACATCAACATGGCGGTCTTCAGCAATCGCCAAACAATTACTGCATACGCCACACGGCGATATGGTCGCGCCACCCGTGCCATCTTTCCCAATACAATTAAGGCCACGGGCAATGATGCGGGCAGTGGTGGTTTTACCGATACCGCGAATACCCGTGAGTAAAAATGCATGTGCAATGCGGCCGGTGGCTATCGCATTAGAAAGCGTGCGCACCAGCACCTCCTGCCCAATTAAATCGGCGAAGTTAGCAGGACGGTATTTACGGGCAAGTACTTTGTAAAGTAATATAGGTGTGCCATCCTCTGCCAACAGAGCATTTCCGTTCTCTAGAAGAATCTCTTGAGAGTGATTTGTTAAGTCATCTTCCATGAATAATAGTTATTTATAGGTTGCACAGTTTTTCGCTAGGCTGCGCCGGATGCGAGGAAGCAATGAGCGCAGCGACTGAAGGTAGTAAAATCTACCTGACAGGAGCGAGCACATTGCTGACAAGTAAGACGGCCAGCATAGTAGAAAAAGTGACTGGTGGCGACCCGCGGCAACACCGCTACGGCTGCTTCCTCTCGGACCTGACCGGGTTTACGGGTACTCGCGCCCGCCACCAGCCTCGGCGGATTATGGTGCATCAAAAACGTCTCTGCAAGCCTTAAAACAGTTTGCCAAGATGGGTGCCTACCCAGCCAAAAAAACCGATTATGATTTCATACATGAAGATAATACCAGCTATGGCAAATGTTGCCGCAAACAATAAAAACATGCCATCACGCTCCAGCATGGCAAGAGCAACAAGCGACATGGAAAGCCCGGGAAGAAAATTACCCCCGGGAATGGGAAGCGCAATAATAAGGGATAATACCACCATCAACACCCCAAGGAATCGCTCACCTATGGAAGAGGTAAGCGGCAACCAACGCGGTTTCAGAAGCTTTTCAAGACGTTCTACGGTTGGAATCGCCTTGGCAAGCATTTTGGCAAGCCCACGGCTGGAAAACCGCTTGGCCGCAATTTTCTTGGGAAGCCAGAGAGATTTTCTGCCCAGCACCATCTGCATGGCAATGAATGTGATAGGCAGACCAGTGATCGTTGAAAACCCGGGGATACCAGGCACTGGCAAGGAATTTGGCAGAGAGAAAACCAACACAGCAAGACAGAAGCTGCGATCGCCCAAAGCAGCAATAAATTCTCCCACACTCACCTGATCCTTCTCTTCAGAGGATTTCATGATGTTTCTTAGCAGAACGCTAGTTTTATGCTGCTGGCGGAACGCCTTTTTTTCTTGGTTCATACTTCTTTTGTAAAAAAACAAAGTAAAGGTTCTGTAAAGACTCTTTTTTATTAACAAACTCTTTTCATAACACACTATTTTCTGCTATTCATACCAAACATATACCACATTTGGGAACTATGGCACAAAAACCCGTCTTACGAAATGTAACGTCACAGGACACACGTACGCCACTTAAAACACTGGCGGGCGTATCACTCTGTATTATCTCGGCATTTTTGTTTGTCTGTTTTATCAGCTATCATCAAGCAGACCCATCGCTTAACCGTGCAACCGCTGATCAGATTGAAAATATTGGCGGATATACAGGCGCACTGGTTGCGGATTTGAGCCTGCAACTCCTAGGGTTGGCCTCTGTGTTACTTGTTATCGTGCCATGTGCATGGGGAATAAAAATAATGCGGGGACAGTACGTCTCTTTTCTGTGGTTGCGTTTTACATTGCTTGTCGCCTCATTAGTTAGTTGTTCAGCTTTATTGGCACTGATTGAACCACCCCTTGCATGGCCTATCAGTAGCGGTCTGGGGGGCTCCATAGGCGCAATATTGCAGGAGACCTTCTACACACTCTTTAAGAACCCATTCTTTGTGAGCATGACGGGTTTTGTTTCCATCATTGTTGTTTCACTGGCATTTGGCATGAGTTGGTCAGAGTGGAAATCTATTTTCCGCATTGCCAAACATGCCTGCCTTGCTGCCTGCTCTGTGCTGGTTTCACTGTTACCGCGCAGGAAGCAGGAAGCTGTGATTACTGAATATGATGAAGCATCATGGCATCAGCGTTTTATGAATAAAATCATGTTCTGGCGTCGTGATGACAATATTGAATATGATGAGGATGATTACGAGGACGAAGATGACGATGAAGAATACGAAGAAGGCGAAGAAAGGCCGCGGCCACGTGTAAACAAAAAATCATCCCCCACGCTCGAACGTCCGAGCAAATCTGTGCCCAAGGCACAATCCGCCCTTGCTCTGCCCAAAGGTGATTATGAGCTTCCGTCGATTAAATTGCTAACACCGCCACCTAAGAGCAGGAAAAATAATTTTTCTGAATCAGCGCTTACGCAAAATGCCAAACTGCTGGAAAGCGTGCTACAGGATTTTGGCGTGCACGGAAACATTACGGAAATCCGCCCGGGCCCTGTGGTGACACTGTATGAACTTGAGCCGTCGCCTGGCACAAAATCTTCCCGCGTGGTGGGCTTGTCCGATGATATTGCACGTTCCATGAGTGCGGTTTCTACGCGTATTGCCGTTATCCCTGGCCGTAATGCGATAGGTATTGAGCTTCCTAACAGCAACCGCGAGACAGTCTATTTCCGCGAGATGCTCGAAAATGAAGCCTTTGAATCCACCGATGCCAAGCTGCCGATGGCACTCGGCAAAGACATTGGCGGCGCGCCCATCATCGTCGATTTAGCACGTATGCCTCATTTGCTGGTAGCCGGCACCACCGGCTCTGGTAAATCGGTTGCTGTCAACACCATGATTGCCTCGCTGCTGTACCGCCTGACACCTGATGAATGCAAATTCATTATGATAGATCCAAAAATGCTGGAGCTTTCCATTTATGATGGCATCCCTCACCTGCTCACCCCCGTGGTTACCGAGCCAGGCAAAGCAGTAGTTGCGCTAAAATGGACGGTGAAGGAGATGGAAAACCGTTACCGCATGATGAGTAACCTTAGCGTACGCAATATCGATGGTTATAATAAGAAAATCCACGAAGCCAAAGCCAAAGGCAATCAACTCACACGCACCGTACAAACCGGTTTTGATCCAGAAACCGGCGAGGCCATCATCGAGGAAGTGCCACTGGAGATGGAGCCATTGCCGTTTATCGTCGTCATCGTCGATGAAATGGCTGACCTTATGATTGTCGCGGGAAAAGAAATTGAAGGGTCTATTCAGCGCTTAGCACAAATGGCACGCGCTGCCGGTATACATATTATCATGGCGACACAACGCCCATCGGTAGATGTTATCACCGGTGTTATCAAAGCAAACTTTCCAACCCGCATCAGCTTTCAGGTCACCAGCCGTATCGACAGCCGTACCATCTTAAACGAACAGGGCGCCGAGCAGCTGCTTGGTCAGGGCGACATGCTGTATATGGCTGGCGGCAGCCGCATCACGCGTATTCATGGCCCCTTTATTTCTGATAAAGAAGTAGAGCAGATTGTAACACACCTGAAAGCACAAGGCGTTCCTACCTATATTGAAGATGTCACCCGCGATGATGAGCAGGAAGATATGTTTGGCGGTGATGGCGGCGAAAAAGATGAGTTTTATGATCAGGCCGTGTCTATCGTGAGCCGCGATCGTAAAGCCTCCACCAGCTACATCCAGCGATGCCTGAAGATTGGTTATAACCGTGCGGCAAGCATTATTGAGCAGATGGAGCGTGATGGTATTGTGGGTCCTGCCAACCATGTGGGCAAGCGCGAAGTACTAGTGCGGGAAGACTCATAAACGTCATACCAGCTAAGGCCGGTATCCACGTTTTTTATGCAACAAAGAAAGTCTATTTAAGGACAATACTAGAATGAGAAAAATTTTGTTGTGCATTATACTGACATGGATTCCGGCCTGTGCCGGAATGACGGGACTACTGCTGCATGGCTATTTCAATCCGTTACACGCACAGGAAAATTCAGCCGTTACATTCTTGAACGCTGCAGAACTCAATGAAAACAAAACACTTATCGCCAATATTGAAGCGTACCTCACCAGCCTAACGACCATCGCATCCAACTTTAATCAGGTAGCACCGGATGGCACATTGACATCAGGTAAATTTTACATGCAGCGCCCGGGCAAAATGCGCTGGCAGTATAACCCACCTACCCCAATTCTCATGGTGGCCAATGGTATAGAGCTTGTATTTTATGATTATGAACTGGAACAGGTGAACCACATTCCACTCAACGACTCTATCATTAGTTTTCTTGCGCGTGAGAAAATACAGTTCGGCGGCGATATAGGCATTCTTTCTGTGGAAGATAAGGAGGGCGTTATTCGCATCGAAGTGGCAGAGCTTAAAAAGCCAACGGAGGGCAGAATTTTACTGGAGTTTTCTAAAACGCCACTACTCATCCGCAATATGGTAATTACCGATGCGACAAACCAAGTCACCAGCGTGTCTCTTAGCAGTGCTGAATTTGGGAAAAAACTGGATAAAGAATTGTTCATCTGGCGTGACCCACGCAAACCGCGCAAACGTACCTAAGAAATTCATGAAGTCTTTTGAAATTACCCCTTCCGGGGCATATCAAACGTACATATATCTATAAATATAGGCTCGAAATAGTGTGTCTAATCAGGAATACTAAAAAATAATGCAAGACTTATTTTGATGTGTCACAAAAACTTCACAGATATTTCACAATCCTGTCATTGAAATTTAACACACAACTCTTATGTTCTGTGGTAGATTGATTCTACACAAGGAGAGAGTGTTCATGGATTCCTACAATAATGATAATAGCTATCTTGCTGATTTTGAATCCATAATGCTGGAAACATCTGCCGTTGCGTATGTGCGTCCTGTGGCTACCGATCAAGGTATTGAATATGCCGTATGCAGTGCCGATGGCACCCAGCTTGCCTTGTTTTCTTCAAAAGAAGCGGCATGGTTTGCTGCAAAACAGCATGATTTAGACCCTGTGCATATCCACTAGGATTTCAATCGCAATAGCATCTGCAATGCCTGCCACAATATAAAAACACTAGCTATCCATTTGACCTTTGCAAACCGGTTGTACTTATATGGCAATCGCAACTGGATAATAGCACGGGCACTTTGGTCTTTCAGCTCGGCAATGGACCATTCTTTACTTTCGATCAGCGACTTATGTAAACGGAAACGTATAAACGGAATAGTTTTCTCATGCCATTTCACGGCAATGCGATGCGCCTTACTGCCTTCATCCTTTGCGTAACTATACCTGCCGGATATTTCTGCCACTGCTACCACACGCTTATGCTGAAGCGGCAACACAATAATGTCCTCTGGTTGTAACTCACTTAGAATCGTCCATATTTTGTCATGCAGACGTTCAATGGTCTCAGGAGGAGTATCAACCTGAAGCAATGATATAAGTCTTTTGAATTCTCGCCCATTATTCACAGTTGATAAATCTGGCAAATCCCCGAAAGGAAGAGGCAACTCTGTAAGTTGCATCAAAGCATTTTCTTCCTGCTCTTTCATCGGCATATGCATTATCCATACCGTCATGGGGTATACCTTGCTGGATCTTGCATATTATTTTCATAAAATCCTTTCAGTCGCAACTGGCAGGCATCGCAGTGCCCACAGGCGCTGCCATCGGGCATTGGATCATAACAGCTTGTGGTAATGGAATAGTCCACACCGAGTGACAAGCCTTTTTTGATGATCTCCGCTTTGCTCATGGCAATCAGTGGCGTGTGAATCGTTAGATGCCGAGCTTTTTCTTTTACGCCAGCTGCCGTCGCAAGGTTTGCCATTTTTTCAAAGGCCTCAATGAACTCCGGCCGACAATCCGGATACCCGCTATAATCCAGCGCATTCACACCAATAAAAATATCATACGCGCCTAACACCTCCGCCCATGCCAGCGCGAAGGAAAGGAATATGGTGTTACGCGCCGGCACATAGGTTACCGGAATGTCTTTTGCGGTATCCACTTTTCTATCTTTGGGAACGGATATAGCATCATCCGTAAGTGCCGAACCACCGAATGCCGCAAGGTCAATCGTCATGGTGCGGTGCTGGTATACACCCAGAATATTTGCTACTTTCTTTGCCGATTCCAGCTCATGCGAATGCTTCTGACCATACGAAAAGGAAAGTGCATAAACTTCATAGCCTGCTGTCTTTGCGATCGCTAGTGTGGTTGCTGAATCAAGCCCACCGGAAAGTAACACCACTGCTTTTTTCATTACTCTATACCTAATATCTTATGGGTCTGAAGAGACATGCGGTAGCCATGCTGCATGGCAAGCTCTGCGGCGTATGCCAGGTTTTCTTTATTGCGTGCGGCGTCATATTCATCCATCGGCTGCACATAAACAGGGATATTTCTTTCTGCTTGCCCAACATCAGGCACATACCCATACTGGGTATTTGATTTTGAGATAATGAATTTAAGGGCATTGATACGTGAAAGCAGATCTTCCCGCACAGGGAAATACCCCTGCCCTGTATTCTTAGGCGAACAGACAATTTCTACCGCAGTGGGAAGTGGCCTGTATAATGTGCCATTGGTTTCTATCTGCACCTTAAATCCTGCTGCAAGCAATGCCTCACAGAGCGGCGTAATATTCTGGCGCAATGGCTCACCGCCGGTAATGACAATTAAATGCCTGACGCTCTTACCTTTATGTGTAGCTTTAGCAACCACGTCATTTAGCAAATCTTCAAGTGCTACAGATGTATAATCCTCAAACTCCGTATCACAAAATGTACAGGCAAGGTTGCAGCCGCCAAGCCGGATGAATACGGCGGGAACACCAGCATATGGACCTTCGCCCTGTAGCGTGGCAAATACGGATTTCACCTCCAGCACTTGTCCATCACCGGCAACTGGTGGTCTTATAGGGTTTTTGCCGAACATTACGCCAGATGTCCCAATGCAAAGATCAGCGAAAGCAGAATAATAACGGTAAATGTAGAAACCATGCCGATCTGCCTGAAAATTATTTTTTTAAAACGCGACTCAAAATACAGGAGGCTGAAAGCATGCGATATACGGCCAAACACCAGAAGCACTCCCAGATACGCTAGAATATCTTTTTCTGTTCCTGATATCTCCCCTATCACCATCAGGATAAGCGCGAACGGCACATATTCTACAAAATTGGCCTGTGCGCGTATCTTACGGTTTGTGTCAGCATGACCGCCGTCTCCCAGCGAAACTTTATACCTGTAGCGGTCGATAATGATATTTATCGAGAGCGCAACCAGCATCAGTCCCAATATACCTGCAAAAAACGCCGTGACATCCAGCATAAAAATCCCTTATGTTACACTTATGAAGCGCAAAAATACGGCAAATCCGAAGAACTGGCAACTGGCAACACGCCTTGTGCGTGGCGGCCGCCTGCAAAGCCCTTATGGCGAAACCTCTGAGGCATTATTCCTCAATTCTTCATACTCTTACGACTCGGCAGAACAAGGCGAAGCCCGCTTTGCAGGCAAGGATGTGGGCTTCAAATATGGCCGCTACTCCCACCCAAACCTTGAAATGCTGCAGGAACGCCTGTGTTTGATGGAAGGTGCAGAAGCCTGCATTGTCACCGCTTCCGGTATGGCGGCAGTGTTTGCTGCCCTCATGTGCCAGCTGAAGGCGGGTGACCATGTGGTGGCCGCACGCGTGATGTTCAGCTCCTGCCATTATATTATCACGCAAATTCTGCCGCGCTTTGGCATCACCTACAAGCTGGTGGATGGCACAGATATGAAGGCATGGGAAAAAGCACTCGCAGCAAAGCCTGCCTGTGTGTTTTTGGAATCTCCGGCGAATCCTACGCTGGAACTGGTGGATATAGCATCTGTTGCCAAACTTTGCAAAAAAGTAAAAGCACAATTAATTGTCGATAACGTGTTTGCACCCGCTTCGATTCAAGCACCGCTTGAGTTGGGTGCAGATGTGGTGATTTATTCCACCACAAAACATCTGGATGGTCAGGGGCGGACGCTCGGTGGCGCGGTGCTTGGAAAGCGCAAATTCATTGATGATGTGCTGATGCCGTTTGTGCGCCACACCGGCCCGCATATGAGCCCGTTTAATGCGTGGGTGTTACTGAAAAGTTTGGAGACTCTGCCGCTGCGGCTTGAGCGCCACTCAAGCAATGCAGCGCGGCTTGCAGCAGTACTGGAAAAACACCCGAAAGTGTTGAAAGTGGTGTACCCGCACTTAAAAAGCCATCCGCAATTTGCGCTGGCTAAAAAACAAATGGCATCCGGCGGATCAATGATCGCCATTGAACTAAAAGGCGGCAAGAAAGCAGCATTTAAATTCATGAATGCACTTAGTGTATTTGATATTTCAAACAATCTGGGCAATGCCAAAAGCCTTGCCACACATCCGGCCAGCACCACACATTCTAGCATCAGTGCCGCCGAGCGCAAAGCACACGGCATCACAGACGGACTGGTTCGCTTGTCTGTTGGGATTGAGGATATAAAGGATTTGGAAGCAGATATTTTGAGAGCGCTAAAATCTTAATACTATTAGCCAATCTGTTTACCACCATTTTCTCTTTGTGCGCGTAGATTCAGTATTCTGGTGAGGCTTTGTGCACTATCCATGGCTGTGTCATTGTAACGTTGCACCGCAGCCTGAACATGGTCAGGATTTGCAGGATCTGGTTGCAATTTTGAATCTTTTTGTATGACTGCATTAAGCTCAGGAATCAGTACATCTATCGCCCGTGCTACATTCTCAAAAAACTTTTTTCTTGCTCTGCCTGTTCCGAAACCTCCATTGTTGAAAGATACCGCCCCAAACAAACTATCTCTTGAATAATTTTCCAACCTAAAATTTGGAAGTCCTTGCGGGTTTAGTCGAGAAATTTGCTGCAATACATTGGTATCATGTGCTGCTTTAGCGACAATGTCTTGCATTTTTTCCTGTAATAAAAACATCATATTTAGCAATGCAGGATTCTTAGTTTCATATCCAATACAAATAGCACCACCTGATGGCTCTTGTTTAGACAGACATGGATCTATGAGGCCTTCCACCTCCATATAGAAGCCATCGCCATCAGCACCATTATTACCTTTTTTCTGATTAATATGGATGACAACATTGTCAGAACCGGCAGTCCGAAGTGTCCATTTGCGATCAAGTTCAGCCATTTTTACCTGCCAGAATTCAAGTATATATAGCGGTAATTACTTACTGGTTAATCAGGAACGTGTAAAATTCAAATACGTGGGCGTTCCGGCGAGGCGCTTTTGCTCATAACGCGTGGGAATCCAGTCACTTGGTGGAGTTTTCCAATCACTAGCACATTGTGCTGTCCATGTGAAATTTGGGTGGGTTAGCAGCTGCTCCAGCATCCATGTGGCATAATCCGCATGGTCGGTGGCAAGCCGCAGCTCTGCTCCTTTTTTCATCACCCTCGCCAGCATATCCAGCGTTTCTTTCGAAACCAGCCGACGTTTGTGGTGACGTGTTTTAGGCCATGGGTCAGGATATGAAATGAACACTTTTTCCAGACAACTGTCTGGCAGTTCTTCAATCAACAACCGTGCATCATCGGTAAATATGCGAATGTTAGAGAGTTTCTGTGCATCAATTTTTTTGAGTAAATCGCCGATGCCATTGATATAGGGCTCGCATCCGATGATACCTACATGGGGGTATAACGCCGCCTGATGCGCAAGGTGCTCACCGCCACCAAAGCCTATTTCAAGCCAGAGGGGGTGGTGGAGTGATGGAGTAGTGGAGTAATGGGGGAATAGAGATGAACACATCTTTTTTTCACCTCCACCACTCCATGACTCCATGACTACACTACTTATCTCAAGTTGTGGCAGCAACGTATCAACCAGCGTTTGCCGTGTGGTACGCAAGCTACGCCCTTTGCGCCTGCCAAACGAGGCAAGCGGCCGGTGATGTTGCCATTCTTCCTTAGAATGCATTGAGCGTATTTATAGTGCCTGTTTTTTCTTGGCACCAAATTCGCTTCGCAACGCATCCACTAAATCCAGCTTCTCCCATGTGAAGCCGCCGGTTTTATCTGGCTCACGGCCAAAATGACCATAAGCTGCTGTGCGTGCATAAATCGGACGGTTAAGCTGCAGGTGTTTGCGGATACCGCGCGGGCTTAAATCTACCATCTGCTGCAACCGTTGCTCCAGCTTGGCTTCATCCACCTGACTCGTACCATCCGTGCTCACGTAAAACGATAGCGGCTTAGATACCCCAATGGCGTATGACAGCTGAATGGTACAGCGGTCAGAAAGACCTGCGGCCACCACGTTTTTAGCAAGGTAGCGTGCCATATAGGCCGCCGAACGATCCACTTTTGTGGGATCTTTGCCTGAGAACGCTCCACCACCATGGGGTGCCGCGCCGCCGTATGTATCCACGATGATTTTACGACCCGTAAGGCCACAGTCACCATCTGGTCCACCAATGATAAACTGTCCGGTTGGATTGACATAAAACTCCGCTTCATCGCACATCCAGTTTTTATTTGGTAGTGATTGCATGACATAATGACGGACAATTTCACGGATTTGTTTTTGATTTACGTCTTTATCATGCTGGGTTGAAACAACGATGGACGTTGCTTTTACAGGCTTGCCGTTTTCATACAGCAAGGAAATCTGGCTCTTTGCATCAGGGCCAAGACCTTTCGCCTCACCGGTATGGCGAGCGCGTGAAAGCCCAAGCAGAATACGGTTTGCCAGTTGAATAGGCGCTGGCATAAACTGCTCTGTTTCGTTGCAGGCAAAGCCAAACATAATACCCTGGTCACCTGCGCCTTCATCTTTATTTTCGCCCGCATCTACACCCATGGCAATATCGGTAGACTGGCTGTGCAGATGCACATATACGTCCATATTATCGGCGTGAAAACCTTCCTGAAGATATCCAATTTCGCGCACTTTATCGCGCGCGATTTTTTCAATCTGCGCTTTGGTGATATTTTCTGCGCCGCGCGTTTCACCCGCAATCACGATGGTGTTGGTGGTGGCTAAGCACTCCGCTGCCACACGCGCTTCTGGATTTTCTTCCAGCATGGCATCGACAATGGCGTCGGAAATCTGGTCACAGACTTTATCTGGATGACCTTCCGCTACGGACTCACTGGTAAAAATATAACTGCTGCGATCTGAAAAACGACTGGACACGACAAAACCCTTTCAAAAAAATTCAGGGATACGGCGTGCAACTCCGGAACCTACTCCGGAACGCTTAGACCTGTTTTTATCGTGGCGGCAAGCAAACCAAATCCCCACCTGAACTGGCCCACAGACTATATAAAATACACCTTAAGTCAAGTGTTCGATATTAATCGAGGATAGACTTATTATCAGCTACTGCACGCACCAGATCGGACAAGCGCTTGCGGATAACCTGCTCTGGAATACGTTTGAACGCTTTCATCATCTCCAGCGATTCCCGATCTGATACACGTTTTTGATCAAATGTATCTGCCCCAGATTCAGCAAATCCAGGCTGCGCAGATGCTTGTCCCAGCCCATCAAAGAAATATGCCACTGGAACATTCATAAAATTGGCGAATTCATAAAGGCGAGCAGCATTCATGGCATTCGTGCCTTTTTCGTACTTTTGTACCTGCTGAAACGTGATGCCCACTGCACGAGCCACGGATTCCTGACTCAATCCCATCATGGTACGACGCTGGCGCAGTCGCTGACCAATGTGAGCATCCACATCTTTTTTTGACACGGAAGATTTCGAAACGGTATTTTTTTTTGCACTCATAGACCTAGCTTTGTGTACTCCCGAAAGAATACGAAAAAAAAATTAATAAGTTTTGGAGAATTAATAATTTTGGATTGTATTAACAAACCACCACAACTTGCAAGCGAAAAGTTAACAGAAAGTCATATCAAATTACTCAATATTCTATAGCGAGATTTAATGAGGTGATACTAATATATAGGCAGGAATCAGTCCAGAATTACTACATCTATACAAAAGGTATTTACCTGAAATGTTAGAATTTAATACAGGTTTGCTTTTTCAGGTAAGCCGGTGTCAATCACGCCGCCCTGCTCTAGTTCCAGTCTTTGTATCACACGGCCATAACTATCAATCACAGCCGATATGCCCGTGTTAGCCACCCGAATCATTGGAATCCCGTGCTCTACCGCCCGCATACGGCTCATGTGAAAGTGCTGATGCGGCCCTGAACTGGTTCCAAACCAGGCATCGTTGGTAAGATTCAGTAATAATGAAGGAGTATGATCATTATTAACGGCTAACTCAGGAAAAATCGCCTCGTAGCATATTAGTGGGCTTATTCCCGAAAGACCTGCCCAATCAAGGGTAGCAGGCCCTGTACCTGCTGAAAAATCTTTATTGCCTACGGGTGTTGCCCATTTCTCAGGAATCAATGAACGAAATGGCAGAAATTCGCCAAAAGGCACCAGCTTGTGCTTATCATAGCTTCCTAGAATATTCCCATTAGCGTCAAGGGCTACCACACTGTTCCATATCTTTCCGTCTTGTCCGGCACCCTCGGCACGGAGCGCACCGGTAATTAGTGTGGAATGCGGTGCTAATACAGCACCCAGCATCTCAGTCAGCCTACTGCCTTCGCGCACCACATAGGGCACCGCAGTCTCCGGCCATATCACGTGGGTGATGGTTTCTATCCCTTCTGCCTGCGTAAGCTCGGCATATGCTCTCAGCCCTTCCATCTGCAGGGCAGGATCCCATTTATGATGCTGCGCGATATTGGCCTGCACAAGCCGGATCTTTACGCCTTTTACAAATTGGGTTTCACCTGCCTGATGCAAACGCCATGCACCCCATGCAAGGCCAATACATAAAACCAGATATACAGATGCAGCACAGGTTATGGCATGTTTTTTATCTATATGTTTCATTACACATAATGCAGGAACTACACCCAACAATACAGCAAACCATGTAAGTCCATAGGCACCCACCAATGATGCAAGCTGAATGGATATATCCGATGCCGCAAATATATACCCCGCAAGATTCCACGGAAATCCGGTGAATAAATGTCCACGTGCATATTCAACACCAAGCCAGATGAACGAAAACGCAGCAATGCGGCCAATGCCTCCCAAGCGTATAAAAGAAAATAACAGGCAAATAACACCGTTATATAAAGCAATAACCGCTGTAAGACCAAATAAGGCAAAAGGTATCAACCACGCAAATTTTTCAGCATCCGTAAGCAGCGCTATACAGAACCAGTATAATCCGGTGATGTAATATCCCCAGCCCCACCACCAGCCATCAAGAAACATGCGTCGGCGATTTTCTGCACCATGCAGTAACAGAAAAAGACCGGAAAAAGCAGGTATCAAAAGCGGAAAAAAGAAGAAGGGCGGCAAGGTAAACGTGGCGCATACGCCAAATGCAAACGCCGCAAAATTACGCCGCCACCCACGCAGCATACCAATAGAAAATATCTTCCTCATCAGGAGGTGTGGATACGCACACGACGAATACGGCGCATATCAGCCTCTGTGATCTCAAAGCGAATGCCCGATACATGCGGAATCATTTCACCTTTTACAGGCACGCGCCCAAGCTGGAAGAAAATAAGCCCCCCCAAGGTATCAAAATCATCTTTCTTTTCTTCGGTAATCAAATTCAGGCCTAGTTCCTGCTCCAGCTTATCAACGCGAATACGAGCATTCACCTCATAGGTTTTTTCATTGATACGGTATATTTCTTCGGCCAGCACTTCATCTTCATCATGCTCATCCTGAATATCACCAACGATTTCTTCGAAGACATCTTCCATGGTCACAAGACCGTCACTGCCACCATATTCATCAACCACAATAGCCATATGGCTACCCGCATGACGCATCCGTACCAGCAAATCCATGATACGCATGGAAGCCGGAACAAACAGCAGGCTGCGCATTACCGTGCGTATGTCATAAGGCACATCGCAGGAAAGCATAGGAAGCAAATCTTTTACATGCAGGAATCCCTGCATCTTATCCATCGTACCGTCATACACGGGAATACGTGTGTGACGCTGATCTATAATGTGCGCTTTAAGCGCATCGAGCGTGATGTCAGAAGGCACGGCAGCAATATCGGTGCGTGGCACCATAATGTCACTGACCTTAATATCACCGAAAGAAAGCACATTATGCAGAATTACTTTTTCTTCCGGTGGCAACGTTATATCACCCTGCTCCTCACGCTCTTCAATGACTTCTTCTAATGCTTCCTTGAGCGAACCATCTGGCTTACCACCAACCAGACGACGCAACCAACTACGAAAAGATTGGCCAAACGAAGGGTTGCTCTCCGCGCCGCTACTATTAAAAGCAGGCGCGTCTGTAGTTTTTTCTGGCGAGGATTGTTCAGACACAGAGTCGGAAATTTGAATACGTGTTGCAAGTTTCATAGAGGTCTTGATTAGTAGCAAACTCTGACCATCTCTACAAGTATGGATTTGCAACCCCTAGTTTTTTAAGTATTTTTATTTCGAGCGCTTCCATCCTATTGGCCTCATTTTGCTTCATATGGTCATACCCAAGCAGATGCAAAACACCATGCACGGCAAGATGTGTACTGTGATCCCTGAATGATTTTTTCTGGTCTTCTGCCTCTTTTTCTATGGTTTCAAAGGCTAGTACAATATCACCCAGAGATTCATCTTCTCCTTCAAACGACAATACATTGGTGGGATTATTTTTACCACGGTACGTCGCATTAAGCTGCTGCACAAAACTATCATCAGCAAGCACAACCGCTAATTCGCCCTGCTTTACCTTACATGCAGAGAGTGCCGTATGGCACGCATCTATGATAGTTTTACGGTATGGACGTAAGGATTTCTTCCAGCGCGCATCACGTACATCAATAATAACTGATACGACCATTACTGATCATGCTGGTTTGGCGTACGGCGCTTCTTGTCCCACTCGTCATACGCCTGAATAATGCGCGCCGCCAACGCATGGCGCACCACATCAGTATCTGAGAAACGCACAGAGCCAATGGCGTCAATGCCTTCAAGTTTCCTGATGGCATCACCTAAGCCGGATTTTACGTCTTTCGGTAAATCAGTTTGCGACAAATCACCCGTAACCACCATGCGTGACCCCTGCCCCATACGGGTTAAAAACATCTTCATTTGGGTTGCGGTGGTGTTCTGCGCTTCATCAAGAATCACAAATGAATTAGAAAATGTACGGCCACGCATGAACGCAAGCGGTGCCACCTCAATATCTCCGTTTTCCATGTGACGCAGAAGTTTTTCACCCGGGATCATGTCATACAGCGCATCATATAGCGGACGCAGATATGGATCGATTTTTTCTTTTAAGTCCCCTGGCAGAAAGCCAAGCTTTTCGCCCGCTTCCACTGCCGGACGCGAGAGAATAATTTTTTCTACCTTGCCACTGGTAAACTGCGAAACCGCCATGGCAACCGCAATATAGGTTTTACCCGTACCGGCGGGGCCTTGTGCAAATACCAGATCATGGTTGCCCAGCATCTGTATGTATTTTGCCTGTGTCTGCGAATAGGGCTTTACTGTTTTTTTCATAGTCTTGATGACTATATCACTCATGCCAAAAAGGCTTTTGGTCTCACCTGCTTCCTGCGGGCTATTCATGCGAATCGCTGCATCCACCTGCTGAAGACCAATTTCCGCCCCTTTTCGCAAATCTGCATAGAGCGATTCAAGCACACGGCGGCTAAACTCCACCGGTTCTTTTTCGCCCGTCAGTGCCAGCACATTACCACGTGAAGACACCTGAACACCGAAATGCTTTTCAAGCTTGGCCAGATGCGCATCATCATCGCCGTAAAGCATGGGAAGCAATGCGTTATCCTCAAAAACGATACTGATATTGGCAGGTTCATGCGCACCATTTTTACCGTTCTTGCTGGTTTTTTCTTTCACTAGCTGGCCTTTCTGAGGGGGTTGGAATGTTCTGCTAATTCACCTTTAAGACTTACACCGCTGGCACCAATGATGGTTACATCTACAATTTTGCCGTGCGCAGCATCCGGTGCATATAAATATACCGACTGCATATAGGGAGTTCTGCCAATGAACTGGCCTTCATGCTTACCATCACGATCAAGCAATACTGGCATGGTTTTTCCAACACAGGAATCATTGAACGCCTGATGCTGGCCAAGCAACAGTGATTGCAGACGTGCGAGACGATCTTCTTTAACAGCTTCATCTATCTGTGCATCATCGGTAGCCGCTGGCGTGCCAGGGCGCGGGCTGTATTTGAAGGAATAGCTAGAAGCATAACCCACCGCTTTTACCAAGCCGAGCGTTTCTTCAAATTCCTTATCCGTCTCACCCGGGAAACCCACAATAAAATCACCCGATAGCGCAATATCAGGGCGCGCCGCACGCAAGCGATGTATAATGTCTACATAGAAAGCAGCTTCATGCTTGCGGTTCATACGCTTAAGCACCGAGTTAGAACCAGACTGTATTGGCAGGTGCAGATACGGCATGAGCTTTGGCTCAGTGCCATGAATAGCAATTAAATCCTCACTCATGTCTCGCGGGTGCGAAGTGGTATAACGAATGCGCTCAATGCCTTGTATCCGCGCCAACTTCTCAATCAACTCCGCCAGCGATGCAGTGGTCCCATTTGCATCATCACCATGATAGGCATTCACATTCTGGCCAAGCAGGGTAATTTCCACCGTACCGCTATCCGCCATGCGTTTTGCTTCATCAAGGATGCTGGCAACCGGACGGGAATATTCCGCGCCACGCGTGTACGGCACCACGCAGAAACTGCAGAATTTATCACAGCCTTCCTGCACCGATAAAAATGCAGATACCCCACGGGGGTTCATGGTTTCCGGCAGCAGATCAAACTTCTGAATCTCAGGAAAATCAAGTTCAACGATACCCCCCTGCCCACGAATGGCGCGGGTTACCATTTCCGGCAACTGGTGATAGCTTTGTGGCCCCAGCACCATATCGACATACGGAGCGCGTTTGATGATTTCATCGCCTTCCGCCTGTCCAACGCATCCACCAACAGCAATCAGCATCTGTTCGCCGCGCTCTTTTTTCTTTTCTTTTTCCTTACGGATGCGGCCTAAATCGGAATACACTTTTTCCTCGGCCTTTTCACGTATGTGGCAGGTATTGAGGATAACAAGATCAGCATCGTCCTGTGAATCAGAAATGCTATACCCCAGAGGCGCCATAACATCGCCCATGCGCACGGAATCGTACACATTCATCTGGCAGCCATAGGTTTTGATGTAGAGTTTTTTGGTCAAGAAATCACCACATAACAATAAGATATGCTTGTATTCTAAAGCATTTTACCAGGTGAATTCAATGATTTCAGCACTACTACGCCAACTCATTGATTTTACTCGCCATTATAAAATCATTCTGGTGCAGGCCGGTAATGCTGTGCGTCCATAACACGCATTCCACATACCCCCAACCAAGCATAATATCAGGATGATGCCCTTCCGCCTCCGCAACTGGAGCCAGTTTCTGAACAAATGCCAATGCGCTCATAAAATCCTTGAACTGGAAGCGGCGGCGAATAGCTCGACCTTCTATAGCCAGCTCCCAACCAGGAATTTCAATCAACAGGGATTTTGCAGTATCCGGATGGATAGGATCTGTACCAGGCGCGCATGGGGCACATTTTTTCTGACTAAGCATTGTATCAGTAACCATCATAGTTTATGTAAGTCCCGTATTATTATATGTTTATTTGGACTTCGTCAAACAATGCAAGATAAATACATTTTAGCCATTGATTGCGCCACCGGCCCATGCAGCGCTGCCGTGTGGAAAAATGGCGCAATTGCTGGCTATGCTGAGGATTTACGCCCTACCATCCAGTCTTCGCGCCTTGTACCGCTCATTGAAGATGTACTGAGACAAGCACAGCTAACCTATAAGGATTTAACCGCCGTCGCCTGCACCACCGGCCCGGGCAGCTTCACCGGCATACGCATAGGGCTCGCCACCGCGCGTGGCATTGCTTATGCCGCAGGCATTCATGGCCTCGGTTTTACTACACTGGACGTGGTTGCATATGGCTTGAAAGATACACATAAAAATATTTTTGCTGTGCTGAATGCAGGTAAAGGCGAGTGGTATTTTCAGGGATTTTCTGTAGAGCCATACTGGAATGCCATTGATACCGCTCAAGTTGCATCGCCAGAAAAAGCTGCTAATGCGGCGCAGGCAAACGCGCAATGGGTCGGTAATATCGATGGAGAGAATATTATCAAAGCATTTCCGCGGGCAGACAATCTTGCAGCACTTGCAGCCGCAAGCACTTCTGCAACACCGCTGTCGCCATTTTACATCCGTCCACCAGATATCACCATGCCAAAAGTCAAAGACAAATCCATGCTTTGAAATCTGCGCAGTTTTGTTATGATGCTGAAAAAATTTATCGAGGTATTTATTATGTTTACTGTAACACTAAAAAAACAATCGTTCGTGTATCTTACACTGGCAATCTGTTTCCTTACATCATGCCAGGAGAGTGCTCCTTATATTGAACGCCAGCCAATCGCATTCAAGCAGTACCTGCCGATTCACATGGCCGTCTCAAAAATTGATGTCATCGAGGAGTATAAATCTCCGATGGTACCACCCTATGTTGAGCATCGGATTCCCTATTCTCCAGCCGAGACTATGGATATCTGGGTCAAGCAGCGCCTGCGTGCTGTTGGGCTTGAAAACCGCATGGAAGTTATCATCAAAAATGGCGCGGTAACTGCCACCGAACTTCCTAAACAAAGCGGCATTGGCGGCTTCTTTACTGGCGAACCTGATAAGAAATATGAAGCCTATCTGGAAGTTGAGATGCGTATCTATGATGAATCCGGCAGCGCTATGTCTGCAGCTAACGTGAATGCAAAAGCATCACGCACCGTTGTAATAAATGAGAGTGCAACCGTACAGGAACGTGAAGAGGCCTTCCGCAAGATGATTACCGAGCTCATGACGCTGATTAATGCCCAACTTGAAAAGAACATGTTTATGTTCATGTCAGGCTATATCAGCTTTTCACATAATCCCTAAGTAACGGCCGATGAATATCTATCTCCCCATTGCCGAGATGTCAGTCAATATCTTCCTGATTCTTGGATTAGGGGCGGTTACAGGTGTTTTGTCTGGTTTATTCGGTGTTGGTGGTGGCTTCTTAATTACACCATTACTTATGTTTATAGGCGTGCCACCTACTGTTTCTGTTGCATCCGCAGCCAACCAGATTGTCGCATCGTCCCTTTCTGGCTTTATGGGACACTGGCGGCGCGGAAATGTGGATTTCAAAATGGGTGGCTTTTTACTGGCAGGTGGCTTTGTCGGTTCAACGCTCGGAGTAGGCCTCTTCCGATGGCTTAAAGACATTGGCCAGATAGACCTGATTATTTCTGTATCTTATGTAAGCTTCCTTGGTGTTATCGGCGCCATGATGGCAGGCGAAAGCATACGAAGCATTCTTAAAGTGCAAAAAAAATCAGCTGCTGCCGAAACAGCGCGCCTTGCTCACCAGCTTCCATTCAAGGTTTTGTTCCCGCGTTCAAAGATTGAAATCAGTGCCATCATGCCAGTATGCATTGGCTTTTTTGTCGGCATCATGGTATCGCTCATGGGTATTGGTGGCGGCTTTTTCCTAATTCCTGCGATGATTTACCTGCTCGGTATGCCCACCAGCATCGTCATTGGCACTTCGCTGTTTCAGATTATTTTTATTACTGCCAATGTCACATTGCTACAAGCCATTACCACCCAAACAGTCGACGTCATACTTGCGCTGCTGCTACTCACCGGTGCGGTATTTGGCGCGCAATTTGGCAGCTCGCTCAGCACAAAGCTGCCAGCAGAATATCTACGTGGATTGCTAGCGCTGATGGTTATCGTGCTTGCAACAAAACTTGCATTTAACCTGTTTACGCCACCAGACAATATATACAGTGTGAGCGTACTCGATGATTAGAAAACTACTCATTGGCATATCACTATTGTTTGCTTTAGTATGCTCTGCCTCTGCAACACCACTGGTTGCCGACCTATCCAATTATCGTATCCATATGGATTCCAGTTTTAATGGAACACGTATGTTTCTATTTGGCACGCGCAATGAGAGCGGCGATGTAGTGGTTGCGGTGCGCGGACCCGATAAAAATTATATCGTACGTAAAAAAGAACCCCTACTGGGTATATGGATAAACCGCGAGCGCATGAAATTCTTTAACGTGCCTGATTATTATGCAATCGCAAGCAGCAAACCACTGGATGATATTGCTGAGTTTGGCGTGTTTCAGAAATTAGGTATCGGAGAAACGCAATTACTCAAAGCACCCAGTGGTCTGAATAATCCGGAGAAATTCAAGGGCTTTTCAGAAGCCTTCATGCAGCACCAGCGCAACCGCAACCTGTATATAACCAACCCACAACCAATCAGTTTTATGGGTGAAACCTTATTCAAGACCGTCATTGAATTTCCAGATAATATTCCATCCGGTAATTACACTGCAGAAATATATCTTATTAGTGAAGGGGATATTGTTGGTATGCAGTCCACACCTATTAAAGTAATGAAAACGGGCATTGATGCTTTCGTATACAATTACGCACATAATCATCCTTTTTTATATGGTATTACCGCCGTCCTCATAGCACTGTCAGCCGGGTGGTTTGGTGGCCGCCTGTTTGAGAAAAAGTAATGGAGTTTTTATAATGAGCACCTCACTTGCTACAGATAAAGTACTAAAATCACCGAAATATCTTGTATGTGTGGATGCGCGCATTGAATCCCGCGTGGCACTCAAACTAGCCTGCATGAAGGCCATAGAACGCAAAGGTACCGTGGACATGTTACACGTTGTATCACCTGCAGATTTCCAGACTCTGGGTGCCATTGCCGATCGCATGAAGGAAGAACGCAGGCAGGAAGGAGAGGCTTTACTTAAACAACTCGCCGATGAAGCGAGCGCGGAGCATGGTATAACCCCAGGCATGATACTACGGGAGGGTATAACCGGCGATGAAATTGTAGCGGCCGCCATGGATGACCATGATATCATTATGCTGGTGATGGGCATTGCACTGCAAAGTAATAGCCGCGGCAAACTTATGGCATGGCTGGCAAGCCAGCTTGGCCACAAGCTACTGACACCTATATTAATGGTGCCAGGAAATCTTACTGATCAGCAGCTTTCGAGTCTGGTGTAGGTTTTTTCCAGGGAATTGTTTTTACCACAGTCCCTGCAAACTTATCGTGCCAACCCTGTTTTCGCTTATCAATACCAATCCAGAAAAACCCTATCAGAAAACATAACGTAGATATAACATAACCCGCAAGCCGGAGCAGTATCTGCGTATCAGAAATTTTTTCACCAGTTTTCGCATCTACAATTTTCATGCGTGTTATCATTTTTCCTGGTGTCGCCGCCCAGAAGTGCCAGCAAAATGCAACCAATACAAATAATATGGAAAACTGCTTGCTCATGTTCTCAACCCAGCGTTCCAACGCACCAGATTCCACAATATATTCGCGAAATATACGTGCTCTCTCAGCCTCATCTGCAGAGGCTGCCATTTTGGCCTGAAGAGCATGAAAATCAATAGTTACATTACCAAAAAACATATCAAGCAATGGCGCAATAACAATACCGATAATGGCAAAATCCAACGTTGCCGCCAGCATACGGCGGTTAAAATTGCCATATTTTTTTTCTTCTTCCGTAGGCCTGCGAAAGCCAAGACCTGCCATGCCAAACATTACATTACCCCCGTATATTTTTCATCACTCACCAGCCAGCTAATAAGTGGTGCATGTTGCCATAATTCCTGATGTGACTGAATACGAGGAATTTTTACAACCGGCATATCCGGATTCACAAATGCCTGCAACGCCGCAACCGTATCATTGATTGGCACGGTACTTCTTTCTGATTCACTGAGAATAATTGCGCGCACCTGCACATTATGCGCCTTCAATGCTTCATAGGAAGAAAGCGTGTGGCTGATGGAACCAAGATAGGTACCCCCCACCAGTATCACCGGCCAGCGCAGTTGCTTCATCCAGTCAAGTACCGTTTTGCTTTCTGTCATTGGCGCCATAATACCGCCCACGCCCTCCACTAGCACCACATCGGATTCCAGATTGGTGTGATCTTTGCAGTAGCCAATCAACTTACTGAAATCTACCTGATCGCGCTCTTGCGGCGCCGCCATACTGGGCGTAAGATAGGCTGCATACCGCCACGGGGTAATCGTTTCTATCATCGAAGGCGTTGGTGTAAGCCCACAACTTTTTAAAATAAGCGCCGAATCGCTATGTTCATCAGCTGCGCTGAAACCAGTGGCAACTGGCTTTAATGCTGTTACTTTCTTGCCCTGCTGGCGCAGCTGCCAGCATAGCGCAGTCGTTACCAGTGTCTTACCCACGTCTGTACCAGATGCCGTAATAAAATAATGGTTCATAAAGATTCTTTCCGTAGCACAAGAGTAAGTATATGCCATGTGGAAGGCAGACCTTCCGCATGTGCCAGCTGCCGATAAGCTTTTTCAAGCGTGGTGAATTTTGCTGCCGTCATGAGCCCTTTACTGCGCGCTGTATGCTTGTTGGTTGCGCCGATTGCCTGAAGCGAACGCATCAGCGCAATCGTATCCGGATAGTATTCCACTATTTTATCCTGCTTGGCAACTGCCAGCGAGAACCCAGCCATTTCTGCGGATTCAATCAATGTATGCGGTGAATAAAAATCACTAACATGTGGCTTATCATCCACCGCTGCGAATGCTTCTTTCAACTCGTGTAGTGTGCCATCGGCAAGCGTAGCAATCACAGCTACCCGTCCTTGCTTTAATATGCGATGCATCTCGACAAATGCCGATCTTGTATCCTCCACCCATTGCAACATGAGGGATGAAAAGATGGCGTCAAAGCTATTAGATGCAAACGGAATGTGGCGTGCATCTGCACTCACGCAGCGATGGTTGTTTTTTACTGCCTGCGCGCACATGCCTGATGATATATCAAATCCGACCACCGACAAGGCAGGCCTTTGACCTTTAAGCTCGGTCGCAAATACCCCCGTACCGCAGCCTGCATCCAGTATCAATCCAGCCTTTGGCCAGTATTGCAGCGCAATGGATGTAGCATAGCTTCGCACCATGCGCTGTAGCTGCGCGTGCTCATCATAATGCGCAGCCGCACGCCCGAATGCATCCTGTATAGCGATATTATCAAACACGAATAAACTCCCTTACGGTATCCCGTACGAATTCTGGATTATGCCAGTGTGGTGCATGACCACAATCTTCAAGCATCACCAGCTTTGCCTGTGGCAACAAACTGGCAAAATGCTGTGACTGCTCTGGATACACAATTGCGTCATTTGTTCCATGAATCAGTAGCGTGGGGGGTATATCTTCAAGGTTTTTACCGTGGAATGTAAATCCATTCAAATCATCCAGCCAGCGCAGCCAATCAATACCATTCAGTACCGATTGTTTTGCTGCATCAGTAAAGCGCGCACGGATACGTTCTGCATATTTATCATCTTTTATAATCAATTCCCAACCTTTATCGATAGCACGACGCGAATTACGCCGGTAATTATCACGGAATTTATCATGCTGATCCTGCGATATACCCATCGGAAGTTCAGCGGATTTTGCAAACTGGAATGCTGACGCAATCAGCACCAGTTTCTTTGGCCTCATTAAACCAGCAAGTGTTGCCTGTGCCGCCAGCCTGCCGCCGAGGGACCAGCCAACCACCACATCGTGGCTCTTTGCTGCTACTGCAATTTCTTCCATTGCCTGCTGCATGGATGGATAATGTGCATACCCTATAGGGGTAGAATCCGGAAAAGCCTCCATAAGCGCATCATATGGCTGCCCCCAGCCAGAAAGTGTCATGATGCGCATGGTATGCCTTCTGATTTAAGAATATTGGCCACGGCCTCAATCTGGTGCTTTTCATGCAATGCCGAAAAAGTAAAGCGCAACCGCGCGGTATGTTCTGGCACTGTGGGCGGGCGAATGGCCGATACCAGAAAACCCTGATCTTCCAACTTTGTAGAAAGTTCCAGTGCCTTTTCATTTTCTTTCACTATGACTGGTACAATGGTGCTTTGTGCGTCCGGCAATCCAAGCAGCGCGGTAAAATAGCGGGCATTTTCCAATGCTTTTTCACCTAATGTTTTATCATTCTTCATCAGCTTTAGTGCTGCGATGGATACGGCTAAAGATGCGGGTGGCAGGCCAGTGGAGTAAATCAGGCTGCGGGCGGAGGTTTTGATATAATCAATCACAGTTTTTGATCCGCACACATACCCCCCATAGCTACCTGCCGCTTTGGAAAGCGTACCCATCTGGATATGTGCTTTTTGCGACGATATAATGCCAAGCCCATGCGCATCATCGGTCATCAGCCATGCGTCATATTCCTCGGCAAGCTGGTATAGTTCAGGAATGGGTGCAGCATCGCCATCCATACTAAAAATGGTTTCAGTGATGATGAGGCAGTTATGGTGCTCGGTGCGATTGGCAGAAAGCAGCATACGCAGGTGGGGTATATTATTATGAGCAAAACGCATAAGTGTCGCGCCGGATAATCGCGCGGCATCCAACATGCAAGCATGCGAGAGTTTATCAGCGATAATGAGATCGCCCGCACTTACAAGCGCCGGAATAGTTCCAAGATTAGCGAGGTATCCGCTGCCAAAAATACAGGCAGCCTGAGTGCCTTTATAGCCTGCCAATATTGTTTCAAGTTCGTCATACAGTGGATAATTACCTGTCACCAGCCGCGATGCCCCTGCCCCCGCGCCATATGCGGCAGTAGCTTCCTGCGCCGCTTTTATCACTTCAGGATGGTGGCTTAAACCCAGATAATCATTACAGCTGAAGGATATAAGCGTTTTGCCACCGCGCTCCACCTGCACCCCCTTGGTTCGGGACGTGGTTACAGGTTCACGCAGTAAATGCTTACTTGCGAGTAATTTCAATTTTTGCTCTAAATGCGCGTCTAATGCTGGCATTTTCCGTAGAATCCGTTAAACCTTAGGGAAACTCACTATAATAGGTGTTCCTTATGCATACAACCCTTCGTCACGATTGGCAGCCGGAAGAAGTCCTTGGCCTGTTCGCCCTGCCGTTTAATGATTTGCTGTTCCGTGCAGCCAGCACTCACCGCCAGCACTTTGATGCTAATGGCGTGCAGATATCCACCCTGCTTTCCATTAAAACCGGCGGTTGCCCGGAAGATTGCGCCTATTGCCCGCAAAGCGCCAAATTCGATACCGATGTAAAAGCCGGTAAGCTCATGGATAAAAATACTATTTTGACTGAAGCTAAAAAGGCGAAGGACGCCGGTGCATCGCGTTTCTGCATGGGTGCCGCGTGGCGTTCCCCCAAAGATCGGGATATTGAAAACCTCTCGGAGATTATTGAAGGTGTGAAGTCACTAGGCATGGAAACCTGTGCCACGCTGGGTATGCTCACCCCCGTCCACGCACAAAAATTAAAGAACGCTGGACTCGATTATTATAACCATAACCTCGACACCTCCGAGGCATATTACAAAGAAATCATCACCACCCGCACTTATCAGGACAGGCTTGACACACTTGAAAATGTGCGCAATGTGGGCATGAATGTCTGCTGTGGCGGCATTGTCGGTATGGGTGAAAAAGAGGAAGATCGCGCTGAACTGCTGCGCACACTGGCTAACATGCCGAAGCATCCCGAAAGTGTCCCCATCAATTTGCTTGTACAAGTGGAAGGCACACCACTTTCCGGTAAAGATGAACTTGATGCATTTGATTTTATCCGCACCATCGCAGTGGCACGCATCATGATGCCGCAGTCTTTTGTGCGCCTGTCTGCAGGTCGCGAAAACATGAATGAGCAGACACAAGCATTATGCTTCTTTGCCGGTGCAAATTCTATTTTCTACGGAGAAAAACTCCTCACCACTGCAAATCCGGAAGCAGATAAAGACATGGCACTGTTTGAAAAGCTAGGCATAAAGCCAATGGCACTGCAAGAATCCAAGGCGTGTGCAGCATAACCGCTTTAGGCAATTTCCATGAAGCCTGATTGGTATAACTCCGGCCTGCCGCATATATGGCTTCCATACGCCCAGATGCAAACCGCGCCGCATCCGCAGGCGGTGGTTAGCACGCTAGGCTCACGTATTAAGCTCACCGATGGGCGTGAGCTAATAGACGGCGTCGCCTCATGGTGGACAGCCTGCCATGGCTACAACCACCCACACATCATCAAATCCATGCAGTCACAGCTTGAGAAAATGCCACATGTTATGTTTGGTGGACTTGTCCATGAGCCGGCACTTACGCTTGCAAAACGCCTTGCAACACTCACCGGCCTGCCGCGGGTATTTTTTGGAGATTCTGGCTCAGTAGCCGTAGAAATTGCCCTGAAGATGGCGCTGCAATACTGGCAGAACAAAGGCAAGCCAAAGAAAGATCGCTTCCTATGTTTTCATAATGGCTACCATGGCGATACTGCCGGTGCGATGTCGGTGTCCGACCCCGATAAATCACTGCACAAAGCCTTCCGCAATGCTGTAATAAAACAGTATGTGGTGGATATCCCGACTGATGAATATGCGTTCGCTGAGTTTGATTCGCTGCTCGCTGGATTTCACAATACTATTGCTGCAGTGATTATAGAACCCCTTGTGCAAGGTGCAGGTGGTATGATTTTCCACTCCGCCGATGTGCTGGCAGAGATACACCGCATCTGCAAAAAACATGGGATATTGTTCATTGCCGATGAAATCGCCACCGGCTTTGGCCGCACCGGCAATATGTTCGCAGTCAATGAGGCAGGCATCACGCCGGATATCATGTGCCTCGGCAAGGCACTCACGGGCGGAGCCATCACGCTGGGGGCAACACTCGCCAGTGAGGAAATATTTGCATCTTTTCTAAGTGATGATACCGACCACGCTTTCATGCACGGGCCCACCTATATGGCAAACCCTCTCGCCTGCGCCGCCGCAAATGCTTCGCTGGATCTCTTCGAAAAAGAACCTCGCCTGAAACAGGTTGAAGCCATTGAAGCGCAACTGCGCGAAGAGCTGGAAGTTTGCAGCACATTGCCACATGTGGTGGACGTACGGGTGAAGGGTGCAATTGGGGTAGTTCAATTAGAGCCGGGGGTGCTTAAGAAAGATGAACTACGGCAAAAATTTATTGAGCATGGTGTGTGGATTCGCCCGTTTGGGGATATTGTGTATATAACGCCAGCATTCACCATTTCACCGGAAGAATGCAGCAAGCTCTGCGAAGCAATACGCAGCGTATTAAAATGAACGCCCTTTGGGTGATTCAGGACTGACGGCCTCACGCGCAGCCGCGATTAATGCCCTGTAATCTATTTGATGTGTGCCACTAACAAGCAGACCTGCTTGTAATAACTGCGCTATAGTAATGCCTTCATGATCCAACGAATTCTTAACCTCTCCAACGATAGGAATGCGCATTCCTCCAGTACGTGTATCAGTACCATCCACTAAACGAGGAAGCTCAAGATTCATCAACTTCCTAACTAGTTGATCTCTTGCTTTTTTACGGTCGGCTCGATTGGACATTGGTATCCTAGGTATCCAAGATAAATTATCTTAGAATAGTACAGCAAACCCCACCCACACAAAAGTTACAGTTCGCTGACATTTTTAACATGTTGATTAACAAATAAAAAGCCCCGCCAGTATCCCAGCGGGGCTTGTTTTTATTAGTAATTGCGAGGTAAATCCGAAGTAATCCATCACAGTGTTACGCTGTCTTTATGACGGCATACGGCAAACCAGACCACGCAATAAATGCGTGGTTGATAATTAAGCCGCTTTTTTACCTGAAAAGCTACCGAGGTCTTCGATGATGCGGGTTTTAATCGCATTGCGATCAGATGGTGATACACCATAACGGATCGCAAGCAGTGCGTAGTCTTCATCAGACAGAGTAATTGGCAGTTGCACCGCTTCCTGATGGGAAACCGGCAGTTCAATGATGCGGCGAACTACATCGGAGAGGCGCATTTCGCTACGAATCGCTTCATCGATGATACGGTTTGCCACGCGAAGGTCACATTCCAGTGCATCATTATCGATGCCGTTTACAATCTTATTCACAGTCTTTGACTCCTGTTTTGCGGATTCATTACGCACGAGCGATGGGGTTTTATCACCCATAGCGCCGTTCATTACCGGTTCATTCATAGCCATTGGTTTTTTCTCCTCTTGACTTTTTGGTGTTGCGGGTTGTGCAGTTGATGTTGGTGCCGCAGCGGCCTGCACAACCGGCTTAGGCTTTTCAACTTCAAGTGGTTGCGCCACCTGAGTTTTCGGGAATTCCTGAAGTTTCACCGGCTCGGATTTAACCGGTTCTGCCTTCACTTCGGGTGTTATTTCAGCTTTTACTGCAGGTTTTTCTTCCTGCTTGGGAACTACGGGCGCCGCTACAAAAGGAGCTGCCGCTTTCACTTCTTCCTTCTTTTCTTCTACCTTTACTTCTTCAGGCTTGGATGCCAGCTTCAAATCTGGGCGGGAAAGTAAATCGGTACGCGTAGGTTGTGTCACTTCACCAATATCGCTAATCAGGCGGTAGACCGAGGCATACACTTCCACACGGCCATCTTTGTATTTTTCAATCTCTATAGCGTTTTCTTCGCTATCGCTGAGCAATAGCGCATAGGTAAATTCCTGTGCTTCCTTGCTATCTGGTACTTTTGATTTTCGGAAATCACCCTTGAAAATCTGACCAACAATGCCGTGCTGCTTGCGATTATATGATGCAACTGTCCAGCCTTTGAAATCAGAATTACCATCTTTGCAAGACAGCTTGGTGAAATCTGTTTTATCAATAGCATTTTCCAGCTCAATGCTGTCAAACATCTTCATGCGGTCGCCAATACTGATACGGCGCGAAATGCAGAGATACTGCTGGTCACCGTCATCCGCTACAATCATGGAAATGCTGGCAGGCGAAGCTACATCTTTTTCCGGCGACAATACAAAAGATGTCAGCGGCTCTTCATCTTCACCAAAACGGTACGTATTAATACCCACCACCTGAAGCCTGCGACCAGAGAGTGATGCCTGCGGCACAAAACCAAAACCAATCGACGTCCCAACCTGCAACTCCGCAGGGTTGAGTTTGTCAGCCGGCTGATTTTTCTTCGCCGGTTTCCAGAAATCGGAAATAGCGTCCAACATAATTATATCCTTCCGTTGCGTTACCCGTTCTTACTGCGCATGATTCGGGATTTGTCACGCTGCCAGTCGCGTTTTTTGATCGTTTCCCGTTTTTCATACGATTTCTTGCCGGTGCCCAGCCCCAGTTTAATTTTGGCTAAACCCCGACTATTAAAATATAGTGCCAGAGGAACCAAAGTCACCCCCTTCACCTTCAGCCGCCCAATGATTTTATTTATCTGCTTCTTGTGCAGTAATAATTTCCTTGGGCGCTTGGGTTCGTGGTTAAAGCGATTACCGCCTTCATATTCGCTGATGTGAACGTTAAATAGCCAGATGGCATCTTCTTTTGTTCCTGCGTAAGCATCGTTAATATTAACCTTGCCTGCGCGCAACGATTTAACTTCTGTCCCCGTTAATACTATGCCTGCTTCAAACTCCTCTTCAATAGCGTATTCATGGCGCGCCTTGCGGTTAAACGCCACATTACTTCCGGTTGATTCTTTTTTTCCGGTCATAAAATCTTCATGAGTTGCTAATAAAGATGAAAAAAGTTACTAGAGCAAGTGTAAATTTTTTAATACTTGAGTGATCTGTTGTTTACCACTTTCACTCGCCTGCACCAATGGCAATCTTACGTCGGGTTTACATTTGCCCAAAAGCGATGCCGCAAACTTCACCGGCGCTGGGCTGGTCTCACAAAACATCACGTTATGCAGAGCAACCAGCGTGTCATGCAGCGCAAGCGCTTTTGTATAATCACCCGCAAGGCAGGCTTCCTGCACTTCAGCGCAGCGCTTGGGCATAATATTAGAGGTCACCGAAATACAGCCCTGCCCGCCGGAGGCATTGAAGGCCACCGCCGTCATATCCTCGCCGGAAAGCAGTGCCAGTTTTTTCTTCTGGAGTGCGCGCAGCGTATATGGCCGCGCCAGATCGCCCGTGGCATCCTTGACGCCCACGATATTTGGCAAGGCAGAAAGCCGCGCCAGCGTGTCATCGGTGATGTTAATCACGCTGCGGCCAGGAATATTGTAAATAACAATAGGAATCTCCACAGCATCATGGATGGCCTTGTAATGCTGGTATATGCCTTCCTGTGTCGGCTTGTTATAATATGGCGCGACCACCAAAGCCCCATTCGCCCCCGCTTTTTTGGCGTGCTGGGTCATCATGATGGCTTCTTCGGTAGAGTTAGAGCCAGTTCCGGCCATTACCGGTACCCTGCCCTTTGCCACTTCGATACACATGGCCACCACACGGTTATGCTCATCATGCGACAAGGTAGGCGATTCGCCAGTGGTGCCACAGGGCACAAGCCCATGCACGCCCTCGGCAATCTGCCACTCCACGAAGGACTGGAAGGCTTTTTCATCAATTTTTCCGTTAGAAAACGGGGTTATAAGCGCGGTATAGATGCCTTTGAACATATTTTTAGTTTCTAGTTGCCAGTTGCGTGTTGCCAGTATAATAAAGCTTTCCTCTATAGTACGGCAACCATAAACTGGCAACAGCCAACTATAATCCCAGTGTCGGGGAGTAGCGCAGTCTGGTAGCGCATCTGGTTTGGGACCAGAGGGTCGTAGGTTCGAATCCTATCTCCCCGACCATTACAAATGTTAGTTTTAGAGCAAATCGTCATGAAAAAAATTTTGCATTCAATTATTATCATCACAGTAGCTATGCTTACTACAGGCTGTGCAGAACTAGGCATTCGTGGCTCTGTTTCGAGTGATGCTCGTAAAAATATACGAAATGTTGCTGTATATTCAGGTTTCGGAACAGAGATGAATCATACTCTGATTGCCACTACTGTGTTCTTTAATGAGTATAACAAGGTGCCTGTAGCGCAATGGGATATTAAAGGATTTTCGGAACAAGAGACCATCAATGCCCTCAAAGAAATGGGCATTGGGCAATCTGCCAGCGTTTTTAATAAAAAATTACATTCATTTAACCCGATTGATGCAGCAAAAATTGCACATGCGAGTGGATATGATACGCTGGTGGTACTAGAACCTTCCAGATACGGAAATATGCACCTTATGGAGGAGGGATATGGTATATTTAACCGTACGCAGTATCTGATGGAAGTGTATAATTGCCCTTATGCAAGTTTTATAGTTAGAGCAGTTGATACAAAAACAGCCAAGTCACTTGGCTGGCAGTGGGGGTTTGATCTACTACAAGGTCCTTGCGCTTCTGAGAAAGTTCGCTGGCAGGAAAACCCCAATAATTATACCGCTCAAGATATAAAAATCATTGAAGGTGCGATTAAAAAGAAAATCGCAAGCGGTATTAGAATCGCACTCAAGGATTTGCTAATGTGATAATTTAGAATAATCAGAGACTAAGAACAGAAGCCCTCTTGATTGAGGGCTTCTTTATTTTACACTCTGACCATTCTCAAAATCTATTCCATCTATTTCCAGTAGTGCTACAAGGGTGATTGTCTACATATAAACCCTAAGGACTCCTCCATGCCCGCCAAAAAGAACCCCTCAAAAAAACTTATCATCCTCGCTGTATTGGTTGCTGCCGGTGCATATGTATATATGAACCTCGGCAGCTTTATCACCCGCACCACCGAGAAAATCGCCAGCGATGCGCTGGGCGTGAAGGTTGCCATCGGCAGCATTGATGTGTCGCTGTATGATAAGAAAGTTACTGTTCATTCCATAAAGGTTGGCAACCCTTCGGGGTATCGCAAGCCACATGCGCTCACTGCCGAGAGCATCCATATCGGCCTCAATACCGCCAGCAAAGAAATCATCGATTTCAATGATATTCAGGTGAAAGGCTCGGTGGTGAATGTGGAAATAAACGAAAAAGGCATGAATCTCACTGACCTCAAAGCGCTCGCCAATAAAAAAGAGCAAAAAGAAAGCGTCGGCAGCGAGCAGATACGCGTCATCATCAAACATCTGGTGATTGATGCCTCCACCATCAACACCAGTATCGCCATGCTGGATAAGGATATTCAATCTATCCAGCTCCCTGCCCTGAAGTTTTCCAACATCGGGGGTGACAAAGGTGTGGATGCGGGCAAGGCTATTGAGCAGGTGGTAACGAAATATCTTGGCTCAGTGGAAAGCGCCGCGCGGCAGAATGGGCTGTTCAACGGTGTGCCAGGACTTGGTGATGCTAAAGGTGTATTGGATGATGCGGCAAAGGGCCTAAACAGCTTCTTCCGCTGAGATTATGACTCTCTGTATATGTTAATGGTAGTGATGAGCAAATAATATTAGGCTATGACAAAACAAACCATACCTATTTCCACTACCGACGCCTTCATCGCATCATTCCTTATGATAACGTTTTTCTTTCTAAACGGTTGGATGGCTGAAGATGCGTTTATTACCTTCAGGGTTATTGATAATTTTATCAATGGATACGGTCTGCGATGGAATATTGATGAAAGAGTCCAAGTTTATACCCATCCACTTTGGATGATACTGCTAACGCCTATTTATGCGGTTACCAAAGATGCCGTACTAACCGCTCTTATAGCCTGTACAATATGCTCTGCAGCTAGCTTGGTTATATTATGGAGATTCAGCACTGATAAATTATCCATTTTATTGCTAATTATGCTGCCCTTAATATGCAGCGTAACAATACGTGATTTTATGATCAGTGGTATGGAAAATTGCCTTAATTTTCTACTCCTCAGCGGATTTTTATATATTTTATTCTCTAAAATTGATCAGAAGAAAATTTATCTTCTGTGCGTTATTGCAGGGCTACTGCTTCTTACGCGCCTTGATAATATTTTTGTGATTGCTCCTGTTTTAATGTGGCTAGTCTTTACATACAAAAAGCAGTTAAGTTTATTATTTCTTATCATCACACAAATTCCAGTTATTTTGTGGTATGTATTCAGCCTGATATATTACGGGTTTTTGTTCCCTAATACAAAATATGCCAAGCTGAACACCGGCCTTACCCCTCAGGATTTATTGCCTCAGGGAATCAGGTATATGGAAAATTTCCTGTATTATGACACGGCAGCAGCATTAATAATTCTCTTGGCATTTTCTTTATCAATTTATTTTTTTTATAAAAAGCGACTGCGCATAATACGTAATGCTGAGGAAACGGCTATAGCCTTGTTGTTAACAGGATGTGTGATCCATATTGCTTATGTAATATGGATAGGCGGAGACATGATGTCTGGCCGCTTCATGATGAATATCATATTGATCTGTATAATCGTTCTATTTCATCTGTTTGCTAAATTTGATAAACATTGTCATACAATATTTCTGGTTGCTCTGCTCAGTATAACCTTTGTCCAGACAGTATTCCTTTCAAACATCGTACCTTATAGAAATTCAGACATTACTGACTATCGAAACGTGGTATTCAGAGAGCGTGATTATTACAAACATGAAACCACAGTGCAGCATCATTTTCTTCCAAACTTTACAACCACTCCAGTTCACACATGGATAGACAAGGTAGAGAAACATAAAAAGAAGCGTGGTGTTATTGTACAGCGCAATATTGGCATGTATGGCTTTTATTCTAGGAGACAAAGGATTATCATTGACACGTTTGCACTGGCCGACCCTTTCCTTGCACGCTTGCCTATCATAAAATCAGAAAAATACTGGCGCGCGGGACACTACCGGCGTGAAGTCCCTGCTGGATACGTCAAAGCACGCGCTACCGGAGATACCAGGCATATGAACCCCGAACTGGCTGAGTATTATCGCCTATTACGTGAAGTGACAGCGGGAGATATATGGAGCTTCAGGCGCATAAAAGCAATATTTGGTTTCCAAACAAATGCATATGACTACTTACTGGCGGATGCTTCCGCTATACTTCATAGCGCAGCAACCAAGCGCAAAGCGTATGAAGAACGTCTCCGCAAACGTAAAACAACAAAATACATTCTAAAAACCAAATGAGGTTGGCCTTCACAATTACAGTTTTTCTAAAGACTACACCACCACTAACTATAATCAGGATTGGCGGGCAATTTTTATAGCCATTAAAATTCCTGGTATGGAAGGCAGGGTTATAGACACGCCTGTCAGGCTTGATAAGCTGTATAGAAATTTACTCGATAATCAGTTTACCACACTGGATATCGCAGATTTGCGTGAAACCTCGGATTCGCTATTTTAATTTTTTATGTAAAATATAACCACTGTATGCTGAACTTAAATATTCGGCACACCGATGGTTGAGAAAATTTTAGAGGCGCAGACGGCGCTGCCCATTAGTCCGCCGCATTGATTGCGTTCATCGGAATGTTTTACAGCAGGTTTTGTTGGTGCAACAGCCTCATCGGAAGGCGGGGCTGCCTGCATTTCTGTGGCAGCACCTTTCAACAAACCACCAAAATCGATCAAGGCATTGATTTCAATCCATGCTTCATCCTTCTTTTTGGCTGCCACTGGCTTATCTTGTGATGTTTTTTGCTGCGGTGCCTCTTCCACAGCAGAAATATCCATACGTGAAGGCTCTGGAATGCCTGGCGCATACTCAAAGATGTTAGCCGTACTACTTACACTAGTTACTGCGCTGGCAATTTCAATGAGTAATCCAAGCTGTGATACAATGGCATTGATAGTGTTCTGGTTAGAATTTGCAACCACTGATCCAGAAGTAATATCTGCAAACCAGCTTGGCTGAGTCAGCAAGTAATTGCCTAAATCCGCACCACTCAGGCCAAAACCAGAACCGGTAACTGTTTTGTTAGTGCCGACATTTGGCGTATCAAAGGTTGCCGTACCCATAGTGAAACCTACCGTATCACCACCGACGACGCCAACGAGCGATCCCGTGCCGGAAAGTGCCGCCGCCGTTGTGCCATCATACACTTTGTTAGCGGCAGCAAGTCCAGCGATGGTCAGCGCCTTGGCCATGATATTTGCCACCACGGTTGAAGGCTGTGTCAGCAAATAACCCAGATTAGTTGCAAAACCATAACCAGAGAATGTCACGGTTTTTCCGTTGCCTACGTTGCGGTTATCAAACGTTGCAGTGGCTCCGCTGGCATCCAGCGTTACCGTATCACTATTAATTATGCCATTGAGTGTTGCCGTGCCGGTGATGGTGGCAGTCGTATTACCATCATATACTTTGTTGGCTGCGCTGAGTCCTGAAATAGTCAAGGTTGGTGCGAAGTTGAAATAAAACCCATTGCCCGTGGCAGGCGTAGACGTACCCACCGCACAATCCGGTGAACCAGCATTGTAAGTACAGCCATAACGGTTGAAACCTGTCAGGCTGCCGCGCGTATTGTTCGCAGAATCATCAGAATATACTAACCAACGTGCTGTGCCTGCAGTTTGCAGAGCCGTTGCGCCATGGTTATTGATAAACTGGTCGTCAGCCACCAGCGTGATGGATGTGCCAGCATTGGCAGCAGCCGTTATCTGGTCATTCAGGATAATGTCACCGGCAACAGCCTGTGCAAAGAGTGTATTAGTAGAAACCGTATCAAAAGTCAGGTTGCCGGTATTGGCAATGATGGAGATATCCGTGCCGCTGATGCTGCCAGTGTGCGTCTGTGCGCCGGTGGTGGTGAGTGTGTTGCCTGTACCCATGGTGATTGCGCCACCGTTGGTGATGCTCGCCACGGTTTCGCTATAACCATTCAAATCAAACGTACCAGATGCACCAATTACCACATCGGTAGTGTTGGCCAGACGGTTTGCTGCACCAAGACGCAGCGTGCCGCCGTTGATGTTTGTATCGCCCGCATAGGTATTATTGCCGGAAAGCGTCAGGATACCCGCACCAGATTTTGTAATGCCGCTGGCTGTTGATGTACTGCCGTTAGCGATCACGCCGCTTATTACGGTGTTACCCGTACCAGCGATTGTAAGTGTGCGATTAGTTGCGCTGCTGGATATATTAATATCATCAAATGTTGTGGTGGCACTGTTGTTAACCGTAATGGTTCTATCAGCGGATAAATTCCCAAACGTACCGTCAAATTGGAGCGCAGAACTGCCAGCGATGGTGCTGTTTTCATCTAATGTAATATTATTCGCCAATGTGCGTGCCGTACCGTCACCACGTAACGTGCCTCCGTTCAGCGAAAGCGTGCCCGTACCCAGTGCATTATTATGACCTACTTCAATCGTACCTGCGGTCAGTGTTGTGGTGCCGCCATAAGTGTTGTTACCATCTAGTGTTAATGTACCAGAACCAGTTTTGGTTATGGCACTGGTTGTTGAACCACCACCACCATTGCTAATTACACCGCCTACTACCGTGTTACCCGTACCACCGAAGGTCAGCGTAAAGTTAGTGGCGTCATATGCAAGATCGATATTGGAGAATGTCGTGGTAGCTGTGTTGTTATTCGTAACACTCAGGTTGTTTGTATTATAAAAATCACCGTTGAATACCAGTGCTACGCTACCGGCAAACGTTGTATCATCCCAGTAAGATATGTTATTGGCTATGGTGCGCGTACCACCCGTACCCTGAATAGTACCGCCATAGGCCAGGAAATTGGCCGTACCCAGCGCGTTGTCATGGCCTAATATGAGTGTGCCACCATCGTGATAGAAATTGCCACCATAGGTATTATTTCCATTCAGGGTCAGGGAGCCGGAACTTACCAAGCCAATGCCACTACTTGCTGAACCTCCACCGTTAGCAACAACACCATTCACCACCGTATTACCCGTACCGGTAAAAAACATAAAGCGGTCAGTCGCATCACTTGATACGTTTATGTTACCGAATGTCGTGGTCGCACTGTTGCTTACATCCAAATACCGTGTACCGGTGATATTCCCAAGCGTACCATCGAACTGAAGTGCTGATGATCCACCGATGGTGCTGTCTGCAGCAAGCGTTACGTTATTCGTCAATGTACGCGCTGTGCCATCACCGCGCAGTGTGCCACCATTGAGTGAAAGTGCGCCGGTGCCGAGTGCGTTATTGTGACCAACTTCGATTGTACCGGCAGTAAGCGTCGTAATACCGCCATAAGTATTACTGCCATCCAGCGTAAGAGTACCTGAACCAGCCTTAGTTATACCGCTGGCAGTTGATGTGCTACCGTTGGCGATTACACCGCTTATTACTGTATTACCTGTACCGGTAATTGTCAGTGTACGGTCAGTCGCGCCATCAGAAAGGTTGATGTTAGCAAATGTAGTGAGACCGCTATTGTTATTAGTAATCGAAAGGTCACCGCTGTTAAGATTGCCATTAAAAACAAGGTCTGAGCTGCCAGCAATCGTTATACTATCAAATAATGATAAATTATTGGAAATTGTGCGTGTTGTGCCATCACCACGCCACGTGCCACCTGCCAGCCATACGCTGCCGCTGCCAAGCGCACTGTCATTACCTATCTGCGTGATACCATTATTAAACTGCGAATAACGACCAAAAGTGTTCGCACCATTAAGCGCAAGCATCCCAGAACCTAAGTGTGTCAAAACACTTCCGCTGGAACCACCACCATTGGCAATCACGCCATTCACAATCATATTACCTGCACCATCAATAAACAATTCACGGTCTGTCGCACTGCTGGAAATATTAATGTCATCAAAGGTGGTATTGGCAGAGTTGCTCACGGTGAGCGTACGGTTACCTGATAGATTCCCAAACGTACCATCAAATTGTAGCGCAGAACTACCACCGATGGTGCTGTTTGCTGACAGTGTTATGTTATTCGCCAATGTACGCGCTGTGCCATCACCCTGCAGCGTACCGCCATTGAGTGAAAGCGTACCTGTACCGAGTGCAGAGTTATTACCCACTGCAATTGTACCAGCCGTGAGTGTGGTGGTGCCATCATAGGTATTTGCATTATTAAGAGCGAGTGTCCCTGAACCGGTTTTGGTAAGTCCTGTGCCTGTACCGCTGATTACACCGGAAACGGTTATTGTGCCGCCCATATTAAGTGTGATAAGGCCACCACCAGCTGCAAGACTACCAATCGTGCTGGTGCCACCGGTGGTGACGATGTTGATTGCACCACCGGCGGTAGTGATGGCATCACCGGAATTCATATTGAAGCCACCTGCGCCCGTGGTGAAGGTAACGGAGTTGCCGCCCGTCTGCGCGAGATTCAGATTGTTATCGGTGAGATTATTGATGGTGATGCTGTTGGTGGAAGCCAGAGAAATATTGGTGCTTGCAGCAATGCCTTCCAACTCAGATTCATAAATGGTAGCGGGTCCTGTATCGCCACTTAGTATTGTGCCTACTGTGCCAGATGGATCGCCTGAAAACGTATTGCTGCCATCCGCTGCGCTATCCGCCGTACCATCAGCAATCACGATGTCTGCTGGATCAAGCAGCAACAAACCCGTTGCACCATTTTCCGCGCGTGTATCTACTGTGCCGCGGAATGTAAGATATTCTTTGCCGGATACTTCAACAAAACCACCATTGCCGGAAAATGCACCGCCTTTGGCTTCAATTGCGCCGCCAAACCATGTGGTATCATCTGACCATAGGGTAATGCGCCCGCCATCGCCGGATTCGATCGCGTTGGCTTTGATGGTTGTATTGCGCTGCACTAAGGTTTTAAGTGCGGTCGGTGTGTCGCCACCCCCGAAATAATCACCACCAATGCGAATTTTACCACCGCCATTCATTCCGCTTGCATCAAGTGATGCGCCGCTCATTAACCCAACATGATCGCCAAGTACATCTACATTACCGCCATGCTCACCAGCTGCATTGCCTTTTGCTTCGATTGTACCGCTTACCAGCACGGTGCTTATGCCTTGTTTCTGGCCTTTATCCGCTGCAACATTCCCAGCAACGGCATTGCTACCTTCCGCATATAAAACAATTGAGCCATTTTTCTCGCCGATACTATTTGCGCGAATAATACCATCCATATTGATGAGGCTATCCACCATGTCACCAGCTGCAGCTGCTGTAAGGAATACAGATCCGCCATTAGCTTCAATAAGCCCACTGTTTGAAATCAGCTGCTGTTGCAGTGCCGCGCTTGCTTCGAGGTTTATCAAACCATCACCATACAAATCCACCGCGAACGTATCGCCTGATGATAAATTCACCGTGCCGAGCTTCGCCTGAATCACGCCATTATTGCGCACCACCGGAGCAACCAATGCTGCAAACCCGGCATCTGCCACCGTGATACTGCCATCATTCACGATAGATGCGGCATGATTACCAGCAACATCAAAAACATAGTTGCCGTTCATGAAATTACTGTCGGAAATATTTGCGGTGGTAGCCAGCAAGCCGCCCACATTCACCTGCGCGCCCTGCCCGAACATCACGCCATTCTGGTTTACAATCCACACCTGACCATTTGAAGAAAGCGAGCCATTAATTTGCGATGCACTGGCACTATTTACACGGTTAAGCGTGATCGATGACGCACCAGGCTGGTTAAATTGCACCGATTCCGCGCCACCAATGTCAAAACCCGTCCAGTTGATGAGTGCGCGCTGCGTTGTTTGGTTTACAGTCAGGGATGAATCACCGGCGACAATACTCGCATCACCACCAACCACAGTGCCACCCGTAGGCAGCGCGTATACCAGCGTCGGCTGCACAACCAATGCGCAGCACACGAGCCAGGCTATTAGCCTACGCGCTAAATTCAGGCATTGTTTTTGTGTTGTGGCGTATAATTTCAAGGCAAAACCTTATTTGTTATGCCTTCTATTATATGCCGAGAGAGTTATTTACTATTTAATAATTGGTTGCATTTTAGTAAATTAACAAATGACAAGCCATTGATTGACATAAATATATCTAATATACTTTAACTGTTTATTATAATATATTGAATTTTATATGTATTTTATGCATATAATGTGCCTGAATAAGCCATTATCCGCACCATTTTTAACTATAAATGTTAATCATTTAATATATAAAAATGCGTAAAAACATCCCAATTACAGCAAAATCTCTAAAAATTGGGCATTTTTGCTGATTTACGGCTACCGGGAAACGTAAAGGCGCTTACCGTCCTCAAATTCGATGGCTTTGATGGTTTCGCGCATTTCGCCAAATTCATCGATTGATTTAGTGCCAACCAGCTTCACACCCTGCCCGGCTTTATATCGCGCCGCCAGCGATTGTCCCGTCGCACCTTTCATATCCAGCGTTACCACGCTGGATTTTTCCTGAATGAGCAATTGCTCTTCATTCAGCGCAGCAATGCTACCCTCGCCCACAATTTCTTCCGATGGATGCAATCCATCACAGGCAGCAAGCATACACACCACCACCAGCACACAAAAATTTCTACATGAAAATATCATGCCGAGCCTTGTACGCGATGTGAGATAAGGAAGCAATGAGGTTATGAAGTTGCGCTTGTGCCACCCGCGCAACAGAACTAAAAAATAATCAGGGAGAATTTTATGGACGCAGGCTTCTGGCAACGCCGCTGGCACAAAAACGAAATTGCTTTTCACGAAAAAAATGCGAACCCGCTGCTGCTGAAACATTTCAGCGCGCTGTCGCTGAAGGAAGGCCAGCGCGTATTCGTGCCGCTGTGTGGCAAGACGCTGGATATTGCGTGGCTGCTAGCGCAGGGCTTTCGCGTTGTTGGCGCGGAACTCATTCCTCTCGCTATCGAGCAATTATTTGCAGAGCTTGGCGTTACGCCCACCATCACCGATGTGGGCACACTGGAACATTACAGCGCAGAAAATATTGATATATTCGTGGGTGATATTTTTGCGCTGGATGCCGCCACGCTGGGGCATGTGGATGCGGTATATGACCGCGCCGCGCTGGTCGCCCTGCCGGATGCCATGCGCGCGCAATATGTGGCGCACCTGATGACCATCACACACAAAGCACCGCAGCTGCTTATTTGTTATGAATATGATCAATCGACGCAACCCGGCCCGCCATTTTCGGTGAGCACTGAGGAAGTGCAGCTGCATTACCGCGCGCACTACACCATCACACCACTCGAAACTTTAGACGTCGCCGGCGGCCTGAAAGGCCTAAGCCCCGCGAAGGAGAGTGTTTGGTGGCTGGGGAGGAAGAAAGCATGAAAAAAACCGCCGGAAAGGCGGCTGCTTTAATGGCGGTCCACAGTGGAGAGGGAGCAGTAAGTTTTATAGATGCTTTGAACGATATGGGGCGCGTTTTTGAAAACACGCCTCGACTGGATGGAAAGAGCTTCAAGTTTGAACCGCTGGCATTGCTGGCTTGATTCTATTTTCAGCAATATGTTGGTTTTTTTCTTTTCCGATCTATAATGTTGAGCATGAATCTATTTAGAAAATCATCTCCGGAACACGTTCTGCACGAGTTACTCCCCAAGTTACTCATCAAGAAGGCTCCCTCCCGCATTTCTTTAACGGGAGAAACAGCACAATTGAATGATTACTATAGCATCCATTTTGGTAATCAATATTTGGTAGAGGACTATAATCCAAACACACGCATGCTTGATGTTTATACTCCTGATGGAAACAGTGCTTTTACAATAAGCACGACAGTCGCATTATCCGATGCCCTCCAATACCCCCTCCATGTAAAATATTTCTACAAGACATATTGGGAAGACTACACGGACGTCCACCGCCTAGTCCGAGACTATAAGATGCGTTGGGTACAGATTGAAGTATACTGTAGGATTTTTTGGAAGAATCTCTCGCAATGGTTTTTCAACCAAAAACCGCTATGGGTAATCCGCGACCGGATGGGCTTGCTTGAATTTATCATCGAAAGACACTTAGGCTCTGAAGGCTCCATAACATCCCCCACTTCAAATAATACGAAGCCAACCTTCAGCGCATTCCAACTTATGACAGAACTTCGATCATCGAAATGGATTTATCACCCACATTCGCAAAAAGCAAAGCGAAGGCTGGATTTGTTTTTGGATGCATTCGTGGCTTCTGGTGATCTTGTGAGGGATGGCATTGGCTACACGCTCGATCCTCGCGCAATCCAAACACTTGGAGATTTCCATGAAAGCAAGCGTCGTCATACAGATGCCATAAGAACTCAATGGCTCATAGGTATTCTTACCTTTATCATCGCTTTTGCGGCTATTGTTCAGGCTTACTATGCGGCTAAATCCTCAGAGCAAACTTCTGCTACCATTTTAAACAATCACGTTAACAGTCAATGAACTATTTATCTTTAACACCGCTACAGGATTGATGCTCGCCTGCTGGCTTCGCACCCTACGGGCGGCTTCGCCGTCAATTTTTTCTTGCTGAAAAAATTTCGAACCCAGGGGTTCGATTAATCCCTTATACCATAACAAAAAAGCCGCTAAGAGCGGCTTATTTGTTATGGTGGAGGCGACAGGAATCTCCACCAATCATCATAATCACCAGAAAACCTGAGGCTTTCAGAAGACGTGACTAGTTCTATGTCGCACCTTTATGTCACACTATGTCACACCTAAAGTCAATAACCTTGTGACGCAATAAGAAGCCCGTACAACAGCGATTGCTACTAGATATAACCCAAGCTCATGCAAATGGATTATACCCCTTCTACGGCCATTTCTAGGAGACCTGCCCTACGGGGGACATTCCGTGCCATCTTATATGTATATGCCCTCACGGAAAACTATGTCGAATTTCTGGTTAGACCTCTACTTCGGCTTCCAATGATTCTTCATCACCATCTTGCGTTTCCGTATTTTGCAGAAGCGAATGATTTCTTCCTAATTTCTGAGCCACACGCCTTGCTTGCAATGCACTTTCTGCCGATATTCTTTCAAGAGCTTTAGCTGCATTCACGGCGATTATCTTCTTATCATCGTTATACGGTGCATACTGTAGACAGGCACGGACAGCCTTGTATGCCCCCATAGATAGGGATTTAAAGTAAGCATAATATTCATCCACAGTTGCACTTATCAAACGCCGTTCCTTAAATGAACGTAATGAACGCTCTTTTACTAACTCATCAATTAAAGACTCAAGGGTACTAGTATCCGATTGCTCTAATCGTAGCCTATGGTTTTCAAAGGCCGCTAGAACCTCAGGCTGTGGTTCCTCAAAGAAGGAAATAGAACGCTCGTTCATATCAAATAGCTCAAGCTCATCCCCCCGCTGTTCCATGTAGTAGTCAATCATTTGCTGAGCACGTTGAGGGTCACTAAGTTCTTTAAATAACCGCACCACTCCATTAAGATTGCCGGGGCTTATCCCTATGACACATCTTTTAAATGCCTCAAATAACGTATCCAATACTAATTGAACGTCATCTTGGAAGGAATCGTGATAGATGTCCCAGGCTTTTGAGAATTCGGATTCCAGTGCAGACCTTGCAACTCCCTGATTCAGGGCATCAGCTTTAGTAAATAGATTATCATTTATAAAGCCAGTACGAACAAATGACTCAATCTCAAGGTCAAGTTCATCAGTAGACTGGTATCCGTAATCTTCTAATAGTTTGCGCCATATCTGCACTTGTGCATCGGCATTCTCTTTATCATTCCACACCTGATATTTCTTAAGAAACTCTACATCTGGCTTATTTTCAGCAGTGCCATAATAAGCCCATGAGAAAAGGCATAAGCTAGAAGCAGCAGAGTTAATTGTGGTTTGATGAAAATGGGATGATGGTAGGTGAGCTTTCAGCTCCCGCCACTGCCTGAGTATGCGCCTGATTATTCGGATATTGCTAATATTCAGCTTCTGTATAGACGCTCGAATTACTGCATTCTCTTCCTCCTGAAGTTCAGGCGCGGCGATATGGATACATTCTTCAGGACTGGGTTCTAAGAGCAAGTCAATATCTACAATCTTTTCTTTATAGCGTTGCAAATCGTCCCTATCTTTTTCATCAAGCATATCCGTATTCAAGATGAATACCACTTTGCATTGCTTCTCATCCCGTAGAAGCGTTGCTAATCCTAGTAATTCATTCATCGTTAGAGATGGATTCTTTCTTTCCAAATCGTCGAAGCAAATAACAGCAGAATCGAGTGCATTAAACGCGGAAAGAGCGAGGGCTTTCTGCATAGCAGGCATTAGTGCCTCAACTGCACCACCAAACTTTCCGGTTCCTTTTCGCGTCCACCTGAGGGCACTCTTTGCAGTGTCGCTATATTTGCCCAGTTTGGAAGTCTTGGGTTCCCATCTTTCTTCAGCCAATAGCAGTTGAGTTGCCAGCCCAAACTTAACCTCATGCAGCGAGGTAATACCAAACAGTGATTGGTAGCATATTGGTATTTTTATATCCGCCCCGCACTCCTTGAGAGCTTCATTCCAAAGATGTGTTTTTCCTACCCCCCATTTGCCACGAATAAGTAGAATTCCCGTGTCGTCTGAACGCAGGAAATTACAAATGGATTTCTTGATATTCTCTAATGACATCGCATTACCTTATCTCACCACCCATACGAAATGGGGGCTATTTCTTGCTGGGACAAATGAAATCAAGGCATTTCTCCCAAATAGGCAAAGGATGTTCTTCTGAACTTGAACTTGATTTATTATCTATTGAGTCAGCCGGATTATTGCTTGAAAGCTGTGCAAATGTAGTGGCAACAAGTTTGTTTTGTTCATCTTCCTTGAGTGCCTTCTTGAACCCTTCCATACTGAATGCAATCGAGAATTTATGTGCGTACTGTTCTCTTAGCCTGAAGAGGCTGTTATAGCGACTCGAAGTAAAGCGGGTCATAATTGCAGATGGCACAACCAACAGCAAGAGTGTTACCAGTGCATGATAGTCTATCTCAGTTGTGTCTTTCACATACTCCAACTTAAATATAATCGCCACCACATAGGATGCTGGAACCATTGTTGTTACGAACAAACTAACAACCGCACCTACATACCAGCGATACGCATTCTTCAATTCTATATCGAGAGCTGCCCTTCTATCTTCAAAACCCTTCGCAATACCCGCTACAGTAGCAAAGTTTAATGCTGCTGAAGCTTCGCCATTAATACGTTTGATTTCTATTTCTTGGTCTATCAATGATTTTAACAACTTCTCAAGCTCGATATTGCCTTCAGTATACTTCTTCACCCGCTGCTCAAGTTGCTCTTTGAACTTTTCAAATTGAGGTTTGTAATCCTCTACATCTTTCTTGAGTGCAGTGACTTTAGTGTGCACATCTTCGATTGTAGGCATCTTTAGAACTACAGAAGCTTCGGCAGTTGTAATGTCTTTTAGCTTGTTATCAGCACTTTGCTTGGCTCCATCAATTTGCTTATTAATATCGGTAGCAGTCTGCAATTGTGTATTAACGTTGGCAACTACACCCTCAACTTGCTTCTTACTCTTTTTAACTTCATCTGCCAGCGCCACGACTTCGCTACGTCTTTCAGCGAATTCATCGAGAATTCCTGTAAGTGTATCCCCAATGTCTGAAAGTCCTGTGTAGTCTGGCCTTTGTACAAGGCCGTGAATACTATAAAATCCATCCAATGCTTTATCTAGCTGACTGTCTATCGCTTGCAATTGGGCTGCAATGTTGAACGTAAACGCCTGATTGACACTCAATACATCCCAGTTTGATGGATTGATGCTGGCAATTCCACCATTCGCATCTAGATTTGTAAATGACCCAGTAATAGCATTTAAGGATTCATGAATGCCCCTCAAGCCACTATTCAAGTTATTTAAATAGGGCATTGGAATAAGCAGTCTGCTGGTATCTACACCCAATAATGATTTAAACAATCCAAGTGCAGTTGTTAGCCTTGCTCGGATGCTATTTATAGATTCATGATAATTAGGAATACCATCAGTAAGATTTAAACGCTGCTTACTTCCATCTTGAGCAGCTTCAATCTTCTTGAATACATCTTTATATTGATTCTCGATGTTTCCAATCTGCTCTATTATGCAATCCCACAACGTCATGATTAATTCCTAATCAGGCTATTTATTCCAGTATTAGTAGAATAAGTTTACTTTATAGACAATCTTATTGTAATCCTGAAGCTAGACATGCATTAGCTCCCCCAGCATGGGAATTACTTATTTCTAGTTACTCAAACAATTAACTAGTGTGTATTAGCCCCAAGGCCATTACCTGATAGTCATAGTGATATAATCTTCATATTTATTATAAACCACCTTCTGTTCTATCGTTACTAGGTACGAAGCATATTAGGAATACCGCTTACAATTATCCAACAAGCTTCTTACACATTCTATGATGTTTTGAGAGCCGTTTTACTTGCCTTGTTTTCAGCTATTATCATATTACATGGCAGTATTAAGCGTAGCAAATCAACCCTTAGCCATGCACGTTTATTGCCTATATTAACCCGAATAGAAGGGTATTCATGGCCAGTCGATTTCCTCGTTTCGATAGCGTAAATATCTTTCCCAACAATCACGGCCTTATTGTCAATAGCAATCGTCCCTTTAAAGGTAAATGTGGCATCATTCGCATGTATTGCTGCTTGGATACGTTTCTTGACCTGAGCAAGCGTTTTGCAACCTTTAATGTCAATTGGCTTACGGAAATTGCGCCATGCCATCCCTTGCATTTTCTCAAACTGTTTCTTAGTAAGCTTTCTATTCCAAACATTCGGTAGTATCTTATGATTGGAGAATGATGGCCTGATTCTCTCTATAATCGCTGCTTGAGTTCTGTCTGCCCCTGCTGTGTATGATACGCCTGAGTCATAATTCATCCCAGATGGATACGATATCTCACTCATCAAACGTTCAATGACCTTGTTAAATCCTGCCGGACGCTTTTTATAACTATATGGTTTAGTCTTAACTTCAAAGCCCGACAGATGAGGATTATGTGCTTTGATTTCTTGCCATTTTGCTTCTCCTGCTAGACGAACTTCAGTTTGAGCATCTTTTAGACTTTGCTTTATTTGGGGTATTGTTTGTTGCATATAACCTTCCTAGTTTAAAAGAACAGGAAGGAGGGATATAACCGTACTATGTTTACCTATATTTACTTTAGTAAATTAGCATATTGGTACAAAACCCATAACCTCCTGTTATACTAGGTACGAAGCATATTAGCACTTAACATACTGTACTATAGTAAAAAGATAGATATTTCACCCTTACATGGCAGCTTATCATTTCTAATGCGATTCCCGTTGCTCTTTACGCCACTCCCAAGGAGGAATCCGCTCCTCTGGCGGCAAGCTCCACAACCCAATCTTCTGCGCTTCTGCGGCCTGTTCTAAAGCGATTATAGAGGTGTCCTGTAGGTAGGCGCGGTAAGCCCACGCATTACCTCTCTTGGTCATCTCTTGGTTTAGGTTTAAGGCATCACTGGAACGATAAACCGTACCAACTGTACGGCTATATTTATCCTTGGTCTGTTTGTTCACGATAACCGCTTGTCCTTGTGCCAATCCAGCCAATGACTGCTTTGCTTCCATACCATATGGCTGGCGTTTCTCTGGCGCGTCAATATCGGCCAACCGGATAATCATCCGACGGTTATTACCCGCTCTCATGGTGAGTGTATCACCATCAGTCACAGCAACCACTTCACCTCGGTAATCTCTTGCCTCGGCTGGAACAATACCAACCAGTAAGATAGCTAATATCCCTATCCATATAACTGGTATTATTGCACCTTGCACTTGAGCCTCAGATATTCCTGCTCGATAGCAGATTCTTCAAGATGAGGGGGAATAGCTGACGCACTCAGCTTCATTACGGTATCCCGCGCTTGCTTCTCTAACGCATAATCACGCTGTTTCTGTTCTTCGATTGCTGCAATAGTCTCATTAATCTTCTTGCTCCTCCCTAACTCGCGGAATTCACCATCTTTTAATACATCTTCCCAAGCAGCAGCGGGCAATTCCCACCGCACATAGTCGTTCTCATATTCTGCATAAATAGCTGCGGACTCTTTGTTTACCGAGAAGCTAAAGCGTGGCTTTTCACAAGATTCTGTCGCGTTAATTACACATTCTGAAAGCCTTAAATAACGTGGCAAGGTATTAGTCCAAGGCAAAGAATAATAGGTGTATGGTATCCGCCTTACATCCTTAACATGAGGCTCCATCGAGATAGCTTTATAGCTATCTGCGACATGCTTGCGCTCTTTAACGGTTAATGTTTTAGCATGTTGTTTCTTGTCATATTCTTGCTTCCATTTGTGCCCAGATTCCATCAATGCCCAATCATCTGGGCGAAACCGCTTCATTATTCTCAGCACGAATGCTTCACGCTCTTGCTGTGAATCAGGCAAACATTCCCACTCCGACTGCAACTGGTACAAAACCAATTCTCTATAATGCTTCTGGCGTAGTTGCTCATCCTCACCCGTACCCTTCAAGTATCTTTCGATGTCAGGCAGCGAAGCCATTATCCATCCCATTCCCACAAGGATTGTAAGGATGCCGAGAACTATCTTTCCACGCCTTGTAAATATCGGTTGGTGCATATTACCTCCATGCCATAAACAAACGGCTACCAGATTGCTCTGGCAGCCGAGGGATAGTTACCGTCACATGAACGGCGCAGCTTATTCGCTTGCGCTATTGTATTCAGCCGCCCCCTCGACCCTAAGGTGAGAAAGCAGCATCATTGGTAACGGCCTGACGCTGTATTAGGCCGCATGTGAGAGGTAACTAGCCTCAGAAGCACCTACATAGGCACTTCCACCCAGAACGCTAGTGCAGCGTCTGGTTAGCGTCAATTCAAATATAGAAAGGAATTACTGAGTTCTAACTGTAAGCAATTGTTTCAACTGCCTTCTGCATAAGCCCTTTACGCAAATTACTTGCATACACATCAATAGTTACATCCTCATGCGTATGGCCAAGAATGTCCTTGATGGTACTGAGTTCAACCTCATTATTGCGTAGCTGGTCTGCAACAGTATGACGGATAGAATGGAACACCAGTTTATCCGATTTAATCTCTAATTTCTTAAGCAAAGAATCATTGAACCAACGACCTAGATTGCGTCCGTATCCATCTTTCTGGTGATACGATAAATCAGGAAACAAGCGACCTTTGCCAGCTTCTTTAACGTAATCTAGTAAACCCCATTCGATTAGCTTGGAGTGAACAGGTACTATACGTCTTGAAGCTGGGTTCTTGAGTCGTTTGAATTCGCCTTTGTCGTTAATGTCAAAGCACCAGATACCTTCCACCTGCCTAATGTCGGTTATGTCCAGTTGTGCTACTTCATTCAGCCTTACACCTGTAAAGAAAGCTATCAGCACACCACATTTCTGGTGCGGCTTCTTGGCTGCAAATGCCGCTTGGATAATAGCCTTAGATTGCGCCAGTGAGAAAGGGTCACGTTCTTCGTACACCTGTTTGACATCATCAACGAGAGCAGCAAAAGGATTCTCACTTGTTTCCTTGCGCTTTACTGCCCAGTCATAAAAGGTGCTGTATGTGCCAATATGCTTGCTTACGGTAGGAGCACTCATCCGCTTATGGCCTTCCAGTGTGATTAACTCGTGAATAGCCTTGTCCTTGAGTTCAGCCTTCTTGTTGGCATTGATAGGCATCCTGAGCAGCATGTTCTTCACGTCTTTGGCTAAATCATCCGAGATATGCAGCGAGGCATCTTGTCCCAGATACTTCAGCAGCAGATTGAACTGGGTGCGATAGTCATTCGCTACGTTTATACGCCACTTCTTGAGGCGTATCTTCTCAGCAATATAGCCTTCCAAGACATCTACCAGCTTCTTCTTAGAAGTACGTTTGGTAGCCTGTTGCATGGCAAGCGAGGCAGGGTCAGTCTTGAAGTTATACCCCTCAAACCGTGAATCGTATTCCATGACGCTTGAGCAATAATCACGGAAGGCTTTAAGGAACTCAGTTTGAAGCGTGTTATAATGTTGGCTGTTGCGAGTGATAGGCAAAGCGTAATCATCAATCAGGCTATTCATCTGGTCATCTGTTCCCACAAGGCTATAATCCTTATCCTGTAAGGCAACTTCAGATAACGACTTATTATTCAGCAATGCGTTCTTATCTTGCTCAGTCAGGCGACCATGCGTATTGATACGCTGCTTCATGCGTTCCCGCATGGCCTTGAAGTGGTCGAATAGCACCTCCCTTATATCCTGATAGTCCATGCTATAAATCTCAGGTTTCTGAAGCAGTTGAATACCAACATAACTGAGAGCGCGGGATAATTGCAACGCTTCACGAGGGCAGCGCGTATCCAACGATAGACGGATACAGCTTTGTTTGCGCTCTGGGTGGAGGTTTGCAGGGATTGGGAAGCGGAAATAGAAATGGCCAAAGCGTGAGGCCACAAGATAGCTTGGAGATGGCATACAATGTCACACATGTATGTCACACCTCTGAAATCAGGCTATAGGTGATTGTTATATAAGAGAATGGTGGAGGCGACAGGAATCGAACCCGCGACATCTTGAATGCAAATCAAGTGCTCTACCAACTGAGCTACACCCCCACATAGGCAGGCGGGAAAATTAATCGTATCGTGGTTTTAGTCAAGCGATATTTGCTGGAAAAATAAAAAACTTAGCAGCGCACGTATCTAGTTACCAATAATCTTGGTAATCCGGCGCACGGAATCATCCAGCCGCCCGTAAATATTCACCGCCACCTTGTGCAGGTCATCATACTGGTTCTGGACGTCATCTATCGCCTGATTCAGGCGCTGCTGCTCGTCCTGCAACGCTTTATTCTCGCTCACCACCAGGCTTAAATGCTGTTTTTCGCGCGCATCATGCCCATTTTCCACCGACTTTTGCTGTACACCCACCTCCAGCCGGTCAAGCGCGGCGTGTATCTTCTCAAGGGCGGCGGTCAGAGGCGATTGTGTTTGTGTGTCCGACATAATCGTTTTTCGTTGAGAAGTTCTAATAATCTGATTACAACGATGAATCTTAACATGCTACTGTCAGAAATAAAGAAAAAAGATATGCCATCGCTTATGCCCAAACCATCTGATTTTCCTTCTGTTTCATTAAAAGACATGGCAAACGCCATACGCGCCCTTTCTATGGATGCGGTGGAAAAGGCCGCCTCCGGCCACCCGGGCATGCCCATGGGCATGGCAGATGCGGCAACGGTGCTGTTCTCTGAATTCCTGAAATTTGACCCCAAACACCCGAACTGGCCGGATCGCGACCGTTTTGTGCTTTCCGCTGGTCATGGCTCCATGCTGCAATACGCCCTGCTCTACCTCACCGGCTATGAGGATATGACGATTGGGGACATCAAAAAATTCCGCAAGCTCGGTGCAAAAACCGCAGGCCATCCTGAATTTGGCCACGCAACCGGCATTGAAACCACCACCGGCCCACTGGGGCAAGGCATCGCGAACGCCGTGGGTATGGCACTGGCGGAGCGCATGCTGAATGCGCGATTTGGTGACGATATCGTCGGCCATTATACCTATGTGATCGCAGGTGACGGCTGCCTGATGGAAGGCATCAGCCACGAAGCGGCATCGCTCGCGGGGCATTTGAAGCTTTCCAAACTCATTGTGCTATGGGACGATAATAAAATCTCTATCGACGGGCCAACCAGCCTCACCACCTCCGAAGACATGACCAAACGTTTTGAGGCCTATGGCTGGAATGTGATTCCATCCGTGGATGGCCATAACGCGGATGCCGTGCGCGATGCGCTGGCAAAGGCAAAAAAATCAAACGCCCCTACCCTTATTGCCTGCCGTACGAAAATCGGCTTCGGCGCGCCAAGCAAAGAAGGCTCTGAGAAATGCCACGGCTCGCCATTGGGGAAAGATGAAATTGCTGGCGCACGCAAAAACCTCGGCTGGGCGCACGCAGAATTTGAAGTACCTGCTGATATTTTATCCGCATGGCGCGATGTGGGCAAAAAAGGCGGCAACGCATTTACTGACTGGACAAAAACTTTTGAAAGCGCGGATGGAAAAATCCAATCCGAATTCAGCCGCCAGATAGCAGGCGAACTGCCCGATGGCTGGCAGGCAGCGTTTGACGCATTCAAAAAGAAACTGGCAGAAACAGCACCGAACGAGGCCACCCGCAAGTCATCAGAAAATGTGCTAAACGCCCTTGCCCCAGTCATTCCCGAACTGGCAGGCGGCTCGGCTGATTTAACTGGCTCAAACAATACCAAGGCAAAGAGTCAGTTGCCAGTGACCAGTAGCCAGTATAACGGAAGTTATATTTATTACGGCGTGCGTGAACACGCCATGGCTTCGATGATGAACGGCATCGCCCTGCATGGCGGCTTTATACCCTACGGGGGTACCTTCATGGTATTCACCGATTATTGCAGGCCAGCCATTCGCCTTTCAGCACTCATGCAGCAGCGCGTGATTTATGTAATGACGCATGATTCTATTGGTCTTGGTGAAGACGGCCCAACGCATCAACCGATTGAGCATCTCGCCAGCTTGCGCGCCATTCCTAACCTGAATGTATTCCGCCCAGCGGACGCCACGGAAACCGCAGAATGCTGGGCGCTTGCGCTTACCAATAAAAATACACCATCCATTCTTTCACTCACACGCCAGAATGTTCCGTCTGTGCGCAGTCAATATACGCAGGATAATTTATGCAGCTACGGCGGCTATGTGATGTGTGAATTTTCTGATGAAAACCCAAAGGTAACACTCATCGCAAGCGGCTCTGAAATCAGCATTGCCATTGAAGCAAAGAAAAAGCTCGCTGAGAAAAATATCACTGCCCGCGTGGTCTCCTTACCTTGCTGGGAATTGTTCGATGCACAACCAACAAAATACCGTGAAGAAGTGCTGGGCAAAAATACTTTGAAAGTTGCCATTGAGGCAGCCGGAGGTTTCGGCTGGGAACGCTACATCGGCAATGATGGCATTTTCATCGGCATGAACGGCTTCGGCGCATCAGCACCAGCGCCAGATTTATACAAACATTTTGGCATCACGGCTGAAGCCGTTGTAAACGCCATTATGAAAAAAGGATAAAGCATATGAGTATCAAAGCGCACGTTAAGGAAAACAATGAATTAGTCGTTTCTGAGGATAGCAAAGAAATAACATTGCCAGCGTCTGTCACCAATAAATTCGTAGAAATTGCAAATCTTTGGAAAAGAAATGAACATGTAATCGGCAAAACAGCAAACGAGGCAGGACAATTGTTCGGCTTTTCTCACGATGGTATAAAAATTCGTCGCCTACAGGATGAGATACACAAGGAAGTAGAGATTGCTATTGGAAGCTATAACCAAGGCAAGAATTACACAGATAAAATTAGCGCATCTTCCAGAGAGATGTATTCACAATGCTTAAATGCAGTCTGCGTGGCTAAAAGCATCTCTCTTCCAAAAGCAGAGCCTGCCGTCAGCAGCGCAGGCATAGGATAACTTAAAAAAAATGACTATACACTCTGACGTTAACTTTTAGGCAAATAAAATGGAAACAATTACAGAATTTTTTGTATCAGACACCGGACAGATTCTATCCATGATTCTGCTTGTGCTTGGTGTGTTTGATATCATGATAACGCGTGTTCCGTTTTTGCCGCTAGCAAAAGAATTCAAGAAAGCGCAGGAAGCACTATTTACAACGGCAGACCCAGATCAAAAGCAGAAATTGCAGCAAAAACTCAATGGACTTAACACCATCAGAATCATGACATCGATCTTCGGCGTGATAATGATAACTATCGGAATTTTCGGACTGACAAGGTAACACATGACAATAAAAGTTGGTATAAATGGGTTTGGTCGTATTGGCCGCTGCGTCGCCCGCGCAATTTATGAGAATCCTGATAAAGGAATCGAGCTGGTAGCCCTCAACAGCCCTGCCCCCGCCGATACTATTTTGCATCTACTGAAATATGATTCCGTGCATGGTCGCTTTGCCACAAAATCCGAGATAGCTGGTGATGCGCTGATGATCGCTGGCAAGAAAGTAGCGCTATCCCACCAGAAAGACCCAGCACAAATCAAATGGGCAGATATGGGTGTGGATGTGGTGCTGGAATGTTCCGGCAAGTTCAATAAGCGCGATGAAGGGGCGAAGCATTTAGCAGGCGGTGCAAAACGTGTGCTTGTATCTGCACCCGCCGAAAATGCAGATTCTACCATTGTGTATGGCGTGAATAACGATGCGCTCAAAAACACCCATCAGGTGGTCTCCGTTGGCTCCTGCACCACCAATGCGTTGGCGCCCGTTGCTAAAGTATTACATGAGGCCTTTGGCATTGATTCTGGCTTCATGACCACTATTCACGCCTATACGGGTGATCAGAATTTAGTAGATAACAGCCACAAAGATTTGCGACGCGCCCGCTCCGCCGCCATGTCGATGATTCCAACCAGCACGGGTGCAGCAAAAACTATTGGCCTGATTATACCTGAACTCAAAGGCAAGCTCGATGGCATTGCCATCCGCGTGCCCGTGCCTAATGTTTCGCTGGTGGATTTAAGTTTCACTACCGTAAAAGAAGCCAACAAAGACGCCATCAATGATGCGCTGAATAAAGCCGCAGGAACTGAATCCCTGAAAGATATTCTGCATATCTCTCGCCGCCCGCTGGTGTCGATTGATTATACCCATACCCCGTATAGCAGTATCGTCGATATCACTGGCACGTATGTGACCGGTAAAATCGCCCGTGTCGCAAGCTGGTATGATAATGAATGGGCTTTCTCCTGCCGTATGCTGGATGTAGCAAAATTGTGGATGAACACTAAATGACACTGCAATTTAATACACTTGAAGACTTCGACTATACAGGAAAAACCGTGCTGGTGCGCTGCGACCTGAACGTGCCTATGAGTGGCGGCAAGGTAACCGATAACACACGCATCGTGCGACTAGTACCAACGCTCTCCTACCTCCTGAAGAAAAAAGCCCGGGTGGTGGTGCTTTCGCATTTTGACAGGCCGGGCGGGAAGTTTGTTCCCTCGATGTCGCTTGCGCCGCTGGTTGATCCGCTCTCGCAGGCACTCGGCGGCAAAGAAGTGAAATTCGGTGTAGATTGCGTTGGCGTTGCTGCTGAAGAAGCCGTAAAAAAACTAAAGAACGGCGAAATATTATTGCTGGAAAATCTCCGCTTCCATGCTGAAGAAGAAAAAGGCGATGCGCGATTCGCGCAGGAACTGGCAAGCCTTGCTGATATTTATGTGAATGATGCATTCTCTGCCTCACATCGCGCTCATGCCTCTGTCTCTGGTATTCCCAAATATCTACCTTCTGTTGCAGGCAGACTTATGGAAGAAGAGCTTTCTGTATTAAGCGGTATATTCACCACCGCAAAAAAACCGATCGCCGCCGTCATCGGTGGCTCCAAAATTTCTACCAAGCTGGAACTACTCGGAAATTTAAGCAAAACGATGGATAAAATACTCATCGGTGGCGCCATGGCAAATACGTTTTTATATGCGCAAGGCTACTCGGTAGGTAAATCCATCTGCGAGAAAAACATGAAAGCAACTGCGCAGCGCATATTAAAGGCAGCCAAAAAGAACGGCTGCGAGATTGTGCTGCCCAATGATTTAGTGGTGGTGTCTGAATTCAAAACACAGGCCAACTGCCGTGTTATGGATGTGGATGCCATTCCTGATGATGGCATGGCAACCGATGTCGGCCCCGGCTCGGTACAGCTTTTCGCCGAAGCACTGGCTGATTGTAAAACGGTGATATGGAATGGACCTATTGGTGCATTCGAAGTAAGCCCGTTTGATGCCAGCACCATCGGCCTTGCCCGCACCATTGCCAAATATACCGCTCGCAAACAACTGCGTTCTATCGCTGGCGGCGGGGATACGGTGGCAGCCCTCGCACATGCCGGAATGACACAAAATTTCAGCTATATTTCAACCGCAGGCGGCGCATTTCTTGAATGGATGGAAGGCAAGACATTGCCCGGCGTTGCCGCACTTGCAAAAACATCTTCCAAAGCCAAACGCACACGTCAAGCTTGAAAAAGCAGGCGCGCAGAGATACAACGAAACCATAGATAATGACGTAAAGGAAAGTTATGACAATGACCGCAAAAATTCAGGCAATCAACTCACTCACACCCGAAGTAAAAAAGATTCTTAGCTGCTATGAAGGTGATTCACCTGAAACCAAGGAAAATCTTGCGCGTATATTGATGCACGGCAAACTCGGCGGCACCGGCAAACTGGTTATCCTGCCGGTGGATCAAGGATTCGAGCACGGCCCTGCCCGCAGCTTTGCTAAAAACCCTGCGGCGTATGACCCGCATTATCATTACCAGCTGGCAGTGGATGCAGGCCTTTCTGCATACGCGGCACCGCTTGGCTTTTTGGAAGCCGGCTCGGAAACCTTTGCCGGAAAAATTCCGACCATCCTGAAAGTAAACAGCTCGAACTCACTCGCCCCTAAAAAAGGCGCGCCGAACCAAGCCATCACATCTTCCGTTGAAGATGCGCTACGCTTAGGTTGTGCAGCCATTGGCTTTACCATCTATCCCGGTTCAGCTGAATGTTTTGAGATGATGGAAGAAATTGCTTTCATGGCGCGTGAAGCGAAAGATTGCGGCCTTGCGGTTGTTATCTGGTCTTACCCACGTGGTGAAGATATTTCTAAAGATGGTGAAACCGCGATCGACATCACTGCCTATGCCGCCCACATGGCAGCTCTCCTTGGCGCGCACATCATCAAGGTAAAACCACCAACCGCACACATTGAGCAGGCAGAAGCAAAGAAAGTATACGAAGCAGAAAAAATTGATGTGTCTACTGCAGCTGCACGTTTTGCCCATATCAAGCAATGCTGCTTTAATGGAAAACGCATCGTGGTGTTCTCCGGCGGCGCTGCCAAAGGCGAAGAAGATATTTTGAACGAAGCCCGTGCCATCCGCGATGGCGGCAGCAACGGCTCTATCATTGGCCGCAACACCTTCCAACGCCCCCGCGATGAAGCGCTCAAGCTGCTTGAGAGCATGATCGGGGTGTATAAGGATAATAAATAGATCTCGTTATTCCCGCAAATGCGGGGATCTAGGGAATCATTGCAAGGCAGCAGGATTTAGCTCTAGATCCCCGAACAAGTCGGGGATGACAAGGAAAGATATGACTCACACCTGCCGCTTATACCTCGTTTCCCCACCTTCCCTTGATGTTTCTGAATTCCGGAAACAGCTTGAAGAGGCGTTTGCTGGCGGGGATGTCGGCGCGTTCCAGCTGCGCCTGAAAGAAGCGGGTGATGCTGATATTATCAAGGCAGCAAAAGAACTTATGCCCATTTGCCGCGAGCGCGGCGTGGCGTTTATCCTGAATGACCGGGCGGATTTAGCCGCCAAGCTGGGCGCAGATGGCGTACATCTGGGGGTTGATGATATGTCCATTGCCGATGCACGTGCTATCGTGGGAAGTGACGTAGTCATTGGCGCAACTGCCCATGCTTCCCGCCATATTGCCATTGAAGCCGGTGAAGCCGGAGCAGATTATGTGGCTTTTGGGGCGTTTTACCCCACCACCTCCAAGCCTGCGGAAAAAATTGAGAAATGGGGTGTGCCAAGCCCCGATATTTTAGAGTGGTGGCAGGCATTTATGCTCTTGCCGTGTGTGGCAATTGGTGGTATCAACGCCGCCAATTGTGCGCCTCTGGTGGCAGCCGGTGCGGATTTCATCGCGGCCATTACCGCCGTGTGGAATCATCCCAAAGGCTCAAAAGAGGCAGTAAACGAATTTAATCAGGCCATAAAGAAGGCCTTGGAAAAAAGAGAATAATTATGCGTATCGACGGTTCGGCAGTAAGAATGGGTATGGTGGTGGAATATCAGGGAAAACTTTATCTGGTGGTAAAGCATGAAATCCGCACACCAGGCAACCTGCGCTCCTTCAATCAGGTAGAGTTCAAAGACTTAAAAACCGGTACAAAAAATAATATCCGCCTTGCTTCTGACGAAAAAGTGGAACGCGTGTCACTTGATTCACGCTCATGCAACTTCCTGTTCGCTGATGGCGACAACCTGACCTTCATGGATAATGAAAGCTACGAGCAATTTGTCATGAACAAAGAGATGATTGGCGATGCATTCCCTTATCTTCAGGATGGCATGACAGTGATGGTGGAAACCTATGAAGGCAAGCCACTTTCTGTGGCACTGCCCGGCAAAGTTACGCTGAAAATTGTGGAAGCTGATCCGGTGGTAAAAGGCCAGACCGCCTCTTCTTCTTACAAGCCAGCCGTGCTGGAAAATGGCGTGCGTGTGCTTGTGCCACCATTCATCGAAGCAGGTGAAAGCATCGTGGTGGATACCACCAGCAACAGCTACGTTGAACGCGCAAAGGCATCATAAGTGAATCAATCGCCTCTTATTAACGTAATGACAGCGGCTGCCATTAAGGCATCTAAAGGCCTACTTCGCGATTTTGGTGAAGTGGATAATCTTCAGGTCTCGCGCAAAGGTGCAAATTCCTTTGTGACAAAAGCAGATATACGCACAGAAAAATTGCTTCACAAAGAACTCTCCATCGCCCGCCCTGATTTTGGCTTTCTTATGGAAGAAAGCGGCGAGATTGCAGGCAAAGATGGCGTACACCGCTTCATCATTGATCCTCTCGATGGTACCAGCAACTTCATTCACGCCGTACCCTATTTTTGCATTTCGATTGCTGTAGAAAAACGCGAAAAAAATGGCAACACCAATATCATAGCCGGCATTATTTACGACCCCATTCACAATGAAATGTTCACCGCCGAACAGCACAAAGGCGCATTTCTTGGCAACCGCCGCCTTGTTGTGTCTGGCCGCGATAAAATGGCAGATGCCATGTTTGCCAGTTCCGGCACCAAAACACTTAAAAAACTCACCCCAACTGAACAAAAAACTTACAAAAACCTTGCAACCGGCGAGCAGACCATCCGTCGTCTTGGGGCTACTGCCCTTGACCTTGCTTATATTGCGGCAGGCAGGCTGGATGGTGGATTTTACACCTCCATCGAAGCATGGGATATTGCAGCAGGGTTGTTAATGGTACAAGAAGCAGGCGGCAAGGTGATGGATCTCTCCGGCGCTCCTGCGAATTGCTATTCACGCACGCTGGTGGCTTGCAATGGCAATCTGGTGCGATCCGTTGAATCGCTGGTAGCCAAAGCCGCCTGATAAAATATTACAGAAATTTCAGTTGCCTGTAGGGCTAGTTTTGCTTAATCATGGGGACTGACTTGTGCACCCATCAGCGAAAAGGCTTTTATGACCCGTTCTGTCCCTGTTTTTATTCGTCTTGCCGCCGTTTGCGTTTCCCTCTCAACTACTCTGGCAGCTACGACCTCGCTTGCATTTGACAATCGCTCAAATCCAACATTGCCAACCATTGAGCTTAACCTCGATGTCCTCGATAAATACCGTGAGCCAGGTGCGCCGAAACTGGTTGTAGAAGAGGAAAAAACAGCGCAAAAGCCGCCACAGCCGAAAGCAACACAACCTGCTATCGTGGCACCCGTTACAACACCACAGGCCGCCGGTGCAGATATGCAGTATACTGGCCAGCCATTACAATGGATCGAGGGCCCTAAAGGACAAATCATCAATAAAAATGAACCAAAGTTTGTAAAAAATAAAAAGCCTGCACCAGAGAACCCAAAAGCAGCAAAACCAGTAGCAGCGAAGAAAGTTGAAAAACCCGATCCGAAAGCAGAAGAGCCTAAAACACCAGAGGCCATGAGCGCTCCAGTAGAAACGCCTCCTCAAGAAATAGCTCCTGTTACAGAACAACCGGCAGCCATCGAAATGCCTGCCGAAGAAACAGTCGCACCAACTGAAGAACCAAAGCCTGTAGAGAAAAAAGGCAAAAAGAATAAGAAGGAGAAACACCTTCAGGAAACTGTAAAGCCTGAAGCACCAGCTGAAGAACCAAAACCATCAGAACCTGTAGCGACACCTGCAGTGCCAGTTGAACCACCTGTGGCAGAAGCACCTCCACCACCGACTGCACCCGTTGAAACACCACCACCTGCTCCAGAAGCCCCTGCAGTTGCAATGCCTCCTGCCGCTGAGGAACCCGCTGTGCCACCACCTGTGGCTCCTGCTGCTCCGACAGCATCACCTGCGCCGCCAACAGCGGAAGTAGAAAAAACCGTGGCACCTGAAACAGAAAGTGCGCTAGAGAAAGCCCTGATAGCTCCTCCAACAACACCTGAACAGGTGGAGCAAGCTGCTCAGGCTGAAACTCCGCCGACAACTCCTGCAAATGATGTGCCTGCCATCCCCACACTACCTGCTTTGCCAATAGCACCTACTGTGCCTCCGGCATCTCCAGCTGACACAGCACTACCGCAGGATATACCAGCTATTCCGACACCACCTGCAGACGCAAAACCAGAAGGAAAACCATCCCTGCCACCATTGCCTGACCTGCCTCCACCAACCGACGCAGACAGCAAGCCAGCAGATACATTGCCTCCAATGCCACCTGCAACAAAGGAAGTGAAGCTGCCTGAGCCTCCAGCCATGCCTGCACCGCCAGCGCCACCCGCTCCAGATGCGCCAGCTCCTGTAGAATTGAGCGCACCTGATACACCAACAGCTAATGGCACGCCAGCAGAGCCAGCTACACCGGCACCTGCTACAACGCAGACAAGCGCAGCTGATATGAGTATTGCCTTCAAATCTACCGAAACTGCTGTGCCGCTTACCATTAAGCCACAGCTGGAAGAACTGGCTAAGAAAATTAATGCTGATGAGAAACTTCGCGTTAACCTTGTATCATACGCATCTAACACCAACGATCAGGCAAGTACCGCACGCCGTGTCTCTCTCTCGCGCGCGCTGGCCGTGCGTGCATTCCTGATTGAACAGGGTGTAGCCAACTTACGAATTAATGTGCAGGCACAGGGTGATAAAAATCCTGGCGGAGAGCCAGATCGCGTGGATATTATCATCGACGCTTTAGGCAAATAACTATGGCGGGTCATTCGCAATTTAAAAACATTATGCACCGTAAAGGTGCGAAAGATGCAAAAAAGGCGAAGATATTCACCAAGGTTACACGTGAGATTATCTCTGCAGCCAAACTCGGCATGCCAGACCCTGCGGTGAATCCGCGCCTGCGCGCCGCCATGCTATGGGCACGCGAAGAAAACATGCCGCGTGATAAAATTGAAGCGGCCATCAAACGCGGCAGCGGCAATGTTGATACCGACAATTTCGAGGAAGTGCGCTATGAAGGCTATGGCGCGGGCGGCGTTGCCGTCATCGTCCAGGCCCTCACCGATAACCGCAACCGCAGCGCCTCCGACATACGCTCTATCTTCACCAAATACAGTGGCAACATGGGCGAAACCGGCAGTGTCAGCTTCATGTTTGACCGTGTTGGCCTAATCACCTACCCGGTATCTGTCGCGAGCGAAGAGGCAATGTTTGAGGCAGCCCTCGAAGCGGGTGCCGATAATTGCGACAGCGATGCAGAGAATTATTCCGTCAGCTGCTCGCAGGACAGTTTTGGTGCAGTGCGCGATGTGCTGGAGAAATCCTTCGGTGCAGCAGCCTCCGCCAAGATCACATGGCTTCCCAAAACCACCGCACCCGTAAATGAAGAACAGGCAAAGCAGCTGATAAAAATGGTGGAAGCACTTGAGGATAATGATGATGTTCAGGAAGTGTTCACCAACGTGGAAATTCCTGAATCCATGGTGACGTCACTGAGCGCGTGATTAAAATTTGTCATTCTGAGCGCAGCGAAGAATCTTGAAGATCCTTCACTTCGTTCAGGATGACAATATCAGGAGAAGGCAATGACCATTATCCTAGGTGTTGATCCGGGTTTGCAGCGCACAGGCTGGGGCGTACTTATCTCTAAACAAAATCAGCTTTCTTTTGTTAATTGCGGCGTCATTACCAGCACCAACAACATGCCAATGTCTGAGCGCCTGAAACAGCTGCACGACGGGCTGATTGAAGTCGCCAGAGTATATGGGGTTGATGAATCCGCGGTTGAAGAAACCTTCATGAATAACAACGCAGCCTCCGCCCTAAAACTTGGGCAGGCGCGCGGGGCAATTTTGCTTGCGCTTTCGCTGGCAGGACTTCAAGTAAATGAGTATAGTGCCACCATGGTAAAAAAAAGCGTGGTCGGCAAAGGCCACGCCGATAAACAGCAGGTTGCTATGATGGTAAAAACATTATTGCCGGGAAGCAATGCAGTGAAAGCCGATGCGTCGGATGCGCTGGCGGTTGCCATCTGCCATGCACATCACCGCACACTAAACCGCATCACCGCAGGAGCACAGGCATGATTGGTAAACTGCGTGGACGTGTGGATGAAACCGGTGATGATTATGTGATCCTTGATGTCGGAGGCGTGGGATACCACATATTCTGCTCAGGCCGCACGCTGGCTGCCCTGCCCGCCGTTGGTCAGGCCGCGACACTCGTCATAGAAACCCATGTTCGCGAAGAACATATACACTTGTATGGATTCAGTGACGCGGTGGAACGCGAATGGTTCCGCCTGCTTACCACCGTACAACGTGTGGGCAATAAAGTGGCACTTGTGATGATGTCTGCTTACTCACCTTCCCAACTTGCCAACGCTATACTCGCCAAGGATACTACCGCGTTTTCACGTATTAAAGGCATAGGCGCCGGACTCGCCGAACGCATTGTGACGGAGTTGAAAGATAAGGCGATGAAGTTGCCAGTGGAGAATGGCGCGTGGAGCGTGAAGCGTGAAGAAAATAAAGACACAAAAAAAACATCTGGCACCCGCCACACACCAACCGCCACACATCACGAAGATACCATCTCCGCCCTTGTCAACCTCGGTTATTCGCGGTCAGAGGCTTATGCCGCTGCACTCAAAGCCAGCCAATCAGATGTGCAAGAGCTTGATCAGCTCATCAAATTAAGCTTGAAGGAGCTGATGCGCGGATGACACAAGACGCAGTAAATCGCCTTATAACCGCAACTGAAAAAGAAGACGATGCTGGCCAACACGCGCTTCGCCCAATGTCATTTGGTGAATTCGTCGGTCAGCCAGAAGCCTGCGAGAACCTGAAAATATTCGTAAATGCGGCACGTTCTCGTAAAGATGCGCTCGACCATGTGTTGCTTTATGGCCCACCCGGACTGGGTAAAACTACCCTCGCCCAGATTGTTGCAAAGGAAATGGGGGTTGGCTTTCGTCCTACCTCCGGACCAATACTTACCAAAGCCGGAGACCTCGCCGCTGTGCTCACGAACTTGCAACCCAACGATGTATTGTTTGTCGATGAAATTCATCGCCTGAATCCAGCTGTGGAAGAAATTCTTTACCCCGCCATGGAAGATTTCAAACTCGACTTGATGATTGGCGAAGGACCAGCCGCCCGTACCGTACGCATTGACCTTCCAAAATTCACGCTAGTGGGTGCCACCACACGCCTTGGCCTACTCGCCAATCCACTACGTGACCGCTTCGGCATTCCGCTGCGTTTACGGTTTTATGACACCAAGGCATTGCAGCATGTTATCGAACGTGCCTCAGAAAAACTTTCCATTGCCATTACGCAAGATGGCTCACATGAAATCGCCTGCCGCGCGCGTGGCACGCCGCGCATTGCACTCCGATTGTTGCGGCGCGTGCGTGATTTTGCTCATGCAGAAAATAGTAAGGCCATTGATAAAAAACTTGCTGATAAAGCGTTGCTCAGGCTTGAAGTAGATGGACTTGGCCTTGATTCTGCTGACAGGCGTTATTTGCATTACATTGCTGAACATTATCAGGGCGGGCCAGTAGGTGTGGAAACCATTGCCGCCGCCCTTTCAGAACAGCGTGATGCGATTGAAGAAACCATCGAGCCTTATTTATTACAGGTAGGATTCCTGCAGCGCACGCCGCGTGGCCGCATGTTGACACAAACCTGTTTCAACCATCTGGGACTAAAACCGCCGGCGCAGATTGCAACAATGCCGCTTGATGAAACGAACGAAGACGCGTAAACCCATGCACCAATTCTCTACACGCGTTTATTATGACGATACCGATGCTGGCGGTGTAGTGTATCACGCGAATTACCTGAAATTCGCTGAGCGCGCCCGTACTGAGGCGCTTCGCACCGCAGGCATCAGCCAGCAGGAGTTACTTTCCACACAAAAAATCGCATTTGCCGTGCGCACCTGCCACGTGGAATTTTTTAAGCCTGCACGGTTGGATGACCTCTTGACAATTGAATCCCACCTCGACGATATAGGCACGGCGAGCCTTGATATAAGCCATACAATAAAAAGAGATAATGACATACTTGTAACTTTATCAATCCGACTGGCAGTGGTAGGTGATGGCATGAAACCAGCACGCATGCCGGCAGAGATAAAAGATGCAATATACAGAATTTTTAATAACAACTAACGAAAGACATTTGAGACTATGGCAAATCCAGCAGTATCCACCGCAGTAGAGGGCGTTGCATCCACCGATCTGGCAGGCACTACACCTGCGTTCGATTTTTCCATCTGGGGCATGTTTTCACAGGCCGATATTGTGGTACAGCTGGTGATTTTGTCGTTACTCTTTGCATCTTTCTGGAGCTGGGCCATTATTTTTGAAAAAACATTCCTGTTTCGCCGCGTGAAAGCCAAGGCGATCAAATTTGAAAATGATTTCTGGTCATCGGAAGCACTCGACCAATTCCATGAAAAAACCAAAAAGCGCGGTGGCCATCCGATGGCAAATATTTTTATCGCCGCGATGGAAGAATGGTTTCGCTCCAAAAATAAAGGCACATCTCCACAGCAAGGTATCAAAATAGGCCTACGTGATCGGATTGTTCAGGTGATGCTGGTTGCACGTAATCGTGAGGTAGAGCTTCTGGAAAATGGCCTTGGCTTTCTTGCTACTACAGGATCAGCAGCACCTTTTATTGGTCTGTTTGGTACAGTATGGGGTATCATGCACAGCTTTCACGCTATTGCGATATCCAAAAATACGTCGCTGGTAGCCGTTGCTCCAGGTATTGCAGAAGCCTTGTTTGCCACAGCCATTGGGTTGTTCGCCGCCATACCCGCCGTTATTGCATACAATAAATTTAATATCGAACTGGTGCGTTTTTCCAACAAGCTGGAAGATTTCTCCACCGAATTCGATACTATCCTCTCACGTCAGCTGGAGGCATAAATGGGCGCGAGTCTGGGCGGTGGAAACGGCGGCGGAAGCCGCAGACGTAATGGAAGGCAAGGAAGTTTTGCCGAAATAAACATAACCCCGATGGTAGATGTCATGTTGGTGCTGCTCATCATCTTCATGGTGGCCGCCCCGATGATGACCACTGGTGTCACCGTTGATTTACCAGAATCCTCTGCCAATCCAGTTCCAGGGCAGGATGAACCACTTACCGTTTCAATCACCTCTGATGGAAAAATTTATATCCAGAAAACGGCGGTTTCGCTCAAAGATTTTAAGAATAAACTCGGTGCCATCACCAAAGAAAAGAAAGATACGCGTATTTTCGTGCGCGGCGACAAGAGCGTAGATTATGGCAAAATCATGCAGGTAGTAGGTGAAGTCAATGCAGCCGGATTCAACAAGGTTGCCCTACTCACCGAAGTTGGCACTGTAGCAGGCAAAGGCAAGTAAACGGTGTATCAGGAACGCCAGAAAGGACTGACCTATTCTGCTGCGCTTCACGCGTTCGTGGTGATTTTGGTTATTTTTGGCCTGCCTTCCCTACTAGACAATAAACGCGAGATAGAACCGCAAGCCATTACGGTAGAACTGCTGCCTATCAGTGCCATCAGCAACGTAAAGCCTTCAGAGAAACTGGCTGAAAAAGAAAAACCGGAAGAAGCCAAAGCGCAGGAAAAACCTTCGCCACCCGTGAAAGCAGCGGAAGATTCCCCTCCTCCGGCAGAAAAACCAGCCGAGGTAAAAAAACCGAAAGAGCCGGATAAAAAAGCAGAAGAAAAACCTAAAGACAAAAAAGACGATAAGAAAAAATCAAAAGAAGAAGATTTAACCGCAGTATTAAAAGCTGTACGTGATACCGCGCAGAAAGATAAAGATAAAAAGGAAAAAGAGAAGGAAGACGGCGGCGGCAAAAGCAAGTCTGACCAGTACGACCCCACTCTGCCCCTTTCTATCAGTGAGAAAGATGCTATCCGCAGCCAGATTGCAAAATGCTGGAGCGTGCCAGCCGGTGCGCGTGATGCGCATGAGCTGATTGTAATACTACGCCTGGAATTGGCACAGGATGGCAGTGTTATTAAAGTTGAACTGGCAAAAGAGAGTAAATCTCGCTACGCTAGCGACACGTTCTTCCGTGCGGCGGCAGACTCTGCCATACGCGCAGTAAAACAGTGCAGCCCGCTGCAAAACCTGCCAGCCGATAAATACAGCACATGGCGCGACATGGAACTGACCTTTGATCCGAAGGAAATGTTGTTTTAACTTACACGAATTTAATTATTCTCACCCTTGAGCAAAGCGTGCATTTCATATAAGTATGATTGCCTATTTATTTGCTCAACTAGGGAAACACCCACATCATGACGCGCTTTTTTTATATTCTTGCAGCCTTCTTTCTCTTATCTACCCCAGCACATGCTGTGCTGAAAATTGATATTACACGCGGCAATGTTGACCCGATGCCGATTGCACTTCCCGACCTTCCTGGGCATGGTATGGGTGCTGAGATCATGCGTGTGGTATCGGCAGACCTTGAGCGCAGCGGCCTGTTCCGCCCTATTGAGAAGCAAGCGTTTATTGAGCAGATTACCACACAAACAGCTAATCCGCGCTTTGGTGACTGGCGCAAAATCAATGCCGCCGCCCTTGTCACAGGCATGGTCATCTCCGAAAGCGGCGATAAGCTGAAAGTCTCTTTCCGCCTGTGGGATGTCTATGCCGAACAGCAGGTTGCAGGCAAAGAATACAACACCTTCAAAAGCAACTGGCGTCGTATTGCTCATATCATCGCTGATGAAATTTACAAACGCCTGACCGGTGAAGATGGGTATTTTGATTCCCGTATCGTCTATGTGTCCGAAAGCGGACCTGACCTGAAGCGTGTCAAGCGCCTTGCCATCATGGATCAGGACGGCGAGAACCATAAATACTTAACCGATGGCAGAAGTCTTGTGCTTACTCCGCGCTTCTCACCGAGCTCACAGGAAATCCTGTATCTTTCCTATGCTGGCAAGCAACCACGCGTCTACCTACGCGATTTGCAGACTGGCCGCGAGGAATCACTGGGTACATTCGAAGGCATGTCGTTCGCACCACGCTTTTCTAACGATGGCAATTCGATTGTAATGTCGATTGCTTCCGGTGGTAGCACTCAAATTTTCAAGATGGATTTGCGTAACCGCCAACTCAACAAGCTGACCTCTGGTAATAGTATCGATACCTCACCCAGCTATTCACCAGACGGCAACCGTATCGTATTTAACTCCGATCGTGGTGGTTCACAGCAATTATACGTTATGAATGCAAGTGGCGGCGACATACAACGCATCAGCTTTGGCAATGGCCGGTATGGCACACCAGTATGGTCACCGCGTGGCGACCTGATTGCCTTCACCAAAATGCATCAGGGACGTTTTTATATTGGCGTCATGCGGCCGGATGGTTCAGGAGAGCGCCTGCTTACCGAAAGCTATCTGGATGAGGGTCCAAGCTGGGCCCCGAATGGGCGCGTATTGGTATTCCACCGCCAGTTCCCCAACTCACGTGGGCGCATGGGCAATACCCGCCTGTATTCTGTTGATTTAACAGGACATAATCTGCGGGAAGTATTAACGCCAATGGATGGGTCTGATCCTGCATGGTCGCCACTGTTGCCGTTATAACACAATAGCTTTGTTTTGCAGAATGAGTGCGAAAGTGCTGTTGATTTATCGCTGGTTTACGCTAACTGGTTATGGTCTCAATGGCATCCCACGCCTTCGTATTAGTAACGTTTGATTTAACGCATTGGAGTTTATTATGAATATTATTAAAAAATCTATGGCAGTTGTTTCTGCCCTCTTCCTGCTTGCAGCTTGCGAAACCCCATCCGGCTCTTCTTCAAGTGCTGATGGCAGCGGTAACGTTGCTGGTGGTTCTGGTCTGTATGCAAACGCAAAAGAAATCGCCCCAGGGGTTATTGACCGCGTGTTCTTTGACTATGACAGTGCTGTAATCACTGGTGAAGGCCAAGGCACGCTTGAGCGTCAAGCTGCATGGATGAAACAAAATCCAAATGTTAGCGTAACCATGGAAGGCCATTGCGATGAGCGCGGCACCCGTGAATACAACCTTGCACTCGGCGAACGCCGCGCTGCCGCCGCGAAAAAATACCTCGTTGGCCTTGGCGTTGCATCAAGCCGCATCAACACCATCAGCTACGGTAAAGAACGTCCGGCTATCATCGGTTCCGATGAATCCGCATGGAGCCAGAACCGCCGCGCTGTGACGGTGATTGGCAACTAATAACCATCGCTGGTTTTAGTCAGTAATTTCTTCGCCCCACGCAGGGAAACCTGTTGTGGGGCGAAGTGTTTTTAGGTATCCTCCTCAGGCTTTTAATTATTGTTCGGTATCATATGCATATAAGATTTATTTTTGCCACATTGCTTGCAACTACCATGCTGGCATTACCGCTTGCCGCACAGGTAACCGACCCCACGTCTGACCGCGTTGATCGCTTAGAGCGCGACATTATGCTGATGCAAAAACAGCTGGCGCGCAGTGGTGTAAACGTGGCAACCTCATCTTCAGCCAATCAGGGTGAACTTGCCCCCAGCGCAGATACCGAAGTCCGCCTTACCAGCATGGAAGAGTCCATGCGTGATTTGCAGGGCAAAGTGGAAGAGAATGATTTTCAGGTGCGCCAGATGAAAGAAATGCTGGAAAAATTCCAGAAAGATACAGAATTCCGTTTCAATGAACTAAGCCAGAATACAGCACCTGCCGGAAATACGGCAACAGACACTCTCACGTCACCTGAAAAACCCGTTGAGACAACACTCAAACCTCGTGCTGTCAAAGCAGTGGGAAATGAAGCCGCTGAAACGGATGATGCAGACACTCAACCTACCAACGATGGCCAGACTACCGCTGGTGATGGTGTGCTGCGCGTACCTGAACCAGGTGACGCGGAAACCTTCGATACCCCGCGTGATTTATATAATTACGCCTTCCGCCTCTTAAACCAGACACGTTATGAAGAAGCCGCACAGAGTTTTGGCACTTTCACAAAGAAATATCCGAAAGACCCGCTCGTGGGCAATGCGTATTACTGGCAGGGTGAAACCTTCTATATCCGCCGTGATTATGTAAATGCTGCTGATGCATTCCGTCAAGGCTTTGAATCTCTTCCAAACGGCCCTAAAGCTCCGGATAATCTACTGAAACTTGCCATGTCGCTCGATGCGCTGGATCGCGGTAAAGAGGCCTGTATTGTGCTTGGCCAGATTACTACAAAATTCAAAAAGACCTCGGTTAACATCGTGGATAAAGCTGCCAAAGAGCAAAAGCGCATGGGGTGCAATAACTAGCCGTGCAAACTTTAGGCATAGCTAATTTGCAGAATCATTTTAATGATATTCTTTCTGCCATTGGCTTGTTTGAGCAAAGTCCTGCACTGGCCGTTGCCGTATCAGGCGGTTCAGACAGCATGGCTATGCTGCTACTGGTACATGACTGGGCAAAGCAGCATGGCGGCAAAGCCATCGCATTGACGGTCGATCATGGGCTACGGCAAGAATCTGCCAGAGAAGCCACCCAAGTTGCCGCATGGTGCCAATCTCTAGATATCGAACATCATACGCTGGTATGGAAAGGCCCAAAACCATCTGCGGGCAAACAGGAAGCGGCACGAAACGCCCGTTACAGTCTGCTTACCGCATGGTGCAGGAATAATGATATACAGCACCTTTTTACCGCTCATCATCTGGAGGATCAGGGAGAGACCCTGTTTTTCCGGCTGGCACGTGGCAGCTTCATCAAAGGCCTTGCTGGTATTCCTATGGTGTCAATGCTTGATGGCATCCGCCTTATCCGCCCCTTACTTGGAAATACCAAACAGGAATTACAGGACTATCTGAAAGAAAGAAAACAGCCATGGCTGGAAGATCCAAGCAACCAGAGCATGGCCTATACACGCAATATTATTCGCAATAATCTTGCTGGAACGGATATATCCATCCGCGCTGGAGTCATCGCCAATTGCTTTGGAACTATTCGCAACATATTGGAAAATAAAATAGTCAGCCAGTTAACTAATGTCGTTCTCATTGATGATGCAGGTTTTATTCGTTTAGACAAAACAGCGTTTCTAGCACTGCCGGAAATTATGGCGATTGAAGCGCTGTCTTTTGCGCTTAAATCTGTATCTGGTACGGATACCCATATACGCACAGAGCAATTACAGACATTACACAAACACTTGCAGCATGAGCAGGATTTCAGGAAAAGAAACCTGACAGGTTGCATTATAGGTTACCACAAGAAAAAGGATTGTTTCCTGATAAATCGCGAGCCCGCAGCTACTACTCCACCCACTGCATTTACTCGTGACACTAAAGCATTGTGGGACAGATTTGAGGTACATTTCAGCAGCGTACAAGAAGAAGAACCAACACTTACTGTAGGTGCATTGGGTGCAGATGGCCTTGCCTATATCGACCGAAGTACATTACCCAAACAATACATGGCATTACCTGCCTATATTTTTTATGCATTTCCCGCCTTCTGGCGACTTGAAGAATTGGTTGCCGTACCCCATATTAAGTATGTTAATCCGAAATACGCGCACCTCCAGTGTTTTGCTCACTTCATACCCGCAAAAGCACTTGCTGCACCAGCGTTTTACGGTATGAGTAATAGTAAGAATTGTAAGGAGTCCGCATAAGTGCCAAATTTCGGTAAAAATATTTTTATCTGGCTGGTGATTGGCGTCATGCTGGTGGCCGTGTTCAACATGTTTCAAGGCGGCATGGAGCAAAGCGGCCATAGCCGGCTGGCATTTTCTGATATGCTTGCAAAGGTGGAGGCGGGCGAGGTTTCCGATGTGGTTATCCGCAGTGGAGAAAAAAACTCATCCATCACCGGCCACCTCTCCGATGGTACTGCGTTTTACACACAGGCACCAGATTACCCTGGCTTAGTAGAACGCCTTACCGACAAAGGTGTAAAAATTTCAGCCGCGCCCGATGACAGTAAAATGGATTCATTCTGGAGCGCGATTTTAGGATGGTTCCCTATCCTGCTTTTAGTAGGTGTGTATATTTTCTTCATGCGCCAGATGCAATCGGGCGGCGGCAAAGGTGGTGCGCTTGGCTTTGGCAAATCACGGGCAAAACTGCTGACGGAACGCACTGAACGTGTAACATTTGAAAATGTCGCCGGTATCGAAGAAGCAAAAGACGAATTGGTTGAAATCGTTGACTTCCTGAAAGACCCACAGAAATACCAACGCCTCGGTGGCAAGATACCCCGTGGGTGTTTATTGGTTGGTCCTCCGGGTACGGGGAAAACGCTGCTTGCCCGCGCCATCGCTGGCGAAGCAAAGGTGCCTTTCTTCACCATTTCCGGTTCTGACTTTGTGGAAATGTTTGTGGGCGTGGGTGCATCCCGCGTGCGCGATATGTTTGAGCAAGGCAAAAAATCTGCGCCATGCATCATCTTCATTGATGAGATTGATGCGGTAGGCCGTCATCGTGGTGCCGGCCTCGGCGGCGGCAACGATGAGCGCGAACAAACGCTCAATCAATTACTGGTGGAGATGGATGGCTTTGAAGCCAATGAATCCGTCATCATCATTGCAGCTACCAACCGGCCAGACGTGCTAGACCCTGCCCTGCTCCGCCCGGGTCGCTTTGACCGCCAGATCACCGTGCCCAACCCGGATATCAACGGGCGCACCCAGATTCTGGAAGTGCATCTGAAAAAAGTGCCCAAGGCACCGGATGTAGATGCGCGCGTTATCGCCCGTGGCACCCCAGGCTTTTCCGGGGCTGACCTTGCCAATATCGTCAATGAAGCGGCACTCCTTGCTGCACGCCTTGGCAAAAAAGTGGTTACCATGCGTGAACTGGAATCCGCCAAGGATAAGGTCATGATGGGTGCCGAGCGTAAATCCATGGTGATGAGCGATGACGAAAAGAAAATGACGGCATATCACGAAGGCGGCCATGCGTTGGTTTCGCTGTATAGTCCGGCGTCTGACCCTATCCATAAAGCCACCATTATTCCGCGTGGCCGTGCGCTCGGCATGGTAATGCGCCTGCCGGAAGCCGATAAACTCTCCTACTTGCGCGACAAGATGTATGCTGATCTTGCGGTATCCATGGGTGGCCGTGTGGCAGAAGAAATTATTTTTGGGTATGACAAAGTATCGAGTGGCGCCTCAAGCGACATTAAATACGCAACCCGCCTTGCCCGCGCCATGGTAACTGAATGGGGCATGTCTGATAAAATTGGCCCACTCTTTTACGGCAGTGACCAACAAGAGGTGTTTCTTGGTTACAGCATGGGTCAGCAGTCGCAGTCTGTGTCTGAAAATAAAGCCAATCTAATTGATGAGGAAATAAATCGTATTGTTCATGATGCACACAAAAAGGCGCATGACATACTTACCGAACATCTCGATGAATTACATATTATTGCCAAGGCGATGCTAGAATATGAAACCCTAAGCGGTGATGAAATCAAAGCGCTTATTAAAGGTGAGGCTATCCGCCGCGAAGACACCACAAAGAAAAAAGCACCGGTAAAAAAATCATCCCTGCCTTCTTCTAAAAGCCGCAAAGCCGATGATGAACCTCCTATCGAAGAAGGTGCAACATTGTAACATGAAACTCTTTGGCACAGATGGGATTCGTGGTACGGCAAATACCCACCCGATGACGGCGGATATTGCACTTAAAGTCGGCATGGCCGCCGGCCAGCAATTCCTGCGCGGCGACCATCGCCACCGCGTGGTAATCGCCAAAGATACTCGTCTTTCTGGTTACATGATAGAACCCGCCCTCACCTCCGGTTTTATCGCTGTGGGTATGGATGTGGTACTCGTCGGCCCGATGCCCACACCGGCGGTTGCCATGCTGGTAAAATCCATGCGCGCTGATTTAGGTGTGATGATTTCCGCCTCACATAACCAATATGCCGATAACGGTATCAAACTTTTTGGACCTGATGGCTATAAACTCTCCGACGAAACCGAGAAAGCCATTGAAGCACTTATCGCGTCAGGAAATGTTGAAAGGCTTGCTATACCCGAAAAACTTGGTCGCGCCAAACGCCTCGATGATGCTCAAGGCAGATATATTGAATTTGCCAAAGCCACTTTCCCTAAATCACTGAAACTGGATGGCTTAAAAATTGTTGTCGACTGCGCGAATGGCGCCGCCTATCAGGTAGCTCCCACTATTTTTCGTGAACTTGGAGCCGAGGTATTTGCCATCGGCATTGAACCTAATGGGTTCAACATAAACAAAGACTGCGGCTCAACATCACCGGATATTCTGTGCAAAACGGTTGTGGCACGTGGTGCGCACATGGGCATTGCGCTGGATGGTGATGCGGATCGTGTCATAATCTGTGATGAGAATGGCAAAATCGCCGACGGCGACCAGCTTCTTGCAATGATCGCAACCCACTGCAAAGCTGCAGGAACACTTAAGGGAGACACTATTGTCGCCACCGACATGTCCAACATGGGCCTTGAAAAATATCTCGCCTCAAAGAACATAAAACTGGCGCGCACCAAGGTCGGTGACCGCCATGTGGTTGAGTACATGCGTGCGAAAGGCCTTAATATTGGAGGCGAGCAATCCGGCCATATCATTCTGTCCGACCACACCACCACCGGTGATGGTATCATTGCCGCATTGCAAGTTGCCGCCTTCATGATTGAAGATGGCAGATCCCTCAGCCAATGCAGCAAATTGTTTCAGCCGCTTCCTCAAGTGTTAAAGAACATACCCTTCAAGGGTATATCCCCTCTCAAACAACCTGAAGTTCAGGCTGTGATTGAAACTGCAAAGAAATCACTCGGTGGTGATGGCCGCATTTTTATTCGTGAATCCGGTACCGAACCAGTCATACGCGTGATGGCCGAAGGCGAAAGTGACAGCGTAATAAATCGTCTCGTTGATGATATTTGCAACAGCGTAAAGAAAGCTGCAAATGGCTAATATTGGCCGTGTTCTGGTAATTGCCGGATCCGATTCTGGCGGCGGTGCAGGCATTCAAGGCGATATTAAAACCATTTCTGCACTATGTGGCTATGCAGCAACAGCCATTACTGCCCTCACCGCGCAAAACACCAAAGGCGTGTTTGGCATTCATGATGTGCCGGATGATTTTATCAAACAGCAAATTAGATTGGTAATGGATGACATTGGAGCCGATTGCTTCAAAACCGGTATGCTGCACAAAGCCAGCATAATAAAAGCCGTAGCAGAATGCTTGCTGCCTCATATACACAGCACGCCACTGGTACTTGATCCTGTGATGTTTGCCAAAGGTGGTGCGCCATTACTTGCTGTTGATGCACTAGATACCCTTAAAGGGTATCTTATACCAATTGCAGAGATTATTACGCCTAATATTCCTGAGGCAGAGTTTCTTTCTGGAACCAATATAAAAACCATCGCTGACATGGAAGATGCTGCCACAAAAATATTAGCACTTGGTTGCAAAGCTGTGCTCATGAAAGGCGGGCACCTGGAAGGTGATGACCTGACCGATATACTGGTAACGCAGGATAAAGCCTATCACTTCACACAACCACGTATACACACCACGCACACTCATGGCACGGGCTGCAGCATGGCCTCTGCTATTGCTACAGGTATTGCACAGAAATTGTCATTATATGATGCTGTGGTTCGTGCACGCGCCTACGTAAGAAAAGCCATCGAAACGGCACCACAGCTTGGTCATGGCCACGGCCCACTTGGGCACACACATACTGTAAAAGAATTTACAGCTTAACGCTGCTGAAGCGGATTTTCGGTACGTGACTGTTCGACGCGATCAATATGCGTCAGTTCAGGATTGTGACGCTTGCCCACACGATCTGCGAATGAACGTGCGGCAGAATTTTCTTCGCCACCCACCATAGTAGCTTCCTGCGGTTTATGCGTAAAATGCTGCGCAAAATTATGCCATTTTTCTTTAATTGCTTCCAAAAAGCCATGTGGCTTTTCACGCTTAGTGCCATCTTTCATCGGCACACCGGATTCCTGCCCTACCGCAGAAAACGCAAGCTCTGATACATTGATATTGCCACCATTAATTGCAGCAGCAACCTCATCCACATGGATAAGTTTACCGATACCTTCAGCCAGTTCTTTCTTTTCCACCAAACCAAGATTTACATAAGACTTGCGGTATTTTGCTTCTATTACATCCTTCAAATCAGGATTGGCAGCAACATACACATCAAATATCTGCTCTTTACTGATGGTTTTTCCTGCTTCACGATCCTTAGCTATTTCTTCGATTTTTTCGTGTGTGGTCTGTTTATCCAGACCAAACATCTTATCACCCACCCAATGCAATGGTGCTTTCACGGCAAAATATGTCGCAAGCCCAACGACACCTTTAGCCAATACACTCATTAAGCCCGTTGCCGCTTCTTCAGGCACAAACGGCATGGCTGTTTTCACAATGACATAGGTGGCAATGCTCGCAATCGCTGACAATGCAACGCCAAGATTGCGCCGTTTACGACTTACATGCAATTCCTCGGCGATGATCGGGTTATCTTCTAAACCACCAAACCGACTACCTTGTGCAATTGTATTCAGGTCTTTCTCGCCAATGGACTTTTCATTCTTGCCAAGCTTAGCTGCAAGCTCTTCCTTATAAAATCCGGCAATATGCTTAATTTTATTATTATGCTCAATCTGTACAATGCTGGAACTAACAGCCGCCGTAAGCCCCATCGTGGCAACCGTTGCCATACTGATGCCACCCACGCTAACGCCCGCCGCCGCGCCGCCCAATACACCCGCAGCATTCTTGCCAGCAATAAGCAGCGTACCTTTGCTGACCGCTTCAGTCGCCTCGGTTACGCTATGTATGGGTAAACCATTTGCCATATTACACTTTTCCTATGATTGCATTGTACAGGAAATGGCTTGGGGAAATGTGAAGTTTTTGTGAAATGCCAAAAAAAGCCTGATTTCTTATAAGGATAAGGCTAAATACTCGCGTGCATGTTTTACGTAATTTTCTGCAGAAACCGGGATAAATGCCTTTTCCGCATCGGTTAAGTCCCTGAAATACTTGGCAGGACTGCCCGCCCAGATCTGGCCTTTACGTACCACTTTTCCGGGTGTAACCAGTGCTCCGGCAGCCACCCAGCCACCCGTTTCCACCACGGCGCCGTCCATAAGCGTTGCCCGCATACCGATAAAACAGCTATCCTCCAGCGTTGCACCATGAATCAAGGCACAATGTCCAATCGTCACATTGGCGCCAATATGGGTAGCCGCCGTATCACGGGTTACATGAATAATCGTGCCATCCTGAATGTTGGTGCGTGCGCCAATGCGAATAACGTTTACATCCCCACGCGCCACGCAGCCAAACCAGAAGCCAACATCCTCGGCAATTTGCACGTCGCCAATCACGGCAGCACCCGGAGCAATAAAGGCCTTAGGCGAAATGGCAGGCGAAATACCACTTGGGTTATAATCGCCGCGATAAGGAAGAATGTATGGTTTGTTCATGCCGCTATTCTACGGAAACACTGCCGAGAATTGCAACCCTGTATTTTCGGCAAAGCCAAACATTACATTCATGTTCTGCACGGCTTGGCCAGATGCTCCTTTGACTAAATTATCAATCACAGAAACAAGTATAAGCCTGCCAGCCACACGATCTTCCTTCAAGGCGATGAGGCAATTATTGGTGCCTTTCACTTGATGAGTGCTTGGGAATATACCCTCTGGCAGTATATGCACAAAGGCTTCATTTGCATAGATTTGCTCTAGAACTTTGCGCGCATCAGCAGCTACTTTTCCCTTTACCAGCGATACATACATGGTTGATAAAATACCCCTGCTCATAGGAATAAGATGCGGCGTAAAACTCACCGTTATCGCTTTGCCAGACGCAAGCGAAAACCCCTGCTCTATTTCCGGTGCGTGGCGGTGCGATGCCACGCCGTAAGCACTCATGCCATCCGTTATTTCACAATAGATATTGGCTTGTTTTGCGCTTCTTCCTGCACCCGTCACACCAGATTTAGAATCAATAATGATATTGCTGTGCTCAATGATTGCAGCCCTCAAAAGCGGAATGAGTGGCAATTGCGCAGAGGTTGGATAACAGCCGGGGTTTGCAACCAGACGAGCATTTTTTACTGCATCACGCGCCAGTTCAGTAAGCCCATAGACAGCATCTTTCTGTAAATGCACCGCCTGATGCGGATGGCCATACCATTGTTCATAAAGTGCTGCATCCGCCAACCGGAAATCCGCTGAAAGGTCGACAATGCGTACATGCTTGGGTAAACCAGCGATTACTTTTTGTGTGGTGCCATGTGGCAGGCAGCAAAATACTAAATCAATCTTGGAATAATCTGCCTGCTCTAGCGAAATTACTGCTGGCAGGTTATATTGCGCCAGATGCGGATATACATCGCCCATACGCTTGCCAGCCTGCGTATCGCCGGTAAGCACGGCAATATTCGCGTGCGGATGAACAAGCAAAAGCCGCACAAGTTCTGCACCCGTATAACCTGATGCACCAATAATCGCGATGTTGATTTTTTTTATCATTGATAATCCTTATACAATAAAAAAGGCACCTGAGAAGGCGCCTTTTTTTTGGAGAAATATCGCGCTCTCGATCAACGTTTGCTGAACTGGAAGCTGCGACGAGCTTTCTTATGACCGTATTTCTTACGTTCGACCACACGGCTGTCGCGGGTAAGGAAACCACCTTTGCGCAGCTGTTTGTGGAAGATAGCATCATACGCATCAAGTGCGCGACTGATACCAAGGCGAACTGCGCCAGCCTGACCAGAAAGGCCACCGCCAACCACAGTGCAGTTAACATCGAAATTGCCCACGCGATCAATCGCAGCGAATGGCTGGTTGATGATCATGCGAAGTACAGGGCGTGCAAAATACACTTCAAATTCTTTGCCGTTTACGGTGATTTTACCGGTGCCGCGCTTAATCCATACACGCGCTACCGCGTTTTTACGACGGCCAGTGCCATAAGCAATTACTTCTTTGTTTTCGCTTGCCGCTTTTGCTTTTGGTGCAGTCTTTTTTACTGCTTCAACTTTTGCTGCTACTTTTGCCACAATTATGCCCTCTTATTCTTTGGATTTGCAGACGCGAAATCATACACTACAGGATTCTGTGCGGCATGTGGGTGTTCACTGCCTGCATAAATTTTGAGTTTAGTAAGTTGCGCGCGTGCCAAAGGGCTTTCCTTTGGCATCATGCGCTCAACCGCTTTTTCGATCACGCGCTCAGGGAATTTGCCTGCCAGTACTTTTTCCGGTGTGGTTTCTTTGATACCACCCGGGTGACCTGTGTGACGATAATAGGTTTTGTCAGTCATCTTTTTGCCGGTAAGGCGAACCTTATCCGCATTGATGATAACCACATTGTCACCCGTATCAATGTGCGGAGTGAAAATGGTTTTGTTTTTGCCGCGCAAAATTTTCGCGATGTGTGAAGCCAGACGACCGAGAACAACGCCATTAGCATCGATCAGGATCCAATTCTTTTTAACTTCAGCAGGTTTTGCCGAATAGGTTTGCATAGTGCCCTACATAGTAATTTAAGTGCGTTTCTAAAAAAGGTGCTGGAATGTATTGCATGGGTTTGGGCAAGTCAACCACAAAAATGGCCTATTTATAAGGCTAAAAAACCTTAAAGCGTAACCCGCCGACAATGGCTGTAACCGTGTCATTATGCCCCAAAGGCAGGAAACAACGGCGAAACTGCACCAGTTTTCCGGTTTGGCTGGTAATTTCTCCTTCTGATGTAATGGGCTTAAAGTCTGCCATCAGAACGGTATAAATAGGCAACACATCAGGATTTTGCGGTGAAATCAACAGTTCCGCTTCATTTTTACCCGCAGCGGCAAGCTGGCTTCCCAGATGGCTATGGCAATAGGAAACGTCATTAAACCGCGCTGGATGCAGTAAAAAGCAGCTCTCCCAGAATTCCGCGATATCATCTGCCTTAAAATCAGACTCAGAGGGCATGATCCTGCCTGAACGAATCTTTTCCCAATAGGCAAGCAAACGCAGTGTTAGCCTGCGTTCCATCGCCGATGCAAAAAGATGTTCTGTGCCATCAACCATATGAAATATATGTCAATTTTAATTAATATGTCGATGTTCATTATACACAAAAAAGTATAATTAATCTTTAATACACCGATTTTTTAGAAATAAATGCCGGATGATCAGCCATACCGCCCGGTAATGTAATCCTGCGTCTGCTGGTGTTTTGGGCTGGTAAATATCTGGCTGGTGACACCCGATTCAATGACCTTACCCATATGGAAGAAGCATGTCTGCTGCGATACACGCGCCGCCTGCTGCATGGAATGCGTTACAATCACTATTGTGTAATGCTGCTTCAGATCATTGATAAGCTCTTCGATACGCGCGGTTGCAATCGGGTCAAGAGCAGAGCATGGCTCGTCCATCAGAATAACATCAGGATTCACTGCAAGCGTGCGCGCTATACATAAACGCTGCTGCTGGCCACCGGAAAGCGAGGTCCCAGGAGAAGTCAGCCCATCCTTTACCTCATCAAACAAACCTGCCTGACGCAGGCTTTTTTCAACCACCTCATCGAGTGCTTTTTTATCTTTGACTAGATTATGAATACGCGGACCATACGCCACATTGTCATAAATAGATTTGGGAAATGGATTGGGTTTCTGAAATACCATGCCCACCTTGGAACGCAAAAGCACCACATCTTGAGACGCTGCATTCATATCCTCACCATCAAGCAATATCCGGCCTATCACACGGCAACCTTCAATCGTATCATTCATACGGTTGAGGCAGCGAAGGAATGTGGATTTACCACAGCCGGAAGGGCCAATAAGCGCAGTAACGCTGTTCGCTGGAATGGCAATATCAATATCATGCAATGCTTGCTTAGCACCGTAAAACACATTCACTTTCTGAGCCGTAATTTTAGACATAACCCTACCACCGTATTTCGAAGCGTTTGCGCAGGAATATCGCAAACGCATTCATGGCGAGTAATAACACGAGCAAAACCAAAATACCAGCCGCTGTTTTTTCGGCAAAACCCGCTTCAGGGCTTGACGCCCACAAATAAATCTGCACCGGCATAACTGTTGCCGGTGTAGTGAATCCATCAGGAATATCCACAATAAATGCCACCATGCCAATCATCAGAAGTGGTGCGGTTTCACCAATAGCACGCGCCATGCCAAGAATAGTACCTGTCATTACACCCGGCATGGCAAGTGGCAATGTGTGGTGCCATACAACCTGTATGGGAGTCGCCCCCAACGCCCGTGCTGCATCGCGGATAGATGGTGGAATAGATTTAAGCGCGCTGCGTGTGGCAATAATAATCACCGGCAACACCATAAGTGCCAGAGTAAGCCCACCAACCAGCGGCGCAGAACGCGGAAGCCCCATCAGATTGATATAAATCGCAAGGCCAAGCAGTCCAAATACAATTGAAGGCACCGCAGCAAGATTATTGATATTTACCTCGACAATATCCAACCATTTACCTTTACGCGCAAACTCCTCAAGATAAATTGCGGCCATAACCCCCACCGGAAATGCAGCCAATAAGCATATTATCAATGTAAAAAATGAACCTGCCATAGCACCGAGGAAACCGGCCTGCTCTGCTGAACGCGAATCACCATTGCTGAAGTATGTGGTGTTAAATGTCTTACGCACTGCCCCCTGATCCTGCATATGCGCAAGCCAGGATTTTTGCTGATCATCTAATTTAGATGCGCCATGTTTGATAAATAAATCAACATCGCTTGACGCAGGAAGCCATACATCGTGCTTTCCTACAAGCATATGCGGATATGTCGTCAAAATATCTTTCAGTGTTATACCACCACCCTCACTGATAAGGTCATACAGTTTTCTACGATCTTTGCGTTCTGTAACATTGGGATACGCAGTGCGTAATGCTTCCTGAATCACCGGCATAAATGCGGTGCCCGACAATGTTTCAAGCTCTGCACTGTTTTTTGCCGGCAGTTCCGCTGAATTGAGTTGCACCGATAATTTTATTTCTGTCTGTAAAAAACCCGATACTCCTCTGGTGAAAATACTGCCAAGCAATATCAATAAAATAACCACCGCAAGCCCTAGTGCCATCTTGCCATAAAGCTGGAAACGTTTTTCTGCGCGCTGACGTTTTTTATGCCACTGGGCATCTACGACGAATTTATTCATACGCCTCCCGATATTTTTTGACTACCAGAAGCGCAATAATATTAAGTATCAGCGTAACGCAGAACAGCGTAAGCCCAAGCGCAAATGCCGCCTGTGTTTTCGGGCTGTCAAACTCCTGATCGCCCACCAGCAATGCAACGATCTGCACAGTCACTGTAGTGACGGATTCGAGCGGATTAAACGTCATGTTGGCAGACATACCGGCAGCCATCACTACAATCATGGTTTCGCCAATGGCACGTGATGCAGCAAGCATCACGGCTCCCATAATACCTGGCATAGCAGCAGGTAATACGACCTTGCGTATAGTTTCCGAATGCGTTGCGCCAAGCCCATACGAAGCGTCGCGCAGCGACTGAGGAACCGCTGTAATAATATCGTCAGACAGTGATGATATAAACGGGATAATCATGATCCCCATGACAAGGCCAGCCGTAAGCGCGCTCTCTGCCGCAATGCTCAGGCCAATCATCGTACCAAACGCACCCAACGCTGGTGCCAGCAGCATGATAGCAAAATATCCATACACCACCGTGGGGATACCTGCCAGAATCTCAAGCACTGGCTTAATGAAATCACGCACCGTGCGGTTGGCATATTCTGACATATAGATTGCAGCAAATAACCCAACTGGCACGGCAAGCAACATCGCAATGAATGTAATCAGCAGCGTGCCCCAGAAAAGCGGCACCGCGCCGAACGCACCGCTTGCCCCCGCCTGATCTGCGCGAAGCGCAATCTGCGGGCTCCACTGCGTACCAAACAGAAAATCCAGAATGGATACATGTCCAAAGAATTTTACTGCCTCAATCAGCACTGAAAATACAATCGCACCCGCAATACATATTGAAATAGAGGCAGAAGCAAAAAGAAGCGCATATACCCCCCTCTCGGTATATTGGCTGAACGTGCTATAAGAGCTTGAATGGCCTCTGGAAATCATAGCAAGAAACTAAGCGGAGTTACGCCAGAGTCAAGCAGTAAAAAACCAGTTTTTTATTCGCCTTGTTGTTGTTGATTTACAATATCTTCGTACACCGGCATAAAAATATTGAAGGTACTGCCTTTACCAATTTCACTATCTATAGTAAGGACGGCCTGGTGACGGTTGGTGACATGTTTAACAATCGCAAGCCCAAGCCCAGTGCCACCTACTTTGCGCGTACGCGCCGTATCCACACGGTAGAAACGCTCGGTAAGTCTTGGGATATGTTCTTTGGGTATCCCTTCCCCATGATCCTGCACTGAAAAAAGTAATGCCCGTGTAAGATTCCTGAACGCATGATCTTTGGGCAGCGCAGAGGTAAGCTTAAGCGATACAACCACTTCTGTATCCGGATTGGTATATTTAATGGCGTTGCCAATCAGGTTGCGTACCACCTGCCCAAGCTCGTCTTCATCACCGCGGGTGGGCGGCAGGTTATCATTGAGCTTCATGCGCAGCGTTACGTTTTTTTGTTTACAACTCCAGTCGAAGTGTTGCTTCTCGCTGCGTACCAATCGCGCAAAATCTACCTTGTTCATTGGCGCACTATTCGCATTCATTTCAATTTTAGACAATGATAGCAAATCATTAACAAGCTTAGACATGCGCTCTGCCTGCTCTGCCATTACTTTCAGGAATTCCTCACGCGCTACCGCATCGTCTTTTGCAGGCCCTCGCAGCGTTTCAATAAATCCAATAATTGATGCGAGAGGCGTGCGTATTTCATGGCTTGCATTCGCCACAAAATCGGCGCGCATACGCTGGATACGTTTTTGCTGCGTTACATCGGTCAGAGTAATCACAATGGAAATTCCGCCTTCTGATGGAATCGGGAAACGTTCGATAATCGCCTGAAAATCACGCGGTTCCGGTGTTTCCAGATGAAATTCTACTGATTGTCCCTGCAAATCCTCAACTACCATCTGGATGGCACCCATCAGTTTTTCATTGGGAATAACATCCCGCAGAGGACGGTGCGCCAGATTCTGGCCAAATATGTTGCGTGCCGCACGGTTGGTACGCACAATCATTTTATTATTATCGGTCATAATGAGAATATCCGGCAGGGTATCTACCAGTATTTCCCTTTCCGTAATAACCGTCTCCATCTCCTGACGTTTATTTTCCCATGAACGCTGCAATTTAAGCAGTGACCCAGAGAGTTCACCCACGTTACTTAAGAAACTCAAATCCGGCGATTGCACTCTTTTATCCTGTACCAGATCATTCACATAATGTGTAAGGGCTGTGATATTAGAAAGAAACGGCATCACAAACACCAATGACACAAGCATGATGAGCAAATAACCGTATATGAAGTATTTAAACTCCATATCCCACATGGCAAATAGAGAGAAAAGCACAACGAGCGCCGGGCTGCTTGCCACAAGCACGGTCTTAAGAAGTGTCGCAAAAGGAACAGAAGGTTTAGTTTGCATCTCGCGCACTATATCGTCTGAAAGGCATCACGGCAATCACGCTTTGCACTGAGCATCAAAAGGCAAGAAATCCTACAGATTCCTTCACTTCACGGATAGTTTTATCAGCGACCGCGCGCGCGTTGTTGCTTCCATCTTTGAGTACAGCATCAAGATAGTTTCTGTCAGCCATCAACTCGCGCATTTTCCCTGTAATCGGCGAAAGATGGGCAACCGCCGCATCGGTGAGCATTTGCTTGAAGGTAGAAAAATTCTTACCGTCACACTCTTTAAGCGCCGCCTCACGCGTTACATTCTTGAATGATGCATACATGGTAAGTAAATTGGCTACTTCCGGCCGATTCTCCGGATCCCACGAAATACCCTCTATCATATCCGACTTTGCCTTACGGAATTTAAGCGCGATGGTATCGGCATCATCGGTCAGGTTGATGCGTGAATAATCTGATTCATCAGATTTACTCATTTTCTTTTTGCCATCGCGCAGGCTCATCACACGCGTCGCTTCACCCAAAATTAACGGCTCTGGCAACATGAAATATTCTTGATTGTAATAACGATTATAGGCACCGGCAATATCACGCGTAAGCTCAATATGCTGTTTCTGGTCTTCGCCTACCGGCACGTGCGTTGCTTTATATAGCAGAATGTCGGCTGCCATCAGCACCGGATAGGCATAAAGCCCAAGCACCGCTTTTTCCTTATCTTTACCGGCTTTTTCCTTAAATTGTGTCATACGGTTGAGCCAGCCCAGCGGCGTGTGGCAGGCCAAAATCCAGTTCAGTTCCGCATGCGCCGTTACACACGATTGCGGAAATATCGCGCTTTTTTTCGGGTCAACCCCGCAGGCGATAAGTGCCGCGGCACTTTCGCGCACGGAGGCACGCAATTTTTCTGGATCCTGCGGCACAGTGATGGCATGCAGATCAGCCAACATGTAAAAACATTCATAATCCTGCTGCAACGCCACCCAATTACGTATTGCCCCCAGATAGTTACCCAGATGGAGATTACCTGTAGGCTGAACGCCGGAGAGGATACGCTTTGCGGTGGATGGTAACTGGTGGTTGGTGACTGGTGAATTCATTGACGCCTATATGATAAAAATAGTATAGCAAGGTTATAAAGGTTATTTTTAGTGAATATTCAAGCGTTGTTTATGCCACCATCCACCATCCACCAGTCACCAATCACCTTCCCCTCCACCCGCCTGCGCCGCACGCGCATGTCTAGCTGGTGCCGCGAACTGGTGGCCGAACACAGATTACACCCTAGTGACATCATCTGGCCGGTGTTTATTCAGGAAGGCACAAATACAGAAACCCCCATTGCATCACTACCTGGTGTTTCTCGTATCACATTGGATATATTAATTAAAAGAGTAAAGTTAGCCAACAAACTTAATATCCCTGCAATCGCATTATTTCCTGTAATAGATGCCAAACTAAAAACACCGGATGGCGCACTCGCTTTTTCAGAAGATAATCTGGTGTGCAGAGCCATCAAAGAACTCAAAAGTGCCGTACCAGAGATCGGAATTATCACCGATGTCGCCCTCGACCCTTACACCTCACATGGGCAGGACGGCATTGTGGAAAATGGCGTTGTTGTGAATGACAAAACGGTTGAAGCTTTATGCAAACAGGCCCTGGTTCAGGCCAAAGCCGGATGTGATATTGTTGCGCCATCGGACATGATGGATGGACGCATTGGCGCGATTCGCAGCACTCTAGAACAAGAAGGATTCCACAACACGCTCATACTCTCATACGCCGCCAAATATGCCTCTAGCCTGTATGGACCGTTCCGTGATGCCGTTGGATCTGCCGGAAATCTTGGAAAAGCTGACAAACGTAACTACCAGATAAACCCAGCCAACAGCGATGAAGCCATGCGCGAAATCGCCATGGATATCGCTGAAGGTGCTGATATGGTAATGGTGAAACCAGGCATTGCCTATCTGGATATTGTTCACAGAGCTGCGCATAGCTTTAATGTTCCAGTGTTCGCCTATCAGGTAAGTGGTGAATATGCGATGATAAAGGCCGCCGCCGCCAATGGCTGGATTGACGGCGATGCCGTGATGTTGGAAAGCCTACTTGCCTTCAAGCGCGCCGGGGCACGCGCAATATTCACTTACGCGGCATTAGACGTGGCAGAATCGCTACAGCTGTGATTTTTTTGACCCGTGCGGGGCTTTTATCGTGGAAACTCTGCAAACGCTGTGTTAATCAGCGAACTGAATAAATATTCCCAAAAGGTACAAAAATGTTTTTCCAGCGTTCTAGAAAATTTGCCTTTATCGCTTGCTTCACCGTCGCGACCTGCGTCAGCAGCACATCCTTCGCAAAAGAAGAAAATGGTGATGTATCCGCACTACTTAAAGCAATGGAAATGCAATCGAAGCGCCTTGCCGATCAGGAAAAGAAGCTTGATGAACAGCAGAAAATACTGGAACGCCAACGCGCAGATTTTGCACGTGAGCGCGTGCAGTTTGAAAAATTGCAGATGCAATTCAGCAAGGTTACAGGCAAGCCAATTCCACAGCAAGATTCTCATGCTCCAACGCAATCAAGCTCTGCCGATAGTAAGCCAGTACCTCAGGAAGTTGGAACCGATCGCAAACAATCTACTGAAAAACCACCTGAAATCGCAGCGGTGATTGAAGAGGGAGGCGTATTGTTGCAAAAAGGCAAACTAGTTGTAACGCCTGCCGTGGAATATACGCACTCCACATCAACACGCGTGAGTATCAGCGGATTCAGTATTATCCCTGCGCTGAACATCGGCGCATTTGATATCTCAAAGGTAAAACGTGACATTTTGTCACCGTCTGTTGGCTTACGCTATGGCGTAACAAACCGTTTTGAGGTTGATGCGCGTGTACCATATGTATACCGCAGCGATGCAACGTCTACACGCCAGCTTGGTGTTCCCAATCCACCTGAAACACTTACAACAGTGGATGGCGCCGATTTAGGCGATATTGAAGTTGGTGCACACTATCAGATCAATGATGGACAGGATGGCTGGCCGTATTTCGTAGGCAATATGCGCTTCAAAACCATCACCGGTACTGGTCCATTTGAGGTACCAGTAGTCAATGGCGTACAAACAGAACTTCCTACCGGTTCCGGTTTTTATGCCTTCCAACCCAGTGTAACGGCTATTTTCCCGTCTGATCCGCTGGTGTATTATTCTAACGTAGGCTATCTGCACAGTCTTGGCCGCAGCTTCCCTACATATGGCAAGGTTGAACCTGGCGATTCTATCAGTGCGAGCTTCGGATCAAGTCTTTCGCTCAACGAGAAAAGCTCTATCAGCTTAGGCTATAGCCACAGCACAGTACTCAAAACCAAAATTAATGATGCAAACATCGCAAATTCAACCATCCTTCAGGTCGGCAGTCTGGATTTAGGATATTCCTACCTACTCAATGACACCACCAACCTGAACTTCACACTCAGCGCAGGCTTGACGGATGACGCACCAGATATTCGCCTGATTTTCAGAACCCCAATGACGTTTGATATTGGTGCATTCTAGGCTGTTATTTAGCTAACCGCCTTGTTAAAAAACCAACTATTTTAGTTGTATTTAGCCGCACGGCTTATATTGTGTCGTAAATGTATTCATTTAGCACGTCAATGCGCACAAATAATTGATTTTATTGTGTTTTTTCTATACATCGCTCCTTGCATTTTTTATAAGAAAACCCTTGCAATTACTTTACAAAAGATTAAAAGGGTTGCCCATGGGTTAAATTAACAAAAGATTAATTGCATCTTACTGGATGTGCCCTCAAAACACTAATCAAACTACTTTATTACTTTTAACAAACCTAGGAGTTTAACATGTCTAAACAATTACTTCTCGCTGGTGTATCTGCATTTGCTCTGAGCACCTCAGTAGCTTTTGCTGACACCAACAACAACGATAACAACGATGGTAGCAACCTCGGCAACACCACCACTACCACCACCAGCAGCAATGATACCACCGTTGGTGATGTTAGCCTGTCTGTAGCTGATAGCGGTAACGACAACAGCAACAGCAGCTCTAACAGCAGCAACAACGACAACAGCGTTAACAATGACAACGATGATGGCAACCTCGCTACTGGCGCTGCAAGCATCATTGATAACGATTCTGAAACCAACACAACTGCTAGCAACAACAACAGCAGCACCAACAGCAGCAACAACGACAACAGCGTTAACACTGACAACACAAACAACAGCCTCAATGTTGGCGATGTGAATGTTTCTGACAATGGTAACGACAACAGCGTTAACACTGACAACAGCAACAACAGTGTTAACACCAACACCACCTCTAATGTAACCACCAATGACCAGGATCAGGACAATGATGGTAACACGACTGTTGGTGATGTAAGCCTTGCTGTTTCTGACAGCGGCAACAGCAACAGCGGCAACAATGCTACTGGCGCTGCTAGCATCATTGATAATGATTCTACCACCGAAAACAGCAACAACCAGGATAACGATGGTAACCTTACCGTTGGTGATGTAGCTGTGTCTAACTTCGGTAACGACAACAGCAACAACAGCACTAACGACAGCAACAATGACAACAGTGTTGATAACAGCAACAACAGTGTCAATACTGCTGATAGCAACAATGATAACAGCAATAACAGTGTTAACAGCAGCAACAACGATAACAGCGATAACAGCTTGACCGTTGGTGATGTTGATGTGGCTCTTAACAGCAACAACACAACTGCTAGCAACAACACCACCAATACTAACGGTGGCGGTAACCAGGCAACTGGCGCTGCAAGCATCATTGATAATGATTCTACAACTGAGAACAGCAACAATGATAGCAGTGTTGATAACAGCGTAAGCATTGGTGATATCAAAGTAAAAATCACCAACACTGACCTCGCTTCTTCTGTTACCAACTCTAGCGTTGAATTCCACCGTCGTTCAGACGTTGCTGGTTACGGTGACAACACCGTTGCTGGTGGCGCGTTCACTGGTGCAAACGGCGTAATCGCTGTTAGCCAGAACACCGGCATCAACGCTAACACCCAGCAAGCTGTTACCATCTCTACCGGTGACATCTCTGTAGGTAACTAAGAGTTGATACCGTAAGGAGCTCGCTCCTTACAAAAAGTCTTGGGAATGGTGGGGTTTTGCAAAAAACCCCACCCTCTCAGGAAGAATATAAAAATCAGACACTGCCTAACGGAAAAGACTATGAAAAACTTTGCTAAAACATTTTTTACCCTGATGGTTACCACAGCTTCTATGCTGCCCGTCACCTCTATGGCAGAAACACTGGCCACTGGTGAAGATGAATCACTCAGTTTTAGCGTGGCCGTGAATGACGCCGAACTCGATACATATCGCGGTACGTTTAATAACGTAACCCTGCTTTCTTCAAACCTGTCCGCTAACCTGCAAGGCAACAGCTCCTCCAACAACGTATCGGGTGCAAACAGCATCAGTGAGGGCGCGCTCAACAACGTTGCTGGCCTAACCAGCGTTATCCAGAACAGTGGAAATAATGTGATCATACAGCAAGCCACCACGGTCAACGTGAACTTCCTGCAATAAGTACATAATCACATGCCTGCCACCATCACCACAAAATTTATATTCAGGCAGGCACTGGTGGCAGGTGTGTTGTTATCCACCGCTTCAATTGCATCCCCCTCCTCAGCAAATAGTGACATTTACATACGAGGCGGTGGCGGTGACTATACGGTAAAGACCAAAACATTCCTAGAACGCCGCTATGTCAAGGTCGTTAGGCAAAAATATGATTTCAGCTGTGGATCAGCCGCTTTAGCCACGCTACTTACCTATCATTACGATCACCCCATTTCTGAAATAGAAGCCTTGGAATCCATGATTCAACATGGTGACGCAGAAAAAATTAAACGTGAAGGTTTCTCACTGCTGGATATGAAGCAGTATCTCAATGCAATAGGGTATGAAGCAGAAGGGTTCCGCGAGTCACTTGATAAGCTCGCGAAAGTGAAAATTCCCGCCATTGTATTGATTAACAAGAAAAATTATCTGCATTTTGTGGTAATAAAAGGCGTTGATAAAAACCGCGTTTCCGTGGGCGACCCAACGCTCGGTCTTGTGTTTTATGACCGCAAAGAGTTTGAATCCATGTGGAATGGCATTCTGTTTGTCATCACCAATAACATGCAGGTCGCAAAAAAGAACTTTAACTCAGACGATTCATGGAAGCCCTATGGCATCACCCAGTTTCGTAATGCTCTCACCACCGGACAACTTGGCGCGGTTGCGCTGAATACCGTATATTCACCAGGATATTATTAGGATTTTTGGAGATATTATGTTTTGCTTTAAGAAATTTGCTATTTTTGCACTCGCTATATCAGTGATTACAAACGTATTCATCACGTCATCAGCTCAGGCTGGCGATCTTGATGAGATGTCCGGAGAAACTTTTGGTAACAGTGCTGCAGTAGATGATGCAGAACTAGCCGAGATGCGCGGTGGGTTCATCAACGTCAACGGCATGTTGATTGGTTTTAATTTCTACTCCAACGTTCAGGTTGGGCTTGATACGCTGCAAAACGTCAGTGTGAATACTGAAAATCTTGCGCAGGCAGCCCTTACCGCTAGCCAGATCCAGGAGCTGCTGCAACCGCAGATTATCCAGAATCTTGATGACAACATGCTGATTTCCATACAACAGTCGCTGAGTGTTGACATCATCAACTCCGCCATCATGAACCAGTCCGCACAAGTTGAGCAGCTTCAGTACCTGCAAGGTATGAACTAATATTTTTACCTCAGGCTTCTCAATTATTGAGATGCCTGACTGTGATAATTTTATGACTACAGCGTGTCTTCTTTTACGGAATCACTGTTTGTGGATAAAAAGCGATTTACTGTTTGCGTAAAATTACTTAGTTGTCATTGTTTGAGAAATTACTCTTGTCGCGGTGTTACTTATTTACCGCGTACACTAAAAACAACGTTCAAAAGGATGGTTTATAATTATGCCCTTTTCTCTCCCGAATCGTCAGATTACATTTGTTGTACTTCTTGCAGTTGCAGCCTCTGCATCCTCTCTGAATCCAGCCTTTGCTCAGAACGTGCCGACATCCGTGAATCCGGCAAACCTTGAAAAGCGTTTCCGCACACCAGAACAGTCCCTGCCCGCTACAAACCTAAAAACAGAACAGCAGGAACAAGCTATTTCCGATGAAATGCGCAAAAAACTTGAAAAAACCCGCTTCAAACTGAAGCAGGTGAATGTTGAAGGCAATTCTTTGTATTCAGATGAGCAGTTGGCTTTCGTATACGAAGGTAAGATTGGTCAGGAGATATCCCTGCTCGATGTTAATAATATGGCGAAAGCCATCACCGCTCATTATCGCGACAACGGGTATGTATTGTCACAGGCCGTGGTGCCCGCACAGGATATCGGCAAAGGCACACTGCGTATCAATGTTGTTGAAGGGTATATCAGCAATGTGCGTATTGAAGGCCAGGTTGATGGTGATGAGGCACGCAAACGCCTTGAATTATATGCAGAAGGCCTGAAAGCAAAAAAGCCAGTAAATGTGGCTGACCTTGAGCGCTATTTACTTCTGATGGATGATCTTCCAGGTGCTACCGCCAAAGGCCTCGTGCGCCCTGGCCGCGCTGCCGGCAGTGCCGAAATGGTTGTCACCATGATACAAAAACCTTACGAGGCATCGTATACGATTGATAATCGCGGCAGCAAATTCGTAGGCCCATTCCAGCATACGGCTACCTTGGTGGCAAACTCACTGCTTGGCTTGTATGACCGCACAGCGCTACGCTTTATCACCACAAGCCCAACCAAAGAGTTGCGTTTCTTTGATTTGCAGCATGAACAGCAGATAAGCGATGAAGGAACACGCCTTGTGCTGTCCGGATCTCTCACGGAAAGTAAGCCTGGTGATTCTCTGAAATCACTCGACATTAATAGCCATTCTAATTTCTTTCAGGCAAAATTAGTGCATCCATTCATGCGTTCACGCGCGGAAAATCTGAACGGTCGCATCATTGCAGATACGCGTAACAGCGAAACTGACGTGTTCGGCAATGTCAACCTGAACAAAGACAGGCTGCGTGTTGTGCGCGCCGGCGGAGCCTATGACTTTGTTGATCAGATCGGTGGGGCGGATCTTTTGGATTTGCAGGTGAGTCAGGGGTTGGATATTTTCGGCGCAACCGATGCAGGCACTGATCGCACCCGCACTGATGGCAGCGCGGATTTCACCAAGGTGAATTTTGATATCACGCGCACGCAGCCGTTGCCACACGGTTTCTCGCTGTTTACTGCTGCAACCAGCCAGTATTCATTTGATAAGCTGCTCGCTGCGGAACAATTCTCTGTTGGCGGCTCCTCTTTCGGCAGTGCTTATGATCCTTCGGAAATCTCCGGTGATCATGGCGTAGCAGGCCGCGTAGAGCTGCGTTATGGGAAAACGCTGGGTGATCCATTACTGCAGGCGTTCCAGCTTTATGGATTTTATGATATCGGCCGTGTATGGCTAGAAGACACTGTGGATGGCAGCCAAAGCCTTGCTTCAGCTGGAGTTGGTTTACGCACTAACTTCAACGAAAATCTCTCAGGCAACCTTGAAGTGGCCGACCCGCTTACGCGGCCAGCCAACAATCAGGGTGGCCATGCCAACACTCCTCGTATTTTCTTTAGCATGACGGGACGGTTCTAGGCACCAACCTTATGATTTTATAAAATTTCCCGGCGATGTTGCTGCTTTAGACCGTTCCTTGGAAACTTCTTGACTCTACCTTTTTTATGAGTAAAGTTAACGAAATTTTAACTATCGGGTTTAAGCGGATTATAAAGGCAGTAGCCTCGCTGATAACCTTAACAGTATGAGACTGCGGAGTACACTATGAAAACCACTAAGACACACCTGAAAAATGCAATCTGTTCGGTAGTCGTGCCGGATCATGTGCTCAAGAACACCACTGTCCTCTCCGCGAAGGCCATCGCAAGCATCACAGCGTTTGCAACGGCGCTTGTCCCAACACTTGTACACGCTGATCCAACGGGTGGAACTGTCGTAAGCGGTACTGCAAATATCATTACAGCGCCAAACACCACCATCATTCAGCAGTCTACGAGTCGTGTAATCATTGATTGGACAGGCTTTGACACTACTTCTGGTCAGACGGTGGCTTTCTTCCAACCAAACTCTTCTGCTATTGCACTTAACCGTATTTCTGGTCCGGCAACCAGCTTCCAAGGCACGCTCAGTGCTAATGGTCGCGTAATCCTTGTCAACAATAACGGCTTCCACGTAAATGGCGCAACCATGAACGTTAGCGGCGGCCTCACCATCAGCACGCGTGGCATTTCTGATACTGCAGGCTTCATGGCTGGCAACAACACGTTGAACTATGATCAGGCTGGTGCAGTTAACGCAACCGTCACAGTTACAGACTCAACGCTGAGTGTTGGCAATGGCCGTGAAATCGTGCTGCAAGGCCAGCGCGTTGTAATCAACGATGGCGCATCGCTCATCGCACGCGGTGGCGACATCGCTATTGGCGCAGGCCAGACGTTCCAGGTTGCGCTTGACCCTGTAGGCGATGGCTTACTCTCTTACGAAGTAACCAGCCCAGTAGTTGCAGCTAACATGGCCAATGCCATCCAAATCAGCGGCCAATCTTCACTAAACGCAAGTGGCACCAGTACGGCTGGTGGCACCATTACCATCAGCGCTGATGTACTGAACGGTGTATATGACAACGTAATCTCTATTACTGGTGATACTGGCCAGACATCCTTGCGCACCGATGGCACCTCTCAAGCAGGTGGTAATATCTCTATTAAAGCAAAAGCAACCAACACTACTATTAATGATAACGCTATTCTTATCAGCGGTGGCACATCCGGCCAGGTAACGCTAGATTCACATAGTGCAAACAATACAGGCGGCGATATACTGATAGATGCTGATGTATATAACACCAGTTATGATCGCCTCGTAAATATTGCATCGCAAGCAACACTTGATGCCACGCAAAACGGTACACCTTCCGGTGATGGCCAGGTAATCATCAATGGCCGCAGCAATGGCGTATATGATAATAACGGCATATTCCTTGATGAAGAAAACATCTTTATCGTAGGTGTAACGCCAGAACTTCAGGGTCGTAAAATCCATGAAGGTGATGATGGCAGCACCATCCGCCCATGTGCGACAGTAAACGGTATTGGTGATTGTGGCCAAGGTCCAAGCCCAGCTCCTGCACCAGCTCCGGCTCCGGCACCAGCACCAGCTCCGGCACCAGCTCCTGCACCAGCTCCGGCTCCTGCACCAGCTCCGGCTCCGGCACCAGCTCCGGCTCCGGCTCCTGCTCCAGCACCAGCTCCTGCTCCAGCACCAGCTCCTGCTCCAGCACCAGCTCCGGCTCCGGCACCAGCTCCGGCTCCGGCTCCTGCTCCAGCACCAGCTCCTGCTCCAGCACCAGCTCCTGCACCAGCTCCTGCACCACAGCCGCAGCCAGAACCTACACCTGAGCCAGAACCTGAGCCAGAACCTGAGCCAGCTCCAGCTCCGGCCACACCTCCAGTGTCGTTCAATAATGAAATTATTGATCCGCTCGACAGGCCGTTCCTCTCGATCCGTGACTTCGAGATCAACGATAAGTTCTTCACTTATGTTGATCCGTTCTTCACGCATCGTGGTGGCTTGGATCTTGGCGTACTTGGCCAGGGCGGCACACCTCCTGCAAACCTCGGCAACCTTTCACCTGACCAGTTGGGCAATCTTGCTCCGGCAGCCGGTGGAAACCTTGGTGACCTTGCTCCATCCGCGGGCGGTATTGCAGGCAACACCACGGTAAACTGCGCTAACTCTTACTTCCAGAAAGGTTGGAATAAGTCAGTCGCGCAAACGAATTTTGACAATTGCAACGTCGAGCCTGATAACAACCTGTAATCAGTGCCCATAACATAAGAATGCGGCAGGTAATATTTTTATCTGCCGCATTTGTGTTTTAGGAATATGACAAAAAAACGACTCATCGTTGGTATCAGCGGCGCATCCGGCGCCATTTATGGCATCGAAATGCTGAAGGCCTTGCGCGAAGCAGGCGTGGAAAGCCATCTGGTCGTAAGTAAAACTGCGCAAATCACCATCGCCCATGAGACAGAATATACCCTCCCACAGGTACATGCGATGGCGGATTATTTTTACTCCCCACAGGATTTAGCGGCAGCAATTTCCAGCGGTTCCTTCAAAACGGAAGGCATGGTGGTTGCGCCCTGCTCCATGCGTAGCCTTGCGGAAATCGCTACCGCTAATACCAGCTCTCTACTTTCCCGGGCCGCTGATGTTGTGCTCAAAGAACGCCGTAAGTTGGTGCTTATGGTGCGCGAAACCCCGCTTACCAATGCCCATTTGAAGAACATGCTTTCTGTCTCTGAAATGGGCGGAATTATCGCCCCGCCTGTGCCGGCTTATTACAATAAGCCCCAGTCTATTCAAGATATAGTGGGTCATACGGTAGGCCGTATACTGGATATATTTGATATTTCCCATACGCTTGTAAAGCGTTGGGAAGGGCTGAATGCCTAAGTTCTTTCATGAAAAATAACTCAAAAAACATGTGATTTTCCGGCTATTTTTTGTTATAATCACCTTCGATTTTACATATTCGGAACAAACGCCATGAATGAAGACCTGATGCTGATTAAGCGGCTGGAGTCGCTTCGTCTACAACACCGTGACCTTGATTTACAAATCGAAACTACCGGCTTGGATGAATTCTCTCGTCAACGTTTTAAGAAAATGAAGTTACAACTCCGTGACGAAATTATTCGCATCGAGCAACAGGTCTACCCAGATATCATTGCCTAACATTTCCCATATAGAAACCACCATCACCTCCCTCGGCGGGTTAGGTGACGGCATTGCTGATGTCGGCGGTAAGCCACTGTTCGTGCCAAAAACCGTGGTGGGCGATCACTTGCGCGTGCGTGTGCTCAAAGAAACCAGCACAGAATTACGTGGTGAAATTGCAGAGATACTCAAGGGTGGAGAAAACCGAGGGATACCCCCTTGCAGGCATTTTGAATCGTGTGGTGGATGCTCATTGCAACAACTCAAAGAGCAGGCCTATAAAGATTTCAAAACGCAGATGTTTCATTCTGCAATCAGGCAGTCTGGCCATGATTTACCGGATGCGGCTGTGACATTTCTTCCAGCAAATAGCCGGCGGCGCGTGGAGATGCGTGTATACCGTATGGGGGGTATTACGCAAATGGCGTATTTCCGCCCGGGCACCAATGAATTATTACCCATAGAAAAATGCCTGATACTTACCAAGCCGCTACAGTCATTTTTATTTCCGCTCAGCAAAGCACTCGGTGATCTCAAAGGCGTGGAACACGTCAAATCCGTAAAGCTTACCGAGCTTGAAACCGGCATTGATATGCTGCTGGTGCTCAAGCAGGAACTTACCAGTGAAGCACTGCTAAAACTTTCAGAACGCACAGATGTTTCCCGCTTAAGTATGCAGATAAATAATTCGGAACCAAGAATTGTGGTATCGCGCAGGCCAACAGAAATTATGCTAGGGGAATATTCCATCGCCCTGCCCGCCGATGCCTTCTTGCAATCCTCCGCTGAAGCACAACAAAAGCTCACAGACTTTGTAAGTACGCATATACCCCAAGAGGGTAAAATAGCGGATTTATTTTCAGGCGTGGGCACCTATAGTTTTCCGATGACCAAGACGCATAAAGTCCACGCGGTGGAAAGCCATGCCGGTATGGTATCGCACATTAAAAAAGCAGCAAAGAAACACCAGCTTGAAGAAGTGCTTACTGCTGAGTGCCGCGACCTTTTCCATGCCCCGCTTTCACAAAAAGAACTTTCAGGATTCGAGGCCGTGGTCATAAACCCACCGCGCCCGGGCGCAAAACGTCAGGTGGAAGAAATTGCTGCATCCGGCATTAGCCGCGTGGTGATGATTTCCTGCAACCCGGGCACCTTCGCCCGTGATGCCAAAGTGCTCAAAAATGCTGGTTTTACCCTCAGCCAAGCCGAGGCCATCGACCAGTTTGTTTACAGCCCACACCTTGAAATTGCTGCTAGTTTTAGTCGATAACCATTCACGTCATCAAATCAGACTGATTCGAGCCTATATTTATTAAGGTACGCGCGAGTGTTACACACCGGAAGGGGAAAAATACATCCATTGACTGTTTTTTACTGGCACTGCTAGAGCCTGAACTTTTCCCTCAGTAACCCTATGAATTTTCTAGTTCCTGTATCAACAACTCCTACTTATCGACTCATGGACTCATTTATCGACTTATAGAGTAGACAGAACCCTATAAATTCACTAATTTCCGCGCCCATACATTCACTTACAGACGTATAAACTCATCGACTTAACCATGACCGACTTATCGAAAATCCGTAACTTCTCTATCATCGCCCATATTGATCATGGGAAATCGACACTAGCCGACCGCCTGATTCAGGTGTGTGGTGGCTTAGAAGCGCGCGAGATGACCGAGCAGGTGCTCGACTCCATGGATATTGAAAAAGAGCGCGGCATTACCATTAAAGCGCAAACCGTGCGCCTGAAATACAAAGCCAAGGATGGCCAAACCTACACGCTGAATTTGATGGACACCCCTGGCCACGTGGATTTTGGCTACGAAGTATCGCGCTGCCTTGCTGCGTGCGAGGGTTCGCTGCTTGTTGTAGATGCGTCGCAGGGCGTGGAAGCACAGACACTCGCCAACGTCTATAAAGCGATGGATGCCGGGCATGAAATGGTGCCGGTATTAAATAAAATTGACCTGCCTGCCGCCGACCCTGAAAAGGCCAAAGCGCAGATCGAAGAAGTTATCGGCATTGATGCATCGGACGCGCTGATGATTTCTGCTAAAACCGGTATCGGCATTGAAGAAGTGCTAGAAGCCATCGTCACCCGCCTGCCTGCGCCAACTGGCGATGAGAAGGCACCGCTTAAAGCTATGCTGGTGGATAGTTGGTATGATACCTACCTAGGGGTAATCATCCTTGTGCGCGTTAAAGAAGGCACACTTTCCAAGGGTGCCAAAATCCGCATGATGAGCAATGGCGCGGCCTACACCGTTGAGCAGCTCGGCGTATTCACGCCCAAAAAAGTGCCGGTAACCGAATTGCTGCCCGGCGAAGTGGGCTATATCATCACCGGCATCAAGCTGGTGGCAGATTGCAAAATTGGTGACACCATCACCGAAGAACGCCGCCCGGCGGATGCTCCCCTGCCCGGTTTCAAACCGTCGCAGTCCGTGGTGTTCTGCGGGTTATACCCCACCGATGCGGGCGAATTTGAGCACTTAAAAGACAGCCTCGCCAAGCTGCGCTTAAATGATGCGAGCTTTGAATTTGAAACCGAAAGCTCCACCGCGCTTGGCTTTGGTTTCCGCTGCGGTTTCCTTGGCATGTTGCATCTGGAAATTATTCAGGAGCGGCTTGAGCGCGAGTTTGACCTGGATCTCATCACCACCGCGCCAAGCGTGGTATATCGCCTGTATATGACCGACGGCACACATATCGAACTGCACAACCCGAATGATATGCCGGATGTCACAAAAATTGACCATATTGATGAGCCGTGGATTCGCGCCACCATCATGACGCCGGATGATTACCTCGGTAATATCCTTTCGCTTTGCACGGAAAAACGCGGCGTGCAGGAAAACCTGACCTATGTGGGCAGCCGCGCCATGTTAGTGTATAAACTGCCGCTGAACGAAGTGGTGTTCGATTTTTATGACCGCCTGAAAAGCTGCTCTAAGGGCTATGCCAGCTTCGATTATGAAATCACTGATTATGCAGAAAGTGATTTGGTGAAATTAAACATACTGGTAAATGGCGAGCCGGTGGATGCGCTGGCACTCATCGTGCACCGCACGCAGTCGGATTTCCGTGGCCGCCGCCTGTGCGAACGCTTAAAAGACCTGATACCTAAACACATGTTCGCCATCCCTATTCAGGCGGCAATTGGCGGCAAAATCATCGCCCGCGAAACAATTTCCGCCATGCGCAAAGACGTATTGGCGAAATGCTATGGCGGTGACGTATCGCGCAAGCGCAAACTGCTCGACAAGCAGAAAAAAGGTAAAAAGAAAATGCGCGAGATCGGCAACGTCAATATCCCACAATCCGCCTTCCTGGCCGCACTCAAGATGGGGGATGAATAGCTATCAGGTTGACGGGGGGCATCATTATAGTTTATAGTAATTAACCACTCTAAGGTTAATACATGCAAGATAACAATACCTCACAACCTATTGAAATATTAAGAAAACGCTTTGAGCGCGCCCTATCCCCGCAAATGCCGGAAATGGGCAATAGCTTCAAGAAAGCCTACGATAAAAAAAGTACCCGCTGGATCCTGCAGGACGATGCCAACAAAGGCTTGTATAAAAAACCAGAAACAGGCGATACGGTAGCAGCTATTCAAGCCTACAGTACCCAACAATTACCCTCGTTACAAAAAAAAGCAGAAACCGCTCTCAATGCGCTTATTACAAAACACGGGGAAGAAAGAATCACACAATTTGTGACGGATTTGCTGGAAGAATGCAAGCTCAGCAAGCTAAAACTCTCTCACAATGTGCAGTTTGCTAATAGAAACGCTGATGAATCCGAAGATACAGAGCGAAAAATCTCTGCAATCCTTGCTTCTCAAGAACTGCGTTGCCCACGTATGGTAAGCAGAGCGACCGAGGACAAATCGATAGAGATATCCGGCCATGCGGAAGACGATTTTAATTTCGTTCACATGGGAACAGTTGCAAAGGGAACTCACCCGCATTTCCATGGTTTTGTATTGAGCAACCCGCCAAAAGAGTTACTAGATAGAAGCCTCTACCATTTTGATGTTTCTACTATCGGAGATACAACAGAACGTATCTATACCTTCACTGCCAACCATGCAGAAACGGCTTTCCTCGCTGCATCTATCATTCGAGCTGAGGAGTTAGGTGATTTAGACATTGAAAACGCTACTTATAACAGAATCAATGAGGTTCTATGCCCGCTGAAAGTCAGCATTAGCGGAGCAACGCTCTTTCGAGGCGGCAAAGAAACAGCAATGCCTGCTCCCGCCGCAACCGATACGGTTGCAAGAGGAAGAGAAAAAAAGCCTAATAACGGAATCGTGTAATTTAGATTTTTTGCCAAAAACATACGCGAAGTGCAACGTCAATATCCCACAATCCGCCTTCCTCGCCGCCCTCAAGATGGGGGATGAATAGCCCGCCAGTTGGCAGTTGACAGTTGCCAGAAAGGCGTTAAAACCTACCTTCCTGACACTGGCCACTGGCAACTAATCATTGGCCATTTTCTGTGGGGCATTAGCTCAGCTGGTAGAGCGCTACGATGGCATTGTAGAGGTCAGGAGTTCGACTCTCCTATGCTCCACCAAACCGGACTTCATGTCCGAAAAACCCCGCCAAACCGAGAATGGCTGCGCCAGAGCGGGAGTTCGATAACCCTCTTTTTTGCTATAGGCCACGGGGCTTGTTAAAGTCACTTTTAGCACGGTTCTCCTACGCTCGAAGTCTGAGGAAAGCCAGAATTCATGCGGGTTTTGGAGGAATTGCAAAAAAGTTCGATTGATGTTTCCCAAAGTGTGATCGACCGTGCCGCAATTACGGATTTTTTCGTCCGCAATGATGCGTTTTTCCTCCAGCTGCTTAATCTGCCGTTCGTAGGTGGCAACCAGAACCTGACTATCCGTAGCGACGATACGATCAACCAGTTGCTCGATTTTAAGGTCAATCAGCTGCTGCTCCTTCTTTAGGGTTGCTTCCGCATCCTCATAATTGAGCATACGCATCTTTTTCGCTTCCTTGATCACCTGCAGCATGAGGTCAATCATGCCGGGGGCTGGAGTCAGCTGCTTGAGCAATTCCTGAAAATCTTCTTCCGCTTTATCCCGGCTAATCGACTTGCCGTATAGCTGGCACCCTTTTTGGCGGCACAGGTAATACGGGTGTTCTTTGTATTGTCCCTTAGACCAGCATGATGTGAGCGGATGCCCACAGCAGTCGCAAAGCACGAATCCGCGTAAGATGAAATCCTGCCTCACTGCTGGGCGGTATTCCGATTTGTTGCGTCCATGCAGCTTTTCCTGAATCTGCGTGTATATCTCGTAGCTGATGATTGGCTCATGCTTGCCCCTCATCAGGCCAATGTTCCACTGAGGGAACTCGTAATAGCCCGTGTAAACTAGCTGGTTCAGCATATCCAACACACGCTGGATATGGACTCGCCCCTTTTTATCGCGGGGAAAAGCTGGCTGGTTTTCCAGATACGCCTGCAACTCCACCACCGAACCAAAACGGCCTGATGCGTAGCCCTCTAAGCCGTTCTGAACAATGGTCGCAAGCGGCTCATCCCGCACCATCACCTTTCCATCACCGGCACGGCGCTGCATTTTGTAGCCACGCGGTGCCTTCATAATCCAATAGCCGTTCATCATCCGCGCACGCATCCGGTTTTTGACCTGCTCGGCGTTTTTCTGCCGATGGTGCTGCGATACGCTGGCAAGCAGGTTTTCTACCAGCTGGCTATCGGAGTCTTCGCCGAATTCGATGGAGGGCGATTGCAAGATGCCGCCTGCATCCTGAATCGCAGTGCGTAGTTCCAAATGCGCTTTAAGGCCGCGTGCTAACCGGCTGATGTCGTCAATAATAACGACTGTTTGCTGATCGGGGTTCTGCCGGAGAAAATCCAGCATTTCCATCATGGCTGGGCGGTTTATCAAGCTGCCCGATACGCCTTCCTCATGGAAGGAGCGAATGACTTCAAGATTGCGATGCTTTGCAAATTCCCTACAGCGCGTGTCTTGCGAAGTTAGGCCGTGTCCATTTTTGACTTGGTTGGGGTCTGATACCCGGCAATAAATAACAGCTTTTTGCATGGCCTCCTGCATCCGAAGCCCCATTATAAAACAGTATCTTGAGGGGCTTTCGGCAGGATAACAGCCTGCACCTGCGAATCAATGTTCTTTTGAGGTTCTTTCTCCTTTCTCGCCAGCCGGTTAATTCCCAAGTGATAGTCAAAAACACTATCAACAATCATCCAGACAGCGTTTACCAGTTCGAGCTTTTGCTCCTCCGTTAAATCGAACTGATCGACATGCTTCCTGTAGGGGGTCAGGTCGGTAATCATCGCCAGCCCCCAACGCACACGAACGCTGTCTGCGCGTATGCAGGTGCGTTTGATTCAAAACGATGAAAAAATGGGCTTTGGGTGCTGTGGAGTGCTGATGGTCGCACGTCCCGCGATGATATGTGTACACATACCAAATTCTGTTCACCGTGTTTAGTGTTTTTTTGTTCGAACATCCTAACGCCCTCTCTGCTTGGCGTTCAGGCGCATGGCGATCTTCAAAAGCGCAATCGTCCACATCTGCCATGCCTTGGTGCGACCACAGCCGATGCGGTAGCAGATAGGCTTCCACGGAACCCGCGCCGCACGCAGCCAAATCAGGCGGCGCTCCGCTTCATCATCGAGGAAGAAAATCCACTGGATGGTTTCTTCCATCCGCGCCACGGCTTCTGCCGACGGTGGTCCGAGGCGCATGGGTAGCCGATCTTCCGCCAGCTGCTCCGCCACCGTTCGCACGATAGCTGGCCATGTGCTGAAGAATCCTTGCACCTTCACGGGCGGCAGGCGTTTCAGCGTATAGGCTGCTTCCTCGAACCGGTCGGCAACATCGGTAACAGTCCATTTTTCCGGAACAGGTTTTCTCATGACTTGCCCTCCGTGATAAGTTGCACGGCGGATACGGCTGCGCCGCCTTCGGTCGCGGTGCGCCACCAGCGGGTCAGGTCAGGCATGTAGTGCTGGTTAATCCACTGGCAGGCAAAAGCACTGGGGCAGCGGATGATGACGGTGTTGCCACGCAAATCGGTGATGACGGTATTGGCAAGCCAGCTGCGGCATACCGCTTTGCCATGCTTTTGCTGGAAGGCATCCAGCACCGCATCCCACGCTTGCTGCAAACCCGGCACGTCGCAGGCCGGTGGTTTCGGTGGATGGCTGCGACCTGAGAAGCCGCCTTCCAGAATCTTTGCCACATGGTCGGATGATTCCACCGCCCAGCCAAGGTCAATCGTCCAATCCTTGCCTGTCACTTTGCCAAGGCAGAAATCGCTATTGCCGATAACCTCACAGAAATAGCGCCATGCCCGAATGTCCTGCTGGAAGTCCTGCTGCCACCGCTCCAGCATTTGCTGTCTGCGTTTGGGTGTAATTCTTGCGTTCTGCCCTTTGGTCAGTTTGCTCTGAACTTCTGCATTCCAAATTTGCAGCATCTGCTCTGTGATGTCGTCTGACAGGGGTTTTGTTTTCTCCCTCTCGCGCTCTCCCTCTGCTCTCGCTCTAAGTTTTTTATCTGAAATCTGTTTTTTCTGAGTTTCTGCATCTGAGTCTGAAGTCTGTAATCTGCTATCTGTATCTGGTGTCTTTTTTGCTGTTTTTGCGTCACCGCGTGTCACGGTGCGTTTCACCGCGTCACTTCCTGTCACATCGCGTTTCTTCGTGTCACGATGCTTTTGCATCCGCTCGGTGGAAGTGGTGTGCTGGCGCTTATCCCACGCAGTAAGCCGGTTTTGCTCATTGAGCATTCCCTTGGTGTACATGGCGGCGATGATCGCCTCCACCGCCTCGGTTTCCATGTCCTGCATAATGGCGATTTGCTCAGCATCCACTTCCACCGTGCCGCGTGACGTGTGCTGGGATGCCGCATCGAGCAAACACGTCCAGACCGCCACGACGTAAGCCATCGGTTGTTTGGCACGATGCGCGATAACCTTGAGTTTAGGGTCGTGTGGCATACCGTGATACATCCTGAACCATTCCATTGCCATGATCTGAACTATTCATCGAGCAGGCTCTGTTGCCCGTCATCGGCCTGTTCAGGGATGCGTTCCTGATCTTCCTGCTTCAGGGAAAGCGCCAATTCGATGCAGCCCTTGGTGAGCTTGGCACGGTCTAATTCCACGGCTGCTTGCTTCTTCAACTGGAGCAAGGTTTCCAGTTCCATCTTCCGCATCGTGTCGATGGTCAGACGGCATATTTCATCAAAAGTTGAGATAGGTTTTGTATTGTCATTCATGTGTGCCTCCGTTGGTTAAAACGGTTCGTTGCTCGAACTGTTCGGACAAAGGCTGCACGACGATATGGGGGGCTGGCGTGGGGCTTGGATAGACCTTGGGTGGGGCGCAAAGGGGGTTGTATGTGGCCATGAAAATAGCAAATTTCCCGCGTCAACAACCTTGGGTGGGGCGCTGGGGTGACCTTGGGTGGGGCTGAAAGGGGGAAGGCAATCAATGAGTTGATGTTTTGAGCGTATGCTCTATGTTCACCGTGCTGTGACGGGGTGTAGTAACCCTCAAAACATGCGCTGAAGGACTCGTATTCACGAAACGTCCCTCCTCGACTTATGTCGGGAGGGCGGCTGAATATAATACCCTCGTGGAAATAGGTCGCAGCCGGTTTTGGGCTTACTAACCTCCTGGCACCTTCGGGTGTCAAAAACCTCGTCATGGATTGAGCGAGGTAATGTGATTGATAAAGGCAAAAATCCTACAAGCGTTTACATCGGCAATCAAATCCGTAAAGGCCGCATGCTGCGTGGCCTCACGCAAAAAGAACTCAGCCAGAAAATCAAAGAGCCGATCACTTTCCAACAGCTACAAAAATATGAGCAAGCAATTAACCGCATCTCGGTGGAACTCTTGCTAAAAATCGCCAAGATTTTGGATTTGCCCATCTCCTATTTTGTACCTGAGCAGAAATCCGAGCTGATACCAGAAATAAAAGAGAATGAATTCGAGCTGCTGAAGCAATTCAAGAAACTCGACAAGGAAGGCAGAGAAGCCTTGCTTTGTTTTCTGCGCCGCGTTCACTAATCAGCGGGTTCTAAGATTTCTTCCTCAATGGGTATATTCAGCCGGTAATAGCCGCGATCATTCGAGGTAATGAGGTTGCGCCAGTCCCGCTTGTGCTTGAATATGTCGCGCATCCGAAGCGCCTGTGACCCTGATTCATAAATCAGCGTTTTACCATGTACCCACGGATGACGACTGCTTGCTGCATCATGAAGCAACTCCACGATTCTGGCTTGGACATCACCAAGGTGATATTCATGCCCATTCAATAGAACATGGCGATAATCGTTTGAAAAACGAAAGCCATTGGCGGTCAATTTTTGTTTTGAAGGTGCAGCCATATTCTTTGGCAAATCGTACTTTGCTTCAAACTTCACCCTATCTTTCTGCAACACAACGAGATCACTTATCCGCACCATGATTGCAGGTTGTGGCGGTTCATAAGCCAGCCTCAAAATATGCGCTTCATCATCAATAGATCGAAATATGCGCAGCTTTGCTCTGCCTGTGCTGCATAGCCGTCTGAAATCCACAGGCCTAACTCCGATAAATCCTTCTTTGGGTTCGTGCTGTTCATAGATAAACTTTTCTTTTCTGATAGTGCCGCGCTCCATCAAGCGCAGCGGCATCCAGACAACGACTTTAAGCAAATCGTTTTCCACGGCGTAGTAAACATCCTCCTGAGAGATTCTCCATCTTCTCCAAAGATTGTGTAATCGGTCGTATGTTTTATCATGAAAAACCATACTTTACCTGCCTTTATTCAATTATAAGCAGTTATCATTTCATTATAAAACACCGCTGGGTTGTATTGTTGGACACAGTTATTTTGTCTTCAGTTATCGCTCGATAATTCCTTGTTTATTCGTTTATTGAATTTGGTGTGCGTTGATGAACATCCCCACCGCATCGCGGCAGTAGGTTTGCATTTCTTTTTTGGTTGTCTTAGGCGGAATCTGCATGTGCGCACGCATACAAATGTCCGACCCTTTGATCATCGCTGCGAACAGATTGGCCGAGAATTTTGGATTCGGGACATTTAGCTTTTTCTCAGCATGAAGTTTTTCAAGATGAGCGGCTGCCATGCGCTTTATACGCTGTGGACCCGCTTCATAAAAAAGCGTGGTGAGCTTTGATCTCACCCTAGCATCCGCGCCCGTCAGCATGCGCTCCATATCCATCGCACCATCACTGGTAAGCAGCTCCATCAGGCCGTATGCGACACGATAGAGGGATTCCTCCATAGGATGTTTGTCAACATCACCAAAAAACTGGTCGGGAATGTGTTGCTGACATTTTGCCTGAATGACTGCGGTGAACAGTTCATCCTTATCGGCAAAGCGCGAATAGAGCGTAATCTTTGAGATTTTTAATTCCTTGGCGATGTGTTCCATCGTGGTGGCGTGCAGCCCCAGCTCACCAAATAGCCTTCCCGCTGTCGCAATAATTTCCTCACGTCTGGCCTCATTCACTGGCCTTCCGCGCCCACGTTTTTGTGCTGTTGTCATTTGACCCATAAATATAGTACTTGACCGTTTTATAAATAGCTATATTATTAGTACCATATCGTACAATTAATATCAAGACTTATGAGAAACATCGCCATCAAAATGCTTCTAGGGGATCGTGCCAAGTATATCGGGCTGGTCTTTGGCGTGACGTTTGCGACCATGCTCATGGCGCAGCAAGTATCGATTTTCATCGGCCTGATGGCACGTACCGCTGGGGCGATATACGCAGTTACTGAGCCAGATATTTGGGTGATGGATAGTCGCGTGCGCTACATTGAGGAAGTAGAACCTATGCGCGATATCGAGCTTTCCAATGTGCGTTCGGTAAAAGGCATTGAGTGGGCTGTGCCGTTCTATAAAGGTATTTCCACCATCCGCATGCAGGACGGGTTGACGCAGCAGGTGCAGCTTATTGGCGTGGATGATGTGAGCTTAGTGGGAATCTGCCCGGACAAAATGATGGGTGACCCAGCTGTTATCCGGAAACCACAAACCGCCATGATGGATGTGAATGGCTATTATTTCACATGGCCGGGCAAGAAAGTCGAACTGGGAAGGCACATCGAGCTCAATGATAATCGCTTGGTGGTGAATGCAATATGCGAAACCAAGCCGACATTTTTCACCTTCCCCATCATGTATGTTTCATACAATACGGCGATTGAGATCACCCCGCCACAGCGCAATAAGCTGCCTTTCATTTTGGTGAAGGCGAAACAGGGAGAAAACATTGAAGAGCTAAAAAAGCGCATCACCGATCAAACGGGTTTGCAAGCACTGACGAATAATGAATTTGCATGGCGCAGCATCAATTACATTTTGGAGCGCACAGGTATTCCCATCAATTTCGGGATTACGGTGATACTTGGTGCGCTTGTGGGTGCCGCTATCACCGCGCAAACCTTCTATATTTTTGTGGTGGAGAATCTTAAACAATTCGCGGCGATGAAAGCGGTTGGTGTGACCAATAGCCAGTTGCTCAAGCTGGTGTTAATCCAAGCATCGATTGTCGGACTTATTGGCTACGGCATCGGAATTGGCAGCACTGCCGCCTTTTTTGAACTGACAAATGACGCTCCAGCCCTAAAAGGGTTTTACCTCTATTGGCAGGTGATGCTGGGTAGCTTTGTGGCGATTACCATCATCATTATTTTATCGATTCTATTCAGCCTTCGCAAGGTATTCCGCCTTGATCCAGCCATTGTGTTTCGGGGGTAGCCATGCAAATTGCCGCCACCATTACCAATGTAGTTAAAGATTTTCCAGTTGATGCTGAACGTTTACGCGTTTTGCACGACATCAACGCTGAGCTTCGCATGGGTGAACTTACCATGCTGGTGGGACCATCGGGCTGCGGAAAAACCACGCTGATTTCAATCATTTCTGGCATTCTATCAGCAACGGATGGCGAGATTGATATTCTTGGAAATCGCCTGAGTCAGATGAGTGACCGCGAGAAAGTATTGTTTCGTCGCCACTCTATCGGGTTTATTTTTCAGCAATATAATTTGCTGCCAGCACTTACCGCTGCGGAAAATGCCGCTATGCCGTTGATTGCTGCTGGAATGCCAGACGCACAAGCAGCAGATCAGGCAAGGCAGTTGCTAGAGCAGATTGGTATGGAAGGCCAAACCGAAAAACTACCACGCCAATTATCGGGGGGGCAGCAGCAGCGTGTGGCGATTGCACGGGCGCTGGTTCATAACCCCAAACTGATTGTGTGCGATGAACCGACTGCTGCACTGGATGGGAAAACAGGCCAAGCCGTGATGCAGATTCTGCGCGAAATTGCCAATGATAAAAATCGGGCGGTGCTGATCGTTACTCACGATAACCGCATTTATCACTTCGCTGACCGCATTTTAGAAATGAACGATGGACGCATTGTCGGTGATTTTGCCGCCGCTGAATTCATCCAAAAGGAGAAGCTATGAAAAAAACAAAGTCATTATTTCTGCGTTGGAAACTTCCCTACGTCGCGCTTGCGGGAATTGCTTTTGCACTTATCACCGTGTTTGGCGGTGCAAAACCAGAGGTGAAAGTGCCGCCCATTGCGCCGCCCAAAGCCGATTATGCAGAATCAACTTCAGGGATTGGCGTTGTTGAGCCGAAAAGTGAGCTGATTTCGATTGGTGTGGAGCTGGCCGGTGTGGTGCGTGATGTGCCGGTCAAAGTTGGTGATAGCGTAAAGAAAGGCACGGTGCTTTTTGCACTCGATCAGCGCGACATTGATGCACAGATTGCAACGTTGGAACGCAGCTTAGATGCCGCAAAAGTGCAAGCGGCAGATGCCAGCGCACAGTTTGCGATTGTGAGTGGAATGCAAGATAAGCGAGCAGTCGCTAAAGACGATTTTAATCGTCGCAAATTCGGTAAAGAGTTGGCAGTTGTTCGTATTGAAGAAATCAAAGCGCAATTAAATCAGGCAAAAATCACAAAAGAACGACTTGTGGTAAAAGCGCCGATTGATGGGCAAGTGCTTGAAGTCAATGTACGCCCCGGAGAGTTCGCCAGCGCTGGCTCACCCCCCCAGCCACTCATGCGGATGGGGGACGTCAGCACGTTGCATGTACGTGTAGAAATTGATGAGGAAAACGCCGCGCATATTCGCCCCGAAAGTCAGGCGCAAGGATTACGCAGAGGCGATACTGGCAATGCTGTGCCACTCAGCTTTGTGCGGTTTGAGCCTTATGTAAAACCAAAGCAGAACCTTGCTGTTGCAGGTCAGCGTGTTGATACGCGTGTGTTGCAGGTGATTTATGCTCTGCCTGAAAACACCCCAGCCATTTTCGTGGGTGGGCAGATGGATGTGTTTATCGACAGTCAAAAAACGGAGGCCAAATGACGCCGGTTCGCTTTTTACTGTGCTGTAGCACTGCATTTGTCCTTTGTTCCTGCGCCCAAATACAGGCGATGTACCCTGTATCAGAAAAGCCCGTGATTGAGGCATTGCAGATCACAGAGCAAAACCGATGGTGGCAATCGTTTAATGATCCGCTGATGGATAATCTGGTTCAGGATTTACTAGCGCAGAATCTTGATATTCAAATCGCACAAACGCGCATTGCAGAGGCGCGAGGCGTTGCACGCATGGCAAATTCTGGTTTCTTCCCTGACATCTCAGGATCGGCCAGCGCATCACGCGGAAACAGGCAAATTGGCTTTGATAAGCCACTATCCATCGCTCAAGGCGGGTTTGATGCAACGTGGGAAATCGATGTATTTGGACAGACGCAGGCCTTAGTGGATGGCGCGGAGCGCAGAGTTGAATCACGCATTGCAAGCGCAGAGGATGTAACGAATTCCGTTATCGCTGAACTGATGCGTAGTGTGATTGAATGGAGACAAGCTGAACAGACTGTTGCGAAAACCAATGATTTATTAGCAATTCAGGATGAACAGGTTGCGCTGATTGCCGCACGTGCCAAAGCGGGGTTGATTGATGCAACATTCCTCAGCCGCGCTGAGGCGGAACGATCCCAAACGGCTACACGACTGCCTATCGCGCAAGCTGCACTTGATACCGCACAATATAAAATCGAGCGTTTACTTGGCAAAGAATCTGGCACACTCGCTGATAGCCTTAAAAGCACAAAAGGTGAACTCGTCATTCCAGAAGCAAATACCGCGCTTAGTATATCGCTAGATAGCGTTCGCTCACGTCCTGATATTCGTGCCAGCCGTGCCGATCTTTTAGCCACGCAAGCCGATTTAGCTAAAGCAGAGGCTGATCTATGGCCGCGCATCAGCATTCGCAGCTTCTTCGGCGTTCAAGATGGCTCTGGCAATGTGCCGATAGCAAGCAATCCCATCTGGTCGCTGGCATCTGGCGTCACCGCGCCCTTACTGAACTTTGGCAGGTTACAAGGAGCCATTGACACATCGGATGCACGAGCGAATGCAGCTTCATTATCGTATCAGAATGCCAGCCTCACTGCATTGCAGGAAACAAAATCCGCCCTTTCGGATTACTTAAATGGTATCAGCGCAGCGGATGAACAGAAACGCGCGCTCGATCACCGAAAAGATACTGTAATCCTTGCATCGGAGCGGTTCAAGCGCGGTCTGACTGACATGACAGATGTGACCACGGCTCAGAGCGAACTGAACCAAGCCACCTTGCTTTATATCGACCGCAAAACCGCCGCTGCGATTGCCTATGTGCGCCTGAATAAAGCATTGGGAACGAGCGTTTCAGGCAAAACAACCATCAACAGCGGGGAGGCAATTGATGCTGAGTAACCTAAAAATACGCATGCAAAAATTTAGCGCGTGGATGTCGTCATGGGCAGAAGCCTGTGACTATTCGCCACATGATTATGTGCATGAGCGTATCGATCATCTGCAAAAGCAGATTGATGAGATGAAATTACAAATCAACCAAAAGGAGAAAATACAATGAAAAATAGACTAGTATTAATGGGCATCTCTTTCACTCTACTTAGCGTGCCCTGCTATGCACTTGATTTGCGTGTGAGCGTCAAAGACGTAAAATCAAACGATGGAATGATCGGATGTGGGCTTCACTCTGAAGCGTCTACATTCCCGATGAATCCGAAAAATGAAAGCAGCGTGAAGCAGATGTGGATTGCAGCAAAGCAATCCGGTGTTGAATGTGTATTCGAAAATATTCAACCCGGAACATATGCTGTTGCAGTTGCACATGATCTCAACGGAAACAAAACTACTGATACCAATTTTGTAGGCATGCCCACCGAAGATTGGGGCGTATCAAACAATATTCGTCCCAGCTTCCGTGCTCCAACATTTGATGAAGGGAAAATTGAAGTCAAAGAATCTCAAACGATAGAAGTGAGGGTATCCCAATGAAACAGTATCAAAAATGGGCATCATTCTTACTAATCGCACCTCTTGGCGCATGCAGTGGCACAGACCGCTATGTCGAGAAACCGCAGCTTACTATTGCGGGGCAACCAACAACCAGCCAGCAAGCCTTGCAAAGCGTTTTTCTTGACCGTCACATGTCATCAAAATGAACTGCCGCAAGGTAGTCCATGCTCACCAGTCATCACAAATCTCATCACGCATATTCTCGATGTCCGCCTAACACAACGGGCAAAAAAATATGGCTGCACATACTCGCGCTATGCAGATGACATTACATTTTCCACGAATCAGAAGGCATTCCCTGAAAAACTAGCTACGCCATCCGATAAGCCCAATCAATGGATGGTTAGCAGCGAAATCGAAGGCATTATCAAACACTCTGGTTTCAATATAAATCCGGCGAAAACACGCCTCCAGTTTCGCCCATCCCGGCAGATGGTTACAGGCCTCGTCGTTAATAGAAAAGTGAACATAAAAAGCGAGTATTACCGTTACGCACGCTCGATGTGTCATGCGCTATTCACGCTGGGTTCTTTCTTCCGTCCCGGCAGCGACAAACCTACATCTCTCAGACAACTCGAAGGCATCCTGAGTCACATTCACTTCATTAAAGAATTCAGCCGCACTACAGATGAACTCACTCTCCGTAAAAAAGTGATGGAAAATGCAAAGGGCAAAGAACGGCCTAAACTGGATGCAGCAACAGAACTGTATTCTAAATTCCTCTATTTTCGCTATTTTGTGGCGCTGGAACGGCCACTCATTTTATGCGAAGGCAAGACCGACAATATCTACCTCAAAGCTGCCATCAAGCAGTTAGCGAAGAAGAATGCATTCACATTCCCACATGCAGTCGATTTCTTCCCATTTACGCGGCGAGTCAGTGAAGTAATGAGAATCCATGATGGAGCCCCGGCACAAAAAAACTTCATTGAACATTATACGAAAAGCACGACATTCAAATTTCAGACTCGATCACATCCCGTGATTGTTCTGCTGGATAATGATGACGAAGCCAAAAAGGTGATAGACCTCCTGAGCAATAATTTCAAAAAAGATGGCGTTACCTACGATCAGAATAGCAATTTCGTATATCACGTCATTTCCAATTTATACGTCATGCTATTGCCTAAGCCGACAGACACGGTGAAAAATAAAATTGAAGATTTCTTTAATCCATCGGTCACCGCAACTGTGCTGGAAGGTAAAACTTTCTCAGCGGAGAACGGCAAAAAATTCGATAACCAAAAGCATTACTCAAAACAGGTATTGGCAACAAAAATTGTGCGTCAGACGCAGGACTCAATAGACTTCCTAAATTTCAAGCCGGTTTTAGAAACCATGTCCCATATCATTGAGTCTTACTATAAGACGACACCCAAACCAGCAGCGGCAGTTCCTGTAAAAAGCCTCTCTTCCTGATATAAATGGCGCGTGCTATCCTTCCTGCATCATCAGATAGGAATCGATATGGCCGTGTATATTTTTCAGACCCGCAAAGGCGCGGTAAGCATCGTCCCCGAAAAAAGTGGTCGCTGGCAGGTCGTTTATGATGGCCAAGGCCTCGGTTCATATCCAACACCCGCATCAGCATCTGATGATGTGGCCGGTGGTCATACATTCATGCCATCCGACGGCACTGACCTCGGAAGCCTCGATATTTCACCCGACATTGGGGACTGGGAGCAGCAGCGATAATTCGCATCACGCCGCTACCGAAAAAGATGCCGAATTTTGGTTCGTTACACCACTGTCTATAACGGAGTCGAACAACTTGCTGGAGCGTTGAATTGCTTCTAATAATTTGTCCGAACAGTTCGAATCCAGTCCGCTACCGACCACCATTTAAAAAAGCCGCCTTGCGCGGCCATTTTTAATGGTGCGGAAATATAGGCAGTCGAACGAGTAGAGTTCGACAAGACTTTGCGAGGCGCAGCCGAGACAAAGCTTGGACGTGCGAAGCACGCCCGAAGGGTGAGCGGTGTTAAAACACCGCGAATCACTCTCCTATGCTCCATTTTGACACAGTTTGTTTTCGAGCAGCTTTCTGTTATAAATTCTAAGAATTAGATGGTTTAATTTCGCTATGGTCAAAATTTCAGAAATTAAAATTACAGATGACAAAGGTTTCTTTGCTGACAAAGATTTTGCATGGCAAGAAATTCAGCCTTTTTCAATCATTACTGGTATAAATGGCAGCGGAAAAACAAAGCTGCTGGACTATATTCATGGCTCAAAAGAGTATCAGAGCAAAAACCTAATTAGATACATTGATGTAAATTATCGCTCTCCCGATAAAAAATATGCGAATGAAATCGCAAACGGCTTTACACACAAACTAGAAAATAGTGATGAGAAGTGTATTGCAGTTCATAAGGAGAATAACACCTCTCAGGATTTGACTAATGATAAAACTTGGTTCAACGCGAATAAACTCTTTAGCCAATTAGATTACTCAATAATTCACGGGATTATTGAAGAACGGATAAAATTTCAAAATAATATATCAGCCCTTAGAAAAGAGCTTGATAAAGCGGAGGCGTACCAGCAAACGTTTAATATAAATGATCTGTTGCCAGCTAATAAAGACGATGAACAGCCATGGGATAGAATAGATCGTATATTGCATTCTTTTGGCCTTTTGATTCGTGTTGACAGGATGTATTTAGCGTCCGGGTTAAAATTCCTAAGATTTTTACCATCCAAGCTTGATGAAACTGGGTTAGACATGAAGGATTTGTCTTCTGGAGAGAGGGGTGCTTTTGCGCTCGCTTTGTGGACTTGGGGAAACTCTAGCCGCCAAAAAACAGATGTGTTGTTAGTTGATGAGTTTGATGCTCATTTAAACCCATCTATTGCCGAAAAATTTATCGCTGTAATTAAAGAATATTTCGTTGATTTAGGCGTTCAAGTAATCATGACCACTCATAATCCATCAACTGTGGCTTTTGGGAAAGATTTAGGAGCTGATATAGTATGGATGTCTGATGGGCAGATTGATAAAGATATAGAGTATCGCGAAATTATTCAGGTTCTTTCAAGCGGCTTATTAGATATAAACCAGTTGGCAGAAGAAGCAGAATTCTTGGTAAAAAACAAAAAAAGTTTTGTGGTATTTACTGAGGGCAGAATTGACGCAGAATATATTAATATTGCTATTAGAGCTTTAGAAAGAAAAGAAGATTTTAAGCCAATACATATTTTTCCTTGCACCAGTGCGTCAACAATACCTAAATTTATAAAAATTCCTTTTGGTCACAGCAAAAGCATTGCCTTGTTTGACACTGATAATGGAAAGAAATATGCACAAATAATAATCGATGACCCAGAGCTAAAAAACAAAATCACAAAAAATGATATAGTAGTCATGTATATATCTGATGAAGACAATAAAACTATCGAAGACCTGTTTGATGAATCTTTAAGAGCAAAGGGTAAGGAAGGGCTAAGAAAGTTTGTTCGTAAAAGTGAAAACCAAACAAAAGAAAATTTTGCTGCTTTTGCAGCTCTTTTAGATGAAATCGTCAATGCTTTTGGGAAAACGCAACTCCAATCAGTTGCATAGCTAATAATAATTCACCAAACAGACTTGATCTTATCCCGCTTAGCTACACCACCAAACTTCGTTTCCCCCTTGCCCTATCACTGGGTTAGTTTATATCTGTTCCATGCAGAATGTTATACAAAAGCTGAAATCACTGCCGCGATATGTCGCTTATGTGATTGGCGTTGCAACCTTGCTGGTTTTACTGGTGTATTATCCAGTGGGTATGGTCTGGGTGCATGAAATTGAGGATTCACCTGACTATACTATTGAAAAATACCGTGTTGAAAATGGCAGCGAATCCGTAGCCACGGCCATTGCGCTGGTTGACCGTGAAATCAACCTAAACCACTGGACATCCAGCGACCCTTTCTTTTACCCGGGCGCAGCCCTCACCCGTATGCCAGCGTTCCAACGCGGTATCATGGCCTCTATTGCACGCTTCACTATTGAGCTATCTGACCAGATTGCCCGCACACGCGGATCAAGCGGCACCGATGAAGATGTGCAGAAAGCCAACGGTCTTTTCAACTATTCGCCTTATGTATGGATGTGGGATTTTTCCACCTCATGGCTTCCCACCGCATCCAGCGCTACACAGTATCGCGCGGGCATGGAAGCGCTGATGCGCTACAATACACGCCTTGGCAAGGGCGAGGCTATTTTTGAAAAGCGCTCCGATAATCTGCTGGAAGCATTAAACCGCATGGCGGCGGATCTTGGTTCTTCTTCTGCTGAAATCACGCATTATGTAGAGGGCGAATCAAAATCTTCTTTTGGTTCTGCCGGGGAGCTGTTTTATTACACCAAAGGGCGTATGTATGGAAATTACATGCTGCTTAAAGCACTGGAAAAAGATTTTGCGCCGGTCATCAATGAGCGCCAGCTCAAATCTTCATGGGATAAAATGCTTGAATCGCTGCGCATCGGCATGTCGTTTGGCCATTTCTTTGTGCTCAATTTTAATCCGGATAGCACGATTCTCGCCAATCACCTTACCAGCCAAGGATTTTACCTGATGCGCGCCCGTACGCAAATGCGCGAGATCACGGATATATTGCTGAAATAGCCAATCACAGGAACTTGCATGGAAGAATTGATATGGTCGCAGGCGATGTATTTTTCCTCGCTGGTAGGCGGTATTGCATTTGCCTTATCCGGATTCCTTGTGGGAAAAAAGAAAAACCTCGACTGGATGGGGCTGTTCATCCTCTCCTTCCTCACCGCTAATGGCGGCGGTATCCTAAGGGATATTCTGGCTGATCGCCCGCCGGTGGTGCTGCTGAGCAATGAACCTTTCCTGATTGCGCTGGCCGTTACGCTGCTTGGCAATGCCTTCAAACTCAGGCTTAAAGATGATTTGGAAGCGCAATGGTTTTTTGTAATATGCGATGCGGTGGGGCTTGTGGCGTTCGCCATTACGGGCGCACTGGTGGCACTCATGATAAACGCGCCATTCTTCGGCTTTATCACACTGGCATTCCTGACCGCCGCCGGCGGTGGTATATTGCGCGATATACTGGTGAATGAGATACCCGACGTGCTGCATAGCGGGTTTTACGGCAGCATCGCTATTCTGGTTGCCATTGCTATTTATCTGCTGAACATGCATTACACAGTGACTTCGCTGGGACTGCTTGGTATTTTTACAAGCGGATTGATTTTGCGATTGATAGCATACCGTTACCAGTGGAAACTCCCCAAGGCATAAGCAGAACTTTCAGGAGCAATTATGAGCGAGATTATCAACCTTCGTCAGGCGCGTAAGAATAAGACACGCAGCAAAAAAGAAAAGCAGGCAGAGCAAAACCGTATGCTATTTGGCCGCACAAAAGCTGAAAAAAAGCAAACCGAAAAAGAATCCGAAAAAGCGTCAAAACATCTTGATGGGCACAAGCGCGAAAAGGATGAGGAGTAACTGCCCACTTCAACAAAAGAAAAAGGCCGCACAAGGCGGCCTTTTTTTAATGGATGCGCAATAAATTACGCCGCTTTTTTCTGCTGCGGCTGGATTTCCCCAAGGAAATCATTCTTGCCAACCGCCACGCCGTTATGGCGCAAAATGGCATAGGTTGTGGTGATGTGGAAATATACATTCGGAATGACGAAGTGCAACAGATAATCCAGCCCGTTGAATTTCAGTTCAAGACCACCCACTTTAAGCTCAATTACGCGTGCTTCCTGACCATTTACTTTCTTTTCATCAACCGACTTTAGGAAGGTGATGGTTTTGGCAATGCGCGCCTGCAACTGCTCAAAACTCGTCTCGTTATCTTCAAATTTTGGATTCTCTACACCAGAAATGCGAGCTGCGAATCCCTTAGCAATATCGGTTGCGATCTGTACTTGTTTGGATAGCGGAAACATATCCGGTGCTAAGCGCGCATTCACCAGCACGGCTGGGTCAAATTTCTTTTCCGCTGCATAATCCGTACCTTTTTTGAGAATCTCTGAGAGATTCTGTAAGTTATGGATAAGGCAAGGGATTGAGGCGTTATAGAGAGAAATCATAATACGTTTCCTTTTGTGTGAATGGGTACTGCTTCACCATATAGGCTACATATTCACATAATCAAGGTGGAAGCGTGTAACTTTTTGGTGATTTCATGCGAACACCATACCAGAAAGTATATGATGGGGTGTTTACATGAAATATAGAGTATTATTATTGATATTATCCCTAACCACGCCATGCTATGGCTTTGCATCCGAACTAAAGGAATCCGCCATGAAAACCAACCCGAATCTTACCGAACACCAGCTCTATGTTATTCACGGCGGCACAGAAAAACCTTTCCAGAATGCCTATTGGGATAATAAGGCCGAAGGCATTTATGTGGATGTGGTTTCCGGCAAGCCGCTATTTTCTTCCACCGATAAGTTTGATTCCGGCACCGGCTGGCCGAGCTTTACCCAGCCGATTGATGCCAATTTTGTAACCAACCACACCGATACCTCACACGGCATGACCCGCACGGAAGTAAAATCCGCTGATTCCGGCGCGCATCTGGGGCATGTGTTTGATGATGGCCCGAAAGATAAGGGCGGCAAGCGTTATTGCATTAATTCCGCGGCGTTACGCTTTATTCCTAAAGCAGAACTTCAACTGGAAGGCTATGATAAATACCTGACACTGTTTGAGAAAAAATAGCTACTTGAAGCGCGCCTGCATTTCTTGTGTAGTTTTATATGGCGGCACATCCTTATGGCGCATAAACATAATCTGCGCTGGTTCTAATATGGAATACATGAGTTTAAACGCTTCCTGCAATTCTGAGCGGCCAGATTTACCAAGTAACATTGCCTGTTTATAAATCTCACGCAGCGAACGCTTGCCATCCATGAATTTTAGCACCGAAGCAAGATGTGGGTGGTGCGGCACGCGGATAACACGGTTTTCGGTTTTGCATATGATGCCTTTGGCTTCACTCTTTGCAATGTTATACAGCCCCTCATATATCTCGCTTGGATTACCAATCGCCATCACAGGCACCATATCGAGTTCATCTGCTGATGGTGCTTTTACTGCCTCACGAACCGCATAAAACACGTGTGTTTTTGCAGTTCCAGCCAGTAATTCTCCAATAGCATATTGCTGCTTTGGTGGCATGGCGTTAATACGGGCAAGTATCTGGGGATCTTTTACATAATGCTGCGGCACACACGGATTAAACCCAGCAAATGTAGCAATATTAAGCCCTGCCCCTTCAATAAAATCATATAGCTCTGGAATAGAGTATGCCCTGTCCTGCGTGTGCAGCAGCAAATCATAAAGCGCGGCATCACCGTTTTTATAATCATAAAACCAGTTCTTCGAATGATTGAACCAGTTAGACTCCGGCAAATCAGAAAGCATGCGCTTACACACATCCAGTCGGCTGCTATCATCTTCACTGCCGGCCAGCAGTTTTAACATATCCTGCATATGGTAAATGGCCGTACGCCCCACCTTGCCATAGAGCATGATACCCATGGCACCACCTGATGCCAACACGCTACATAACGCGTGAAGCCCAGCCTCCGGACTTTCCAGATGATGCAGCACACCGGAGCAATTAATGTAATCAAATTCCCCCAAATCCATCTTCGGCAAATCCAGCAATGATGCATTTATCCATTCAATATTGGTAAGGTCACGTACCTTTGCACGCTCCTGCGCCACTTTCATAGATGCCTTGCTCATATCCAGATATACAATACGCGCACTGCTATCGCGCAATTGCTCGGCAAGGCAAATCAAACTATCGCCCGTGCCGCCACCAGCGACCAGCGCACGAAAGTCCTTATGAAAATTCTTCACGCCACCAAAAGCATGGTGATTCAGTGCATCAAGGCACTCTGTAACCGTTGCACGAATGTACTTTCGTTCATCTTCCGGTTTCCGCGGTGGATAGGGAAAATGTTCGTATTGTTCTTTGACTTGAGGAAGATAGGAAAGTGCGGTCATATGCGTACACTATAGCGTGGCTAAGAAAATTTCTACTTTAATTATTGATGCTTTTCTGAATATTAATTTTGAATTTGGATATTTTGTTGTCGCCAGAAAAAATATACCGTATACAGGGTAAAATTTTCAAGCCTAGGGGGTATATATGAAAAGCAAGCGCAAAGTGGAATATTCACTCATTGACGCCAGCGATGAAGTGAAACGCTTAAACCGCGTTATCGGTCAAGTGGAAGGTATCCAGAAAATGCTTTCTGAAGGCCGCAAATTGCAGGATATTCTTATTCAATGTCGTGCCATTCACTCTGCAGTAAAATCTGTAGAACACAGGGTCTTCAAGGCATATGTTGAAGTCGCACTTGAAGAAGTAGTAAAGCTCGACAAAAAGAAAAGCCGTGCCGAAAAAGTAGCCGAGCTCGAAGATTTATTTAAGCGCGTGGAATAATACCCCCTACTGGGTATCTTTAATACGATGATGTTGCTGGCTTGCTATTTCGTCCAGCACAATCGTATCTCGTCTGTTTTGTGCTGCAACCTTTCGTTTTTTTGCATTTTCCAATGCAATTTCAAATTTTTTTATTTCACCGAAGGCTACTGCAATTTCATCACGAACAACTGCAATTTTTTTATCAATTGCCTGTATTTCACTATGCACCTGCTCCTGCCTACCGCGAATACGCTTAGCAAAATCACCAAAGAATGCGCCCATTTCTGGCGTTTTTCCTGCCAGGGCGATCTCTTTCTTTAATTCTTCCTGCAAGCGAATTAATAGCTGCTCAAGCTGCGCTTTTTGATTTTCAAGCGCGACCATTTTTCTGCGGATCACATCGAGATCACGTTTATGCAGCTTAATGAGTGTGGCTAGGCCTTTCATCTCTCATCTATTTCTGGTTACGCCAATCTTTAATTCCCAGTACGGCTGCCAACTGATCATACCCCTCATCCAGCAGTGTCTTTTCTTCTTTTGCCTGCCGCAGGAAATTCTCCAGCGCAGGGTAATATAAAATAGCCTGATCTACGTTAGGATCCGCCCCCTTGCGGTATGCGCCAAGCCGTATCATTTCTGCCATATCTTCATAGGTAGACATTAAATTTCGTGCCACACGAATAAGTGCATTTTCCTGCGGATTATTACAATCCGGCATGGTGCGCGACACACTGCGCAAAATATTGATTGCAGGAAACCGCCCGCGCTCGGCAATCGCCCTGTCTAATATAATATGCCCATCTAAAATACCACGCACCGTGTCAGAAACAGGCTCATTCGTATCATCCCCCTCAACCAGAACTGTAAATAACCCTGTAATACTTCCCTGACCGGCTTTTCCTGGTCCTGCACGCTCCAGCAGCTTGGGTAATTCTGCAAACACCGTAGGGGTATAGCCTTTACTGGTGGGGGGTTCCCCTGCAGAAAGACCAATTTCACGTTGTGCCATCGCAAAGCGCGTCACACTATCCATAAGACAAAGCACATCTTTGCCCTGATCACGGAAATATTCCGAAACAGACATCGTTACATATGCCGCCTGCTTTCTAAGGAGCGCATATTCGCTGGATGTCGCCACAATAATAACGGAACGTTTTAACCCCTCCTCACCCAGATCATCTTCAATGAATTCCTGCAATTCGCGCGAACGTTCACCAATTAACCCGATAACGTTGACATCTGCCTGAGAGTTACGCGCCAGCATTGACATTAAGATAGATTTACCCACACCGGAACCGGCAAAAATACCCATACGCTGGCCACGGCAGCAGGTAAGAAAGGTATTCATCGCGCGCACGCCAAGATTCAGCTTGCCCTTAACACGTTTACGCTCGTGCGGTGGCGGTGGCGATGCCCTTAAGGGGTATGCAGTACTACCCTTGGGTATCGGGCCTTTACCATCTACCGGCTCACCCATAGCGTTAACCACTCGCCCAAGCCAAGCGTCGCAAGGGTAACAGACCGATGCACTTGTTTCCAGATCAACCAATGCCCCCGGACCAATCCCCTCAATACTGCCAAAAGGCATTAACAGTGCTTTATTTTCCTTAAAGCCCACCACTTCGGCCAAAACCCCCACCGAATCTTTTTGCAGGCCAATACCTCTTATACGGCAACGCGCGCCCACCGAAAGCAAGCGTTCAATACCTGCGCACTCAATAAGCATACCCTGAATGGCGGTCACCCTGCCGGTAGCCGTAACATCCTGTATATTATTTATTTCCTCGAGCTGTAAGCGCGTCACAACAAGCCTTTTACAATTGACATCAAAGAATGATTAATCTAGAACCGAGTATAGGCGCGTTGTAAGATAATTGTAACAAAAGATTGTTTAAGGGCGGATTTTGTGGTTAACTAAAAATTAAATAGTTAATGGTTTATCTACAAATACCGTTTAATAAACAGTAAATTCATTAGGGGAGATTAAATATGCGTGTATTGCTGGTAGAAGATGATTCCTCGACCGCGAAAGCGATTGAACTGTCACTGGCTTCTGAGGGTATCATCTGTGATACAACCCAGCTGGGTGAAGAAGGTCTGGAAATTGGTAAATTGTACGATTATGACATCATCATTCTGGATCTCATGCTTCCGGATATTGATGGGTATGAAGTTCTGCGCCGCTTCCGCGCTGCCCGTGTTACCACCCCTATTCTTATTCTCTCTGGCCTCTCTGGCCCAGACCAGAAAATCAAAGGTCTTGGCTATGGCGCCGATGATTATCTCACCAAGCCTTTCAATAAAGGTGAATTGATTGCCCGCATTCAGGCCATTGTTCGTCGTTCTAAAGGACACTCTGAATCCATCATCCGCACCGGCAAACTGGCAGTTAACCTTGATACCCGCTCTATCGAAGTGGACAGCAAGCCATTGCACTTAACCAGCAAGGAATACTCTATCCTTGAGTTGCTCTCCCTGCGTAAAGGCACCACCCTTACCAAGGAAATGTTCCTCAATCACCTCTATGGTGGCATTGATGAGCCAGAGCTCAAAATTATCGACGTATTCGTGTGCAAACTCCGCAAGAAACTGGCAACTGCTGCTGGCGGCGATAACTATATCGAAACCGTGTGGGGTCGTGGCTACGTACTAAAAGACCCAGATGCAAGTGGCGTTTCTTCCGATGCACATGCGAACGAAGTAGCCTAGCTTAAAAAAGCCCCAGCTTCACGCTGGGGCTTTTTTTATTGCCATGACAGATTCCAAAGATACCCCGCGCTGGATGACATATGAAACTGCGCGTATAGTTTCTGGAAGAACAAACTGGAAAATACACGCCAGTGTTAGAACAACGCAAACCCTTGATCGTTTGATCCAAATATCAATTGCCTAGTTTCAAATGGGCGAATGAGGCACGCTTACGGGATTTTCAAGACCCCGCTAATCCGCAATGTGGTAAAATAGCTGTGTTCTACCACAACGCGAATGGATGTGATCTTAAGCCAATTGATTGGGTTTCCTTTTTACGAGAGGCCAGCCAAATCATAGAAACATCTGGCGATGTAGGACCAGATGTACAAATAGATAGGAAAATTCCTGGTACAACTGGTTTATTTTATCGGAACGACCTAGATGCTACGGCTCGTCGCTATGCCGCCCGTGAGGGGATGACGGAACTGGGAAATGAACGCAATATTCCAAGAGGCCAGTTGTATAATATCGCCGGCGAGACAGATCTTTTGGAAATTATTGGCTGGCCACACAGATTTCCTGACAGACCTTCTCATCAAATTACTCGTTAATTTTATGAGAATCGCATCATTTTCAGCGCACATGCTAACAAAGTAGCATAACACAACTCAATATTGTCAAATGAGAAAGCCGGCCAGAAATGGCCGGTTTTTTTATTGCCTCACAAAAACTATTTACTAATTGACAGGTGAAGATGATTGCAATACATACGCTGCAATTGCAAATCATTCTTAATATCAGGTATCACATGTCTATATCGTCTCGTTTTTGTCTCTTTGTATGCACTGCATTGGCGGGGGCTCCTGCTTTCGCACAGGAATCACCTTCCCCAAGCAAACTGGACCAAAGCCGTCGCATATTGCCTCTTCAGCTTACCATCACCAAAGGCTATTGGGATCCGGTGAAAACATTGCCAGGCTCAGGTTATTACGTGGATGAAAAACAGATGGAGAAAGCCGCAAGCACTGATATTCACCGCATCGTACAGCAAGTGCCTGGCATTAACGTACAGGAAGAAGATGGCTTTGGCCTGCGCCCGAATATTGGGATGCGCGGCGGCCGCATTGACCGCAGCGCCGATATTACACTGATGGAAGATGGTGTGCTGATTGCACCCGCCCCTTACTCCGCACCCGAAGCCTATTATTTCCCACGCAGCGAACGTATGACCGGTATTGAAGTGCGCAAAGGATCGAGCGCCATTAAATTTGGCCCGCGCACTACCAACGGCGCAGTCAACCTCCTGACACGCGCGGTGCCGGATGTTCCTGCCAGTGAAATATCGTTCAGTGCTGGCTCTTATGCAGGCTTGCGTTACGGCGGCCATACCGGCACCAGTGCTCTGACCGATGTCGGCAATTTCGGCATACTCGCCGAATTTCACCATGAATCCAGCGATGGATTTAAGAAAGCAGATTATCTGGGCGGTGATACCGGATTCAATGCGTCTGACTACATGCTGAAAGGACGCTATAAAACTTCTCCATCCCGCACGCATTATCAGGAGCTTGAAATAAAGCTGGGCTATACCGATGAGGATTCTAATGAAACCTATCTTGGCCTTACATCGTCTGACTTTAACGCTAATCCGTATCGCCGTTACGCCGCATCGCAAAAAGATAACATGGATAGCTACCATCATCAGGTGCAGCTTTCACATTATATCGAGCCAATGCAGGATATGAGCATCACCACCACGCTTTACCGCAACGATTTCAACCGCAACTGGTACAAACTAAACAATGTGCGTTCCGGTACAAACCAGAGCCTTACGAGCGTACTGAACGATCCCAATACATTCGCAGCACATCTTGCCATATTGCAGGGCGGGAACAGTGCTGCCAATGGCCTTACCGTGCGCGCCAACATCCGCGATTATTATGGTCAGGGCATACAATCAGCGGCTAATTACCGCACTAACCTGTTTGGTGTCAGGAACGACGTGGAATTCGGCCTGCGTTATCATGTGGATGAGCAGGATCGCTACCAGCATGATGATATTTATCAGATGTTAAATGGCACCATGGTGCTAACAACAGCAGGTACGCCCGGATCACAGGATAACCGCATCGGCAGCGCCAGTGCATGGGCGGGCTTCTTCCAGAACCGCATGGCATTTGGTAATCTTGCGGTAACACCGGGTTTTCGCTATGAATATGTTGATCTGAAAACCGAGAATTTTGGTACGTCCGATCCAAGCCGCACGGGTGCCAACCTGCAAAAATATGCCAGCGTGGTGTCTGCTTTCGTACCTGGCATCGGGCTGGAATATGACATCGGCAAATCATGGCAGGCACTGGCTGGCGTGCATAAAGGCTTCGCGCCACCAGAGCCGCCATCCAACACCACCACACAAAGTTCCAGTGCAGAAGAAAGCGTAAATTACGAGGCTGGTGCGCGCTTCACCAAAAGCAACTTCAAGGCAGAAGCCATCGGTTTTTTCAACGATTATGAAAACCTGCTGGGTTCAGATACGTTCTCATCCGGCGGCAGCGGTGCTGACCAGTTCAATGGTGGTGAAGTCAATGTATGGGGGCTTGAAGCCTCCGCCGGCTATGATTTTTCCAGCCTCACCTCTCTAAAATCAACACATCTGCCCGTGAAAATCGGCTATACGCATACACGTGCTGAGTTCCAGAACAGCTTCACCAGTACCTTCGCAGAATGGGGCAATGTGAGCAAAGGTTTTGAACTGCCTTACATTGCCAAACATCAGGTAAATCTTTCAGCAGGCATTGAAACAAAGACGTGGTCAATCGGTGCAAATGCTAAATTTGTTGATCGTATGCGTACTGTGGCAGGAAGTGGCCCTTTGCTTGAGAACCAAAGCACCGATGGCAGCTTTGTAATCGACCTACACGCTGAGATGGAAGCAATGAACGGTGTCCGCCCTTTTGTTAGTGTTACCAACGTACTGGATGAAGTATATGTGGCAGCGCGCAGACCAGCAGGTTTACGCCCCGGAGCTCCTATGATGGCGTATGCCGGAGTGAAAGCAAACTTCTAATGATTACTGAACTACCTGCAGCCTGAATGATTCGTCCATTATAGTTACAACGACAGAAGCACCCAACTCATCCGCCAGTTTACGGGTAAAGTGCGTTTGCACATTACGCGGATTAATTTCGGCAGATGCGGCCTCACCGCATAAAATATCTTCCACTTCTTTTTCCCACTTAAGACCAGGACCTGCGGTGGTAAATATCACCTGCTTCCTGCCCTCATCTGTCTGGCCGATACGCACCGCGATTGATCCCCCACGAATTAATGCAGACGATGTTACAATCAACAAATTGCAAATGAGGCGTGACATTTTAAGGCTGATGGAAACACCAGCAGAATCGGTGTGGCTATCTGGCCAATCGAGCGTGATTTTACTACCCGCAAAGAAATCCTGTGCCATTTTCTGCTTGTCCGCAAGGTTAGCCTCGCCGTTTTCTTTTACCGAGCCATAAGCATTCCGGTAAAACTGCAACCGTGTAACCGCGGAGAATGCGCTGCTGATAATTAGCTCTACTGCCTGACTTTGCAGGTTGAAGCCTTCCTCGCTTAAAAATTCTGCACCATTATTGACTGCACCAATCGGCCCCGTCAGATCATGGCAAAGCTTGGTACATAGCATTTCCGCCATTCGAAGTTCAGCACTCATTCAAGCCTCTAACTGTATAGATTATCTGCACACTAGGCCACAAAGATAAATATTTGGTAAATCCTTGATCTATGCATTCATTTTGACTTCACCATATTTGATTGTATGAATAGATTAATTTTAGCGTTAAATAGGCTAATTCCATATTGTTTGAAGAGTGTAGGAACATCTGATTATGGTCGTAGATTCTGTGGGTACACGCTTGCGTAAAACGATGACCGAACAACGTATAAATTGCGTGCAGCTTGCAACGGCTGCTAACGTAAGAACATCGTTCCTGTATGATATTCTCAATGGGAAATCAGCGAATCCATCGGCTGTACAGCTGGCAAAAGTGGCACATGCCCTAAATGTCAGCCTGTCTTATTTGGCTAACACAGAGACCCCTTATACAGGACACACAAAATCAAAACAGCAGACCTCCGAATTTTCAGCCATTGCCTTCGTTTCATTAGATACACAGAGTGGAAGAATTATTTCACACATTGACTACAGTCCAGGGTTTCAGATGCGAATCGACTGGCTCGAGCAAACGCTTGGCCTGTCGATAGACAATGCAAAATTTTTCCGCATTACCAGCGATGACATGTCTCCCAAACTCATACGTGGCGATGTTGTACTCATAGATACAAGCAACACAAAACCGTCTCCTCCAGGGTTATTTCTTATTTTTGATGGCGTTGGTCTTACGGTACGCAACATTGCATATATTAAAAATCCCAAAAATAAACGTATATCCGTACGCTCTGAGAACCAAAGCGATTACAAAGATGACAGGGATCTTGACGATGTATTGATTGTAGGACGCATCGTCTGGCTTGCACGCTGCATTTGAAGCCTTCCGCCTTTTACATTATCAACTTTACGATATAAGGTAGAGCGACCTATCCCAAGACTACGGGCAGCACGGGAAATACACCCGCCGCTATAGTGTAATACGGATGCAATAATTTCCTGCTCAAGTATATGCAGTGGTTTAATATTACCATTCTCATCAACCAGAAAATGCTGCATCTGGGTTAACATGATACTTTGCTGCTCTTCTAACGTGATACCGGATTGCGTAGAAATATGTTGTTCAAGCCGCGTAATGTATTTACGCAAATGACGAATGGTAATCGCATGTTCCAGACAAAGCCTCAATTTTTCTGCGGCAACTGGTTTAATCAGAAAATCATGCGCACCAACGCGCACTGCTTTCTGCGCAAAGGATTCTGAGCCATAAGGCAAAAGCAATATAATCGGAATAGCTGAGTATTCTTCATTCAATGCAGAGATGAGATCAAGGTATTTTGGAACATCGCTTATGCCAAGATCAATCACAATTGTGATGATGTTTTCTGCGGCAAGCTTTAACTGTGGTATATCGCCATACGGGGGAAGTACTACCGCGTATTCGGAAAAATACTTGCTTAACTTACTGATATATAAGTCTTCATTATCGCCACTATATTCCCTGATGATTACTATGGCTTCTCGCATATATTACCTTTGCAATAAATAAAGTATACACATTATTATGTATATATACAATAAATAATCAATCTATAGTTGATATGCCTAGGTATTTTTTTTACTGATTAGTTGTGTTATGATGCGCCTTACCCTAAAGGAAAAGCCATGACAACGAGACTACGCCTTATTTTCCTCGCCTTTGTACTGATCGTTACCCCGGGTTATCGCTTTCGCTGCTGGTGGGCATGTACCGATCAAACCGCTATTCAGCATGATTATATTGAACAGCGCGACCACTGCCGCGCCTACGCACAATTAAAACTGGATATGGTTATGCGTAACAATAACATAGAAGGTACGCCCCTGAACCGCCAGACACAACTTGTAAACCTGTTCAGTGATTGTATGGCCACCAAAGGGTGGGATATTCCCAAAGGTTCTACTGATGCAGGCGCTCCAACAGCGGATTCTATATCGGAGAAAAAAGCCCCCCTATCTAAAGAGGAAGCTATTGCTATACAGCAACAAAGAAAATGGGCTCTCACCCGTTCCTCCGAATGTGCTTTCGCACGCAATGCAGCAGCCTATTCCAGCATTTCTGCTGCACGCGCCAAGGCCTGCGATCTTGAATGCGAACAACGCCTAAAGGAAGCGCCCGACGCGCCACGACCTGCGGCCTGCCCGTCCATCGGGTTATCGCCCAGCTATTCTAAGGGTGTTGAGCGCGAATATGATCCGGAAAACAACTAGGTCGATTGCCCGTTGCCATTCGAATTTGTATAATTGCCATTCTGGATTTTACCTGGCAACCAACCACGACGCTTGAAGAGTATCACCATCCCGATGGCCACCATAAACATCATACTCAGCGCAAACGGATAACCGAAATACCACTCAAGTTCTGGCATATTGAGCGGTGATTTATCCGGATGGAAATTCATACCGTAAATACTTGCAATAAAATTGAGCGGAATAAACACCGCCGATACCATGGTAAGCACCTTTACAATTTCATTGGTTTTGTGCCCTTCATAGGCAAGAAACGTATTTAGAAGCCCGGTTGCCGTATCGCGGTAAAACTGCGTGAGTTCGTTTGCCTGCATGGCATGGTCATAGCAGTCACGCAGGTAATTACGCGTGGGTTTGGTGATAAGCGGAGTGTCCTGCCGCATAATCATACTGATCACGTCACTGGTTGGCCAGATGGTGCGGTGCATAAGCAACAGATCGCTTTTGGTTAAGTGAATTTGCTGAATAGCGTCTTTGTTGTCACGCGCCTGCTGGTTGCCAGACATAATATCGTCTTCAATCTGCACCAGCTGGTGATTCATTTTATCCAGAATCGGGAAGTAATTATCAATGACTTCATCGAGCAGCGCGTAATACAGATAATCCGTGCCGGAAGCGCGAATCTTGCCGGTACCACGACGAATGCGCTCACGCACCTGATGGAAGCTGTGGTTTATCTTTTCTTCAAAGACAATCACCACGTTTTTCTTGAGAAATATACTGAACTGCTCACTTTCAAACTGCTCAGAAACCAACCCACCTTTCATGATGGTGAACACGTAATTTTCGTAATATTCCACTTTAGGGCGGCTGGTGGTATCCAGCACGTCTTCCAACAGCAGACGCTCCAGTGTAAACATGTTACCGATTTTTTCGATAACCTCAATGTTGCCTAGGCCAATCACATTTACCCACACCACCGGCCACGCCGTCAGGAACTGGTTTATTTCCTCCACATCCTTGCAGGTATGCTCCACATAACCATCAGGACCATACGCCATGACAAACACTTCAGACGGGTGAGAAAGTGGGCTTGCGGCCAGAGAACCAGGCGCAGAGCCAGGGCGCGGCTTATAAGACGCTGGAATAATACGTCTTTTACGGAAAGAACGTCTGGACCGTGTGGACATTCATTTTACTCCTTTTCGTTTGTTGCAAAAACGCCTGAGTATTAGGAGCAAGGCACCGCGCGTAGCAGGGACTACGGGCAAGCCTTGCGACGCCATAATCGGGCGTTTTTGCCAAACCCGAAGGGCAGCGTCTATTTTTGCGCTTGCGTTGTTGAATCCCTTGCCCATAGCACACACTATGGCCTGCGGGCTTCGCCTAGCAGGCGCAAAAATATACTGCTGCGAAAAGAGATAAAATAAATGTCCACACGGTCTACGTGCCATACACCCTCCTCTTGCGCTGGGAGATTGGAAAACCTTGAAAACTTTTGCCTTGGTACTCTCAATTGGTGCTTAACTCAAGCGATTTTGCCGGTATAATGCCCCGATGAAAAAAAACGCCATAACCTGTACCCGCCGTATCGAATTTGATGCCGCCCACCGCGTGATGCTCCATGAAAGCAAATGCAAGCATTTGCATGGCCACCGATATGCTATTGAAGCCACCTTTGCCTCTGACGGGCTTGATTCACTGGGGCGCGTGGTGGATTTTGGCGTGGTGAAGGAAAAGCTTGGCGGCTGGATTAATGAGCATTGGGATCATGCCACCATTTTATTCGATAAGGATAAACCACTGGGCGAAGATATCGCAAAACATACTGGCCAGAAGATATTTTATTTAAATGCCAATCCCACGGCGGAAAATATGGCGGATTATGTATTGAAAAATCTCTGCCCAGATTTATTCAAAAATATGGGCATCACCTGCACCAACATAAGGCTGTATGAAACACCGGCGTGTTATGTGGATGCTACGGATATAAACGCGTAACACTCCACCCATTCCCATCGCACGTAAACACCTCGCGGTCATGCAGGCGGGCTGCGCCGTTGTTCCAGAATTCAATCACCTCCGGTACAATCCGAAAACCAGACCAGTATGGTGGACGAGGTATCTCACCAATACCAAAACGTAGGGTTTCTGTGGCAACTGCTTTTATCAATTCACCCTTGCCGGAAAGCGGATGTGACTGTTTTGAAGCCCATGCACCAATGCGGCTTTCACGCGGGCGGCTTTTGAAATACGCGTCCGCCTCAGCATCACTTACTTTTTCGGCTTTACCTTCAATACGCACCTGACGCTCCAGTGGCATCCAGTGGAAACACAGCGCCACATGCGGGTTTGCTAAAATTTCCTGTCCCTTGCGGCTTTCATAATTGGTATAAAAAACAAAGCCGCGCGTATCGACATCTTTAAGCAGCACCATGCGCGCCGATGGCTTGCCACCCTCGCCTACGCTTGCGATGCACATAGCGGTAGGCTCGGCAATGGCCTTGCAGTTTTTGGCATCGGTAAGCCACTGTTCAAATTGCGTGATGGGATTGGTCATGCCTCGATGTAGCGCACATAGCACCCTTTATCAAGCATCAGGGCTTTCGCCGTTTCCGGAGTTATGGACACGCCCGTGTCATTTTCTTCCAGTGGCGCGCGCGCAATGCGGAAATTATCCATCACAGTGCTGCTAATCATATATTCCGGTTTTGGCATGAGTTCGCGAATGTCAGACACCACCGAACGCTTGCTTTTACGCACGGTGCGAATCTCTGTGCATTCCGCCTGCATGGTTGGGCCCCCATCAAACACATCGATATATCCCTGATGGCGGAAACCTTCCCGCTCCAATAATTGCTTGGCTGGGCGTGATGCCTCAAGCGGCTGGCCGATAACGGCCTGCGCCCGTTCATCCAGCAGATTCACATAAATAGGATATTTCGGCATGAGGTCGGAAATAAACTGGCCGCCCTGCGTGGCGTTGATGAAATCGGCGCGCTTGAAATCCATTTTGAAGAAATGCTGCGCGAGGTTTGTATAAAATGGCGACTGCCCATGCTCATCCTGTACACCACGAATTTCAGAAATGGCAATGTCTGAGAAAACATCAGGGAATTCGGCAATCATCAAATAGCGCGAGCGCGAAAGGAATTTGCCAATGCCATCACGGCGATAAGAAGGCAGTAGAAACAGCGAACCTATTTCAGTGGCCCCTGTATAGTCATTTACCATGTGCAACACGCGCTGCTGCGAATATATTTCCAACTCGTCAGACGCCTGCACAATGGTGGAAAGTTTATAGGAATAAAATGGGTGCTTAAGGCCAACATGGGCGATGATGCCCACAGTGCCCACCAGCTTGTGTGCTGCCGTATCTTCCAGCACAAATAAGAAACGCTCTTCTTTTTCTGCTTCTGGTTTGCCAGCAAAACTTGCCACCGAGCGGGCAATCTTTTTTTCCAGCACCTGAGGGTCAGCAGGAAGCGAGGTAAAGCCGATGCCGGCCTCTTTTGCGAGCGTGAGTATCTCCGCGTGGTCGGATGTTTTGACCGGACGGACGACTATCATTTTTTTGCACCCGGACGCGCCAGATACGCCGTCATGGTTTTATTCAGCCGGTCGATACCCTTCTGCATTTCGTCTTTTGTGATGGTAAGTGGCGGCAGGAAACGCAGCACATTCGGCCCGGCCTGCAACATGATGAGTCCATGCGCACGCGCAGTTTCACATATTTCACCGGCCTTACCATGCCACTGCGGTGTTAGCTCTGCGCCAATCATAAGGCCACGACCACGCACTTCCTTGAATACGCCAAACTGCGTGTTGATAGCGTCCAAAGCATCCATCAATTCCTTGCCACGATCGCGCACATTTTTCATGGCTTCGGGTGCTTGCAGTTTTTTTAGTATTACGCGGGAAACCGCACATGCGAGCGGGTTACCACCGAAGGTAGAACCGTGGCTACCAAACTGGAAGGTTTTTTCTGCCTTATCACCAATCAAACATGCCCCAATCGGGAAACCACCACCAAGGCCTTTTGCCATGGTAACTACATCTGGTTTCACACCCGCTTCCGCAAAGTGCGAGAATAATTTTCCGGTACGCCCCATGCCGCACTGCACCTGATCTAAAATCAACAGCGCATCATATTTATGGCAGAGGTTTTGCACATGCAGCAGGAAGCCGGGGGCTACTGGCGTAATACCGCCCTCGCCCTGCACCACCTCCAGCATCACCGCGCAGGTGTTCTGGTTGACCATGCTAGTGATGGCATCAAAATCATTGAATGGGCAATATTTGAACCCACCCGGAAGCGGTTCAAAACCCGCGTGATATTTCGGTTGTGCAGTTGCCGTAACAGTTGCCATCGTGCGGCCATGGAATGAACCGGTGAAGGTGATAATATCACGACGTTCCGGCGGATGGCCTTTATCAGCGGCATATTTGCGGGCGAGTTTAATGGCCGCTTCATTGGCCTCACCGCCTGAATTGGTAAAAAACACGCGCTTGGCGAATTTTGATGCTTTCACCAATTCTTCGGCAAGGCGAACCACCGGCTCAGTGTAAAACATATTGCTGGTGTGCCAGAGCTTGTTTGCCTGATCGAGCAGTGCATCAATCAATTCTTTTTTGTGATGACCAAGGGCAGAAACAGCGATACCGGCGCCAAAATCCACATAACTCTTACCTTCTAAATCCCATACCATTGCACCTTTGCCATGATCCAAAATCATGTCACGTGGCTTATAAGCGAAGGTGTAATACTTACGGCCTTTGGCAATGAGGTTTTTGGTCATGCCCGCCTGAATGGCGTTATGGCCAATGCGTGAGGTCTCGCCCTTTGCTTTTTTTATGGCAGCCGTTTTCTTACTGCGCTTTTTTGGTTTTAATTTAATAGGTTCTTTGCTCATAGCCTTATTTCCTTTTGGAGGGTTAAGGCTAGCGTAAAGAGGTTAAAAAATAAAGAAAAATGGGTAAAAATACCTTTTGTAAGTATTTTTCCTGCTCGATATTAAGCATTTTTAACTAATATGTTCTATGGTTAATAGCAGACGAAACCGGAGACATATAACGTGAGCGATAATACACCTGTACAACCCCCACTTCCTGAGAATGAGGCGGATAAGGCCACACTAGAAGAACTGGCCACCGGCTTTAGAATGCTTGGCGATGACAGCCCGCTGAAGCGCTTTGCTGTAAAGCTAGCCAAAAAGGGGGATATGATGCCAACACCTTATGATATGGCCGTAGCTATCACAACTTTTGCGGACAAAAAACTTAAAGACCTGACACTGCCAGAAAAGCCAGGCGATATTAGGGCGCAAACACTAGAGGCTTTCACAGAACGCCTAAGTGATACAGAAGTAAAAGCACTGCAATATGCCGCAGGCCGCGAAGATACCATCACCCGCAGGAGTATTTTAGGAGGTTTTGGGCTTGCCTTTGGTGCCGCAATGGCTGCTTCAGGCACAACTGTGCTTGCATATCAGGATAGAAAGTCTGGTAATCAATCCGCCGCGCAACCACAGCCTGCTGATGCAGGTCGCCCTCAGTCCCACCCCGTCCCTGAGCCAGCAACGTTGTTGGCTATAGGCGGCGCACTTCTTACAGTTGCCTCGCTCATGCAAAACCTTAGGAGAAGGAAAGAAAACACCACTGCATTTGAGGCAGAACGCCACATACCACAAACAGCCGCCCAAATATTGATAGAAACAGACAAACAGCTAAAACAGGCTATCGCTGCAAAAACTGCGCGTGGTGCGACTGGTGAGAAATCACGTTAGAATTTGCTGATAAAAAAATCCCCGCATCTCGGCGGGGATTTTTTATTAGGCAAACAACTTCGCATATTCGCGTTTTTTGCGCTTTTTCCAGTAGCCACGGTGGTAGGCATCTGATGCCAGTAGTGGCAACACGCTGGTTGCTTCTGCAAACACCATCTGCTCATACGCAGTATCTACTTTCCCCCAGCTGGATGCTTCTTTCAGCGTGCTTGAAGAACACGCACCATCGCGCACGTCCGCCACGGTAATCTGCACCGCGTATTTATGCATCTCGGCATCAACGCCGAGAATTTCAGCGCACACCACAGTGTCCTGCACGAAGTTCTTCGGAACGCCGCCACCCACCATCAGAAGGCCGGAAGTGCCGCCTTTGATTTTGATGTCGGTGAGTTCGCGGAAGTCTGCGATGGAATCAATCGTGAGGTATGGCTTCTTCTTTTTCATGCGCTCAACCTGATGCACCACAAGGCCGAAACCTGCAGAAGAATCGGTGAATGCCGGACAGAAAATCGGCACGCCATGTTCATAAGAACGCTGAATGAGTGAATCTTTCTTCTTGCCGTTTTTTACCAGCCATTTGCCCATTTCATGAATGAACTCACGCGAAGAATACGGACGCGGCTCAAGCGAATCTGCGATTACTTTAATGGTGTGATCACACGCCTGCAGTTGTTCTTCATCAATGTAAGTATCATAGATACGGTCAATGTAATTGTCGCGCAGCGTTTTATCATCCATGAACTGGCTGCCCTGATAATGCTTGAAGCCAAGTGCTTCAAAGAAATCCATATCCACAATGGATGCGCCGGTTGCCACCACGCAATCGATCATGTTGTTTTTCACCATATCCACATACATCTGCATGCAGCCGCCAGCAGAAGTGCTGCCAGCAAGCGTCAGGAATACTGAGCAGGATTTATCCTTCAGCATCATGTTGTAAATCTCAGTAGCCTTCGCGAGGTCACGCGAGGTGAATGACATGCCAGCCATCTGCTCGATGATGGGACGTGCGTCAAACGATGTGATGTCAATATGCTCCACCTCTTTGGTGAGCAGGTTGTGTTTGGTGTTGGCCTTTTTTGCGGTTTTCATTTTTTCTTCCTTATAAAGTCATCCCCGCTTTATGCGGGGATCTAGAATTACACGGTATGTCGCCTGAGATCCCCGGAACTCGCTATCGCTCGTCCGAGGATGACGGAAGCCTAAGCGGCAAAGCCGCCAAGGCTTACCGTCAATTTACAGCAGCTCTGTTGAGCAATGGCTTATCGCTCACTTCCACCGTTTTGGTTTCGCCAAAGCCGTTGAAATCCGTACGCATGGTTTTTCCATAGGAGCCAAGCTGGCCGACTTCGATCCAGTCACCTTCCTGAATATCTTTAGGCAGGTGGAACGGACCTTTCATGGCGTCCATGCTGTCGCAGGTGGGGCCGTAAAAGGTAAATTCCTGCACCTCAGCGGAAAGTTTTCCGCCCGGGCGCATGGCTTTTACCGGATATACAAAGCCCGGAACGCCAGCATCAAACAGGCTGCCATACGTGCCATCGTTGATGTACAGCGCGTTACCCTTACGGAGTTCCACACGCACAACAACAGAGCCACCTTCAGCAACCAGCGCACGGCCAGGCTCAGCGATAAGCTGGCAATGGCCAAATTGCGCCTTTGTTGCAGCAAGGGCTTTCTTGATAGATTTCATGTAATGGGTAAGCGGCAGCGGCATAATGCCCGGGTATATGGACGGGAAACCGCCACCAATATCCAGCACATCAATACGCACACCTGAAGCATCCAGCAGCTCTGCTACTTTATGGATAGCAACACCATATGCTTCCGGTTCCATGCACTGTGAACCCACATGGAAGCACACGCCAAGGCGATTTGCCACAGCACGGGTTGCCTGCAGCAATGCAGGTGCTTCCTCAGGCGTTGCGCCGAACTTACCGGCAAGGCTCAAATACGCCGTGTCGTTAGGCACAGTCACACGCACATAGAGGTTCAGGTCATCGGCATTACCGGTGACTTCCATGATTTTTTGCAGTTCATCTTGCGTATCAAGCGAGAAATCACGCACGCCATACTCAAAGTATGCCGCAGCAATCGCCGCGCGGCTTTTCACCGGATGCATGAAATAGAGTTTTGCATCGGGCACAAGATCAGCCACCAGCTTCACTTCCGCGATGGATGCCACGTCATAATGCGACACACCAGCGGCAGCAAGATAGCCAATCACCAGCGGATCCGGGTTGGTTTTCACGGCAAACAGCGTATCCCCAGGAAATAGTTTCATGAAACGGCGAGCAGCATTACCAATAGTAGTAGGCCGCAGGCAATGCACAGGCAGTTCAGGACGCGTCTCACGCACCATGTGCTCGACCGAACGAAAACGTTCCGTCTGCTGGCTTTGCGCCGGATAAACCTGTGGTGTTACAAATTTTTGGAGGGGAAGGACGCTTTGGCGTCGGAGTCGGCCGTCAGGCTCGAGAGGGGCATTTTTCATCAATCTTAGTACCTATATATCCAAATTGTTACGTTAAGGCTCGCCGAGGAGAACCGCGACAAACCGCTTTTTTAAGCGCTGCTTAGTTTCAATAGTAAACATATAGTCCTATACGTAGTTAACGATGCGACTTCTATAATTAAAGTCGAGTTAATAATAAAGCAAAAACATGCAACACTTAAGAGTTTTTTTCAAAAACTTTACCCCCACCCCTTTACCCGTCATTGCTAGGAGTAAAAACGACGAAGCAATCCAGGTTCCCAAAAGCTCTGGATTGCTTCGCTACGCTCGCAATGACGACGCTAACAGTTGTCAAAACCCTTAAAATATGCTTCTTTGGGCGAAACATTCTTAAAAAAGGTAATCCATGTCCCGCCGCCAACACTTTGATACACTCGCCATCCACGCTGGTTATACGCCCGATGCCACCGGCTCGCTTCAGCCACCGGTATATAATAGCGTGAGCTTCCAGTTCCGCGATGCCGAGCATGCGGCCAACCTCTTCACCCTGAAAGAAGCCGGATTCGTCTATTCCCGTCTTACAAACCCCACCGTACAAGCTCTGCAGGAAAGACTGGCTGCTTTAGAAGGTGGTGTAGGTGCCACCGCTTGCGCCTCCGGCCATGCCGCCCAGATGACGGCACTTTTCAACCTTATGCGCTCTGGCGATGAGTTTGTGGTCTCCAACCGCCTGTATGGCGGCTCTACCAGCCAGTTCAAGAACAGCTTTGTACAGTTCGGCTGGAGCGCGCATTTTGTAGATATTACGGATCACAAGGCCGTGGAAGCAGCCATTACCCCCAAGACCAAGGGCATTTACTGCGAAAGTTTTGCTAACCCAGCAGGCGTAGTAGCCGATATTGAAGCGTTGGCCAAAATTGCCCATAAGCATGGCATTCCGCTGCTGGTCGATAACACCATGGCAAGCCCCTACCTCATTCGCCCGATCGAATGGGGCGCTGATATTGTGCTGCATTCAACCACCAAGTTTATCACCGGCAATGGCTCGGCTATGGGCGGTATTATTGTGGATTCCGGCAAATTTAACTGGGCACAGAACGATAAATTCCCGATGATGGTAAAACCAGACCCTTGCTATGACGGGCTGGAATTCTTCAAAACCTTTGGCGAAATGGCCTTCACCATGCGCGCACACGCGGTGGGCCTGCGTGACCTTGGCGCCTGCCAGAGCCCGATGAATGCCTCGCTTACTATCAATGGATTGGAAACATTAAGCCTGCGCGTACAGCGCCACTGCGACAATGCAATGGCAGTAGCCAATTTCCTTTCAAAACATCCGGAAGTGAATTGGGTGAGTTATGCCGGTTTGCCAGACAGCCCATACCATGCGGTGGCCAAGAAATACTCCCCAAACGGCTTTGGTGCGGTATTCACCTTTGGTGTAAAGCGCGGCTATGAAGCGGCAAAACAGATGGTGGAAAACCTCAAACTGGTGAAGCATGTGGCCAATATTGGTGACACTCGCAGCCTTATCATCCATCCTGCATCCACCACACACCACCAGCTATCTCCAGAGCATCAGGCAAAAGTAGGCATTAAACCGGAAGGTGTGCGCGTATCCATCGGCCTAGAACATGCCGAGGATATTATGGCGGATTTTGACCAAGCATTGAAAGCCGCTTCAGGTCAGGCAAAAGCGGCTTAGCGGCCTCTGCCCTGCCCCTGATTGAGTTCAGGGTGGTCACGCAGATATTGATTCAGCGCTTCCTGAATCGGATTAAACGCCTGCATGCCAAATGCGCCACCGACATCACGCGCCTCTAGTATTTGCCGGCTTAGTGCATCTTTTTCGGATTGCGATAAACTATCCCAGTATTTCTTGGTTTCAGCTGGCGTTGCCGCTTCGTTACCCATCGCCCTGCGAAGAAATGCCTGCTCAATCGCTTTATAACATTCATTTTGGGTAATGCGAGAACCTTCCTCTGAAGGAATATTGTTATACGCCTCATTCTGAGGTTTCAGCATGTGCTCAAAAATCCGCTTAATGGCTAGTTCCTTGTCAGCCAGAATCTTCTCCGCGCTACGCTCAACCAAAAGCCCTGCATTTACATCTTTTGTATATTTTTTTTCGCGCTCGGCTTTTTGCTCGGGCGTTTCTGGTGTGCCTACGGTTTCAACAAAGGATGATCCTGATGGAGTGTAAATACCCCCTGTTTCGGGTTTGGACATTTGTTTAGTTGCACCACTATTTCCATCCCGCTTTTGTCTAGCCTCTTCCACTGCCTGCCTTACTCGTTCCATATCCACATCCGGACGGCCGGTTTCAATATCGGCAGGAGCCTCTGCGGGTGGTGGGCTAAGTAGTTCCGGTGAAAGCATATCAGGCGGTGGCAAAGTATCATCCCACAAACCTGCTCGCTGCCCACCACAATAGGCGAGTGTTGCAAGCGATCCGGCAATCACCACTTTCTCACCAATCTTGAACTTTCTCAGCGATCTCTCATCTTCGTCCCATCTTTTTCTACCTTCAAGGTGTTTTCTGCGTTCGACGCGTCGCTTTCCTGCCATCCGAATACCCACTATGTCTTGATGTAATAGGCATATAATTTACCTTAATCCGTAAATTTGTAAAGTTTCTCTACTCAAATCCAGCCTTAGAGAAATATTGCTAGCAAATTGTAATATATTGATATTTTATAAAGTTAGTGCACTACCATCTTCACATATCATTAAATTGTAACAATCCATATGGGGGTTATTTCAGGCTATTTCACGGTAGACAACCCCCTTGAAAACCGCTAGAAGCATCCCGCAAAGTGACACAACGTGTCATCCTGAGGCCAAAGCCGAAGGATCTTTGCGTTATAAGATTCTTCGCTGCGCTCAGAATGACAGTAAACAGCGAGTGAATCATGGATATAAAAGAAGCCCTCACGTTCGACGATGTACTCTTAAAGCCAAGAGCGTCAAATTTCATTCCCGCAGACGCAAACACCACCACCCGCCTGACCAAGAATATTACCCTTGGCATCCCCCTTATTTCTGCCGCGATGGATACCGTAACCGAATCACGCCTTGCCATCGCCATGGCGCAGCATGGCGGCATGGGCTGCATCCATAAAAACATGACGCCTGCTGAACAGGCTGCCGAAGTACAGAAAGTCAAAAAATATGAATCCGGCATGGTGCTTGATCCGCTCACCATCCACCCCGATGCCACACTTGCCGAAGCCATGGCACTGGTACGCCACCACAATATTTCTGGTGTTCCAGTGGTGGAACGTAAAACGGGCAAGCTGGTTGGCATACTCACCAACCGCGATGTACGCTTTGCTTCCGACCCACGCCAGAAAGTAAGCGAATTGATGACGAAGGATAACCTCGTCACCGTCGAAAAAACCATCAAACGCGATGCTGCCAAAAAACTGTTGCATCAATTCCGTATTGAAAAATTGCTGGTGGTGGATAAGCAATATCGCTGCATTGGTCTCATTACCGTGAAAGACATTGAAAAAGCCGAAACCTTCCCCAACGCCTGCAAAGACGAGCAAGGCCGCCTGCGCGTAGCCGCTGCCGTTGGCACGGGCAAAGATGGAATCACCCGCGCGGAAGCACTGATTGAAGCCGGCGCAGATGTACTCGTCGTCGATACGGCACATGGCCATTCGAAAGGCGTGATTGATGCGGTGCGTGCCATTAAGTCCACCTATAAATCAGCACAGATAATCGCAGGCAATATCGCAACCGCAGATGCTGCAAAAGCACTGATTGAAGCTGGTGCAGACGCCGTGAAAGTGGGCATTGGCCCGGGTTCCATATGTACCACACGCATCATTGCCGGTGTTGGCGTACCGCAGCTTTCTGCCATTATGGATGTGGTAGCCGTGGCGAAGAAAAAGAATATTCCGGTCATCGCCGATGGTGGCATTAAATTCTCAGGTGACCTTGCAAAGGCGATGGCAGCCGGTGCTGACTGCGCCATGATTGGCGGATTATTCGCCGGTACGGAAGAAAGCCCGGGTGAAGTAGTGCTTTATCAGGGACGCTCATACAAAACTTATCGCGGCATGGGATCGGTCGGCGCAATGGCACGTGGCTCTGCGGATCGTTATTTCCAGCAGGAAATTTCCGATAAGCTTAAGCTCGTACCCGAAGGTGTGGAAGGCCGCGTACCATTCAAAGGTCCTGTGTCTGGCGTTATTCACCAGCTCATCGGCGGCATGAAAGCCGCGATGGGTTATACTGGCAGCCCAACAATTCCGCTGCTTCAGAAAAATGCGGAATTTGTGCGTATTACTTCTGCGGGTCTGCGTGAATCACACGCCCATGACATCACCATCACCCGCGAAGCACCGAATTATAGGATGGAGAGTTAAGTGGCCAGTGACCAATGGTCAGTGACCAGAAACAAAAACCACTCCCTAGCCACTAGCCACCGACGACTGGCCACTGCTTTATGACCCCCGGCGCACGCATACAGGCCTCCATCGAACTACTCGATGCCATCCTTGATTCATGGCAATCAGAAAAACGTTTTCCTGCCGATAAGCAGATTGACATGTATTTCAAGTCGCGCCGCTTTATTGGCAGCAAAGATCGCGCTGCTATTGGCGAGCTTGTGTATTGGGTGCTGCGTCATAAAATGTCGCTGGCATGGTGGGTAAAAGCTGGCAGCAGCAATGAAACAAGCGCCACACTCCGCAACAGCCTGCTGAATGAATCCACCCGGATTTCCGGCAGGGATTATGTGCTGGCTGCGCTTATGATGCGTAAAAATTATGATGTGCATTCTATACAGAATATCACCAAAGACGGCGCGCACTGCCCTGCTCCACTCACTGCCGAAGAAGGCAAAATGTGCGGTGCACTGCATAAACAAGAATTTATGCATCCTGACATGCCGGACTATGTACGCCTTAATTATCCGGCATGGCTTACGCCACATCTTAAAGCAAGCTTTGGTGATGAATTTGAACAAGCCGTGCTAGCACTGAACGAACAGGCGCACACCGATTTGCGCGTCAATACACTCAAAACCACACGCGAAGAATTACTGGAAAATCTAAAGGCAGAAGGTTTTGATGTATCGCCCTGCCCGCGCTCACCTGTGGGTATAAGGCTTGCTAAACGTGCCCCTATTTTTACCTCCCGCCATTTCAAGGAAGGGCATTTTGAAGTGCAGGATGAAGGATCGCAGATGGTGGCACAGCTTGTTGATGCCGCACCCGGTATGCGCGTGATTGATTTTTGCGCTGGTGCAGGTGGAAAAACACTCGCTATTGCAGCCGCCATGAAAAATAAAGGCCGCGTGCTGGCATGGGATAATTCTGCCAAACGCCTCACGCAAATTAAAGAACGCCTGAAGCGCTCCGGTGTCGATACGGTTGAAACCCACGTTATAGAAAACGAAAATGACCAGCACATCAAACGCCATAAGGGTACAGCCGACCGTGTGCTGGTGGATGCACCCTGCTCCGGCACGGGAACTTGGCGGCGTAATCCTGATCTCAAATGGCGCTTTACGCTTAAGGATTTAGAGGAAGTTTTAGCCGTACAACAATCCATTCTGCAAAGCGCGGCACGGCTGGTAAAACCAGGCGGCAGGCTGATTTATGCCACCTGCTCCATACTGAAAGAAGAGAACGAACAACAAGTTGAACGACTGTTAATAAATCTAAAGGATTTCAGGGTTGTTTGTGCTAAAAAAATATGGGATAAAACGTCGCCCGCAAGTGAATCGGATACGGTTTCTTACTTTCGGGTCGCCCCGCACCAAGACGGGGTGGATGGCTTTTTCGCCGCTATACTTGAGCGGTATTCAGGCCAGCCCTAAAAACTACGGCAGGGAGAATGCGATGCAGTATAAAGACGTGTTTGTTACGCTTAAAAATTATGTGAATGTATGGTTTCACAAGCGCAACGTCATTATTGTTTCAGAACATAAGGTAAAGCACCTACACGTCAGTGGCCGCATGCAGTTTGCCGCCCTTATGCTGGCTGTTGGCTGTATCTTCTGGGCATCCTATTCCACGGGCAGATATATGGCTGCACGCCACACGCTGAAGGAACAGGCAATCGCCATGCGTGCGATGACACCAATCCGGCTTTCTGAACCGCTGATTGCTGAAGAAAAAAATATACCCGAGGTGGAAATTGCAGCCGCCGATACATCATCCCTGAGCCAACCAGAATTGCTGGCACGAGTTGCCATGCTGGAAAAACAGGTTGATGATCTGAAAACCTCAAAAGAGGATATTATCGAGCGCGTTAAACTCAAAACGTCCGGACAGATTGACGAGCTTGAAGCCATTATTGAGCAGACCGGCCTTAGTCCAAAAGACCTAAAGCGTAATTTTGTACAGAAGAAAGCTTTGCCAAAACCACAAGCCAGTACCAAGACGGATAAAGGCATGGGTGGCCCCTTCATTCCTGATACATCCTATATTGCAACACCTGAAGAAAACGAGCTATTTACGCGTCTGGATGAACTGGCTGCGCTCAAGCAGATTATTGGCCTGCTCCCACTGGCATCGCCTATGAAAAATGGTGAAGAGCAAAGCCATTTTGGCCGCCGGATTGACCCGTTCTCCGGCAGACTTGCCTTTCATTCCGGTCTTGATATTTCTGGCCCAAACGGTTCACAGATTTATGCAACCGGTGATGGAAAAGTTAAAAAAGCCGAGTGGAGCAGCACCTATGGTAATTACGTAGATATTGACCACGGCTATAACATCTCCACGCGTTATGCACATTTAAGCCGTATCAACGTGTCGGCAGGTCAGAAGATAAAAAAGGGTGATGTTCTTGGCATACAAGGCAGCACAGGCCGTAGCACCGGAAACCATCTGCATTATGAAGTACGCTACCGCGAACAAACGCTGAATCCCAAGAAATTCCTGAATGCGGGTCAGTATGTTCTGGAAAACTAAGCCAGACACAAAGAAAACAGCACCTGCTAAAAAAGGTGCATTCCCTACCGTTGTTACGCGTGAAATGCATATTCTAGGTAATATTGTGAGTGATGGAGTCATCGATTTCGACGGCACCATTGATGGCAATATACGCTGCCAGATGCTTACCGTGCGTGGACACGGCAAGGTCAACGGCGAGATCATCGCAGATAATGTGCTAGTGTATGGAAAAGTGGTAGGTCTTATCCGCTCACGCCATGCTCACCTATTTAGCAGCTGCCATATCGAAGGTATTGTCATGCATGAGAGCATAACCATTGAGGATGGTGCATTTATTGATGGCAAGTGTAAGCGCACCAATAAGATTCTGGATGTTAAAAAACCTGTGGTTGAAGACGACGAAGAATCAGATTCCTCTGCCCGCCCCCTGAAAGTGTTGGAAAACATACGCCTTATACGCTAAAATAGCCTGAAAACAGGGGCCTTTGTGCAACGTGCAGTAGTAGTTTTAGCTTTTCTGTCTGCGTTATTTGTTGTCCCTTTCTGGGCATATGCCATGCCGACTATCGATAATGTAATCCCGCACATCTTGATGGATACCAAAAAATCCTGGGTTGATATGCCAAAGAAAATGCAACAAAAGATGCGCGCTGAAAAAAAGAAAAAAGCAGAGAAACAACGTAAGGCGGAAGAAAAAAGATTTAAAGGTGGAATAAATAACACTGTAAGTACCCCACAAAAAGTTCCTGTGTCGCAACCACAGACAAATACAGCTGCCGTTCCTTCAAGTACTTCTTTGCCCCCAAAACAAGAAGTCGCGCCTCCTGCTATACAAGAATCTACTGCAGCTCCTGCCGCTAACGTTCCTATCGCCCCAACGCCACCAGTACAGGCAACCCCACCAAGACTGCTTCCAGCAGTTCCCAAGCCTCTTTCAGCAGCCCCAAGGATGCCGATTGGTGCAAGCACAACGGTTATCGCCAATCCAACGCTAACAAAACCTTTGGGAAAACCGGATTCTGTAAATACCACAACGCCTGATGCACCGAATAGCCCCTCAATCGATACCACTACACCCCAACTACCCGTAGATAATCAAACTGTACCGGCAGATGCCGCCGAGATGCCTAATAAAATCAACAAAGGAGGCATAGGCGCAGTAGGTGGTATAGGTAAAATCGGAAACCCGCACGCTAAATAATATCTTGAATCAATATGCTACGCCCGCAAGCAAGCTTCGGCGGACACCCCTTCACCCTAATGACGGCATTCGTGTGGCTATGCCACCCGAAGCCATAGGCGAAGGGTGGTGCGGTCGAGAAGACTCGAACTTCCATTCCTCGCGGAGCTACCACCTCAAGGT